>CAWJDZ010000014.1:0-31411 GCA_963841765.1 uncultured Alphaproteobacteria bacterium
TAGTGTCCCGAATCCGAAGTTCGCCTCATCTTGCAGCGCCTTCCGAGCGAACTTCGGATTCGAAAGGACACTAGAAAATCGACTGATTCTAGTGTGGTTTTGGTTCAGAAATTCGCTCGCGTGACCGCAGCAAAATAGGGCGAATTTCTGAATCACC
The DNA here is from genome assembly GCA_963841765.1 of uncultured Alphaproteobacteria bacterium. Taxonomy (GTDB): domain Bacteria; phylum Pseudomonadota; class Alphaproteobacteria; order Rhizobiales; family Aestuariivirgaceae; genus Taklimakanibacter. Next base: position 158 of record CAWJDZ010000014.1, read on the forward strand.
ACACTAGCGCGCTAAGCGGTCCTCGCCTACTGCTGGATAATGACCAGCGGCTCTCCGCCGTTGCCTGCGACCTCGTCCTCCTCGAACATCTCCTGCGGATCGGCGGGCAGCACGGTGACGCGCGTGCCGATCGGAGTCATGCGATAGAGTTCGACCACATCCTGGTTGAGCATGCGGATGCAGCCCGACGACATAGCCTTGCCGATCGATTTCGGCGCGTTGGTGCCATGGATGCGGAACAGCGTGTCCTTGGCATTCTGGTAGAGATACAGAGCCCGGGCACCCAAGGGATTGTCCGGTCCGCCGGGCTGCCCATCGGCCCATTTCGCCGCGTTGGCATCGCGCGCCACCATCTCCGCCGGCGGATTCCAGGTCGGCCACATCTGCTTCGCGCCCACTAGGGCTTCGCCCGACCACGAGAAGCCTTCGCGTCCGACGCCGACGCCATAGCGGATTGCCTGTTGGCCCGGCAGAATTTTGAACAGGAAGCGATGCTTCGTGTCGACGACGATGGTGCCTGGCCATTCATGGCCGAGATATTCGACCGTCTGGCGACGGAATTGCCGCGGTATTTTCTTCAGGTCGACTTCTGGGATTGGAAAGGGATCGGCTGTTCCGTCGGTCGTGCCCATGGTGTCTTCCTGGGCAAAACCTGCACTGCTCGCAACAACTAAGCCCATCCCCGCCAGAGCCGTCCGGCCTAGGAATGAGCGACGCGTGATTACCCTGGTCAAGTGACCCTCCCTCGACATTCGCTGTTCCCCTCAACGCACGAGGGCGCCGGATGGTTCACTAGCGCGAGACGTCGCGGAGATTTTGACCGTCTGAAGGCTTTATTGCGACCGATTGAGCACGCGCCCCGCCACCGCGTCGAGCTTGCGCAGAAGCTCCGGGTCGCGTTTCTCCGGCGCCGTCATGATCGCAAATTCGAGCGCCTGGTCCGAGCCGACCCGGCAGGTCGGATGCTCGCGCGGAAAATCGCGCGCCAGCCTGGTCACGAAGCGGCGCGCATTCTCGCTGTTGGCCTTGAGCACTTTGAGGATCGACATGATGTCGACCTCGCCATGATGCGGATGCCAGGAGTCGTAGTCCGTCACCATGGCGACAGTGCAATAAGTGAGCTCGGCCTCGCGCGCGAGCTTGGCCTCGGGCATGTTGGTCATGCCGATGACGCTCAAGCCCCACGACCGGTAGAGATGCGATTCGGCAAGCGTCGAGAATTGCGGCCCTTCCATCACCATGTAGGTGCCGCCGCGCGCATATTTTATCGCCTCCGCCTTGAGCGCCGCCTCGGCCAGGTCCTGCAGCGTCGGCGACACCGGATAGGCGAGCGAGACATGCGCCACGCAGCCGGTGCCGAAGAAGCTCTTCTCGCGCGCGAAGGTTCGGTCGACGAACTGGTCGATCAGCACGAAGCATCCGGGCTCCAGCTCCTCGCGCAGCGAGCCGCAGGCCGACAGCGACACTACATCGGTGACGCCGGCTCGTTTCAGGATGTCGATATTGGCGCGGTAGTTGATGCTGGTGGGCGAGAAGCGGTGGCCACGGCCATGGCGCGGCAGAAAGACTACCGGCAGGCCGTCGATCTCGCCCCGCCTCACCTGGTCGGAGGGCTCGCCCCAGGGCGAGGCGATCGTTTCCCAACGCGCCTCCGCCATTTCGATGTCGTAGACGCCCGATCCGCCGATGACGCCCAGCACGGATTTTGTCATGAAACCAGCTCCCGCCCGCAATAAGAGGGAGGAGCATAGGGGATTCGCGGGCTCGCCGCTATTTGACCGTCGCCATTTCCGTCAACCTGTCCGCCGCCCTCACCGCGCGCCGCTCGAAGCGCGACTTCATTCTCTCCAGGACCAGGAAAACGACGGGCGTGAAATGGAGTGTCAGCAGCTGCGACAGGACCAGGCCGCCGGCGATCGCCACGCCAAGCGGCCGTCTGAGTTCCGATCCCGCGCCGAAGCCGATGGCGATCGGCAGGGCGCCGAGAATGGCAGTGAAGCTCGTCATCGTGATGGGCCGGAAACGCTCGACGCCAAGAGCCGCAGCCAAGTCGCGAAACCCGGTGCGATCATCCTGCTGCTCCTTGAAATCGTGCAGTTGGATAGATGGTACGTTCGGTCCGGGGATCGATAATAACTACGCGGTTCATGTCGAAATTGATATTCATCCTCTTTCCCGGCTTGCAGTCACCACCCAATTCAAGATCGGCGACCATGATGCGGCGACTGAGCGAGAATGTGATGAGCGCGCGGGTTCCGGTAACCTGAACGAGCTCGATAACGACAGCTATTTGGGCTTGTCCGGCGACACCGGAATTGACGGCACGGGTGATGTGTTGAGGGCGGATTCCGAGTACGATGGCAGCGCCATCAAGCACCTCGGGCAGATCTGGAAGAGGGAGGGACTTGTCGTCTTCCAGTTTCGCCTGTCGGTCTGACAGCGTTGCGTTGAGGAAGTTCATTTTGGGGCTTCCGAGGAAACCTGCGACAAAACGATTGGCCGGGCGCTCGAAAAGGTCGAGAGGCGAACCCTGCTGTTCGATCACCCCGTCGCGGAGGAGCACAATTCGGTCGGCCAGCGTCATCGCCTCGACCTGATCGTGGGTGACATAGATCATCGTGTGCTTCAGTTCCTGATGAAGCCGCTTGATCTCGGCCCGCATCTCGTCACGCAGCTGTGCGTCGAGATTGGAGAGGGGTTCGTCAAAGAGGAATAGCCTTGCGTCGCGCACGATGGCCCGGCCAATGGCGACACGCTGGCGCTGGCCACCTGATAGCTCGCGCGGGCGGCGCTGCATCAGTTCGCCGATGTCCAGCATCTCCGCGGCTCGCTTCACCCGCCGGTCAATATCGGCCGTCGCTACGCTACGGGCACGCAGGCCGAAGGCAATGTTCTCGTAGACGCTCATATATGGATAGAGCGCGTAGCTCTGGAACACCATTGCGATGTCGCGGTCGCGCGGGCGCGCCCAGGTGACGTCCTTGCTGCCGATTTCGATAACGCCACCATCCACCTCTTCCAACCCGGCGATGCAGCGTAGCAGGGTGGACTTGCCGCAGCCGGAAGGTCCGACGAGCACGGTGAATTCGCCGGAAGGGACTTCGAGGTCAATGCCCTTGACCGCATGAACCGATCCGTAATGTTTGCGAAGGCCAGTAATCTTGAGATCCGACATCGCCTATCCCTTGACAGCGCCGAGCGAAATGCCGCGCACGACATAACGTTGAAGCAGCGTAACGGCGATGAAAACTGGAAGCTGTTCCGAGCACCGACATGGCAGCGATTTTGGCCCAGAAGGTCGACTGCGACCCGAAATACTGGCTGATCTGTACCGTGAAGGTAATGACCTCGGTGCGGGTGAGCACAAGAGCGAAGAGAAACTCGTTCCAGGAGAAGACGAAGGCGAATATTGCAGTGGCAATGACGCCATTGCGAGCCATCGGCACAGTCACCCTCCAAAGCACGCTCAGATGCGAGTAGCCGTCGACCAGGGCTGCCTCTTCCAGCTCCACCGGCACGTCCTCGAGATAACCGCGCATCATCCACACGACATAGGGAAGCGCGAAGGCGGTATAGAGCAGAATCAGGCCGGGATAGCTGTCGGCAAGGCCGAAGAATGCATAGGCGAGGAAGATCGGGAACACCACGGCGATCGGCGGCAGCATGCGCTGCGACAGGATCCAGATCGCAAGATTATCGCCGCCAGTCTTGAAGCGTACGATGGCATAGGCGCAGAGCGTGCCAAGCAGCATGGCGATGAGCGTACTGATGCCGGCTATTACCAGGCTGTTCCACAGCGACCAGACATCGCCATCCATGAACAGCTGCGCGAAATTGCCCAATTGCGGCTCATTTGGGAACCACACCGGTGGTGACTTGAATATCTCCTCCGGCAGCTTCAGCGAGACCATGAACATCCAGTAGATCGGAAACAGCACGACCACGAGGATGACCAGCGAGACACGCGTACCAGCCGATCTCGCCGAGAACGGTCCGTTTCCTCATCGCGCGATCTCCATGCGTTTGAGGGCGAACGTCACCGCGACAGAGAGAAGCATGAGGAGCGACGACAACGAGGGCGGCCGTGTAGCTCGTCTCAAAGCTCTGGAAGCCGCGGACGAACATGAAGATCGAAATGGTCTCGGTCTTGGTGCCGGGCCCGCCGCGGGTGAGCTGCCAGACGCTGTCGAAAATGCGAAAGAGGTCGAGGGCGCGGATCAGAAGCGCTATGCCCAGGACCGGCATGATGGCCGGCAGCACGATGCGGAAAAAGACGCGGAAACGGCCGGCGCCGTCGATCTCTGCCGCCTCAAGCTGTTCGCGGTCGACATTGACGAGCGCCGCCAGCAGAATGATGAACATGAAGGGCGTCCATTGCCAGACCTCGGCGATCAGGATGGACCAGAAGGCAAGATGCGGCTTGACCACCCAGAGAAGCACTATCGGTTCGCCGGCGAGCCAGCCGATGATCTGGTTGAAAGGCCCGAATTTGTGGTCGAACATCAGCCGCCACATCGAGCCCGCAACCATTGGCGGGACAACGGCCGGCAATACGAGGAGCGCAACGAACAGGCGCTTGAACGGCCGGTCGGGCTGGAAATGCATCGCCAGCAGAAGTCCCAGAACAAGCTCGAGGGGCAGCGCGACGGCGAGGAGAAGATAGCGTGCGGCCAAGTGCCGCCCAGACTCGCGCATCGGCGAGGAGCTTCTGATAGTTGGCAAGTCCGACCCAATTACCGGTGCGATTGGAGCCAGTCAGATCCTGAAAGCTGACGGCCACCGCCCACAGGAACGGGAACAAGCCGACAAGCAGCATGACGAACACCGCGGGCCCGATGAACATCAGGCCCGCACCGCGGCGGCCGGCCCAGAAGGGCCGGCCGGAATGTGCTGCGATGGTGGTTGCCGCCGTCACTCGCGATAGGCTGACGGTTTGGCTGCCCAGACCTTGTAGACCTCGCGCTGCTTGTCGACGCCGACCGACTCGGTGATCTGATCCCACTCCGCCGCCATGGCATCGAGTGCTGCCTTCGGATCCTCGCCGCCGATCGCAGCGCTGACGGCGCGCGACATTGCGTCCTGATACTTGAAAGTCTCGATGAAGGAGAAGTCGGCGTAGCCGGCCGCAGCACCCTCCTTCAGGATCTTAAGGTAGTCTTTGGCACCCGGCCAGAGATTTTGGTAGTCGGCGGATTCATAGTGCGAGATACGGAATGGATCGCGCAGACCTACCGGCTTCATCACGTTCTGCAAGGCTTTGGGTCTTGGAGTGCATCCACTGCGCATAGAGATAGGCCGCGTCCTTGTTCTTGCTGTCGGGCGAGACGCCCGAGATGAAGCCCGAGGCGAGTTCCGGATGGCCGCCGGGATTGATGGCATAGCCCACCTTGTCCGCCACCGTGGTCTTCGGCACCCAGGACAACGCCTTATCTTCGATGTTGACGCCCTGCGCCCAACGCCCGACCGGCGGCCAGGAAATGGTCATGGCAATCTCGCCGGCGTTCATTGCCGAGAGATTTTCGGCAAAGCCCCAGGTCTCGATACCTGGCGACATGCACTTGTTCTGTTCGACCATGTCGGTCAGCGCCTTGAGGCCCGCTTCGCTGTTGACTGTCGATTTCATCGTCTCGGGGTCGAAGAACTTGCCGCCATAGTTGCGGAAGCGCTCGCAGAAGAAGAAGAAGGTGTAGCCGGTATTGATCACACCCGCGCCATACATCTTCGGCTGATACTTCTCGGTCAGGAAGCAGGCAATCTCGCCAAACTCCTTGTAGTTCTTCGGCAACGCTCAGGTCATGGCCATATTTCTCCTTGAACCCCTTCTGGTTCTCCGGGTCCTCGAACAGGTCCTTGCGGTAGTAGGTCACGAGCACGTCGCCATCGACGACGAGGCCGTAGATCTTGCCGTTGTAGCTCATCCAGTCCTTGAACGCCGGATTGATGTCGTCGAATTCGCTCTTCACTCCATACTTTTCGATGTAGGGATCGAGCGGTTCGGCGGCGCCGTTAGCAACCATGTCGGCAAGCCATGCGGGCGAAATCAACAACACATCGTAGCCGCCAGTTCCCGCCTGCTTTTCGAGAATGGTCTTGGGATAGATCTCCTCGAATGGAAGCTCGACAACCTTTACCTTGATGCCGGTGAGTTTTTCCCATTCGGGCCCGATATATTGCGTGTCGAGCAGCGCCTGCAGCCCCGCCTCCGCGACGACCGTGATGCGTCGAACCACTAAACTGCTTTGCCGCTTCGACCGCCTTGGCGGCAGCATCCTCCTCGGCAAGCGCGGGCGCAGTCGCAGCGAGGCCCAGCAATGCAGCGGTCAGCAATAACTTCGTCATGGTGACGTCCTCCCTTTGGTTATGGCAGAAGGCGGTCTCATGCCGCCGTAGCTAAGACAGCGCCTTGCGGCGCCGGAACTTGAATCTCGGGATTGCGGCCAGTGATCAGGTCGGCGGCCACCCGGCCAGAACCGCAGGCCAGCGTCCAGCCAAGATGTCCATGGCCTGCATTGACCCACAGGCCCCGCACGCCGGTTCGGCCGATAACCGGCGTGCCGGCAGGACTCACGGGACGCAGGCCCGCCCAGATGCGCGCCTTGGCAAGGTCGAGATGCCGCTTCATTTCCGGGAAAGTGAAGCTTGCATTCTCGACGATGGCTGCGGCGCGCGATGTTGCAGGTGATGCATCGTAACCGGCGATCTCGGCCGAGCCTGAAATCCGCATGCGATCGCCGATCGGCACGAGGCCGAAAAGTTTGCTGTCGTCGATAACCGGCATCTGCGGCGCGCTGTTCCAGGCGCCGCGCGGGAAGGTGATCGAAATGCCCTTCACTGGATAGATGGGAACGCGGATACCGATCCTTGCCAGGAGCGGCGAGGTGAAGCTCCCGAGAGCAACGATCACCGTGTCGGCGGAAATCCGGCCCTTGTCGGTGACGATGCCGGTCACATGTCCGCCGGCCGTCTCGATCGATTGTACCGTCTCGCCATAGCGAAAGCGCACCCCTCGCGCAGCGCAAGCGGCGGCGAGGCCTTGCGTGAACTTGTGGCAGTCGCCCACCTCGTCACGGGCGAAGTAAAGCGCGCCGGCAAGCGTCTCCCTGGTCTCATCCAGTGCCGGTTCCAGCGCTACGCAGCGCGCTACATCGACGCGCTCATAGAGGAGGCCATGCTGCGCCAGGAAATCACAGGAACGTTGCGCGGCATCCAGAGACTCGGCTGAGCGATAGATCTTCAATACGCCGCGCGTCGCCCGGTCATAATTGATGCCGGTCTCGGACGCCGATTTCCTGCAGCGACTTCAGCGAATGCAGCGCCAGATCGAGATTGGCCTTTGCATTTGCACGAAATCTCTCAGGCGTGCAGTTGCGCGAAAACTCGAGACCCCAGCGCCACATATGCGGTATGGCGCCGTAGCGCAGCAGGAGCGGCGCATTTTCCTTGCCGAGCCAGCCGATGATCTTGCGCGGCATGCCCGGCTGCGACCATGGCTCGACTTCGCTCGCATGAATGACGCCGCCATTTCCCCAGCTCGTCTCGAGTGCCGCTTCCGGCCGGCGTTCGACGACCTCGACGTCCTGGCCAGCCTTGCTCAAATACCAGGCAGTTGCTGTTCCGACGGCGCCGGCGCCCAGGACGACAGTTGTCATGACGCCGCCCTCCGCTTCCTGGCGGGTTTTCCGGTTGGCTCGCGCAGAACCCCGCAGGCCCGACCACATGGCTTCCTTCTCGCGATCGATTCGCGCCGCGACATCACGCGCCACGTTCCGCATGATCTCGTCGTGCAGCCGCTTCGATTCAGTATAGAGTTGGCTGATGAGCCTCAGGTGGCTCGTCATCTCGTGGAAGGCACGCATAGGGTCATGCGCTGCGACCGCCTCGTAGATCGCCGTGTGGTCGCGCACCGAGAGCCGGTCGGCATCAGGCATGTGGATCGTCGTGGTGCGCTGATCGACAAGCCACTGCACCAGAATGTCGTGCACCGCGGAGAACACCGGATTGCGGGTAATCACTGTGAGCTCGTAGTGGAACGCCACATCGGTGCGAATAAACTCGGCCGTATTGCCCATGGCGGCGGTATTGGCGTCGAGGGCACGCTTGAGGCGTTCGATATCTTCAGCCGTTGCGCACTGCGCCGCCTGCCAGGCCACTCCCGCCTCGAATAGCAGGCGCGTCTGTTCCATATAACTCTGGCCCTGGCCGCGCGACGCGGTGCGCTTGACGAGCGCAGCAATCTGGTCGGAAAGGAATTTGCTGTTAGGAGCGGTAACCTGGGCACGGGCGCCACTCGTCACGTCGACGAAACCCTGCTGCTGCAGGAGGAAGAGGGCTTCTCGCACCGACGGCCGGCCGACACCATAGCGCTCAGCCAGTTCCTTTTCTGATGGCAGCTTGGTTCCGACTTCGAACTCGCCAGAGGCAATGGCGGTTTCGATGAGTTCGGCGATCTCATGTGAACGCTTGCGGCGGCCTGCCTGAATGCGGGGTATGTTCATCGATCAGCAGTCCCAGAAAATCGCTCATGCGCAAACGCCAGGCTTTGAAATTCAAGCCGTATTGAGTGAATTGTCAATAGCATATTGACCTATGACCGTTTGACGCCTCAGTATGCCTGACCAGGTTTGCTGGGTTGGGTGGACGCCATGGCAACGAAGATTGCACGCAAGGACTTGCCGACACCGGCGCTCGTCATCGATATCGATCTGCTCGATCGCAACATCACCACCATGACGGACCGGGCGCGAGCTATGGGGGTCAAACTTCGGCCTCATGCGAAGGCGCACAAATGTGTGGAGATCGCTCAGCGGCTCGCCCACGCCGGAGCCATCGGCGCCTCCTGCGCCACCATTGAAGAAGCGGAGTCCATGGCGCTCGGCGGCATCCGCGGCATTCTCATCACCTCGCCGATGGTCACGACGCACCAGCTTGAGCGGTTGCGCCGCCTCCTGCTCAGAGGTGCCGACATAGGTGCCGTCGCCGATCATCCGGTCAATACGGAGGCCTATGCTGCTGTCGCAGCGGCGGCAGGGCGCAAGCTTGACGTGCTTGTCGACTTCGATTTCGGCCTGGGGCGCACGGGCTGTGTCGAAATCCAGGACGCGGTGGCGCTGGCACAGCGCATTGACGCCCTTCCGTCGCTGAGCTACCGCGGCATTCAGGCCTATTGGGGAAATCTGCAACAGGTAATGCCATTAAGCGAACGCGTGCGCCTTGCCGGTATCCAGCAGGGCCGGGTGCGGTCGCTGGTGGGGGCACTGAAAAGCGCCGGACTTGCGCCGGAGATCGTCTCAGGCGCCGGAACCGGGACCCATGTCATCGATGGCGGCACCGGACTTTTCACTGAACTGCAGCCGGGTTCGTTCCTGTTCATGGACTCCTGCTACAGCTCGATCGTCACCAACGACAACGAGAACCCGTTCCTGCCGTCGCTGTTCGTGGCGGCCTCGGTGGTATCGGCCAATCGTCCAGGTTGCGTTATCGTCAATGCCGGCTGGAAGGCGTTTGCCACCGACAGCGGCAAGCCCCGACCGCTGCGCGGCGCGCCACCGGGTGCCAGCTACCGTTTCATGGGCGATGAGCACGGCGCGGTAGACTTCGAAGGGCAGGGGCCGGCGCTTGGCGACACGATCGAGTTCCTGACCTCCCATTGCGATCCGACCGTCAATCTTTACCGCGCCTTCAATGTCGTGCGCGGCGAAGAGGTTGTCGATCAGTGGCCGATCCAAGCTCGCTATTGAGGAAAACCCGCATGAAACGCGCGCATCCAGCCCATCCGGCCGTTCCGATCTCCAAGACCATTCGAGCCGGCGATTTCGTCTTCACTTCCGCCTATGGGCCATGGATCTTCGATCCCGAGAAAGTTGTGTTCGACGAACACGGGAACATTCTCGACGACGGCACGGAAAACCAGCGCATGCCATTCGACGAGCAGGTTCATAAGACCTTCGGCTTCATCAAGGATGCGCTGGCGTTAGAAAACTGCACGTTTGCCGACGTGGTCAAATGCGAATGCTGGCTGACCGATCCTCGTGATTTTCGCGCCTTCAACGCCATCTACAAGACCTACTTCAGCAAGGATCCGCCAGTGCGCTCGGTCTTTCCGATGCGTTTCATGTTCACCTGCAAGGTGGAGATGCAGGTTGTCGCCTACAAGCCCTTGAAGGCATAGGGCCAAGTGCGAGTTGCATTGCATCAGATCGTGACCTTCGCCTCGCATCCTTTTCGCGGCAATCCGGCCTTCGTACTGACCACGCCGGATGAGCTCAGGCCGGAGCAGATGACGGGCGCTTGCGAACTCCTCGGCGCAGACGTGCTCGCAGTCATCACGAAGCCCGAAGAGGCCGAACCGTCGCTCAACTTCTTCACCGCCGAGGGCTCCCATCCCGGCGCCGGCCACGCCACGCTGGCGGCCGCCCATGTGGCTTTGGAACGACGCGCCGCCGACCGACAGGCGCTGTCGTTCAGGCTGGCTAATGGCGAGCGCCGCCATGGTCCGCCATTGCGCTCATGGCATCGCCGTCAATTGGCCGCTGATGCCCTATGAAGAAACAGGCCGCTGTGATGAGATTGCCAGCGCCCTCGGTTTGCGCCCAGCTCGAAGTTATGTCGCCTCTTTCGGCTATGTGGCGGTCTTCGGGTCCGACATCGAGATCGCTGAACTGCGGCCCGACATGACGCGTGTTGCCGCCATGGATCGTGGCGCACTCATCGCAACTGCGCCGGGCACGGATACGGATATCGTCATCCGCGTCTTTGCGCCGGCTGTCGGTCTGCCGGAGGACCCGGTGTGCGGTACGGCTCATCGCATCATCGCGCCTTACTGGGCCGAGCGGTTGGGCAAGACATCCCTCCATAGCCGGCATCTCTCCAAGCGCGGCGGCGATCTCTGGTGTGAGGTCGTGGGCAACACCGTCAACATCGCAGGGGAGAGCCTCAAGACCTTCGAAACCAAGCTTGAGTTGCCGGAGTGAAGGAGCATTCATCAATGTCAATAGGGTCAGAACTGAGAAGCCAATTGACATTTGAACATCGCGGCAGCATCTTTTGCCGTTCGTTCGGGCGGGGAGAGTGAATGCCGCGTCTTGCCATCCGCAGTGTCGTGAAGACTTTCCCCGGAGTGCGTGCGGTTGACGACGTCTCATTCGAGGTGGAGCGTGGTGAAATTCATGCGCTCATCGGCGAGAACGGCGCCGGGAAATCGACACTCATGCATCTCGTTGCCGGTGTCTATCAGCCTGATAGCGGCACCATCGAGCTTGACGGACATTCGCTTGCCGGCATGAACGAGCAGGCTGCTGCCGACGCCGGCATCGCCATGGTCTACCAGGAGCGCAGCCTCGTCAGTTCGCTGAGCGTGGCCGAAAACATCTATGCCGGCCGCCAGCCTTCCAATGCGCTGGGCGTCATCCGCCGAACACCCGATGTTTGACGGAGCGCGGCGCATCCTGAAGGATCTCGAAGTCGACATCGATCCGCACACGCCTGTGTCCCACCTCTCGCCGGGACAGCAGCAAATGGTCGAGATCGCCAAAGGTCTTTCGCACGAACTGAAACTCATCATTCTCGACGAGCCGACATCCTCGCTCACCATCAACGAGGGCCGCCACCTCTTCCGCGTCATTCGGCGGCTGGCGAGCGCAGGGTATTGCTATCGTCTACGTTTCTCATCGCATGAGCGAGGTATTCGAGATTTCCAATCGCGTGACGGTGCTGAAGGACGGCCGTGTCACCGGCGTCAGAGAAACGGCACGGACAACCCACAAGGAACTCATTTCGCTCATGGTCGGGCGCGAGCTCTCCTTCGAACCCGACCCGCGCCGGGCGCCGCAGGATGCAGCCATTGCTCTCGAATTGCGCGACCTTTCCGCCGCTCCGGTAGTATCCGCCTCCTTCTCGCTGCGTTATCGGCGAAATCCTGTGCCTGGCGGGCCTGCTCGGCGCCGGGCGCACCGAAGTTTGCGAGGCGATATTCGGGGCGAGACCCATTCAGTCAGGCAAACTCCTCGTCGAAGGCAAGGAACTGCGCCCGAGAAGCCCCGCCGATTCGATGGCCGCCGGCATCTCCATGCTTCCTGAGGACCGCAAGGATGGCGGGCTCTTCATGGATTTCACCATCGAAGCGAACATGGTCGCCGCCAATCTCGGCGCCTATACAAATACGGGGCTGCTTTCGAAGGCTGGCATGCGGCGGATCAGCGAGAAGTATGTAGACGCGTTGCGCGTCGCCACGCCGAGCATCGACCGTGACGTCCGTTATCTTTCTGGCGGCAACCAGCAGAAAGTGCTGCTCGCCAAGTGGCTGGTGCGCGAGCCGCGCATCCTCATCGTTGACGAGCCGACGCGCGGAGTCGATGTCGGCTCCAAGGCCGACATCTACCGGATCCTCCGCGATCTCGCGGCGGGCGGCATGGCATTGCTTGTCGTTTCCTCCGATCTGCCTGAAGTGCTGGCGCTCGCCCACCGCATCATCGTGATGTCCGAGGGCCGCGTTGCCGGCGAGCTTGACGCTGCAGCTGCAACCGAGATCGCCATTCTCGAACTCGCCGCGCCGAAGTCGGGCATAACAGGGGAAGCCGCATGAGCAGTGAGACGGCAGCACGCAGCCAAGGCAAATCCGCTGGCCGGGCTTTTCTTGTCCCGGATTGCCACGGACCGGCCGCTGCTGCTCATCATACTGATTGCCGCCCTCATCGTCGTGATGGCGGTCTTGCGGCCTACAACCTTTCTCACCACCGGAAACGCCGCCGTGGTGCTGCTCGACACGGCGCAAACCGGCATTCTCGCCTGCGGCATGATGGTGCTGATGATCAGCGGCATGTTCGATCTCTCGATCGGCGGCATCCTTGCCTTTTCCGGGCATCATGGCCGGACTGGCCGTCAAGCAGCTGGGCTGGCCGCCGCTGCCGGCCTTCCTTGCCGGGTGCGCGTGGGGCGGGCTGCTCGGCATCGTCAATGGCACACTCGTCACCAGGTTCAAGATCAACGCGCTGATCGCAACGCTCGCGACGCTATCGATCTATCGCGGCGGGTTGCAGCTCGTCTCCGGCGCCGGCGTCACCAATATCGGCAATGGCTATACGGTATTCGGCCAGACCCAGCTCCTCGGCATCTATTCGCCTTTCTGGTTCATGGCCGTGATCGTGCTGCTCTTCGCGTTTCTCGTCGGCCGCACCCGCTATTTCCGCCAAGCCTATTATATCGGCGGCAATCCTCGCGCGGCGAAGCTTTCCGGCATCAATGTCGACCGCACCGTGTTCAGTTTCTTCGTCATCATGGGCTTGCTGGCGGGCCTCGCCGGGGCGCTGCTCGCCTCGCGACTCAACACGGCCGTGGTGCTGGCAGGCCAGGGCGTCGAGCTCAAGGTGATCACCGCGGTGGTGCTGGGCGGAGCCAGCCTTGCCGGCGGCGCCGGCACGATTCTCGGCGCCTTTCTCGGCGTGCTCTTGATGGCGCTGTTGCAGAACGCCATGATCATCGCCGGGATCAATCCGTTCTGGCAACTCATCGTGGTGGGCATCGTGCTGTTGATGAGCGTCGGGCTCGATCAGTTCGCGCGGCTGCATCACCGCGCCTGAGGATATTTGGCGTGAAAGCCCTGGGCACACACGGGGCGAAAAGAATACACAGATCACAAGGAGGACGAGATGAAACGACTCTGCAGTTCCATCGGCCCTGATCGCCGGCCTCGCATTGGTGATCGCCGCCCCGGTCTTGGCCGGAGAACCCACGGGCCTGAATGTTCCGATCGGCGATGCGAGCCGCAGCGATCAGGAATATGTCTGGATCAGCAACGCGTCGAACCTGCCGCTGTTCGTCGAGCGGGTCTATCCGGGTCTTGAATCGGCGCGCAAGGCGCTCAATGTGAAGGTGCGCATCGCCGGCCCGACCTCGGTCGATCTCGCCGCCTTCATCACCACCGTCGATGCCGAATGCACCAAGAACCCGGCGGGCGTGATCGTGGTCGGCGGCTGGGACGATGCGCTCGCTTCCGAGGTCGACAAGTGCATCGACAAGAAGGTTCCGACCGTGGTCACCGACGGCGACCTGCCGATGTCGAAACGCCTCACCTATCTCGGCACCAACTGGTACAATCTCGGCTACCAGCACGGGCAGTACCAGTGCCGTTATCATGCCGAAGCCGGGTTGAAGGCGGGCGAGATCGGCACGATTTCATTCCTGGCCGCGAGCAACTTCATTGCCGCCCGCCAGGGCCTGCGCGATGCGCTCGCCAAGGAGTGTCCGGAGATCAAGGTGGTGGCGGACGAGGAATCCGGCACCAATGTCGAGCAGGTGGCCGCCAACACCGCAGCGATCATCCAGGGTCATCCCAATCTCACCGGCATGGTGGGTTTCGATTCGGAAGCGGGACCGGGCATCGTGCGGGCGGTGACGAAGTCCGGCAAGGCCGGCAAGATCATCGTCACCTCGAACGAGGCTGGCCGCGACTTCCTGAATTCGATCAAGGACGGCACGGTGAAGATGATCAATATGGAAAAGTACGAGACGATGGACTTCTTCGCCGTCCTCTATCTCTACACCTTCCACAATGACATCATCCGCAGCCTGGGCATGGACCAATGGCTGCAGAACCCACTGCCGGCAATCGGCGACTCCGGCCTCATCTTCGTCACCAAGGACAATGTCGATACTATCCTGGCGGCAACCGATCCGGCTGCAGCGGGGGCGTCGACAACACCCACGGGCCTGAATGTTCCGATCGGCGATGCGAGCCGCAGCGATCAGGAATATGTCTGGATCAGCAACGCGTCGAATCTGCCGCTGTTTGTGGAACGGGTCTATCCGGGTCTTGAATCGGCGCGCAAGGCGCTCAATGTGAAGGTGCGCATCGCCGGCCCGACCTCGGTCGATCTCGCCGCCTTCATCACCACCGTCGATGCCGAATGCACCAAGAACCCGGCGGGCGTGATCGTGGTCGGCGGCTGGGACGACGCGCTCGCTTCCGAGGTCGACAAGTGCATCGACAAGAAGGTTCCGACCATGGTCACCGACGGCGACCTGCCGATGTCGAAGCGCCTCACCTATCTCGGCACCAACTGGTACAATCTCGGCTACCAGCACGGGCAGTACCAGTGCCGTTATCATGCCGAAGCCGGGTTGAAGGCGGGTGAGATCGGCACGATCTCATTCCTGGCCGCGAGCAACTTCATTGCCGCCCGCCAGGGCCTGCGCGATGCGCTCGCCAAGGAGTGCCCGGAGATCAAGGTGGTGGCGGACGAGGAATCCGGCACCAATGTCGAGCAGGTGGCCGCCAACACCGCGGCGATCATCCAGGGTCATCCCAATCTCACCGGCATGGTGGGCTTCGATTCGGAGGCGGGACCGGGCATCGTGCGGGCGGTGACCGAAGTCCGGCAAGGCGGGCAAGATCATCGTCACCTCGAACGAGGCTGGCCGCGACTTCCTGAATTCGATCAAGGACGGCACGGTGAAGATGATCAATATGGAAAAGTACGAGACGATGGACTTCTTCGCCGTCGCCTATCTCTATACCTTCCACAATGACATCATCCGCAGCCTGGGCATGGACCAATGGCTGCAGAACCCACTGCCGGCAATCGGCGACTCCGGTCTCGATCTTCGTCACCAAGGACAATGTCGATACCATCCTGGCGGCAACGGCCGGTCCTCAATAGCGACGCAGCCTTTGATCCGGGAGCATCCTGCGCTCCCGGATCTGATATCGCATCTAACGCAATCCGCAGAGGATCAGACGGATGACGCGAACCCTGACACCACCTGCGCTCGTGTCGCTCGAGGAATTCGACGACCTGTTCGAGAAAGTGAAGAACTGGGGACGCTGGGGCCCTGATGACGAGCGCGGCACGCTGAACTACCTGACGCCTGACAGGGTGGCCGCCGCCGCCAGGCTTGTCCGCAGCGGCCGCCAGGTCTCCATGGCCATCCCGATCAGCAAGATCTGCTGGACCCGACAATCCCAATCCGGCCGTGCATTTGATGTCACTCCTGCATGATATGCCGGTGAGCAAGAGCGGCTTGTCCTTCGGCATGTGCTGCCTCGGCATGGCCAGCCACGGCGATGCCTACACGCATGTCGATGCGCTTAACCACGTCGGCTATAAGGGCAAGCTCTACAACGGCAAACCCGTATCGACCCTCACCTCACGCGGCTCGGACTGGGGAAGCATCACGGCATATGCCACCGGCCTCGTCGGCCGCGGCGTGATGCTCGACGCGGCGCGCCATCGCGGCGTCGAGTGGCTGGAACCTGGCGAGGCAGTGACACGCAAGCGAGCTCGAGGAAATCGAGAATGCGCAAGGGGTTCGGCTCGGCGAGGGTGATATTCTGGTTTTCCGCACCGGCCATCACGCCAGGCGCTTGAAACTCGGCGCCTGGAGCAACGAATACCCGCCGGCGGGCGAGGGCAAGGCCGGCCTCCACGTCGACACCGTGCCGTGGATGCACGAGCGGCGGATAGCCGCCTTCCTGCCCGACGGCGACGGCGAAACCGTTCCAAGCAATGTGGAGGGCATGCCCTATCCCATCCATGCTTTGCAACTCACCGCCATGGGCATGTGTATCTCTGACAGCCTGCAGCTTGAGGAATTGGCCGTGGCATGCGAGCAGGAAGGCCGATTCGAATTCATGGTGGTCGGCCTGCCATTGCGGCTGCCGGGCGCTACGGGCACGCCCTGGAACCCAATAGCCATTTTCTAAACTCGGCGAGGAGGATTTGCATGGCGCGTTTCGCGGGCAAGGTAGCCCTGGTCACCGGCGCGACCACGGGCATCGGCCAGGCAACGGCGGTGCGGCTTGCCTCAGAGGGCGCGCTGGTCGGCATCAACCAGAAGCCTTCCGGCGATGCGAGCGAGACGCTGAGATTGATCAAGGAAGGTGGCGGGGAGGCCTTTCGCGGTCATTGCCGACATGCGCGATCCGGCGGCGGTCACGGCCATGGTGAAGGAAGTGGCGAAACAGGGCGGCCGCCTCGACTATGTCGTTTCGAATGCCGCCATCAATCCCTTCATGCCCTGGGATGCGACGTCGATCGAGGATTTCGACAACCTCTTCGAAACCAATGTCCGCGGCACCTGGGTGGTATGCACTGAGGCGGCCAAGCAGATGATCGCCGAAGGCCATGGCGGTGCCATCGTCATGGTGAGTTCGATCTCCGCCCATGTCGGTGCTCCCACCCAAGTGGCCTATTGCGGCACCAAGGGCGCCATCAGCATGCTGGGCAAGGCATTGGGCTCGGTACTCGGGAACAACGGAATACGCGTCAACGTGGTGGAGCCGGGCGCGGTCAGGACCAACATGAGCGCGCCGATGCTCGATATGCCCGATACCATGAAATATTATCTCGACCGCATCGCCCTTCACCGCATCGCCGAACCTTCCGAACTGGCAAGTACCATTGCGTTTCTTCTTTCGGACGATGCGAGCTACGTGACGTCTGCGACGTTGCTCGTGGATGCTGGCTTCATCGTCAACGCGGAGCTATAGCGGCGGCGGCAGCTTGCTCAAAGCCTCTTCGGCGAGGGCCCGGTCGGGCGTCTGCACGAAGAGCAGCGTGTTGCCGCGCACGAAGACGTAAAGCGGCCCTTGCGCGAGTTGGCCCGGATCGCCGATGCGGGTCACTGTGCGTTTGGCCAAGATTTCCTCGGTGTTAGTCAGCGGCGTCGTACTTGAAGCTTGCAGCGCAGCCTTGAAGCCGGGCAGCAGCAGCGCAGGGTCGGCGCCCTTCACCCGCCAGGCCCCCACCGCTGCCTTGAGCCCGCCTGCGCGCATAGGCGCTGGCGAGGGTGAAATCGTCGCGTGATTTGCCGAGCGTTTTCAGGAATGCGTCGAAGGCCGCGCTGTTGGTGGCAAGCTCGGGGCCAGCCTGGCTTTCAATGGTGAGCGCAACGCCCCCCAGCGTCTGCGGCAAGAGGGCCTCAAGCTCGGGATCCGAATGACGGCCGGCGGAAATCGCTACTGCTGCGAAAAGCAAGGCCGCAAAAGAGATGCAGATCAGGCGAAGAACCTCGAGCCGGAGATAGTGTTTCATCGTCGCGAACTCCCTAGTGTCCCGAATCCGAAGTTCGCATCACCTCGCAGCGTCTTCCGAGCGAACTTCCAATTCGAAAGGACACTAGAAAATCTAATAATTTCTAGTGTGCTTTTGAACGCGAAGTTCCTGTCGGTATAACGGTTAGATATCAGGAACTTCGCGTTCAGCACACTAGCCGCTCACGAAATGTCGAGCGTTTGACCGCCGTCAAAAGGAATACAGGCGCCGGTCATCCACGCCGAGTCCGGCGAAACCAGCAGTTCGATCCAGCGTCCCACTTCTTCGGCCTTGGCGATCCGGCCGAGCGGCACCTGGCCTGCCAGCCACTCATAGGCCTCCGTCAGATTGGTGGCCCAAGTCTCGTGAATGGGCGTATCGACCGGACCGAGCGCCAGAGCGTTGACCCGAATCCGGTTCGGTGCCAGTTCGCCGGCCAGCGAGCGCGTCAGATATTCGAGGGCCGACTTGGTCATGCCGTAGAGCGATTGGCCGGGTCGCAAGATAGTGCCCGAGGACGACGAGATGTTTACGATGGCGCCGCCGCGTTCGCGCAGGGCCGGAAGCGCGGCCTGGATCAGGAGGAACGGCGCGCGCACATTGACCGCCCAATGGAGGTCTATGACGTCCAGCGGATAGTCGTCGATACGCATCACCTTGATGGTAGCGGCATTGTTGACGAGCGCATCGATGCGGCCGAAGGTGGCGCGGGTATTCTCGATGACGCGCTTGGCCGCTGCGGGATCGGCAAGATCCTCGGCAATCACCAGGGCTCGGCCGGGTCTTCCAGAAACGCTTGCTGCCACCGTTTCCAGCTTGTCGCGCCGCCGGCCGACCAGCGTCACATTCCAGCCCAATCCTGCCAGCCGCTCAACCGTTGCCGCGCCGATGCCGGTGCCGGCTCCTGTCACTATTGCCGTGTTCGTGCTCATGATTTGCTTTCCGGCGAGATGCTTATCTTGCCGTTGGTGTTGTTGCCTGGTCCTCGGCCACAAACCGGATTTGGCGGATAAGGAGCTCGATCCGCGCATACGATAGGCTCGGGCGCAACGGGAATGCAACGCCATTCCAGGTCCGTTGGCTCCGCTAAACTGCATAACAGGCAAATCGGTCAGCCGAGTAGATGTGTAGGCGATGTATGGCGTTGTTGGTTCTGACGAGGGCAATTTTCACGCGGAACAATTGAGCGAGAGGGCCAATCTCGAACTTGGCCCGACGCCAAGCGAAATCCGCGTTCTTCGGCGAAGTCACCAATAAGCTCTCGTGTGCGAAGCGATCTCTATCGCCGCTTTCTTTCTTCGATCCCATCGATTACGTAACTTGGATCAGAGTTTTGGTCCCAATTCGGATAATCCGATGCGCAAAAAGAAGAGAGCGAGCGCGGGCGATCCCTCTAAAACGCCGGCGCTCTATGCGCAAAGAAAAATGGCCGGGAGTTTCCCGGTCATCTCATCCACCCTCAATATCAAGCTTAGTGCTCGACCTTTGCCCAGACCCTCCTGCTTCACCAGACAAAGCAGCACGGACCGATTTTTTCAGAGGAACATTCCGGTAAGTCTTCGCGTTTTGCCGCATTAGGAGGATTTCCATATGCCTAAAGAAACTCTGCGCCAAAGACGAACGGCTGGACGTGTCATGCATGAATTCAAACATGGCGAGCTCAAGAGCGGTCCACGGGGCAAAGGCGGCAAGGTCAAGAGCCGTAAGCAGGCAATCGCCATCGCGCTTAGCGAGGCCGGCGCGTCAAAATATGACAGCGCAAGGCAAAACCGCCGAAATCGTGCCAAGACGGCGCGCAAGGAAGCGGCGGGCCGTACCGCCCAGCAGGAGCGCGAAGGGAAGTCGCATATCGGTGCCCGAGGCCAACGCGAGAGCACGCGAGCCCAGGGTGGCAAGAACGCAGCGCATCGTACCGCTGCTGGAACGCGGGCCGCCCGGTCGCGGGTACGCGGCGATGGCCACACCAAGGCCGAGCTCTATGAGAAGGCAAAAAAGCGCGGTGTCGAGAACCGCTCGAAGATGACGAAGCAGCAACTTCAGAACGCGCTGGCTCATTAGGGCCAGCTTGTTTGAGAGCTGAGACATGGCGGAGACTATCCTAGCGCGTGACCGTATGGTCGATGCCCAGCTTGGCCGGCGCGGCATCCATGATCGATATGTGCTGGATGCCATGCGGCGCGTGCCGCGCGAAGCGTTTGTCTCTCCTGGCTTTGAGGAGTTCGCTTACGAGGATAGCGCACTTCCGATTGAAGAGAGCCAGACAATCTCGCAGCCCTACATCGTTGCACGGATGATCGAGGCGGCCGAGGTAAGGCCGGGAGAGGCGTTCTCGAAGTCGGTGCGGGCTCGGGCTATGCGGCCGCGGTGCTCAGTCAAATCGCGGATCAGGTCTTTGCCGTCGAAAGGCACGCCCCTTTGGGCGAAATCGCCCGCCGCCGCTTCGAGAAACTCGGCTACGACAATATCGATCTTCGCATCGGTGACGGCACCAAGGGCTGGGCCGAGGCGGCGCCTTTCGATGCGATCGTAGTCTCCGCAGGCGGGCCGGGCATTCCCTCCGCGTTGAAGCAACAGCTTGTAATCGGCGGCCGGCTCGTCATCCCGGTTGGAAGGGAGGCAGGGAACCAAACTCTGCTGAAGCTCACGCGCGTTGCCAAAGATCAGTATGAAGAGGAAAGTCTCGGCGGTGTGCGATTCGTGCCACTGATCGGCGAGCAAGGCTGGGCGGATTTGGGCAAGCCGGCACCTAGAGCCACTCTCCGTGAGGAGAAAAGCCTTCCGGAAATGATCGCGGATTGCGCGGTACCATTACCGGAGATCGATGACCCTCAATTTGGTGCGCTGTTCGATCGCTTCGCCGGCAAGCGCGTCGTGCTGCTTGGCGAAGCAAGCCACGGCACGTCCGAATTCTATCGGGCGCGCGCCGCCATCAGCCGGCATTTTATCGAAGAACATGGCTTCACGGTCGTTGCAGTCGAGGCCGACTGGCCCGACGCCGCAAGTATCGACCGCTACGTCCGCCATCGCCCCCGCCCCGCGCATGCCGAACCTCCTTTCCAGCGCTTTCCGGAATGGATGTGGAAGAACACGGATGTCCTTGACTTCGTCGAGTGGCTGCGTACTCACAATGGCAAAGTCAACGGGCCTAACCGGCAAGCCGGCTTCTATGGGCTCGACCTCTACAACATGAACGGTTCGATTGCAGCGGTTCTCGCCTATCTGGACAAGGTCGATCCGGAGGCCGCGAAAGTCGCGCGCGAGCGCTATGGCTGTCTGACCCCTTGGCAGCGCGAGCCGGCAACTTATGGCCGCGCCGTTCTGACGGCGGGCTACCGCAAATGCGAGGAGGCTGTCGTTAAGCAATGCCGCGACCTGCTGGGACGCAGGCTCGACTACACGGCTGATGACGGAGATTCCTTCCTCGACGCGTCGCAGAATGCGCGTGTCGTTGCATCTGCCGAAGAGTATTACCGCGTAATGTATTATGGCGGCGCCGAATCCTGGAATCTGCGCGACCGCCACATGTTTGATACACTCGAGCATGTCCTCGTTTCTCGCGGGCCGAAATCGAAGGCGATCGTGTGGGCGCACAATTCTCATATCGGCGATGCGCGTTACACCGAAATGGGTGCGGTGCGCGGCGAATTGAATATTGGCCAGCTGTGCCGCGAGAAATTCGGCGATGATTGTGCGCTGATCGGCTTTGGCACCCATGGCGGCACCGTGGCGGCGGCGACCGATTGGGATGGCGACATGGAGGTGAAGCGCGTTCGCCCGTCACGCGAGGACAGCTATGAGCGCCTCTGTCACGATTCCGGCGTGCGGCGCTTCCTCCTCGATCTCGGCGATGATCAGGCGCTCCGGCAAAGACTGCGGGAGCCGCGACTGGAGCGCTTCATCGGTGTCATCTACCGGCCGGAGACGGAGGTGATGAGCCACTATGCTGAAGCGTCCCTGTCGCAGCAGTTCGATGGCTTTGTGTGGTTCGACGAGACGGCCGCCATAACGCCGCTCGGGAAAGAGCATCACCGTCCGGGGCCGGCGGATACCTTTCCCTTTGGCATGTAAGGGTTGGCCATTGTGCGACCAAGGCGCCCGTCGGCGCGATCAGGAACATGCGCTCAGCCAACCAGCGCTCGTAGCCCATGGCACTCTCCTCATCGGCACGCTCGAACGGGTCCATGCGCAGATTGCCGATCAAAGGCGCGCAGTTCCTCGAACGGCTTCTGCCAAACACGCAAGCCCACGGCATTCTGCAACAGGAAAGGTGGCCTTCCAGAGAGGGCCTATTCACTATCCAGGAATTGGCGGGGGGAAGCGAGTGCCACCCACCGCCTAGACCTTCAGAACACGCTGTCGGGGTTGTAGAACTTGATCGCGTTCTCCTTGGTGATGATCGGCGAGGGCAGCACCGTTTCCTTCGGAGCCTCGGCGCCGGCGAGGATCGCCATCAGCCGATGGAAGCCGGCACGTCCGATCTGATCGGAGTTGTTGAGGCCTGTAGCGCCGTAGTTGGTGCCTTCGGTCATGATCTCCTTGAGCGTGCCTTTCTCGCCATCGACCGACCCCAAGAAAATCTTGTCGCTACGGCCGGCGTCCTTGATTGCTTTCTGAGCGCCCTGACACATCGAGTCATTCTCGCAGAAGACCGCTGAGATATCGGGGAACTTGGTTAGCATGTCCTCCATGAGCTTGAAGCCGCCATCGACGCTCCAGCCGCCAAAATCGGGCGCCTTTTCGACCTTGAGACCGGCCTTCTCGACCTCCGACAGCATGCCGTCGGTGCGGGCGAGGCCAATCGAATTGTCGGCAGGGCCGCCGCGCAGCACCGCGACCAAGCCTTGTCCCTTCGTGCGATCGACGATGTATTTACCGACGCCAACGCCGATGGCGTAGTTGTCCGGGCCGATCCAGCTTGTGAAATCTCCACCCTTCAGCATCCGGTCGACGAGAACGACGGGCACATTCGCCGCCTTGATGGCATCGAGCGCTTCGGGGGCGGCTTCGATCCAGGCCGCGCTGACGATCAGCCCGTCAACCTTCTGACTCAGCAGATCTTCGACATTGGCGGTGAGCTTCGCCGCATCACCTTCCGCGTCGGTCGAGATGACGGTGATGTTCGGATAGGCCTTTGCCTCGTCCTTGATGGCGAGGTCCATACCGACGAAATACGAGCAGCAGAGTGACAGATTGACGATGCCAATCTTGATATCCTTCGCTCCGGCGGGTGCGGCGCTCATCCATGCAGCGATGAGTGCGGTGAGAGCAAGAGCAGCAAGCTTGCTGAGATAGTTCATGTTTCACTCCCTTTTGTTAGCGATACCGTCCGCGACAGCGGCGCCTTGACTTTCATCAGGGTTTTTTCCGCCTGGCCAGAACCGCGACCAGGATTATCAGGCCTTTCAGGAACTGTTGGTAGTAGGATTCGACATTGAACAGATTGAGCACATTGTCGACCAGGGCAAGGGCAAGCACGCCTCCGAACAGGCCCTGAACCGTCCCGCCGCCGCCACCCAGAATGCCGCCGCCGATCACCACAGCGGCGATCGCATCGAGCTCGTAACCGACGCCGACGCTCGGTTGCGCGATGCCAAGCCGCGAGGCGAGCAAAACGCCGGCAAGTGCGGCGAGCAAGCCCGAAGCCATATAGGCGGTGATGATGTGCTTACGGACATTGATGCCGGCGAGACGAACTGCTTCCTGATTGACGCCGATGGCATAGACAGCGCGGCCCGACGTAGTGTGATTAAGATAGAACCAGACGATCGGCAGAGCGACCAGGAACAGCAAGGTCGGCACCGGCATCGGGCCGAGGAAGCCGCCGCCAAGCAAGCTGCGGAACAGCGGGTCTTCGGAGTATTGCGGCGTATTCGAATACATATAGAGGAGGCCGCGCAGGCTGCCCATGGTCGCAAGGGTAACGATGAAGGGCTGGAGGGAAAAACGGGCAATGATGAAGCCGTTGATGAAGCCGACAAAGCAACCCATCAGAAGCGCCGCAAGGATGGCGAGAGGGAATGGCACGTAAGCCTGAAGGCCGGTGGCGAGGAGGCCGGCAAAGGCGAGTACGGAGCCGACCGAGAGATCGATGCCACCGGTTAAGATCACCAGCAGCATGCCGAGGCTCAAGAAGCCGTTGGTCACGAGCTGGCGCGAGATGCTGACGATGTTACGCTCGGTGAGGAACGCTTCGGTGGCGAAGCTTGCGAACAGAATCAGGATTGTGATGGCGACGGCGAAGGCAATGTTTGGGACATCGGCGCTGCGATAGAGACGCATGCGGAGGTCTTGCGCGTTCATGGGGTCCTGCGTCTACGCGGTCAGTCGTCCGTGTTCGACGCCAGCGGCGTGAGCGAACACGGTTTCCATCGAAAAATCCTGGCGCGCGAGCTCAGCCACGACCCCTCCCGCGCGCATCACGATGAGGCGGTCGCTCATGCCGAGCACTTCCGGCATCTCGGATGAGATCAGCAGAACCGCGGTACCTGATTGCGCAAGGGCGGCGATCATTCGGTAGATCTCGACCTTTGTGGCGATGTCGACGCCCCGGGTGGGCTCGTCGAAGATGAATAGGCGCACGTTTTCGACGAGCAGCCATTTGGCGAGCACGATCTTCTGCTGATTGCCGCCGCTGTACCGCCGGGCCAGACGTAAGTGGTCGCGTGGCCTGACCGCGAGCTGGTCGAGCTTGGCCCCGACGGTTTTCGCTTGTATGCCGCGATTGAGGATTCCAGCGCGCGATACCGAGGCCATCGAAGCGAGGCCACCATTGTCGATGGCAGTGAGATCGAGAGCCAAACCGTCGCGCTTGCGGTCCTCGGTGACGAGCACAATGCCCTGCGCGATGGCATCACGGGGGGTAGAGATGTTGACGATCTTGCCGTTGATCAGGATTTCACCGGAGGTGGCGGGCGTGGCGCCGAACAGAGCCCTGGCAACATCGGTGCGGCCGCTGCCGACGAGGCCGAACATGCCGAGGATCTCCCCCGAGCGGATATCAAATGAGACGTCATGGTAAATTCCGCGTCTTGTGAGGGCGCGGCATTCGAGAACGACCTGGCCGGGATTTGCGTCGCGCATGGGATAGATGGCAGCGAGAGGCCGGCCGACCATCGCGCGGATCAGCCGATCGCGATCCAGTGTCGCGGTCGCTTCGTCGAGAACGGCGGCACCGTCCTTGAGCACGACCACGCGATCGGCAATCTCAAAAATCTCCTCGATGCGGTGGGAAATGTAGAGGACGGTAGTTCCGAGGCCGGCGAGCTTCCGCACCTTGGCGAAGAGCAGTTCGGTTTCGCGGGCCGAGAGCACCGCGGTCGGCTCATCGAGAATCAAAATCTTTGGCGTATCGATCAGCGCCTTGGCGATCTCGACGACCTGCTGAAGTGAGACGCTAAGCGTGCTGGTGCGGGAATCGACATCGATTCCCCCGAAGCCGAGACCGGCGAGAGCAGTGCGCGCCGCGGTGCGGGTCGCATCCCAGTCGATCCTCCAGGAGCCGCCTCGATACGGCATGCGGCCGAGGAGCAGGTTTTCGGCAACGCTCAAGTGCGGCAGAAGGCTCAGCTCCTGGTAAACGGCGCGGATGCCGAGCGCAATCGCTTCCTGCGGTGTCGCCATCGAGACGCTGCTGCCTTCGAGGACAATCTTGCCTTCATCGGGCATGACGGCGCCCGAGAGAATCTTCATGAGCGTTGATTTTCCGGCACCATTCTCGCCGCACAGAGCAACAACCTCACCGGCAGCGGCCTGAAAAGAGACATTCTTGAGCGCCTGGGTGCCGTCGAAATTCTTGCTGATGCCGGTGACGCTTAGTCTCCCCATCAGGGCAGGTTAGAGGGACTATCTCAGTAGGTCAACGAACCACAGGCAATCCGGCGAAACGCGCGCGACATCACCTGCGGCTCTTTCGGGCCGGTCGTTGGCTACGACCTTGCGCCATTTCAGAACCGCGACGGACATGGCTCTTTGACACGGGCCGGCGCTCTCCGACTGGAAGGAAACCTTTGGCCCAATGCCGACCTCGCTTTCGCGACATCGCTCTGGGAGCCGACACGGAGGTCGACCGGCAGAATCACGAAAGCCCCGGCGCCGACGCGGAAACCGCCGGCGCGTCGAGAGATGATCTAGTCAGGGGCTCCATCGGCGTTAGTTTCTCGGTGCCTTTGTTTGAAGGGTTGGCGTCCATCCACCATGTGCCGTTCAACTCGCCGTTGGCGGAGCGCGTGTATTTAACAACGCCGGAGCCGCCGGTTGCGAAGGTGAAATAGATCGTCAAAACCCCGCCTGTGTAGTCTCCGGTCCCCTCGCTGTCATTCGGCGGGAACCATTTCATTTGGCAGCCCGTTCCGCTTGCCGAGATAATTGCCTCGCCTCGATAGGGGCTTGCAGCTCCCGGTACATAACCTTCGACCGAATAGCGCCCCGCGATCGGGCACTGGGGGGCGACTATTGTTTGCGCGGCAATGGGCGACAAGGCGAAGACTGTCCAGGCGCAAATCGAAATCGCTCTGCCGAAGAACGGCATCACGGACTCAGACGTCACAGACTGAACTTTGCTCACGGTCCCCTCCATCAGCGATCGATGGCCGGCATCATGCCCTCCACCCAGCGACGAAGCCACATCAGTGTTCGGGATCTCAGGCAAGAATGAGGCGACGCACAAGTCTGCTGTTGTGCCATCGCGTCACTTCGCTGCGCTGCGGAATTTGGCCGCTATCGGCGCTGCAAGATGAAGCGAACTCCGGATTCGGGACACTAGCGCGGGATGCGAAAAGGTGTGGATACCGGTTTTTCGCGAGAATCCCGCGCTAAAATTTTGAAATCGATCACGTTTATGAGTTTGGATCGATCCGATCCAAACTCTAGTGATCTAGTGTTCGACCTTTGCCCAGACCCTCTGCTTCACCAGATAAAGCAGCACGGCAAGGACCGCGAGATAGATGATCGTCGCAAAGCCCGTGGACTTGCGCTCCTCCATCTTGGGTTCGGCGGTCCAGGCGAGGAATGCCGACACATCGCGCGCCATGTCGTCGACTTTGTTGGGCGCGCCGTCATCGAAGGTCACCTGGCCGTCGACGAGCGGCGGCGGCATGCCGATCCACGGCCCATTGGCGTAATAGGGATTGTAATGCTTGCCTTCGGGCATCTCTTTGGCGAGCTCCGCCGGCGCCTGCTCATAGCCGGTCAGCACCGAATGGACATAGTCCGGTCCGCCAATGCCGTTGATGAGCTGATTGAACGTGCCGGTCCAGCCCGCTCTTGCCTTGGTGATGAGCGACAGATCCGGGGGATACGCGCCGCCGTTGGCGTTGCGCGCTGCCTGCTCATTGGCGAAAGGCGACGGGAAGCGATCGGAGGGCAGGCCCGGGCGATCGAACATCTCGCCATCATCGCCCGGCCCGTCTTTCACCGTGAAGGTCGCCGCCAGGGCCTTGACCTGCTCCTCGGTGAAGCCTGGACCGCCATGGTCGGCGAGATTGCGGAAGGTGAGGAGATGCATCGCATGGCAGGCGGCGCAGACCTCCTTGTAGACCTTGTAGCCGCGCTGCAGCTGGCCCTTGTCGAAGGTGCCGAACGGCCCCTCGAAGGAGTAGAAAATGTCCTTGGCCTCCCTTTGGCCTTCGGCGGCCAAGGCCGGCACGGCGGCAAGGAGGAGCGCTCCGGCGGCGAGTGTCGTCAAGAGTTTCATGGGTCGGTTCTCCGGATCACTCGGCGGGCACGGCCTTGCCTTCCGGCAAGCGGGTTTCTTCTTGGCGAGCACATCATCCGAGATCGAGGACGGCAGCGGCTTCGGCGTCTCGAGCAGGCCGAGCAGCGGCAGGATCACCAGGAAATGGAAGAAGTAATAGAAGGTGAGAAGCCGCGCCCAAAACACATAGGCACCCTCCGGCGGCTTCGATCCGAGATAGCCAAGCCCAATGCAGGCGGCGATGAAGAGCCAGAAGAACACCTTGAACAGCGGCCGGTAGGTTCCCGAGCGCACCTTCGACGTGTCGAGCCAGGGCAGCACGAACAGGATCAGGATCGATCCGAACATGGCGATGACGCCGCCGAGCTTGTCCGGGATGGCGCGCAGGATCGCGTAGAACGGCAGGTAATACCATTCCGGCACGATATGCGCCGGCGTCGCCAAGGGGTTGGCCGGCTCATAATTGTCCGGGTGACCGAGATAGTTGGGCGCGAAGAACACGAACAGCGCGAAGAGGATAGAGAACACGACGATCGCGAAGGTGTCCTTCATCGTATAGTAGGGATGGAACGGCACCATGTCCTGCCCGATTTTACGCTGACACCGGTCGGGTTGTTGTTGCCCGGAACATGCAGCGCCCAGATATAGCCCGACCAGCCCGGCCAGCACGAATGGCAGCAGATAATGCAGCGAGAAGAACCGGTTGAGCGTCGGGTTGTCGACCGCAAAGCCGCCCCAAAGCCAGGTGGTGATCGGATCGCCGAAGAACGGGATGGCCGAGAACAGGTTGGTGATCACCTTAGCGGCCCAGAAGCTCATCTGGCCCCAGGGCAGCACATAGCCCATGAAGGCGGTCGCCATCATCACGAGATAGATGAGGACGCCGAGGATCCACAGAACTTCGCGCGGCGCCTTGTAGGAGCCGTAATACATGCCGCGGAAGATGTGGATATAGACGGCGATGAAGAACATCGACGCGCCGTTCGAATGCATGTAGCGCAAGCCGCCGTAATTCACGTCGCGCATGATGTGCTCGACCGAATTGAAGGCAAGATCGACTTGCGGGGTGTAGTGCATGACGAGTACGATGCCGGTGATGATTTGCACCACCAGCATGAGCGCCAGGATGCCGCCGAAGGTCCACCAGTAGTTCAGGTTCTTCGGCGTCGGAAAGTCGATCACCGGCTTTTGACGAACTCGATGATCGGCAGACGCTCATGCAGCCATTTGCCGCGGCGCTATTGGGTGGTAAGTCGATGTCCGCCCATCGCGTTTCCTCTATCAACCGATACGGATCTTGGTATCGGAGATATATGGTAGGGCGGCACCAGCAGATTCTGCGGCGCCGGGCCTTTGCGGATGCGGCCCGCCGTATCGTAATGCGAGCCGTGGCACGGGCAGAACCAGCCGCCAAAGTCGCCCTGCTGGCCGAGCGGCACGCAGCCGAGATGCGTGCAGACGCCCATCATCACCAGGAACTGCTCCTTGCCGCCGACCACGCGATTGACGTCGGTGGCGGGATCGCCCTCTTTCACATTGGCGTTGCGGGCGTCGGGATCGGGCAGGTCGGTGATCGGCACGGCCTTGGCCTGGTCGATTTCCTGCGCGGTGCGGTGGCGCACGAAAACCGGATTGCCGCGCCATTTGAGGGTGATGCTCTGGCCTTCGGCGATGGGCGCGAGATCGACTTCGATCGAGGCCAGCGCCAGCACCGAAGCGTCGGGATTCATCTGGTCGATGAAGGGCCATGCCACCAGGGCCGTACCCACCACACCGACCGCACCGGTGGCTATATAGAGAAAATCGCGCCGGTTCGGATCGGCATGTTCGGCTGTGGACACGTGGCAGTTTCCTCTCGCAAAAGAGACATGGAGCGGCACCCGCGCGGAACGGGCCGGCGCATGAATTTGGTGTGTTTTTGGCATCGGGTTTCCGGAATGTCTAGCCATCAAGTGTCGCAGTGCCGCGTCCTTTGCGCATCTCGGCAGCTGCGGCTAAAGACCTGATATCCATGATCGAAATCGCCCTACCAGCCGGATATCCGCCCAATGCCGCCACCATCATCCGCATGGCCGCGTGCTTCGGCATCAAGGTGAGAATCATCGAACCCGCAGGATTCGCCTGGTCCAAACCTTCCGTGAAGCGCGCCGGGATGGACTATCTCGACCGCGCTCAGGTGATCCGTCACGCCTCCTGGGCCACCTTCCGCGAGGCAACGAGGGGACAGCGCCTGATCCTCGCCTCGACCAAAGCCAATCTGCCCTACACCGAATTCGCCTTCCGCCCCGGCGACATCCTGATCATGGGCCGCGAAACTCCGGCGTGCCGGGCGAGGTACATGAACGGCCGAGCCCGCCTCGTGATCCCCATGCGGGGGGCCTGCGCTCGCTCAATGTCGCCCTCGCCTGCGCCATGGTCACGGGCGAAGCGCTCCGCCAGACCGGCGGCTTCTCCCGCGCCTCACTCAGCTAGTTAGCGCACGATGAGTTTAGGTCTACCCGATGCCTCGCCCCTTCCTCTCGTCATGGCCGAGCGCTTTCCCTGATAATTTTGGATGCGAAGCCAAACAAAGAACGGCAGAATGCGGAATAGCGACCAGTCGCAGCGGCTTTACTCTTTCCTAGGTGCTGGACCAGATAAATGCGGTTTTTATTCACGCTTATCGCGGCCGTCCTGTTGTTTGGCGGACTTCCAGACTTGCCCGCTGCTGCTCAAACATCCCTTGATGATGAATTTGACGCCCATGAATCTGAATTGGCGGTACTGGTGCCCCTGCCAGATCGACATGAAGAATGCGCCGGTCGAATTGGTTCGCAATCTCAATGGGAGCAATGATGGTATCGCACGGATAACCGTCAATGACGCATCTCTTGGGGGAAATGCGTGTCGCTACAAGTCCGAATGCCCATCGCCCGCCAATTCACTTTTGGCAGACTACGGTCGACCGAAAGCTTGGAAAAGGTCACACAAGTCGAAACTATCGGGTGAGAACCTGTTCCGGCCATCGGACAAAAAGCTCCTGAAGAATCCTTATTGCACCGAAGAGGTCATGCGTCGTGCCATTGCCGCCGGCCAGGAAGATCTGTGCATACAACGTCAAGAGCTGCGGCTGCAGAACCGTACCGGCATGAAGCCGACAAGCCTTATCTCTATTCCATGCGGTTCCGCATGCCTGCGAACATCGAAGACAGAACGAATTCGATACGCTGGGTTATCGCCCAATGGAAGCAGGAGCCTTTGAGCGACTACTATCAGAGTTCAATTCGGGAAGGGAGGGGGACCCAGCCCGTTCCTGGCGCAGCGTTTTGACGACGGGGTGCTTCACATCACCGTGCAGGATGAGTTCTGCCGCTGCACGGTAGCGTCGGCACCGAAGCCGGACGGTTCGACATACGACTGGAGGGACGGCCCGGCGCAATACTGCGTGTGGACGAAATCACCGGGCGAAGGCAAACCTTCCCGGGCGGACCTCCAGGTCAAGTACGGAGCATTCCCATTCTGCCCTCACCTCTCGGGCAGTGGGTCGAGATGAGCTAT
>CAWJDZ010000015.1:0-78097 GCA_963841765.1 uncultured Alphaproteobacteria bacterium
GGCCCATCGCGCCCGTTTGGACCGGGCAGAGCATGTCGGCTCTGCCCAGGTACTTCAGACGTCAACTTGCTCTGCTATGGCCAGCGCGTCGTCGACTTCAATCCCAAGGTAGCGGACTGTGCTCTCGATCTTCGTATGGCCGAGGAGTAGCTGCACGGCGCGGAGATTTCCAGTGCGCTTGTAGATCAGGGTCGCTTTAGTGCGCCGCAGCGAGTGCGTGCCGTAGAGGCTCGGATCAAGCCCGATGCTCGCTATCCACTCCGAAAGTAGGCGGGCATACTGTCTTGTTGTCAGGCATCGCCCAGCGCGTCGTCCGCAAAACAATGGCTCATCAGGCCTTCGGGCCGTAAGCTGCAGGTAGTCTTCGAGCGCCTGCCGGGTTTGTTCGGAGAGCTCGAACTTGACCGGCCGACCCGTCTTCTTCTGACGGACCGTTGCCCGGTCAAGCGCGCAGCCTCTCGGGGCAACGTCCTCGACCCGGATGGAGACCACATCGCAGCCCCGCAACTTGCTGTCGATTGCCAGGTTGAAGAGGGCCAGATCACGTATGCGGCCTTCCAGCTGTAGCCTGGTCCTGATCGACCAGACGTGTTTGGGCCTGAGCGGGGACTTGGCGCCAATCAGTTTACCTTTGTTCCACGGCCGACGTTTCCCACCGGCGGCGCCTAGCTCATTCACGTTTTCCATTGGATTGCTCCTCAGTTTGTTGAGTGAGCGAGCAAGATGCGGGCAGACTGGATGATCTCGTCGGCTTTTCAGGGGGTAACTTGACGCGGTTTGGTTACCGCCACCGGAAACCAATGACGCGAATGACCCTGGTTGTGTGAAAACGCTGGGAGCAGTCGCCGACACGAAACAAAAGAAGCAAAGTTGAGACGTTAGCAAATTTTTCGTGCTCGAAGGGCATTCTCCGCAAATCAATGTTGCCCCAGAACAGCTCGCAAAATGGTTTTCACACGGCCAAGACCCTGAGCCGACATTCGATACTCGAACTCGCTTCGCGCCTAGCGCTTGTGTCCCCAACATCGCCTGGTCCCGCAGCTATCTCATCAAGGTAAGACCAAACTATTGAGCAGCGTCGGCCGCTTCGACCATTTCCTCGCGCAGCGCTGCCCATTTCAGCAAAGCGTCTAGCGCCGGGCAAAGAGCCTGACCCCAGTCGGTTAATCCATATTCGACTTTCGGCGGCACCTGATGGTGAACGATCCGCCGGACCATGCCGTCATTTTCCATCTGGCGAAGCTGCTGGATCAGCATCTTCTGGGAAATCGCCGGAATGGCCCGCTCCAGCTCTGAGAAGCGCAGGACTTTCCCGCCGAAGAGATGAAACAGGATGAGGAGCTTCCATCGTCCTTCGAGCACTTTGAACGCCTGCTCCACGTCCTGCGCAGCGGTAACAGGGGTGTATTGCTTGCCCTTACTCTTGGGTGCGTACCTTACTTTTTTGTGTGTTCTTGTCATTCGGTAAGCGTATCTCCATCATTGATTACAGGCAACCCCGACATGGGAGAACGGAGCCGATAACAGAAAGGAAAATGCCATGCCATTACCGCTGCCCAAACCGATCGAAGTCTTCCTGTCATCCGAAAGCACCCACGACACTGATGCGCTTGCAGAGTGCTTTGCGTCAGACGCCACCGTGCAGGACGAAGGCCAGACGTTGAAGGGCCTTAACGCCATCAGGGCGTGGCGGTTAGAGACCGCAAAGAAATACCAGCACACGCTTGAGCCGGTCGCCGCATCCGCACGCGGCGGCAAGACCGTCGTCAGCACGAAGCTCACCGGGAACTTTCCCGGGAGCCCGGTCACTCTCGATTTCGTGTTCACGGTCGAAGGCGGCAAGATCTCCGCGCTAGAGATAAAATCGTGAGCTATCTCGGACTTGAGGGCAAGCGCGCGCTCGTGACGGGCGGCACCAAGGGCGTCGGTCAGGCCGTCGTCGCGGCGTTGCGTGAGGCCGGCGCGACGGCTCTGACCACGGCCCGTTCGCGGCCTGAGGGTCTTTCCAACGCCGAGCACTTCGTGGTCGCCGATGTATCGACGGTGGAAGGATGCGCCGCCGTTGTGGGAGCAGTTCGCGACCGTCTCGGCGGCATCGACATCGTCGTTCATGTCGTCGGCGGTTCCAGCGCGCCGGCGGGCGGCTTCGTCGTGCTCGATGACAAGGAATGGCACAAGGCGCTGGACCAGAATCTCTTCGGCGCCGTGCGTCTCGATCGCGCGCTCCTGCCGGCGATGATCGAGCAAGGCTTCGGCGTCGTCATACATGTCACTTCAATTCAAGTCCGGATGCCGCTGCCCGAAGCCACCATCGCCTACGCGGCGGCGAAAGCGGCACTCTCGAACTACAGCAAGGCCCTGTCCAAGGAAGTCAGCCCCAAGGGCGTGCGCGTCGTCCGCGTTTCGCCCGGCTGGGTCGAGACGGATGGCGCGGTCGGCCTAATCAAGGAGATCGCGCGACAGAACGCCACCGATTACGAAGGCGGCCGCAAGATTGTGATGGATTTG
The DNA here is from genome assembly GCA_963841765.1 of uncultured Alphaproteobacteria bacterium. GTDB lineage: Bacteria > Pseudomonadota > Alphaproteobacteria > Rhizobiales > Aestuariivirgaceae > Taklimakanibacter. Next base: position 2,509 of record CAWJDZ010000015.1, read on the forward strand.
CTTGGCGGTATTCCGCTTGGCCATCCGGCAAAGCCGCGCGAGGTAGCTGACCTTGTCGCGTTTTTGGCTTCGCCGCGCGCCGCGTCCATTACCGGGACAGAGTATGTCATCGACGGCGGGACCGTGCCGACCGCGTGAGGTTCTCGACGAAAGCGCTTGTCTTGGGCCGAAGGAGTTATCGAGGGGTTGCAAGGTCTTCTGCTCCATCGATTTGGCCGAGATCATAGTCCATGAAGGAGACGAGCCAGACTCCCCCGTCGACTTCCTTGATGCCGACGCGGTGCCCTGAGGTGTTATGAGCGGACCATCACCTGCGTCGATCTGATGCTGCGTTGTCGAGAGAGAGTTTGCATTCTGACATCCAGCGCCTTTTTTGTAGTTTTCGGCCTGTGATAGGCCAAAGTCCCTCCTGGCCCTAAGGCGACATCCCAGCTACCAATTGCGATGGCCGGTCTTCAGGGGGAAGCTGCCGTACAGTGGACATGGTCATGAAGTCCGAAGCTGACCCATATGGGACATCGGCCGCGCTTCAAGAAAACCGACTTCGCTATCTTTTTTGTGCGATAGCTTCCGTCAAGAAACCAGTCGTCACCCGGTTGGCTCCGCAGCTGACTTGTTATTTTGCCGTGAAGAGCAAATCATAGCGACCGCATTCAGGGCGGCGGCCCGCTCCGAGGGGCTAGTCAGGCGTCGCAGATGTTGTAGTCTCTTGGCCGGTAGGGGTAGTAGCCCCTGACCATCTTCCATGAGGTCCTTTATGGCACGGCTACAAGATGTGGCCTTGGAGGAGCATCCGCCCTACGGGGCAGATGTTCAGCTCCAGGTGGCGCTCGATAATATGCCCGGTGCACTCGTCTATACGGATGAAAATCTTAACATCGTCATCTGCAATTATCGCTTCAAAGAGATGTACCGGGTGCCGGAGAAGCTGCTTCAACCTGGCCGCCCGTATCCTGACTTTCTGCGCTATCTAGCCGAACACGGCTACTATGGCGAGGGCGAGGTCGACGCCTTAGTCGCCCAGCGAGTTGACAGTTTGCGGAACCCGTCCGGCAGGAGCTTTGAGGACCATGCCCCGGATGGTCGGTGGTATCGCATCGTCCGCAGTCGCGCCGCGGCTGGGGGCACCGTAACTGTGATGACGGACATCACCGATCAAAAGAGGGCTGAACAGGATCTGGCGAAGAAGGAGACCCAGCTCCGGTTAGCGCTCGACAATATGCCGGGCGCGCTCGTCTACACGGACAAAGATCTCAACGTCGTCTTCTGCAATGACCGTTTCAAGGGGATATACGATGCGCCTCGGGATTTGCTTCAGCCGGGACGTGCTTATCCAGATTTCCTGCGCTACCTCGCCGTGAATGGTTATTACGGCGAGGGCGATGTCGAGGCCCTGGTCGCCGAACGCGTCGAGAGTCTGCGCCATCCGTCCGGCAGGAGTTTTGAGGACTACACGCCGGACGGGCGATGGCTTCGCATTCGCCGCCGTCGGGCCGCGGCAGGTGGCACCGTCACGGTGATGACCGACATCACCGAGCAAAAGCAGGCTGAACAGAGATCTGGCGAAGAAAGAGGCTCAACTCCATGCGGCGCTCGACAACATGCCGGGCGCGCTCGTCTACACTGACAGAGGATCTCAACATCGTCTTCTGCAACGAACGCTTCAAAGACATATACGGGGCACCGCGGGAGCTACTTCGGCCCGGCCGTTTCTATCCCGATTTCCTGCGATATCTGGCTGCCAACGGCTATTACGGGACAGGTGACGTGGATGTCCTGGTCGCCGAACGTGTCGAGAGTCTGCGCAACCCGTCAGGCAGAAGCTTTGAGGATCGTACCCCGGATGGGCGATGGCTTCGCATTCGCCGCCGTCGGGCCGAGACTGGCGGCGCCGTCACGGTGATGACGGACATCACGGCGCAAAAGCAGGCTGAACGGGAGCTTGTCGAGGCAAGGCAGCGAACCGAGGAAGCGAACAAGCTGGTGATTGAGAAGAATCGAGTACTCGAAAGCCTTAATGCCGAGATCCAGGACAAGAACCGACAAGTGGAGGAGCAAGCGGCACAACTTGCCGAATGGAATACAACCCTCGAATCGCGGGTTGCTGAGCAGGTATCTCAGATAGGGCGGTATTCCAGGCTTACACGATTTCTCTCTCCGAAAATCAGTGACTTGATCATGTCCGGCGAGGCGGACGACCCGCTCAAGACACGTCGCGCCGAGATCACGGTGGTGTACGTTGATCTGCGCGGCTTCACCGGCTTCACCGAAACAGCGGAGCCTGAAGAGGTCATGAGCGTACTGCGCCAATACCACGCTGAACTTGGTCGCCTTGTCATCGAGTACGATGGAACAATCGAGCATATCGCCGGCGATGGCTTGATGGTGCTATTCAACGCTCCCTTGCCGGTTGAGAACCACGAACTGCAGGCGATCCGCATGGCGCTCGCCATGCGTGAATCGCTGACCGCCTTGGCATTGAGCTGGCGCAAGCGTGGTCACGAGCTTGGCTTTGGAGCGGGCATCGCCGGCGGTTACGTTACGATCGGTACGATTGGCTTCGAGCAACGGCTCGACTACGGTGCCATAGGTCCAGCATGCAATTTGGCTGCTCGCCTTTGTGGAGAGGCAAAGGACAAGCAAATTCTCATCGCGCCCCGGGTCTTGTCCAAGGTAGAGGCGCGCATCGAAGTCGAAGCAGTCGGAGAGCTCGTCTTGAAGGGCTTTCAGCGCCCTGTTATGGCTCACAACATCCTGGGCATCAGTCGAGCAGGCTTGGGACAGTCCATATCAACGAACCGCGACGGCGCATCGGTCGGCACGGTTGAGCAAGTCCGCTAGCTGGCCTGCGCGGGCGGGACTGATTCGACGGAATCCACAGCAGCGCGCGCACGGCAACCTCGACCGCATCCTATGGGGCGAAAAGCCGGCCGATCTGCCGGACCAGCAGTCGACCAAGTTTCGAACTCGTGATCAGCCTCAAGACCGCCAAACCGCTCGGCCTCGAAGTGCCTCCTATACTGCTTGCCCGCGCCGACGAGGTGATGGAGTGAAGATGCTCTTTGCTGCAGTGCATGAGTCCGGATGTGTGCTGTGGCCCATCGCGACATTTCGCTGCGATGCGGAATTTGGTCGCTATTGGGGGAATAGCTGACATCGATCAATGCTATCCGACCAAATTCGACTATGAGTACGCGCCCTGGCATAAATGCGAATTGGATCAGTCGCCAAAGGTATCGTGGCCGTCCGACAGCGGGCTCACCGAGCTCGAGACATTGACTTGGCCAGCTTGGCCAATAGATACACTCGGCGCTGAGGCTCGCCTTCTTTGACTGTCCAGCCTATCCAATGCCCTGATCATCATCCTCTGACACTGATCGAGAAGGATAGAAGGGTCGTAGTAGGCAAGTCACCCCGGATGCAGGGGTATGCTCCGCTATGTCGTGATTAAAGCGCCATTTCCCGCTGTCAGGGTCAAACAAGGGCGGCGAGCTGAGGGTTTTGGCCACCCAGATTGGCCCCCGACAAGATCGGCCGTCCTAGAGTCGTTTACGGAGTGCTGCTATTATTTTGCACTGATCTATCCTCACCAGCAGCAAAAAAGGAGCCGTCGCATGAGCACGACCTTCGGAACTGTCCCACAGGCCACCGAGGACACCGCCTTCGTGCAATTCTGGAACGATGTGCTGGCGCCGAAGTTCATCCTCTTCAAGCACATCCTAGTGGATGGACTTTCCCGCCATAGCGAAGCTGTGTTTCCAGCCCTGCCGGTGAAGCCGGGAGACCATGTGCTCGATGTTGGCTGCGGTTTTGGCGACACGGCCATCCGGCTGGCAGAACGCGTCGGCCCTGACGGCACGGTTGTCGGTATCGATTGCTGCGACGCCTTTCTCGATCTCGCCCGCGAGGAGATTGCGGCACGGGGGCTGAAGAACGTGAGTTTCATGCGCGGCGATGCCGAGATCGCCCTGCCGGCCGAAAACTTCGACTTCGTCTTCGCGCGCTTCGGCACGATGTTTTTCGCCAATCCTGTCGCTGGCTTGCGCAATATGCGCAAGGCGTTGAAGCCCGGCGGGCGTATGGTACACATCGTATGGCGCCAGCGCGCCGACAACCCGTGGCTGTCGATGGCCAAGGACGTGGTGCTGCGTTTCCTGCCAGAGCCTGGGGCCGATGCGCAGACCTGCGGTCCCGGCCCTTTCTCCATGGCTAATGAACAGAGTGTCACCGCCATGATGCGCGCGGCCGGCTACGAGAATATCGAATTCCGACGCGTCGACGCGCCCGTTCTGGTGGGCAACGATGTGAAGGACGCCATCGCGTTTCAGCTTGCCATCGGCCCCGCCGGGGAGGTGTTCAGGGAAGCCGGCGCGCTGGCCGAAGAAAAGCGGGCCGAGATTGAAGCAGCGCTGGCCGAGGCTATCAACCGGCAGGTGGCCGTTACCGAGGGAATTGTCATGGACAGCTCCTCTTGGGTGATCAGCGCCACTAATCCTTGAGAGACGCTCGAAAAAACGCGCTGCCGACAGCTCCGCTTATGTGTCGTCTCGACGTTAGAGATCCGCCCATCTGAATTCCATTCTCCCACCGATTTTAGAATGCCGTTTCCCGGTGTCATGTCAGAGCAAGGACGGCGATTTGCAGATTTTGGCTACCCAGATAGCCCCCGGCGAGATCGACTGTTCTAGAAGCGTTTGCAGAATCCCCCCCTCGAAACAAGAAACCCCCCTCCTGATGATGAAATTACTTCCGCATTCGGCGGCATAGGGGATGTGGCCGGATTTGCTCGTGGTTCAACCATGTCGCGAATGACCCTAAGCGGACCTTGGGCAGTATCCCGAACGGGATGATTGGCTTCGTCGTGCGCCCCAGTCACTCACCCACCAGCAGCCCTATGTCCTTTCACGATTCGCACAGCGCAGAAGTCTGTTGCCGCGCCGTAAAGTTTGTGATCCTATTGTGATGCGATCGTGCGAGACTGAACAAGTAGTAGGTCTTCGTGTAAATTGTCGTGAGAGGGCTGGACCTACGCTTCTGCTGTCGCCTGAGACAGGTCTCCAACCGTGAATGAATCAAAAGCGAAGCCCATAATGGGCTTGGAGCGATTGTTATGTTGAATCCCATTTCCATAATGGCAGAACGACTTGCTGATTATCTCGCCGAGCAATATCTGCAGTACTTCGCTCACAGAAACCCGGAATATGCCACCTATATGGGTGGAGCTGCTCGTCTTGTTTTGGAAAGGATTGGCAATTCGAACGCTCTGTATCATAACATAGAGCACACCATAATGGTGACACTTGCAGGCCAGCAAATTATCCGAGGCCGACTTTTATCTGAATCTGTATCACCTGATGATTGGCTACATTACACCTGCGCATTACTCGTTCACGATATTGGAATGGTACGCGGAGTTTGCGCCGGGGATACGGATGACAGCATTGTTATTAATGAATCTGGCGCACGATTTACACCTCCGCGCGGTGCTTCGGACGCCGTTCTTGCTCCCTATCACGTGGACCGCGGCAAGATTTACGCTCGCCAGCGTTTTGGAAAATCGAAAATCGTCAACGAAGAGCGTATCGCTGAAGCAATCGAGATGACGCGTTTTCCGGTACCGCAGGACCCTGCATATCAGGAAACGAGCACGGAGGGGGCGCTCGTTCGTGCCGCTGATCTCATTGGTCAGTTGGCTGATCCTTTCTACCATCGAAAACTGAACGCACTGTACGCCGAATTCGCCGAAATTGGGGTGACCGACAAACTTGGATGCCAGAACCCAGCCGACCTGGCTGTGATGTACACGGACTTCTACAAGTTGCAGGTCGACCCCTATATTCGGGACGCAATTCGATTTCTGGAACTAACAACTGAGGGCAAGCAATGGATTGCCAACCTCGAGAGCAACCTTTTCCAGGCCGGGCACCGCGCATGCCGGATTGGGCTGTTTCCCGGCACCGCGATATTGGTGGGGACGTCGTAGGCCGGTGCCGGCCTGGTCCCGTACCGGCGGGCGCGGCTTGAGCAGATCGAGCTGACGCCAGGTGGTGATTGGCCCATCGCGTCATTTCGCTGCGCTGCGGAACTTGGCCGCTATCAGGACATTGCGGACTCTGGCAGCCGCCGCCCAGCAGATTTATGGGTTCACAGCCTAGCTGCACATTCCGTTCGAAACCCCGAACCTTCGGCGGCGCGGCATGTTCGGAAATCCGGACATCTGTTTCACCAACCCCTTGATTTCGTGGCCGCGATATTTTGTGCGCTGCAACTAAGCCGCTGTCGAACCGCCGGGTAGCATCCCATGATCGCGCGACCAGCGTGCAATGGGAGAACGTAACCATGAAGCGGTGTGACAGGCTTACGGAAGTCGGACGTCGTCGGTTCTTGTCTGGGGCCTTTGCCGCGGCTGCGGCTGTGCCTGCTGCCACGCTATTTGCTGAAAAGGCAAAAGCGGCGAATGGCGCGGGCCCGCCTCGACTATCCGTCCAATCGGCTAGCCAATGTTTCCGACCTGAAGCCCGACGCAGCCCTTGAGGTCACCTATCCCGATGCAGACGCGCCGGGCGTACTCCTGAAGCTCGGCAAACGCGTGCCCGGTGGTGTTGGGCCCGAAAGCGACATCGTGGGCTTCTCCACCGTCTGCCCGCATAAGGGATTTCCCCTCGCCTACAATACCGCGGACAAGACCTTGAACTGCCCCGGTCATTATTCCCGCTTCGATTGCGAGGCCGGTGGACAGCAGGTCTGGGGCCAGGCCACCCAGAATCTGCCGCAATACATGCTGCGCGTCGACGACAAGGGCGACATCTATGCCGAGGGCATCGATGAGCTGCTCTATGGCCGTCTGAGCAACGTTCTCTGAGGGAGATTGATCATGGCTTACAAGCGCAATATCGACCGTCTGCCGATCATTCCCGCAGATGCCAGGAAGCACAATGTCACCTGCCACTATTGCATCGTCGGATGCGGCTATCACGCCTATACATGGCCGGTGAACAAGCAGGGCGGCACCGAGCCGTCCAAGAACATCTTCGGCGAAGATCTGTCCAAGCAGCAGCCCGCGGAAACGGCCGCCTGGTATTCGCCGTCCATGTACAACATCGTGCAGCAAGACGGACAGGACGTCCATATCGTCATCAAGCCCGACAAGGAATGCGAGGTCAATTCGGGTCTCGGCTCAATCCGTGGCGCGCGTATCGCCGAGATGAGCTATTCGGCAGCCCGCAATACGCAGCAGCAAAGGCTCACCAGCCCGATGGTCTGGCGCTACGGCCAATGGCAGCCCACCTCATGGGATGACGCGCTCGATCTCGTGGCGCGCGTCACGGCGCAAGTCATCAAGGAACAGGGCGAGGATGGTCTCTTCGTCTCGGCCTTCGACCATGGCGGCGCCGGCGGCGGCTATGAGAATACCTGGGGTACCGGAAAGCTCTATTTCGGGGCCATGAAGATCAAGAATATCCGCATCCATAACCGGCCAGCCTACAATTCCGAAGTCCATGCCACCCGCGACATGGGCGTGGGTGAACTCAACAACTGCTATGAGGATGCCGAGCTTGCCGACACGATCGTGGCGGTCGGCACCAATGCGCTCGAAACCCAGACCAACTACTTCCTAAATCACTGGGTGCCCAACCTGCGCGGCACGTCGATGGACAAGAAGAAGGCGCAGCTCCCCGACGAGCCGCACGGGGCCGCGCGGATCGTCATCGTCGATACACGCAGGACCGTAACCGTCAATGCCTGCGAGGCCGAAGCGGGCAAGGACAAGGTCATGCATCTTGCCATCAATTCCGGCACGGACCTTGCCCTGTTCAATGCCTGGCTCACTTACATCAGCGAGCAAGGATGGACCGACAAGGACTTCATCGCCAATTCCGGCGCCGACTATGACAAAGCGGTCGCAGCCAACAAGACGAGCCTCGAAGACGCGGCGAAAATCACCGGCCTGACCGTCGACCAGATCAAGCAGTCGGCCGCCTGGATCGCCGAGCCCAAGGACGGCAAGCGCCGCCGTACGATGTTCTCCTATGAGAAGGGCCTCATCTGGGGCAACGACAATTATCGCACCAATGGCGCGCTCGTGAATGTTGCTCTCGCCACCGGCAATATCGGCCGCGAAGGCGGCGGCTGCGTGCGCATGGGCGGCCACCAGGAAGGCTATGTGCGTCCAGGCGATGGCCATGTCGGGCGGCCGGCGGCCTATGTCGACCGGCTCCTGATCGAAGGCAAAGGCGGCGTCCATCACATCTGGGCCTGCGACCACTATAAGACGACGCTCAATGCGCTGCGTTTCAAGCAGACCTACAAGAAGCGCACCGACATGGTGAAGGATGCCATGTCGTCAGTGCCCTATGGCGACCGCGCGGCGATGGTCAATGCCATCATGGACGCCATCCGCAAGGGCGGGTTGTTCGCCGTCGATGTCGATATCGTGCCGACCCAAATCGGCCAGGCCTGCCATGTCTGGCTGCCGGCCGCGACATCGGGCGAGATGAACCTCACCTCGATGAATGGCGAGCGGCGCATGCGGCTGACCGAGCGCTATATGGACCCGCCCGGCCAGTCCATGCCTGACTGCCTGATCGCGGCGCGCATCGCCAATCATCTCGAACGCATCTTCAAGGAGATGGGTGACGAGAAATACGCCGCCAACTTCACAGGGCTTCGACTGGAAGACCGAGGAAGACGCCTTCATGGACGGCTACAACAAGAATGCCGGGGGTGGCGAGCATGTCACCTATGAACGTCTGCAGGGCGATGGGAACCAATGGATTCCAGGAACCGGCGATCGATTTCAAGGACGGCAAGATCATCGGCACCAAACGGCTCTATACCGATGGCAAGTTCGGCGCCAAGGACGGTAAGGCCCACTTCATGGAGACACAATGGCGCGGCCTCCAGGCCCCGGGCAAGGACCAGCAGAAAGCGAAATTCAAGTATCTGATCAACAATGGGCGGACCAATCATGTCTGGCAGAACGCCTATCTCGATCAGCAGAACGATTTCGTCATGGACCGCTGGCCCTATCCCTTCATCGACATGAACCCCGACGACATGGCGGAGCTCGGCGTCAAGGAAGGAGACCTTGTCGAAGTTTATAATGATGACGGCTCGACCCAAGCCATGGTCTATCCCACACCCTCGGCAAGGAAAGGCGAGACCTTCATGCTGTTCGCCTATCCTTCGGGCGTCATGGGCAATGTCATCAATGACGGGGTGAACGAGTTCATCATCCCGAACTACAAGCAGACCTGGGCTGACATTAGAAAGATCGCCGATGCACCGGAAGGCGTGAAGGGGCTGACCTTCAAGTCCCAGGAATATTCTTTGGGGTAAGACCTGCCGCCATGAGACCGGCTCTCGTCGACCGTTTCGGGCGGTTGTGAACTCCAACAGGTGTTCCGCACTGGGGACCGTTTCTGTCTCTTGACATCGTGGTCTAAAGCGTGCAATTTGGAAAACTCAAGAATTGGAAAATGTGTGCCCGGAGCAAGCGCTGCGGGCACATTGCTTTTGTAATTGCCTGTTCCTGTTCTTGCGAAGATCCAAGAACCAGATTGAGCTTTTCTGCCTGGTTTTTTTTGCCGATGAAAAACTCGGCGTGGCCGCCTCGCCGGCAAGGACGCACACTCTCCCCCACCCAAAAGGAATTGCACATGACCAGCACGCCTTGCCAAAACGCGGCGCTCGACCGCATCATCGCGCTATGGGCGGCGAAGATCGCCTTGCTTTTCCGCACTATCGTCGAAAACATCGTGACGATTGCGGCACTTGTCCGCACCAGCTTGCATCAGCTCGCCAGCTGTTGCCGGAAGGCCGGGCAGCGGCTCCCGATACTTCGAGCGGGACTGTTTTGCATGATGCCGAAGCTCGAGGCTGTGCGCCGGGATGCAAGCTGCTGGGCCGCAGGGTGGGCTTCCTGCGGCCTTCGGCGAGCGCGCTCCAAGACGATATCGAACGGCGGCGAGCGAGGGTCACGACAACCGCGGAATCGATCTCGACGTCTCCTTGTCCGCGCGGCTGCGCAAAGTGGCGAGCATCATCGCCGCAATGTTGCCGGACTGGAGCCGGCCCGCCGAGGCCAATGATGAAAGCCCGCGGCCCGAAAGGTTTTGGGGCTCACGAACGGGGCGCGAGCGCCAGACCTGTCCCCACGTAAAATAAAGCCCCGCAGGTTTCCGCTATCCTATGAATCCTTTGTCAGCAATGGAAACAAAGGTCGCGTACCTTTGAGCACCCTTTCCCGCCTTTCGATTCTGGTCTAGGCAGGCATACGTCCTCCCATGACCCTCACCATCGCTTCTCCTGCCCCCACTGTCCTCAAGGCGGGCCTCATCATGATCCTGGCCATGGCGAGCTTCACCGCCGGCGATACGATGACCAAGCTGATGGCTGGCGAGGTGCCGGTCGGCCAGATCATCTTCTTCCGGGGCATCGTGGCGACCATCCTCACCGGGCTCTTTGCCCACAAGGCCCTGGCCCAAGCCGCCCTCGCCTTGCAGAAGGGTGTGGTGGTGCGCAGCCTCAGCGACGTCGCCGGCACGATCTTCTTCATCACCGCCCTGATGCACATACCGATCGCCAACCTGACCGCCGTCATGCAGGCCGTGCCCCTGCTGGTGATCGCCTTCGCCGCCATGTTTCTCGGCGAGAAAGTTGGTTGGCGCCGAATCCTCGCCATCCTGGTCGGGCTTACCGGCGTATTGTTCATCGTCAAGCCGTCGCCGGCAAGCTTCACCATCTATGACGGCCTTTCGCTCGGTCTCATCGTGGCCGTGGCACTGCGCGACATCTTCACGCGGCGACTCACTTTCAATGTCCCAACGATGATCATCGTTTTCGCGAATGCGGCCTTCGTGATGCTGAGCGGGCTCGTGCTTTATCCGTTCGAGCACTGGGTGGCGCTCACGCCGCGGCACTGGCTCCTCATCATCTGCGGCGGCATGTTGCTCAGCCTCGGCTATGTCTGCATGGTGGCGACGATCCGCATGGGCGACATATCCGCGACCGCCATCTATCGCTATTCGGTGGTGCTTTTCGCTCTCCTCTCCGGCATGATGGTCTTCGGGGAGTTCCCCGACCAGTGGGCGATCGTCGGGATTGCGCTCATTGTCATCTCCGGGATCTATGCGCTGATGCGCGAGATGCGCGCCACCCGCCCCAAAAATCAGGAATAGCGCCAGAACGCCGGCCAGAACGCCGCCGGCAATCAAAAGCGCGATCCCTGCCCAGCCCATGCCCACCTATCGGATTCACACATCCTATCCCCGAGCGCCCCTCTCATCCGTCATGCCGGCGAAAGCCGGCACCCCCTGAATAAGAGCAAGCGGGCGGCGTCGCGCATCTGTGCGCGACCGGAAGCACCGCCCGTCTTGACCTGTTCAATAGGCCCCGACTTTCGTCGGGGTGACGAAATTGGGGAGACAATTGGCGGCTCACGCCACGCGACCTGCGGTTGACTTCGGCGGATCGCGATGTGTGAATACGATAGCCGTGCCCACCCCGGGTCAGCCCCGATTTCCTTGCACTTTCTGCCAAATCAAATGTCCGGGGGAAAGGAAACAAGCCATGCCTACGAAGCGTATTAGGAATGTGGCGTCTGGAACAGTTTCCGCTAGAGTATGCTGGAACCGCGAGGACGAATCCGCCCGCCAAAGAAGAGAGGGATGTTATGCGCAGCCAGTTGATGGCGGTGGCGACTGCAAGTCCACCTTTCGAACTGCGTACCGAGGATGTGATCGGCGAAGCCACCAGCATCTTCTCCAGCCGCTATCAGGATTTCGAACGGCTCATGCCGGTCTTCGCCAATACCGGCATCAGGCGGCGCCAGTCGGTCAAGCCCTATAGCTGGTTCCGCCAGGAGCAAGGCTGGCCCGAGCGAACGGCCGCCTATATCGAAGGGGCCACCGACCTGTTCCGCAAGGCGGCAAAGGCCGCGCTCGCGCAGGCCGACCTCGACCCCGCCGAGATCGACACGATCGTCACGGTGAGCTCGACCGGGATCGCCACCCCATCGATCGAAGCGCGGGTCATGCATGATCTGGGCTTCCACCGCGGGGTCAGCCGCATCCCGGTATTCGGCCTTGGCTGCGCCGGCGGCGCCACCGGGCTGTCGCTCGCCGCGCGGCTGGCCCAGGCGCCCGCCTCGAACGTGCTTCTGGTCGTGATCGAGTTGTGCACCTTGGCCTTCCGGCCGGACGAGATGACCAAATCGAACATCATCGCGACGGCGCTCTTCGGCGACGGCGCCGCCGCTTGCGTTCTCTCCGGCAAGGAGAAGGACGGGCTCGGCACCATCGAATTCACCGGCGAGCACAGCTGGCCCGACACGCTCGACATCATGGGCTGGCGCATGGACCCGCAAGGCTTCGGCGCCATCTTTTCGCAGCGCATTCCCGATTTCGTGACCCAGGAATTGCGCGCCGCGGCAGACGGTTTCCTCGAGCGCAATGGGCTCGCTGTCGAGCGATATCGACCAGTTCGTCTTTCATCCGGGCGGCGCCAAGGTCATCGCGGCACTCGAACAGGCCTTCCATCTCGACCAGGGCACGCTCGAGACCGAGCGCCAGGTGCTCGCCGATCACGGAAACATGTCGGCGCCGACGCTGCTCTTCGTCCTCAAGGAAGTCCTGAAGAAGCCCTTCACCGGCCGGCGGTTCCTGAGCGCGCTCGGCCCCGGCTTCACCTCGAGCTTCGCCACGATGGTGAGCTAGAGGCATGCTCTTCGATCGAGCAAGCCCTCTCCAACTTTCCCCCTCTCCCGTTGCGAAGCAATGGGAGAGGGTGCCCGGAGGGCAGGTGAGGGCTCTTTTGTCTCAGCAAGCGTACTCGTTGAGATCAATGCGCGTTGCGCGAAAGAGCCCTCATCCGGCCTTCGGCCACCTTCTCCCACGCTGCGCGCGGGAGAAGGGAAGTGATGGGAAGCGTCCTACCCTTCCATGCGTTGCTAGATTCTTCTCCTGATGTGGCTAAATCTCGCAATCCTCTCGCTCGTCACGCTGCAGCGCCTGGTCGAGCTCTATATCGCCCGGCGCAACACAAGGCGACTCATCGCGCGGGGCGGCTATGAGGCGGGCGGCGGCCATTACTGGCTGATCGTCCTGTTCCATGCCGCCTGGATCATCGGCTTGTGGATCTATGCGCGCGACAATACGGTGAACTGGACATGGCTGTTCGTCTATATGGCGATCGAAGCCTTGCGCGGCTGGGTGGTGGCGGCCTTGGGCGACCGCTGGACGACACGCATCATCGTCATGCCCGGCGAGGCGCTCGTCGAGCGCGGTCCCTATCGCTATCTGCGCCATCCCAACTATCTGGTCGTCGCGCTCGAGATCTTCGTGCTGCCCATGGTCTTCGGCATGTTCTGGTATGCGCTTGGCTTCTCGATCGTGAATGCGGGCCTGCTCTATTGGCGCATCCGGATCGAGGAAGAGACATTCAAGGACGCGACGCCAGCGCCCGAGAAGATAGGAGATACCTAGTCGGGAGCGCAAAGGCCGCCTAGAACGGCCGTCTTGCCCGCATCGCCTGGGTGAGCGTGCCTTCGTCGAGATAGTCGAGCTCGCCGCCGACCGGGACGCCATGGGCGAGCCTCGAAATGTCGCGATCGTTCAGGTCCTTGAGCCGGTCGGTGATGTAATGGGCGGTGGTCTGGCCCTCGACGGTGGCATTGACGGCGAGCACGACTTCCTTGACGCCGCCGGCCGCCGCTCGCTCGACGAGCCTCGCGATGGACAGATCCTCCGGCCGCACGCCCTCGACCGCCGAGAGCGTGCCGCCCAGCACATGATAGAGCCCGCTCCAGGCGCCGGCGCGCTCGAGCGCCCACAGATCGCCCACCTCCTCGACGACGCAGATCGGCTGCGGTCGCGGCGCGGATCGCTGCACAAGCGTGCAGGGATCGACTGGTGTCGACATTGCCGCACTCGGAGCACACCGTGACCTTGTCGCGCGCCTCGGCCAGCGCCGCGGCGAGCGGCACCAGCAGCTTCTCGCGGTTCTTGATGAGATGAAGCGCCGCCCGCCGCGCCGAACGCGGGCCCGAGCCCCGGCAGTTTGGCCAGAGACCTGGATCAGCCGCTCGATCTCGGGCCCGGTCGTGCGCCGGGTCATCAATGGGTCAAAGCGGCAACTGGAATCCCGGCGGCAGCGGCAGGCCGCCGGTCGATCACTTCATCTGCTCGGCGATCATGCTGTTCGATCTTGCCCCTTGGCATCGGCATGCGCGGCGACGATCAGATCTTCGAGGATTTCCTTCTCTTCGGTCTTGAGCAGGCTCGGATCGATCTCGGTCGCGGTGAGCGTGCCCTTGCCGTTGAGCGTGATCTTCACCAGCCCGCCGCCCGATTGGCCGGTGACCGTCGTCTGGCTCAGTTTCGCCTGCATGTCCTGCATGCGCGCCTGCATCTCCTGCACCTGCTTCATCATGTCGCCGAGATTCTTCATCGGCGTTTCATCCTTTTCGGCTGCTGTGTCGTCGGCCATCGGAGGGCCTGCATCGTAGTCGCGCACATCGACGATCTCGGCGCCGGGGAAGCGCTTCAGGATCGCCTGCACATCGGGATGCTCGCGGGCCTCGCGGAACAGCGTGTCGCGCTGATCGCGTGCTCTGCTGGGCGAGCGGCTTCTCGCCGCCGTCCTGCGCCACCAGCACCATCCAGCGCATTCCGGTCCAGGCTTCGAGCTTGCGTGCGAGTTCTCCCGGCAGGCCCGGCGGGCGCCGAGGCTTCGAGCGCAAGTTCGATCTGGCCCGGGCCCACGCGGATGGGCCGCACCAGCGTCTCGAGCTGGCTCTTGAGCTTGATGTCGCGCTTCTCGCCGACGAGCGCGACGATGTCGCGGAAGTGAGGCGAATGGCCGAGCTTCGGTCGTGCGCTCCGTCGGCATGCGCTCGCTCAGGCTTCACGGCAACGGCGAGTTGGCCGTCCTCGACGGTGCGGCGCGACGCTCGCCGTTCGGCCGGGGCGCCGGACGCTCGCTCGCGCGGCTGTGGTGCTCGCCTTCGCGGGCAAGCCTGCACCAGATCCTCGCCCGAAGGCAGGCTCGCCGCATAGGCCAGGCGGATCAGCACCATTTCGGCGGCCATCAGCGGATCGGCATGGAGCTCGATCTCCTTCAGGCCCTTGAGCAGCATCTGCCAGGCGCGCGTCAGATGCGGCATGCCAAGGCGTGCCGGCGTAGCTCGCGCGCCGCGCATGCCGCTCGGCCTCGCTGCGCGAGGCATCGGCCGCGGCGTCCGGCACCACCTTGAGCCGCGTCACCCAATGGACGAAATCGGCAAGGTCGGTGAGGATGCGTCTGCGGATCGCCGCCCGCCTGCATGCTGGCCTCGATCTCCGTGATCGCGCGCGCCGCATCGCCCGCCATCACCGCATCGAACAGATCGATGATCCGCGACCGGTCGATGAGGCCCAGCATCGCCTGCACATCGGCCGCCTTGACCTCTGCCTTCGCCATAGGCGATGGCCTGGTCGAGCAGCGACAGGCCGTCGCGCACCGAGCCTTCGGCGGCGCGCGCGATCATGCGCAAGCGCCTCGTCCTCGATCGCGACCTTCTCGGCGCCTGGCGACTTGGCGCAGATGCTGCGACGAGCAGCGCCGCGTCGAGGCGCTTCAGATCGAAACGCTGGCAGCGCGACAGGATGGTGACCGGCACTTTGCGGATCTCGGTGGTGGCGAAGATGAACTTCACATGCGGCGGCGGCTCTTCCAGCGTCTTGAGCAGCGCGTTGAAGGCGTTCTTCGACAGCATGTGCACTTCGTCGATGATATAGACCTTGTAGCGCGCCGGCGACCGGCGCATAGCGCACGCGCCTCGATGATCTCGCGCACATCATCGACGCCGGTATTGGAGGCGGCATCCATCTCGATCACGTCGATATGGCGCGATTCGAGGATGGCCTCGCAGTCGGGCGTCATTTCCGGCATGTCGATCGACGGGGCCGCCCGGATAATTGAGGGCGCGGGCGATGAGGCGGGCGGTGGTGGTCTTGCCGACGCCGCGCACGCCGGTGAGCATATAGGCCTGGGCGATGCGGCCGGTGGCAAAGGCATTGGCGAGGGTGCGCACCATCGCCTCCTGGCCGATCAGGTCGGCGAAGGTCTGCGGGCGGTATTTGCGGGCGAGGACGCGATAACCGGTGGCGCTCGCGCCGCTTGTCGTCTTCGGTCATGGCGAGCCTGCCGGTTTGAGCGTCATGATGCGTATATAGGCGGGAGGCTGGACGGGCAACCCGTGCCAAACTCGTTAGGGCTGCTTCCTTCCGGACCTGACCCGGTTGGCGAGCGACACGTCCGCCGCCAACCTCCCGGCGCCTATATCGGGCCTCGCCCGGCAAAAGGCAAGCCTGACGCCCATGCCATCCCCTGACTG
This sequence comes from uncultured Alphaproteobacteria bacterium, assembly GCA_963841765.1. Lineage (GTDB taxonomy): Bacteria > Pseudomonadota > Alphaproteobacteria > Rhizobiales > Aestuariivirgaceae > Taklimakanibacter. Next base: position 18,884 of record CAWJDZ010000015.1, read on the forward strand.
CCTCCGCGCTGAAAGGATCGAGAATCGCCCGCCTCGGCATCAAGGCCATGGAGCGCCGAACCCCCTCCATGATCTTGCCTGTAAACCTTGATATTACGCGACAAATGCCCTGCATTGACCCCTCCCCGACCATCGCTTATCTCAGCGTCATGGCCAAACGCGAGATCATCATCCTGCCCGATCCCTTGCTCCGGACGGTGTCCAAACCGGTGAAAGCGGTCGATTCCGCGGCCCGCAAGCTCATGGATGACATGCTGGAGACCATGTATGAGGCGCCGGGCATTGGGCTTGCCGCCGTCCAGATCGGCGTGCCGCAGCGCCTGGTGGTGATCGACACCGCCAAGGAGGGCGAGGAGAAGCAGCCGCTGTTCCTGGTGAACCCCGAGATCACCTGGTCGAGCGAGGAAGAATCGGACTACGAGGAAGGCTGCCTGTCGATCCCAGAATTCTTCGACATGGTGTCGAGGCCAAAGGAGGTCAAAGTGCGCTATCTCGACCGCCAGGGCGAGGCACAGGAGCGGCTGTGCAGCGGTGTTCTCGCGACCTGCGTGCAGCATGAGATCGACCATCTAAATGGCGTCCTGTTCATCGACTATCTCACCAAGCTGAAGCGCGACCGGGTGGTCAAGAAATTCGCCAAGGCGCAGAAGCTTCAGCGCAGCGAGACCTGAGCTTGCGCCTCGTCTTCATGGGCACGCCGGACTTCGCCGTGCCCACGCTTGCGGGCCTCATCGAGGCCGGCCATGAGATCGCCGCCGTCTATTCGCAGCCGCCGCGACCCGCTGGCCGCGGCATGGCCGAGCGGCTGACGCCGATCCATCACTACGCGCTTACTCACAATATCGAAGTCCGCACACCTCTCAGTCTCAAGGACGCGCAAGAGCAGCGGGCCTTTGCCGCGCTCAAGCGCCGACGCCGCCGATCGTCGTCGCCTATGGGCTCATCCTGCCCAAACCCGTTCTCGATGCACCCCGGACAGGGTGCTTCAATGTCCATGCCTCGCTGCTGCCGCGCTGGCGCGGCGCTGCACCCATCCAGCGCGCCATCATGGCGGGCGACAGCAAAACCGGCGTCACCATCATGCGCATGGACGAGGGCCTCGATTCGGGACCGCTGTGCCTGCAAGATCGCGGGCCCATCCTGCCCTCCACCACCGCAGGCCAGTTGCATGACAGCCTCATGCATATGGGCGCTTCGCTCATGGTCAAGGCGTTGGAGAAGCTCGCGGGCGACGGCCTCGACTGTCAGCCGCAGCTTGAAGTCGGCGTCACCTATGCCCGTAAGATCGACAAGGCCGAGAGCGAGATCGATTTCTCGCGGCCCGCCATCGACGTGCGCAACCACATACATGGCCTGTCGCCCCATCCAGGCGCTTTCTTCCTGCTCGACCAGGAGAACCGCACATTCAGGATCAAAGTGCATCAGTGCGAAGTGCTGGCGGGCCACGGCACGCCAGGCGAGGTCATCGACAATGACCTCAGTATTGCCTGCGGCCAAGGAGCGGTGCGGCTCTTGAGCCTGCAACGGGAAGGCAAGAGCGCCATGGGCACCAAGGAATTCCTGCGTGGCTTCTCGGTGCCCAGGGGAACCATAGTACGATAGTGCAGGCTACTGCGGTGCTTCGGCAGCGACGTCGCCGACCGGAACGTCGACCTTGACCTCACCCGCCCTCTCGAAGGTCAGGGTCAGCGAAATATGCTCACCCTTCTTGAGCGGCGCCTTCAATCCCATCAGCATCACATGGAGTTTCTTGGGACTGAGACTAATGGTCTCCTTGGGCGGAATGGGAAGCTCCATCATGTGGCGCATGCTCACCACGCCATTCTCTTCCACATTCTCATGCAGCATCGCACTTTGCGCCGCGTCGGTCGCAACGCCGGTGAGCTTGTCGGGCGTCGCCGCCTCATTGCGGATGGTGAAATAGGCCGCACCTGCTTTCGCCGCCGGCGTCGCTGAGGCACGCGCGAACGCGCCCGACACCATCACATCGCCGGCGCGAGCCTCCACCACAACGGCGATCGCAGCCGCAACGGTGAGAACAGTGGCGAAAGCGAGTTCGAGGACAAGACCGCGCATGAGCATCGAGTGCGCTTCGATTTCGGCATGATTGTGAAGTCAAAGCAGCGGCTAAGGGTCGCGGCGGTCAATCGAGTACGGCCCGCAATGACCCGGCAAGACTGCGCAGTCAATCGCGCGCGAGCGCTCTGTCCTCGGCAGTCGCGGGTATCCACCATTCCCGCCCGCGCGGCGTCTCGACATAGTCCGGCCAAGGGAAATCGAGCGGCGGCGCATAGTCGCACCACGGCTTGACGGTCATCTCGCCGTTGCGAGACGATCGGCGATGTTCGCGCTTGGCGCTGCGCAAGCGCCTGCCTTGTCGGTCATGAGGTCGAGAATCGTGCCGGCAATCGTCGCGCGGCGGTCGCGACCGTCGGATCGATGGTCGCGGGGATTCCGCCCAGCGCATTCATCACCCAGTCGGGATAGGCGAAGCCCGGCGGCGCCTTGAGCGTGGCGCGCCCGACATAGAAGCGCACCGTCGGCGCATGCCAGGTCATGTCGGTATAATCGTCGGAGGTGTAATGCGTCTGCCAGGCCGGGATGCGTGGCGCGCAGCGGCGCTCGGCCTCCTGCGGCGCGATAAGCTCTTCGATCATCGGCGATGAAGGGTCGTGGCCATCGGCTCGAGACCGAGCTCCTTCTGGACCGCCGGCGCGACCTCGATCGCCTCCGTCGCCGAAGCGCGGCGGCCCGGCGCGTTCGAGATTGCGATAGGTGATCTCGGCCATGGCATGATTGGCAAGGCCGGGCTGTGATTTCGACACCCAGTGCCTGCTGACAGCGTGCAATGCGCCGCCGTGCGGCGCTTTCGGCGTTGCGATCGAGCACCGCGATAGATTTCTCGAGCATCGCGAGATCCGGCGTGCGCGCCGCAAACATGATCTGCGCCATCTGGGCGGCGAGATTGTCGGCGGTCGCCTGGCCGCTGGCGAGGATCGTCTCGTTCGAGAGTCCAGGTGCCGGTATGCGGCAGCATATGATCGCGCATCATCTTGGAGAGCTGTACATGGCGACGACGGCGTCATTGGCGCCGGGTGCGCGTGGCGGATGTATGGGCGGCGGGGATCGGGCTTTCCGACTCGCCGTAGCACCGTGCAGCCAGGTTTCGGGCGCATCGCACAGGAACTCATAGATCGCCGCGTAATAGGGCCCGCAATGCGTGTCCCACCGGCAGGTGTTGCAATAGGGCAGCATGTAGAGCGGGTGGAAGGAGATGATGGCATCGAGCCCGTCATAGTATCCCTTGGCCGCATGGATGGGTTTCGAGCCCCTGACCTTCTCGGCGGGCTCGCCCATGAAGCGGATGGTGCCGCGTAATGCCGTGCTTCTCCATGGCCGCCTTGGCGGCGAGTGCCCCGACAAGCGCGCCCATGCCCAGAGCCGAATGGGGATCGGTATGGCCGCCGGCAAAGCGCGACAGGCCCTTGCGCGGCGCTCGATAGGTGTCGGCGATCTGGCAATTGCCCGGCACCGCGTCATATTCGGCATAGGCCATGATCGTGGGGCCCTTGCCGTTGGACCATGACGGCCGAAAAGGCGGTCGGCATGCCGCCCGATGCCCTCTTCGACCGTGAAGCCCTCGGCCTCGAGCGCTTCTACATACCATTCGGCGGAGCGATATTCGCGCCAGGCCGTTTCGGCAAGCGACCAGATGTGGGCGTTCCATTGCGACCAGTCACCATGCCGCTTGTCGACAAAGGCAAAGGCGGTTTCATGGGCCGGAGAAAAAGTGTTCATGTTGGTGTAGCGCAACGCTCTCCTTCATTCCCTTCTCCCGCGCGCAGCGTGGGAGAAGGTGGCAAGGCCGGATGAGGGCTCTTTCGTGGAGTGTGCTCTGATCTCAACGTGCTGAAGCAAAAGAGCCCTCACCCGCCCTTCGGGCACCCTCTCCCATTGCTTCGCAACGGGAGAGGGGAATTTGGAGACGGCTCGCTCATCTTGAGGGTCCTCATATGCGGTTGCGCAAAGCTTCGGCGAGGTTCTTGATGGATGTGTCGATGACTTTTTCATCGAAGCCGGCATAGCCGAGCACCAGCCCCTGCCGAAGGGGCTCGCCGGCGAAATAATCGGAAAGTGCCGGCGCCAGCAATCCGACTTGCGCGGCGCGCTTCGAGGCCTCGCGGTCACCAAGGCCGTTCTTCAAGCTGCAGATGAGATGCATGCCGGCGGGCTCCGGCGCCGTTGCCAGCACGTCGCCGGCATGGCGCGCGATCGCCCCGCGCAAGGCCTGTTGCCGCCTTGTATAGAGCCGGCGCATGCGTCTTATATGGACGGCATAGTGGCCAAGCCGCATGAAATCGGCGAGCACAGGCTGCAGGAACAGCGACACGCGGCCTCCCCGCTCTCGCATCACGCCTGAGAGATCGGACAAGAGGGCATGCGGCACTACCAGATAGCCGATGCGCAGCCCTGGCAGCATGGTCTTGGAGAAGGAGCCGAGAGAAATGACGACGCCCGCATCATCGACGCCCATCAAGGCCGGCAGCGGCTTGCCGTGATAGCGATATTCGCTGTCATAGTCGTCCTCGATGATCCAGCTGCTGCGCGATCGGGCCCAGTCGAGAAGTGCCAGGCGGCGAGCAAGCGGCATGGTCATTCCGAGGGGATAGTGGCGGGCCGGCGTGACCACCGCGGCGCGCGCGTCCGTCCTCCCTTTGGCGATGTCGAGGCCGCCCTCATCGACCGGGATCGGCACTGTCTTGAGCCCAAGCTCGGAGAAGGTACGGCGGATGAGGACATAGCCCGGCTCTTCGATAAGCACTTTATCGCCCCGCTTGAGGATGCTCTGGGCCAGAAGCTCGAGCGCCTCGCCGGCACCGCTGGTGATCACGACCTGCTCGGGCGCGCAGCGCATGCCGCGAAAGGCACGCAAATGATCGGCAATCGCCAGGCGCAGCGGAGCCCAGCCCAAAGGATCGGGCGAGGCCAGGAGCTCGCGGATCGGATTGCGCCAGGTCTTGAGCATGAGCTTGGCCCAGATTTCATGTGGAAAGAGCGCCAATTCCGGAGCTGCCGGCTGGAAAGGCCTGACATCGTCCGGACGCGGCAGAGCATTGTCAGGCGGAGCCGCTGCTTGCTCAGCCGCGCGCAGGACATGGTCCGGAAGATCGGGCGCAACGAAGACACCCGAACCATGTCGTCCCTCGGCATAGCCCTCGGCAATAAGCTCATCCACGGCCGCGACCACCGTGGCACGCGAAACGCCCAACTCCTCGGCATAGAGCCGGCTCGACGGCAGGCGCGCACCAGGGGCGATCGCCTGGACCAGGATGAGGCGTTTAAGCTCGCCCGCGAGCTGGCGGTGCAACGGCTCGCGATCGGCGCGTTCAAGGCTGATGCCGGCGAGCGCCGCCTCACCGAAAGTGGACTGTCCTTCTCTAGGGGATGTGGCTCTTTTCATCAGTCCACTTTTGCCACAAGCATCGGGCGCTGAACAGAGGAGATCATGCTGAACAGAGGAGATCATAATGTCCAACCGGCAATTGCCGCCCACCGACCGCGTGAGAGTCAAAAGGGAGCACGAGCGCGGGCACTATGACGCCGAGACCATCCATTCCATCCTCGATGCCATGCCGGTGTGCAGCGTCGGTTATTTGTTCAAGGGCAGCCCCTATGTGACCCCGACACTCCAATGGCGGGAAGGCGACCATATCTACTGGCACGGCTCATCGGCGAGCCGCATGCTCGAGGCAGTCGGGGCGGCGGAAGCCTGTGTCAATGTCACTCTGATCGACGGCTTCGTTATGGCTCGCTCAGCCTTCAACCATTCTGCCAACTATCGCTCGGTGATGGTGCTTGGCACGGCGCGCAAGATCACCGACCGGCACGAAAAAGAAGAACGGCTCAGAGTCTTCGTCGAGACGATTTTTCCTGGCCGCTGGGATATTCTCAGACCAATGACCGCCAAGGAATTCAGGGCGACGACCGTGATGTCGCTGCCGCTGAGCGAAGTTTCGGCCAAAGTGCGCACCGGTCCGCCTAATGATGATGAGGAAGACTACGCGCTGCCGATCTGGGCAGGCGTGCTGCCGGTCCGGATGGACCTCGGGCTGCCGGTCTCCGATCCGCGCAACCTCGAGGGCCTCGCGCCGCCAGCCCATGTGACGGCCTTCAAAATCGGGTAGAATCTCAACATGCTCACCGAGGATATGAAATCCATCATCTCGACCTTCCCTCTGGGTTTCGTCGCCAGCGTCAACAGGGATGGGACGCCGAACCTTTCGCCCAAAGGCACGTTCGTCGTGCTCAATGACCGGCAACTGGTGTTTGGTCACATCCGTTCGCCCGGCACTGTGGGCAACATCGCCGAACGGCCCACGATTGAAATCAACTTCCTCGATGTGCTGGCGCGCAAAGCCGTCAGGGTGCGCGGGCGCGCTCAAATGTTCACTAGAAGTACCGCAGCATTCGCTCCACTCTTCGCCGCCCTATCCGGTTGGAAAGGCTATACCGACATCATGAAGGGCGTAGTGCGCGTCGATATCGACAAGGCGACGCTCATCCATTTCGCCCGCCTACGATCTGGGCAATACGGAAGCGCAGTTGCGCGAGCAGTATCGGGCGAAATTCACATCGCTTTAGGAATCCGCATTCCGATTGACTTGCGGCTTAGACATTTCTCCAGCGCATGAAACGACGGATTACATCCAGAGCTTTGCAAGAGGCCACTCAAATTGGACGCAGACAAATCCGACGAACTGTTTCCGGCCTCACAAGACCACGGTGATTTGCATCGCTTGATCGCCGCGGCTAAATTGATCAAGTCCAGCATGAGACGGCCGCCATGAAGCTCCTCGTCTTCCAGCATCTCGCCTGTGAACACCCCGCCATCTTTCGCAGCTTCCTCAAGGAGGACGGCATCTCGTGGGATGCGATCGAGCTCGATGAGGGCGATGCCATCCCGCCGCTCGAGCCATACGACATGCTCTGGGTGATGGGCGGCCCGATGGATGTCTGGGATGTCGATGAACATCCCTGGCTCGTCCCCGAGAAGCGCGCCATCCGCCGCTGGGTACGCGAGCTCAAGCGGCCTTTCCTCGGCGTGTGCCTCGGGCATCAGCTTCTCGCCGACGCGCTGGGAGGGACCTGCGGCCCACAGCGCCCGCCCGAAGTCGGCATCCTCGATGTCGAGTTGACCGAAACCGGCAAGAGCGACCCGGTCTTCGCCGGCCTGTCTCACGAGATGAAGGTGCTGCAGTGGCACGGCGTGAAAGTGGCGCAAGCGCCCGATGATGCCGTGGTCCTGGCGCGTTCCCATGCCTGCGCCATACAAGCGATGCGTGTCGGCCGGCATGCTTATTCGATGCAATATCACGTCGAGATCGAGCCCAATACGATACCCGACTGGGGCAAGGTCCCGGCCTATGAGGCCGCCCTTGCGAAAGTGCGTGGACCTGGCGCATTGCAAAGCCTGGCGAAGGAAGCAGAGCCCCTTATGCCCGGCTTTATCGCCAATGCGCGCAAACTCTATCGCAACTTCATATCCGTCACGGCGCCGGCACCAGCGAAGTAGTCAATTCGCCAGTTCGCCCAGCACCCGAACCCAGCTCCTGATGCCCTTGTGGAAGCTCGACAGGTTGTATTTCTCGTTCGGACTGTGGATCGCATCATCATTGAGGCCGAAGCCGACCAGCACACTGTCCATGCCAAGAATATCCTTGAAGTAGCGCACGATCGGGATCGAGCCGCCCGAGCCGATGAGTGCCGTCTCGCGGCCCAATTCATCCTTGAGCGCCTTGGCGCTCTTGCGGATCAAAGGCGAGTGTCATCGGCGATCTCGCTGGCCTGACTGCCTGCGCCGTAGGGAGCGAAGTCGATCTTGCAGTCCTTGGGCACTTCCGCCTTGACGAAAGCGCGGAAGGCTTTCAGGATCTTCTTGCGGATTCTGCTTGCCGACCAGCCGGAAGGTGAGCTTGGCATGGGCCTGCGAAGGAAGGACCGTCTTGGTGCCGGCTCCCGTATAGCCGCCCCATGATGCCGTTCACCTCGGCGGTGGGGCGGGCCCAGATCTGCTCGAGCGCGCCTCTGCCCTTCTCGCCCGCCGGGACCGAGAGCCCGACTTCGCTGCAGAAATTTCTTGTCGGAGAATTTGAGCGCCTGCCATCGCTGCTTTGACGTCCTTGGGCAACTCGCCGACGCCATCATAGAAGCCCGGAATAGTGACCTTGCCGTTCTTGTCATGCAGCTCCGACGAGGAGCTTGGACAGGACGCGGATGGGATTGGCGGCGGGCCCGCCATAGGATGCCGGAATGAAGATCGATGCGCGGGCCGGTGATGGTGATCTCGTCCTTGACCATGCCCGCAGCCGCGTGGTGATGGCCGGCGTCTTCGCGTCCCACATGTTGGTGTCGCAGACGAAGGCGGCGTCGCAGGAAAGCTCCGCCTTGTTCTCCTTGAGAAACGGCACGAGGCTCGGCGAGCCCGATTCCTCCTCGCCCTCGATCAGGAACGTGGCCCTGACCGGCAGCGAGCCGGTTGCTGCGATCCAGGCCCGCGCTGCTTCGACGAAGGTCATGAGCTGGCCCTTGTCGTCGGCGGTGCCGCGGCCATAGATGCGCTCGACGCCATCCTTGCCCTTGCGCTAACCGGCTCAAAGGGGGGCGTCGTCCATTTCTCGAGCGGATCGGCCGGCTGCACGTCGTAATGGCCGTAGAACAAGAACATGCGGGACTTTGCCCTGTGCGCCTTCGGGCTCGATATGCGCAACGACCATCGGCTGGCCCGGCGTTTCGCGCAGGGAGGCGTAGAAGCCGAGTGCTGGAGAGATCGGCGACGAGCCATTCGGCAGCCTTGCGGCATTCGGCCTTATAGGCGGGATCGGTCGAGATCGATGGGAATGCGCACGAGATGCGAACAGGCGATCGAGGCTCTGCTCGAGGCCTGCATCGGCCGCATCGAGAACGTATTTGAGATCGGTCATGATGTCCGGGACTCCTGTTGTTGGGCGAGCCCGGCGATGATCCGCACCCAGCTCCTGATGCCTTTGTGGAAGCTCGTCAGATCATATTTCTCGTTCGGGCTGTGAACGCTGTCGTCATCGAGACTGAAGCCGACGAGAAGGCTATCGATGCTCGAGCAACGACGCTGGAACGTGCCGACGACCGGGATCGAAGCCGCCATCGGCCATGAGCACCGGCGCTCTGCCCCATTCCCGCCTGAGCGCCTCTGCCGGCGAGCAGCACCCAGGGGCTGGCATCCGGCGATGGTCACAGCCATTGATCGCCGCCCTGCGACTTGAAGCGAACCTTGCAGTCGCTTCGGCAGACGCTCCTTCACGAATTGCGTGCAGGCCCCTGGCGGACTTTGCCGGGGTCCTGGCGGCCGACCAGGCGGAAAGTGAGCTTGGCGGTGGCCGTCGGCGGGGACGACCGTCTTCGAGCCCGCACCGGTATAGCCGCCCCAGATGCCGTTGATTTCGGCGGTCGGGCCGCGACCAGATCTGTTCGTAGACCGGATAGCCCTTTTCGCCCGCCGGGATCGAGAGGCCGACGTCGTTCAGGAATTCGCTGGCCGGGAAATTGAGGGCTCTGCCATTGCCGGCGGGTCGACGGCCGGCACCGGCTCGACGCCGTCATAGAAGCCGGGAATGCGTCACCCGGCCATTGCGGTCGTGCAGTGTCGCCGAGAATTTTCGTCAGCACACGGATGGGATTGCGCGCCGGCGCCGCCGTAATAGCCCGAATGCAGGTCCTTGCACGGGCCGGTGATGGTGATCTCCTCGGCAATGCAGCCGCGCAACCGCGTGGTGATGGCGGGCGTCTTCGCGTCCCACATGCCGGTATCGCAGATGAACACCACGTCGGCCTTGAGCTCGTCGCGATTGGCGGCGACAAAGCGGTCGAGATGGAGTTGATCGCCCTCCTCGTCGCCCTCGATCAGGACCGTCAGGCGGAACGGCAGGTCGCCCCTGGACCGTCGAGCCAGGCCCGGCTGGCCTCCAGGAAGGTCATCAGTTGGCCCTTGTCGTCGCTTGCTCCGCGGGCAAAGATGCGCTCCTGCCGTCCGTACCCTTGCGCATCTGGGGCTCGAAGGGCGGGCTTTCCCACAGGTCCAGCGGGTCGGGTGGCTGAACATCGTAGTGGCCGTAGAACAGGATGCGGGGCGCATGGGACGGCAGGCCCTTGGGCGCATATTCAGCCACGATCGGCCGGCTGGCCGGTGGTATCGTCGCATGCGCGCCGCGAAGCCCATCTCCGTGAGCAGCACGCTTGCAGCCATGTCGCTGCGTCACGGCAGGCGCCGTGGAAGGCCGGATCGGTTCCGACGCTGGGAAAACGCAGCAAATCGAAAAGGCGCGCGACGCTGTCGTCGAGGCGCGCCATCGATGCCCGCAAAACAGCGTCAAGACTTGTCATTTATAAAACCTGAAGCTCTGTTCCCGGTGTAGCGTAAGTGCAATCTCTCACGCGCCACAATCCTTCAGCAAGGGCGCCCGGAATGACGCAAGCGGCGGCCACTTTCTCGCTTGCCCGCGACAGCCTGCAGGCGCATGAGCCATCAGCCAGCGGCTGACCCGCTTCCGGCGCCGCGGCTATCAGCGCTACCTGATCGTCCGTCGCAGTCGATCTCAACTTCTTGTGGGAGACGGCGCTGGTTCTTCATCACCATGCTCGTCGGCTTCCTCCTGATCGTCGCGCCGACGCCCGAGGGCCTCACCCATGAGGGCCAGATCGTGCTCGCCATGTCGGTGATGGCGACCATGCTGTTCATCACCGAGGCAGTGCCGCTGCCTACGGTGCCCCTGCTCATCATCATCGGCGAGGTCGTGCTGCTCAAGGTCGACCCCACCAAGGTGGCGCAAAGCCTGATGACCGATTCCGTGCTGTTCATCATGGGCTCGCTGATGCTCGCGGTCGCGATCGTCAAGCAGCGGCTCGACCAGCGCATCGCCTGGTGGATCGTGCGGATGACCGGCACCAACGTCTATTGGATCAGCTTCGGCATCACCGCGGTATGCGGCACGCTTGCCGCCTTCATCGGCGAGCACACGGTTGCCGCCATGATGCTGCCGGTCGGGCGTCACGCTCATCACGCTCACCTCCAACGATCCCAAGAAGGTCCACAATCTCGCCGCCGTCATCCTGTTCTCGATCTCCTATGGCTGCTCGATCGCCGGCGTCGCAACGCCCTCGGGCGGTGCGCGCAACGCCATCATCATCAGCTATTGGAAGGACTTCTTCTACGATCCCTTGGATCCCGAGACCCGGCGCTATCTCATGGATTACCTGACCTGGATCGATCTACGCCTTCCCGATGTTCCTGCTCCGCCTGCCGATCGTGGCGGCGATCCTGATCGTGACCTTCAAGCCGGAGACGACCGACATGTCGCGCGCCGTGTCGAAGCTCCGGACCCAGGTCATCGATGGACGGCCCGCTCAAGCCGTCGGGCTGGCTCACCATCTCGATTTTCATGCTGACCATCCTCGGCTGGATTTTCCTGTCGCAGCATCTGGGCCTCGGCGTCATCGCCCTGATCGGCGTTGCCGCCTTCCTGGTCTTCGGTCTGGTGCGCTGGGAGGACATCAATTCCGGCGTCAACTGGGGCGTCGTGCTGCTCTATGCGGCGGCGATTTCGCTCGGCGTCGAGATGAAGGAAACGGGTGCCGCCGAATGGGTGGCGCAGCAGTTTCCTTCGATCTGCTCGAGCATCTGGGCGCCGGCAGAGGCCTCGGCTTCAATGCCGCCATTTCCCTTCTCACCATCGCGGTCTCGAACACGATGACGGCGGGCGCCGCCGTCGCGGTCTTGGCGCCCATCGTGCTCAACACCGCCGTATGTCGCCGGCCAGGATCCGATCATCGCCGGCTTCGTCGCGGCGATCTCCTCGGCCTTCGGCTATCTGACGCCGGCGGCGCAGCCCGCCTTCACCATCATCTATGCTTCGGGCTATCTCAAGGGCCGCGACTTCTTCAAGATCGGCATGCGCATGATGATGGTGTCGATCGTCATCCTGCTTGGCCCTCGCCAGCCTTTATTGGCCCTCATCGCAAGCTAGACTCCGAATCGTCAGAGGAGCCATCCGCGCGTGCTGGAGAAATCTGTTCAAGCGCACCAAGCTCAGCGACCGGCAGGAACGGGCGGTGCAGAAGACCCTGCAGAATCTGCGCCAGCAGCGGCGCAACCGCTTTCGCATCCTCGCCTGCATCGACGGCACGGAAGAGTCGCTTCATCACCGTGCGCTTCGCCGCGCGGCTTGCGATCAACGACGAATGCGACATCATCGTGCTCTATGTGCGCCCGATCGACCAGGCCTTGTGGTCCGGCGGCCTGCAATTGCGCCTCGCGCGCCAGAACATGATGGATGCGGGCTTCGAACTGCCCGGGCGTGCGCGACCTCAAGCGCTCGCTCGCCATCCTCAAGGAGGAAGGCATCGATGCCGAAAGCTGGCCCCAGGAGGCGAGCCACCAGGATGCCTGGGGCGATCCCGCCGGCGACACCAAGGTGGAATACAAGAGTCCCGAGGGGCGCAAGCGTCGTGCTCAAGCTCAAGACAGCGCCCGACGCCGCCAACGGCATTCTCGACCAATATGAGCTCGGCCCCTACAACCTGATGATTCTCGGCGAGCCGTCGCGCTGGCGCAGCGAAGTTCAAGGCTTGGTTCGGCACCGGCGTCGTCCAGGAAGTGGTGACGCATGCCCCCTGCTCGGTGCTGGTGGCGCGTCCAAGCCTCGACAAGGAGGGCTTCTTCATCTGCACCGACGGCTCGTCGCGCTCAATGCAGGCGGTCAGACGGGCGGCCGTCCTCGCCCATATGAGCGGCGCGCCGATCACCCTGTTCTCGGTGGCGCCCGATGAAGCAGCGAGGCCAGCAGCCGAAGAGGCCGTCGCCAACGCCAAGGCGCTGCTCAAGGCGATGAAGATCACCGTCACCGACACGCGCACCGCGGTCGGCGATGCAGCCGATGAGATCATCGAGACCGGGTCGAGCTACCGTATCATCGTGGTGACGGATGAGGGCCGCTCGCGGCTACAGCGCATCTTCAAGGGTTCCACCGCGAGCCAGGTCGTGCACGACGCGCGCACAAGCGTCCTCGACGTGAGATAGTGGAATCAGGCCTGTCCTGGGGACATGGCATCGAGATATTCCTCGAGATGCTCGAGATTTTCGAAACGCATCCAGCCGTCATCGGTTTCCGCTTCGACGGTTCCGTCAGAGAGCACGCGCGCCGGGCGGCCCCTGATCAGGCGTTCCTCGACGACAAAGAGCTGGGTGTCCTCCCCCTCATCGACCGCTTCTGTGATTTCGCCGGCCTCTGCCGCTTCGGCGGTCTGGCCAGTAGGCGCCGGCTCAAACTCGACAGCTGTCGGCGGTTCCGGCTGGTGGGGGCTCAAGGCCTCTTCGAGCTTCTCCTTGGCCTTGTCGAGCGCCGAGGCCGTCTCCTGCGTCTCAGCTACCGCGCGGTTCACCTCGGCTGACGATTCCTTGAGAAGAGCGTCGAGCTTGCTCCCGGGCGCGGGCGGCGGCTCGACCGGCGGGCTGGGAACCGGGTATGGCGGCGGCGCGATGGTGCTGGTCGTGAAGTCGGACACGACGGCAGGCGATGTCCTCCGCGCTATCTGGCTGCCTTCCTGGCCCACCAACCCGTCACGCAATCCGCGAGTGGCGGCGGTGTTCCTGTCCACGGCGCGGATGACGCCGCCGAGCCCGACAAGACCGAAGCCGCTCGCCAGGAGTATGGCGGCAACCTCGGGGGTCAGGCCCAGGACCTGCATCTGGCCCGGTGAAACATAGATGAGCGCGCCGACCACCGCGCCCCCTGCAGCAACGATGATGCCCAGAATGATCATCAGTTTCGACATGTCGACCCCTTCCCCGATTCGCCCCGATTTAACCGAACATACGGTAAATCTTGCGTTACTGGCGGGTAAGATCAAGCCCTTATGGCCGATACTGCCTAATCCTCGATCACAATGCGAGGGGTCTTTCGCGTACCACCTGCTTCGATCCCGGACCAGACCTGCTTGGCGATTTTCCCGAAGATTGCGGCATGCGCACCCTCCGGAAGCGCCGCCACGATAGGCTCTCCGGCATCGGAGCGGGCGCGAACTTCCATGTCGAGCGGCACTTCGCCCAGGAACGGCACACCAAGCCGCCGCGCTTCCTCGCGGGCTCCGCCATGGCCGAATATCTCATGGCGCTCGCCGCATTTGCTGCAGATGAAATAGCTCATATTTTCAATGATGCCGAGAACCGGCACGCTGACTTTGCGAAACATGTTGAGCCCCTTCCGAGCATCGAGCAGCGCCAGATCCTGCGGCGTGGAGACGATCACGGCGCCGGAGAGCGGCGTCTGCTGCGCCAGCGTCAATTGCGCATCACCGGTGCCCGGCGGCATGTCGACAATCATGATGTCGGTCTCGCCCCAGGTCACATCGCGCAGCATCTGCATCAGCGCCGACATCACCATCGGCCCGCGCCAGATCATCGGAGTGTCCTCGGGAACGAGGAAGCCCATCGACATGACCTTGAGCCCATAGGCCTCCATCGGCTGCATCAGCTTGCCCTCGGCATCGGCGGCTTTTGGCTTCCCGTTGATGCCGAGCAGGCGCGGCAGGGAAGGCCCATAGACATCGGCATCGAGCACAGCCACACGCAGCCCGTTGGCCTTGAGCGCGAGCGCCAGATTGACCGCCATCGTCGACTTGCCGACGCCGCCCTTCCCGGACGCTACCGCAACGATGTGGCGGAGGCCCGGAATGCCGCTTTTCAGATTGGCCGTCTTCGGCGGCGCCTGCTTGCGCTCGGCGGTGAGCGCCACCATCACTTTCTCGACACCCGGCAGGCTGGCGACGAGGCGCTCAGCTTCGCGCCGCACGGGCTCCATCGCGCCCGTGTTCGCCTGATCGGCAGTGATCGCGAACATCACCCGGTTGTTGGCGATGACGATGTCGCTGATGAGCCCTGCCGAGACGATGTCCTGTGATCCGCCAGGCAAACGGAGCTTCGCAAGGGCGGTCAATATCTGTTCGCGTGTGATCATTTCCATGGGCCTCGCTTACCGCATGAGGGGCAAAGGTCAAATGCCTAACTCAAACCACAACATGCGCGGGAAAGAGGCTCGCCACTTCTCTGCGCAGCATCGGCTGGAGCTTCTCGGCGAACCAGGGATTCTTGTTGAGCCAGGCATTGTTCCGCCAGGATGGGTGCGGCAGCGCCAGGACTTTCGGATACAATTCCAATCCCCGGCGCCAGTTCCTCACGGCCTCGGCCAGATCCTCACCCGCGAGCTCGCCCAAATGCCAATGCTGGGCTGTCCGGCCGAGGCAAATGACCAGGCGCACCTCCGTGAGATGCGACAGGAGCTTCACCCGCCAGGCCGGCGCACATTCCGCGCGCGGCGGCAGATCGCCGCCTTTCGCATCCTGGCCGGGAAAGCAGAACCCCATGGGCACGATCGCAACATGGCGTTCGTCGTAAAACAGGCTTTCGTCGATCCCGAGCCATTGTCTCAGCCTAACCCCTGATGGATCGGTGAAGGGCTGGCCCGAGGCATGCACGCGGGTGCCCGGCGCCTGTCCAACGATCAGGAGTCTCGCCGTTGAACTGACCTGGAAAACCGGACGTGGCTCGTGCTGCAGGGGCCGCCCTCGCGGAGCCTCGACACAGATGCGGCAGGCTTTGATTTTGGCCGTCAGGCGCTCGAGAGATTCCGGCATGGTTAATACATAGGCGCATTTTTAGCATCTATTCGCGAACACGGCTTTAAACCGCTTTTCCTATCTTCGCCATGGGACGACCTGAAGGTGCAATGAGCGAACCGCCATGTTCCAGACAAATGCGACGATAGTTTCGGCCCCCGGAACAATCCCGCCTGCATGCGCCGCCCGTGGTGGAGTAGACATCGGCGAAAGCGAGTCCATCCCCTGGGAGCGCGACCTCCTGAGCATGTTCGTCAAGAACCAGCTCAAAGTCGTATACGCACTTCCGCTCTTTGCCGCGCTGTTCGCGCTGACCGCCTGCAGTGGACGCCATGGCAGCAGTCGCTGGCATGGCTCGTGGCCGCCGTCGGATGCCAGGCCATACAGGTTCACCTCTGCCGCCAATACCTTCAGCCTGCCGCAGGCAGCACAAGAGCAAGCCGAAGAAGTCCAGTTCCACGAGTGGCTCGGCATGATGACGGCTTCGGAGTTCTTCATCGCCGCCTGCTGGTCGACGCCTTTGTTCCTGATGTGGGACAATGCCAGCGACCTGCAGCATATTCTACATCATAGCAAGCCTCATGGCCATCATCGCGGTGCGCATCATGATCATTGCCGCCAATTTCATGCCGATCATCATCGCCGGTACCGGCCTCACCACTTTCCTGCTGGCGCTGCGCTGCATGACCGAAGTCCGGATACCTCTATTCGGGTCTCGGCGCGCTCGCCATCGGCTGCCAGGTCTTTTTCGCTCTCGTCGCCCGCAAGTTGCAGGAGACGGCACGCGATATGTTCATCTTCAAATCTCAGAAGGAGCGAGCTCTTTTCCCAGCTCGTCGTCGAACGCGACAGGGCGGAGAGCGCCAAGGTGGAGGCCGAGCATGAAAGGCTGCGCGCCGAGGAGGCGAGCAAGGCCAAGTCGCAATTCCTCGCCACCATGAGCCACGAGCTGAGAACCCCGCTCAATGCCATTCTGGGCTTCTCCGAGGTCATCGGCCGCGAAATGTTCGGGCGACACGAGGTCTGCGCCTATAAGACATATGCCAACGACATCCACAACTCGGGCACCTATCTCCTGAGCCTCGTCAACGACATCCTCGATCTCACCCGCATCGAGGCGGGCCGGCGCGACATGCACGATGAGCCGCTGGTCATTGCCGACTCGCTCGAGGAAGTGAAGAATTTCGTCGGCTTCAGGCCAAGGAAAAATCGCAAGGCATCACCTTCGACATCCAGGCCAACCTGCCCAAGATCATGGTCGATCACCGTGCCGTGCGGCAGATCTGGATCAATCTTCTGTCGAATGCCGCGAAATTCTCGCCCAAGGGCGGCGAGATCACGATCAGAGCGTGCCAGCGCGACTGCGGCGTGAAGTCGCGGTGTGTTTCAGTGACAACGGTCATGGGATGCCCGTAGAGGAAATCGGCCTCGCCATGCAGGCCTTCGTTCGCGGCTCGCTCGCGGTCAGGAAGGCAATCGATGGCGCCGGTCTCGGCCTCCCGATCGTCAAGGGCCTCATCAACATGCATGGCGGCTCATTCGAGTTGCGCAGAAAGCTCGGCCAAGGCACCGAAGCGACTGTTGTCTTCCCGGTGACGCGCGTGCTCAGTGGACCCAGGGCAGAGGTCATCGCAGAAGCGACGCCCAGCCAGCGCAAGCTCATCGCCATCACGAGCTGAAGCGTATCCCTTTTGTGCGCATGATCTTATTCCGGATCATGCTTTGTTACTGATGCCGGCGCTTTCGAAGGTAGCCATGCCATTGTGAATGTCAGCCGCCGCCCTGACGATGGCGGCGGCGAGAGCTGCGCCCGATCCTTCGCCCAGCCGCATGCCCAGATCGAGCAAGGGCTCCTGCCCCAGCCTTTCAAGAAGGCGGCGGTGGGCGGGCTCGGCGGAGCGATGCGCGACAAGGCAGTGGTCGAGAGCGTTCGGGGTCACGGCGTGCAAGATCGCGGCCGCAGCACTCGCCACATAGCCGTCGATCAGCACCGGCACCTTGGCATGGCGGGCGGCGAGGACCGCTCCCGTCATGGCGGCGAGCTCACGGCCGCCCAGGCGGCGCAGCACTTCGAGAGGGTCGCTCGAGATGCGCTTTGTGGAGAGCCACGGCACGCGCCACCGCGTCAGCCTTGCGCTTCAGTCCCTCGGCATCCGACTCCCGTCCCCGGCCCCACCCAGTCGGCGGGATCGCCGCCATAGAGGTCCATGGCAAATGGCGGCCGCTATGGTCGTGTTGCCAATGCCCATTTCGCCGATGCAGAGGAGATCGGCGCCGCCGGCGACCGCCTCCATGCCGTAAGCCATGGTGGCGGCGCACTCGGCCTCATCCATCGCGGCAGCCTGGGTGATGTCTCGGGTCGGGGTTTCGAGAGCCAGTTCGAAGACCTTGAGGCCGAGATCGAAGCTCTTGCAGATCTGGTTCACCGCAGCGCCGCCGGCCTGGAAATTCGCCACCATTTGGCGGGTGACGGCCTGAGGATAGGCGGAGACCCCTTGATTCACGACGCCATGATTGCCGGCGAAGACGGCGACCACGGGACGCTCTATTTTCGGCGCATGGCGGCCTTGCCAGCGCGCCAGCCATTCGGCGATATGCTCGAGCCGTCCCAGTGAGCCCGGCGGTTTGGTAAGTTTTCCGTCCCGCCTCCTGACCGCGGCCGCCGCTTCCTCGTCTGGCGGCGGCAGATCGGCAAGCAGGCGGCGGATATCGTCAAAAGGCAGTCCAGTCGTCGCACTCATCTTTTTTCCTGTATGGATCTATCGCGGATATTGCCCCGTCCCTAGCCGCCGCATAATGACTAAGCCATGACTTCCTTGAATTCCGGAACCGACATGGCGAAGGGCTGGACCGCCGATCTGGCGGCAAGCTTAGGCTTCCTGACCCGCCTTCCGATGCCTGAAGGATTGCCTCGGGCCCCTCTGGCGGAGGCCATGCGAGCCTTCCCCATTGCCGGGGCCGTCATAGGAGCGGCTTCAGGACTCGTGTTCGCGGGCTTGGCTTTGACCGGCCTGCCGACCCTTGCCGCCTCTGCCCTCGCCCTCGCCGCTCTGGCGCTTTTGACCGGAGGCCTGCATGAGGATGGCCTGGCCGATACCGCCGACGGCTTTGGCGGCGGCAGGGACCGTGACAGCAAACTCGCCATCATGCGCGACAGCCATATTGGGGCCTACGGAGTGATGGCCCTGGCGCTCGGGCTAATGGTCAAGGCAGCCTGCCTCGGAACACTTGCGCAAGGCCCGGCGACGGCTGTCATCGCCCTTCTCGCCGCAAGCGGCGCCTTTTCGCGCGCGTTGATCGTCTGGCTGATGGCCTCAACCCCGCCCGCCCGCAGCGATGGCCTGGCGCAGAGCGTGGGCCAGCCCTCGGACTTCACGGCGAGGAACGCCCTCCTGCTCGGCGGCGTCATTGCCATCCTGCTCCTGCTGTTGGCCGGGGGGCTCGTCCCGGCGTTGGTAATCATCGGAATAGGCGCCCTTGTGGCGGGGCTCATCCGCTTCGTGGCAATGCGCCAGGTCGGTGGCCATACCGGAGACATTTGCGGCGCGCTGCAATTCCTTGTCGAGATGGCGATGATCGCCGCGGCGGCGGCATGCTTTTCTTAACCAGGAAACCCTCATCCTGGAGAAACGCTCCGGTCGTCTCTCGGCATGAGCTTCCGAGGAGGAGAAGCTCTGAAACCCCTTGCGGCGCATGGCGTTTTCCAGCAGAACGATGCCGCTTCCATGCCTGCGACACTGTCGGACACGTCTATCCTGCCCTCATGAATGCGCTCGCGTCGCAAGAAATAGAAACGCCCTGCATCAAGGTCTGCGTCATCGATCCGGAAACCGGCTTTTGCGTCGGCTGTGGCCGCACGCGGGGCGAGATCGGCAGCTGGCTCGGCCTCAGTGCAGCGGAACGATGCCAAATCATGGCCACCCTGCCGGACCGTGTTTCGACGCTCACATTGCGCAAACGCCGCAAAGGCGGACGGCGCGGCCGCTTGGACTCCGATAATCCCGATCCGGGCGCCCATCATGGGCCTGGCGATCTTGGATAGTATCAAGTTGCACTGTCCAGAAATTTCCTTATCTTAGCGCCGTCGCAGCCTGGGAGGCTGTCGAGGAGTGGAGGACGAATATGCCGGTTGGCACGGTTAAATGGTTCAACACCACCAAGGGCTTCGGCTTTATCCAGCCGGAGAGTGGGGGGGCTGACGTATTTGTACATATTTCGGCAGTGCAGCGCTCGGGTTTGACCGGGCTGAACGAAGGCCAGAAGATTTCCTTCGAGCTGCAGCAGGATCCCAAGCGGGGCAAGAGCTCCGCCGTCAATCTCAAGCCGCTTTAAGTACCGATCGATCTGATGGGCAAAGTTCTCGCACTTTGCCCGATCATCCTAGCGTGCCGTCAAGGCGCCTAATCGCAGTGCGAGACAGCAATCCAACCCGAAAGCCTGGCTTCTGCGGCAATGATGGCTTGCGTCTCATAGCAATCGGGCTTCGTGCCGCCGATTGAAGTGAGCATGGCCCCGGGCGGCTTTGATCCCTGAACCGGAATGAAGATCGCTTCGCCCTCGCCTGGCCGAACGGTGTCGCTTTGCGATGGCAAAAAGGATGAAACCGTCGTCTCAATTGCCGAACAGTCATAGCGTCCGCGCGATCCCATGAGGCGGATGATCTCTCCTGCATTACCTGCAAAGACGTCGATGACGCGCAAATCGACATCCTCGTCGCGGCCGCGGTCGAAGCACGCACGGAAGCGCGGCGCGTAGTCGATTACACGCTCTGACCAATGCGGCCGCCGGCCCAAAAGCTCGGCCAAGGTCGCCAGCTCCCTCCAGGTCAGTTCAATCTCGCAAGCGAGGAGTCCCTCCGCCTCGCCCTGCTCGATTATCGGACTTTGGCTCAGTGCTTTGCATTCGGCTGTTCGCCAGGTCCTGAACGCCTCCTCGGCGGAGGAAGCCTCGCTCGCGCCATCGGGAGCGGTCGGCGTCTGGATGTTGACGGCCGCGAGCGAGGTCTCGAAGGCGCTCGCCGTGATCGCATAGACCGTGTCGGCGGCCGCGAACAGACCCTCATAACAGGAGCTCACCGGCTCGCCGCGCGCCCTGCAGGCTTTCACCGCGCTTTTCGGCAGGTGCGGACCGGCGAACAGCCGTATGAGGAGATCGAGGACGGCGATGCGCTGCTCGAGACGCCCGCGGTAGCAGACGGCAGCATCGGTGGGGACGGCGCAATCATCGATCGCCGCCTCCCATTCCGTATTCGCCGCTTCGAGCTCGCTGCGAAAGGCTTGATGCATCGGAGTTTCGTCGATGAGGGTCTGGAGCGCATCGAGCTCGTCCTTGAGTTCGCGCAATTGCGCATCTGTGCAGACGATGCTGGTCGGCGGATCGCAAGGCGACTTGGCCGCGCTCAGGACTTCCGCGAGTCCGCCCAGGAGAAGTGCCGCGGCGAGCAGGAGCCTCATTCAGTGCGCATCCCGGCGAAGTGGAATCGCTTCGCCTTTGCCGTCACCATCTCGGTATAGAGCAAGGTGCGCTTCGTCATCTGGCGGTGGAAGAACCGGCAGTGCACTCCAGTCCATCATGGGGACAGTACAAAATCGGTGGGCGGAAAGCGACGTCTTGGCTTCCGTGCATCCTTACTGATCATGTGGGTCTTGTAGCCCACCTGCCCCTCCTCTCTCAAATGGCCAGTATGGCCCATCTTACGCAAACCAATATCTTTCGCATCTTGAGCGCGCCAGGCGACGAGCCCTTTCCTATCGATCGATGCGGGTATGTCTATCCGAGCGGCGTAGTGGCTTATCAGCCCGAGCAGCTTTACTGGACGAACGGGCTTGCGCAAATGTCGAGCTTCCATTGGCTTCGCCGTCAAGCTATTCGGGGCATGCAGACGCCACCGATCCATCCGAGTTACAGCACCTTGTTAAGGAATGAGGAAGCCCAACATGATCAAGGATCCGCCTCTCTTGAGAATTAGACGCGAGTTTGCGCGGCCGTCAGATGACCTTCTGGCGGCCTTCGCTGGCGTGCCGACCGGCCATCTGGTCGACGCAATGGGCGGCGCCGGTTGCCTCGACTACCGGATCAAGCCGCTCACTGAAGCATCCTCGATCATGGTCGGCACTGCCATAACCTGTCACGCCGGCCCAGCCGACAACCTCGCCGTCTTCGGTGCCTTGCACGCGGCGCGGCGGGGCGACATCCTTGTTGCTGCCACCGATGGCTTCACAGGCACCGCCGTCACCGGCGACCTGCTCCTCGGCATGGCAAAAAACAGGGGCATTGCCGGCTTCGTCACTGATGGACTCGTCCGCGATCTTATCGGAATTATCGGTGTCGGCTTGCCGGTCTACTGCGCGGGACTTACGGCCAATTCGCCGGCCCGCAATGGACCCGGAACGGTCGGACTTCCGATTGTGATCGGCAGCGTTCGTATCGAACCCGGCGATATCGTCGTCGGCGACAGGGATGGCGTCGTCATTGTGCCGCTTGCCGAGGCGCCCACGGTCGTGAGGCAGCTTGCACAGATCAAGGCGGCCGAGACGGGCCTGGAGGCGCTGGTGCGCGGTGGCCTCGAGGTTCCGGACTTCGTGACGCTCATTATCGAATCCGAGAAGGTCGAGGAAATCCGCTGACGAAGCCCGGCCGGAGGCAAACCATCCGTTAGGCTAGGCTAGCGGCGGATCCACGGCGGGTCGCGGAAATTGTCCCATGTTGCGCCGATTCCTGCATCAACCGGGATGGCCGCGCCGGTAATGCCGGTGGCAAGTGGTGAAGCGGCGAAAGCGATCGCCGAGGCGATGTCGCGCGGCGTCAGGACGCGGCCGAGCGGGTGCCGCTCGGCGTAGGACCGCAGCACTTCCTCGCCATTGGGAATCGCCGCGAGCCTGCCTTCGAGGAGCGGCGTCTTGGTAACGCTTGGACAGATACAGTTCACCGTCACGCCGTCGCGGGCGAGATCAAGTGCTGCGGCGCGCGCCAGATTGAGCAGCGCGCCCTTGGACGTGCAGTAGGAGAACATCCCATGCTCCGCCTGCAGGCCGTCCAAGCTCGACAGGAGGATAATGGCGCCGCGCCGCCGGGGCCGCATCTGGCGCGCCGCTTCGCGCACGAGCAGAAAGGATCCGCGCACATTCACGCCCATGACACGCTCGAAATCCTCCAAAGGCGTGTCGAAGACCGGTCCGCCATCACCCAGGATCCCGGCGCAGGCGACCGCGACATCAACAGGTCCAAGCTGCTGGCGCGTCGCTTCAAAAGATTTTACCACGGTTGACTTATCGCCGGCGTCGCCTTCGAAGGCCAGGCCTTTCCGTCCGATTTGCTCGACGCGCTCAACGGCATCCCGCGCCGCGCCCGGCGTACAGTCGAGCACGGCGACATTTGCCCCGAGATCGGCGAGGGTTAGGACCGTTTCGAGGCCGATACCCGAAGCTCCGCCAGTAACGAAAGCGGTCGCGCCCTTGAAGGAAAGCCCGGGAAACGGGGTCCGCGCGCTCATGCCGGCGCCCGCATAGAAATCCGGCCGTGATGCGTGGGAGCGCCGCCGCCGGGAACCTTGAGCCTGAGCAGCGATCCAGCGTAGGACGGCTCGGTGCTGGCGGCGAGCACGCCGGCATTCGTCACCCACAGAGTTCTCTCCATCGAAGGCGCAGTTGGTCGGCGCGCCACCGCAGACAATGAAACCTTCGACAGTGCCGTCGGGAGCAAGTATGTGAATGCCCGCGGCGACCAGATCGGTCACATAGATCCGCCCATCGGCGCCGATCTTCATGCCATCGAGGATCGGATTGTCGCCGGGCATTTTGCCGAGGTCCTCAATCGCGCCATCCGGCCGGCGCCGCCGAACATGGCCCGTATAGGATTTATCCCAGATGACCGAGCCATCGGCCTCAACCGCAACGCCATTGGGAAAGACCGGCACGGGAAACTTCACAAGCGTGCTGGCATTGCCGTCCGGCGACAGCGCGAAGATATAGCTTGGGTCGGGATTCTTCGGATTGTAGGTCCCGGGATCGGTGAAGATCAATCGGCCATCGGGGGCGAACACCAAGTCGTTAGGACCGTTGAACTTGATGTTCTCGACTTCGGTAAGGAGGATTTCCGGCCGGCCGCCCCCGCGGACACGCTGGATCGAGGGAACCGTCATGTCGGCCGCCCGCCAGGGTCCAACAGTCCCGCCGTTCTGGCATACATAGAGCGCGCCGTCCGCACCAAGCACGCAGGAATTGGGCGCGCCGGTCACATAGGCAAACTGTCGGGCATGTCCATCGGCGGAAACGACGGTGAGCTGGCTGCGGTAACTTTCAACGAGGACCACGCTGCCGTCGGGCAGAACAGCAGGTCCTTCCGGCCAGCCGAGATTGGAGGCTACCAGCTCCGCGGAGGTTAATTGCCTGGTCATTTCAAGGCTCCCGCTGTTAGGCCGCGCACGATATAGCGCTGGACGAGAAGGGAAAAAATGAAGATGGGAACGACAGTCACGACCCCCACCGCCGCCGCGATATTCCAGTCGATCGGTCGCTGCGCGCTGACCAGCGTGGCGGCCCCAAGCGAAATGGTCTGATAGCCGCGCGAGTCGATCACATAGAGCGCGACTAGAAATTCGTTCCAGATGAAGATCGCGCCGAACAGCGCCGCCGTCACCATGCCTGGCACGATGAGCGGCAGCATGATGCGCAGGAGGATGGTGAGATGCGAACACCCATCGATTACCGCGGCCTCGTCGATCTCGCGCGGAATTTCATCAAAGAAGCCGATCAGAATCCAAACGACGAGCGGCAGCGAAAACGCGGTGTAGGGCAGGATCAATCCCCAATAAGTATCCTGGAGGCCGATTTCCTTCATCATGAGATAAATCGGAATGGCAACGGCGATCGGCGGCATGAAGCGCATGCTGAGGATGGTATTGGCCAGGTTCTCGTTGCCCGGAACTTTCATGCGCGAGAACGTATAGGCCGCGGGCGTGCCGATGACGAGCGCCAGCACGGTCGCCGCGCCCACGACCACAATTGAATTCACCGTAAATTCGAGCATGCCCTGGCCGTACAGCACCTCGTTGTAGGTTCGAGAAATGGTAGCCCATGAAAATGTGAGGGTGGGAGGCACCTCCGCGAGGATTTCGATGCGGCGTTTGAACGAGAGCACCAGCAGATAGAGGAATGGCGCCAGGCCGACGATTCCCAGCACGACCAGAACGAGATAGGCGCAGACGCGTCCAGCGATCCGCTTCATCGCGATGTTCCCGGACGCAGCTGCACGTACCGGAACAACACCATTGTGCCGACGGTCAGGATGATCAGCATCATGTAGGCGACCGCGGCCGCATAGCCGTAGTTCTGGAACTGAAAGCCGTTCTGGAAGGAGAAGAAGCTAAGCGTTGTCGTGCTGCGCGCCGGCCCGCCATAGCTCAATCCGTAGATCAGATCGAAGGAACGGAAAGAGTCGACCGCCCTAAACACAGCGGCGAAGATGATGGCGGGCATCAGCATTGGCAGCGTTATGCGCCGGAGGGTCGCAAATTGGCTTGCGCCGTCGAGCTGTGCCGCCTCGAACACGTCCTGCGGCAAGGCCTGCAATCGCGCAAATACGATTACAAAGACGAAGGGCGTCCATTGCCAGACTTCAACGAGGACGAGCGTCTTCATTGCCATTTCGATGGAACCGAGCCAGTTCGGCGGCGTCAAGCCGATCGCGGCGATGGCCCAGTTGACGAGGCCCCATTCCGGATTCAGCAGCGCGCGCCACATCACGCCGACGATGATGGGCGTGATCAGCATCGGCAGCACGAGAATGCCGCGGACTAGCCACGATCCCTTGAGCTCGAGGCTGAAGAACATCGCCAGCGCCACGCCCAGAACTACCTGGATTGCCACCGATACCGACACCATTACGGCGCTGTTGGCAGTAGCGTTCCAGAATAGCGGATCGGCAAGAAGGTCGCGATAGTTTCTAAGTCCGATCCAACTTCCGCTGGCGTCCGCGGCAGTCAGATCGGTGAAGGAAAGCCTGAGACTGTAAATCAGCGGATAGATTGCGAAGGCCAGAAGATAGAGCAGGCACGGACCGAGAAACAGCCAGACAATGATCTTCTGGCGGTCAAAGACCGGAGATTTTACGGTTCGGTGCGATGCGAGAATTGCCGTGCTCATGTCGGCAAATTTGAGTCTTTCTTATCAGGCGAGATGCCCCGCCTTGCGCAGCAGGTCTTCCCATTGCTTTTGGATATTGGCGCACGCCGTCTTTGCGTCCTGGCCGCCGATGAGCGCCTTGTTGAGTTCGACATTCATGATGTCGTTCAACTGGAAGAATTCATCGATGCGCGAGGTCGGGATGGTATCGGCATTGGCGATGGCGGCGGCGGAGTCCGTCAGATACGGGAAGGACTTCAACAACGCGGGATCGGCAAAGGCCGAGGAGCGGTTGGCATCCATCTGGTATTTTTCGACGGCATAAAGGTTGGACCGCTTGTTGGTGATCCAGGTGAGCGCCCGCCAGGCCGCCGCCTTCTTGGCGGGATCGACATTCTTGGGAATGCCGAGGCCCCAGCCGCCTTGGATGGCGCGCGGCTTTTGGCCCGGATTGGCGGGAACCGGCCCTGTCCCCGTCTTGCCGGACACCATCGACTTCTCGGGGTCGAGAATAGGCCCGGCGATCGTCGCCCAGAAGATCATCTGCGCGATCTTGCCGGTCGAGAAACCGTCGACATTCTCGGCGAAGCCATATTGCGTCACATTCTTGGGCGCATAGGGCAGGCTATCGATGAGCATCTGCAGGGCACCGACGCCTTCGGGCGAGTCGACGTTCGGCTTGAAGTTCTTCTCAGCCGGATCGCCCGACATGAGCGCACCGCCTGTGGTGATGAAGCGGGTATACCAGTCGACTGTCGCCAGCGAGAAATCATTGGCGCCGATGAAACTGCAGCCTGCCACGTCATCGCTGTGGAGCTTTTGCGCCGCAGCTTTGAATTCGTCCCAGGTCTTGGCGGGCTGAAGTCCGGCGGCGTCAAACAGATCTTTGCGATAGAAATAGATGACCGAGCCCGAATGCAAGCCAGGAAGGCCGTAGATATCGGAACCCTGCCCGACCTTCTTGGCCTTCATGTCGTAAATGCCGACGTTCTTGACTGCGGCCGGGATGAAATCAGGGAAGTCCCAGTCGGGTGGCGTTTCTTCGGGGTTGTCGATGTAGGCATTGAGCTGCTCAAAATAGCCGCCGCCGACCTGCTGCGTGGTGAGGAAGCCCAGATAATTGATGATCTCGAAAGACGATTGCGGCGCCTTTAGATTCTGCAGAGTCTTCTCGATGAGCGCGCCGAGAGCCGGCGAGGTGATTTCAAGCTGAATGCCGGTTTCGGCCTCGAGTTCGGGAAGCAGTTCGCCGAGCGCCCGGTGATCGTTCTCATCACCCGTCATCAGGATGCTGATCTTCGTGCCGGCATATTTCTTGGGATCGTAACCGGCGGATAGCGCCTCCGGCGCTCCGAAAGCCGCGAGCGCGAGCGCGCCTGTTCCCTGAAGCACGTGACGCCGGTTCAGGCCGCGCCCCGTCGAAAACCCATTCCTGTGGCGTATGTTCATGGTTTCCTCCCTGAATTGAATGGATTGACGGCTCGTGGGGCCGCCTTCTTTTTCTCATGCAGGCCGTTCATGACCGGCGGAAATGCCGCGCTATCTCAAGGCTTTTAGTCAATCGTTTGACTAAAATAGTATCGCCGAGCTTCTCGCAATGTCAAGCACCGGCACGCCTGACACTGCTACATCGAGCGCCGGTGAAGCAAGGGGTCCGAAGGATGTTCGGCGAGAGGGCGGACGTCAATCTCGAGCCAGGGATAGAAGGGAAGCGAGGCCAGCGCAGCGTGAAGTTCGGTCGCATCTTTTGCCTCCCATATTCCATAGTTCGCCCATCTGCCGGGAATGCGCCATAGGCGCCGCAGCATGCCGGCAGCGGCAAGCTCAGCGGCTCGCGCCGCTTCTTCCTCGATGAGTCGGGCTTTCCTCTGTGCATCGCCGTCGGCCGGCCATTGCACCTCAATCCTCACCAAAAATTCCATTGGAAACCCTCTCGGAATCGGCTGTGACATGCAAAAGCATGTCCTTCTCCGAAGGCTCCGATGCCGCAAGCACTTCGTCCACTACGTGTTCGACGGCATCGTTCGTCTCGGCGCGCATCCTTTCCCGGTCGCCAGCCGCAATCACGCCTTCGGCGATGAGTCGCTTGGCGAGTATGTCTATCGGATCGCGGGCGAGCCACGTCTCGAGTTCGCCGGCCGGCCGGTATTTTGCGGGATCCGAACGCGAATGACCCGAATAGCGATAGGTCTTCATCTCGAGCAGACTCGGCCCTTCTCCTCGACGCGCGCTCCCAACCGCGCCGGCCATCGCATCGGCCACGGCATCGAGGTCCTGGCCGTCGACCACCTGTCCCGGCAGGCCGTAGCCAGCGGCTCGCATGGCGATGTGCTCCACCGGCGTCGTCTTCTCCATGCGGGTGTATTCTCCGTAGAGATTGTTCTCGCAGACAAAGACGACCGGCAGGTGGAGGATCGCTGCGAAATTAAGCGCCTCGTGGGCTGCGCCGATATTCGCGGCGCCGTCCCCAAAGATCGCGATCGCAACCGAATCGCGCTTGCGGACGCGGGCCGCGATCGCCGCGCCGCAGGCGACTGGCAGGCCGGCGCCGACGATCGCAAAGGTCGGCAGCAGCCCGACCGACGGCTTCATCAGATGCATCGATCCACCAACACCGCCCGCGCAACCGACGGCACGCCCGCAGATCTCGCCAAGCACCTCCCGGGGAGTGACGCCCAGAGCAAGCGCATGGCCATGCCCGCGATACGTGCAGGTGACGGTGTCGTCGCAGCGCGTGCTTTGCGCGATGCCGACCGCGACGGCTTCCTGGCCGTTGCACAGATGAGTGCTGCCGCGCAGCTTGCCGTCGGAAAACAATTTTTGAATGCGCTCCTCCACAACGCGGATCTCGATCATGCGGAGCAGCTGCCCGGCCCGGTCGGCAAGCGCCGCACGGCGCGCCAGCGAATTCCGAATTGGCGGTCATCATGATCCCTCCTCCCACCACGGCAACGGCGCCCGCCCGGTGGTGACCAGAGCGTCGATTTGCCGAGCGACATAGTCCGGGCTCGGCAGATACCTGGCCTCGAGCGCACCGTTATACGGCACCGGCGCATCGGGAAGGGTGATGCGATGAGGCGATGCCGACAGCAAGCCAAAGCAATCGCTTGCGATCGCTGAGACGACATCGCCACCCCAGCCGGTTCCGCGTGGCGCTTCCTCCAGCGTGGCGACACGGCCGGTCCGCGCCGCGGAGGCGCGAACGGTCGTGCGGTCCCACGGCCACAGCGTCAGGAGATCGACTATTTCAACATCGGCCTGGCTTAGCCGCGCGGCCTGCTTGGCAATCTTGACCATCGCGCCCGCCGTGACCAATGTCACATCCCGTCCTGTTTTGGCAATCTCTGCGGCGCCCAGCGGTAGGCGCAAACTCCGATCGAGTTCGAATTCCTCCCTTTCGCCATAGAGAATGCGGGGCTCAAGCACGACGACCGGATCAGGATCATCGATCGCGGCGCGCAGCAGGCCATACGCGGTGCGGCTGCCGCTCGGCACGCACACCTTGAGGCCTGGCGTGCCGCGGAACCAGTGGTCGAGCATTTGCGAATGCTGGCAGCCGAACCCCTGGCCAGCGCCCGCGGAAGCCCGCATGACGAGGGGCGCCGTGAACTGGCCGCGCGACAGGTAGCGCATCGTCGCAGCCTGCGTCGTCAGCTGGTCGAGCGCCACGCCGATAAACTCCACAAACATCATCTCGACGACCGGCCGCAGGCCGCATACCGCTGCCCCGACTGCCGCACCCATGATTGCCATTTCGGAGATCGGCGTATCGATCACCCGATCGGCGCCATATTTTTGGAGAAGGCCGTCGGTGCATTTAAAGGCGCCGCCCGCCTCGGCAATGTCCTCGCCGAGAAGGATAACGCCGGCGTCCTCGGCAAGCGCGTCGTCCAGAGCCTGGAGCACCGCTTGCCGCATGCGCAAATCCGCCACGATGAATTCTCCCCGCTGCTTCCCAGCAAGCCTAAGCCGAGTGGCGCGCTCGCGTCAATCGTTTGACACCGGGCACTTTCCGGTTGACTCGCGGAATATCAGCTTTGGGTCGATCTTCACGACAATTGCATTGGGGGGCCCGCCATTGATCAGGTCGACGAGAAGATCGACGGCCTGATGCGCCATCTCGTCGACCGGCAGGCGGATCGTCGCAAGCGGCGGGCCGAGATAGTCTGCAAGCTCGCTGTCATGCAGCGCGATGACCGACAGGTCTTCGGGGATGCGCAGCCCGCCCTGCCGCGCTGCCCTGAGCACGCCCATGCCTTGCGCAAAGGTGGAGGCGAAGATCGCCGTCGTCGCGCGATGCCGCGCGAAAATTTCCGTCGCGGCTTCGGTTCCGGAACTCGCGCCGAGCCCATTTGCCTCGATCACCAACGGCTTAATGCGAGCCTGCCTCGCGGCGGCCAGGAAGCCGGCGCGACGCCGGCGCGAAGTGTCGATCGCGCCGGGGCCGAAGATTCCGGCGACCCGGCTGTGTCCGAGATCGGTCAGATGCCGGACCGCGAGTGCCGCACCGGCCGCATCATCGACTATTACCCCCGACCGCACGCCGCGCACCCGGCGGTTGATCATCACGACCGGCGTTTCGTCGCGATTGGCGAAGCGCCGCAGGAAGGCATCGCCCAGCGCGCCACTCGCCGTGAGCACCCCGTCGACGCGACCGTGCTGGAGCAATTGCGCGAAGGTGGCCTCGTCGTCACCTTCGACATGGGTTCCGAACACGAGGCCGAAGCCGCGCTCCCGGGCGCGTTGTTCGGCGGCGCGGGCGATGCTGGCATACATCGGGTTCGACAAGTTGGGCAGCAAGAGCCCGAGCGTCGAGGTCCGCGCCATCCGCAGACTGCGCGCGACGACATTGGCCTGATAACCGAGAGTCCGGGCCGCCTTGATGATGCGGTCACGCGTCGCAGGGCGGGCATTCGCCTTGGGATGGTGGTTAAGTACGCGCGAGACCAGGCTGGCATCGACCTTGGCGAGGGCGGCAACATCCCGGATGGTCGGACGCTTCCCGTCGTGTCGGCCCGTCGGCGTCTTCATGTGAGCATCCGTCTGCGATTCCGAGTAATTTTAGACGAAACCGGTTTTCCGAGGGAGAGCTTCGGCAGCCCTACTCCGGCGTGAAATCTCCGAATGAGCCGCGGGTCTCGATTAGCTCGACGCGAAAGCCATCCGGATCGATGAGATAGACAGCACGGCCGCCGCGATTGGGGCCGATCGTGGGTGTCACCGGCTTCGACACGCTCGCCACGCCATGCGCGACCAATCGTTCATAGAGCGGGTCGAGCGAGTCGACCTTGAAGGCGATGTGGCCATTGCCGATATTCCCGTTGGACATGTCAACCGGCTTTTGTGCAATCCCGCGATATTCGAGGAGTTCCAGAAATACCGGCGAATTGGGAATGCTCAGGATCGCGGCGTGAAGGTCGACATCGGGATAGCCGACCAGCTCGCCGATATAGGGAGCCCGCGGGTTCCAGCGGAACACCATCTTAAAGCCCAGCAGGTCCCGGTAGAAAGCGATGGAGCGCTCCAGGGACCGCACCGTAAGGCCGGTGTGATGGGCTTCGATGATCTTCGCCATCGCTCGATCCTTTCAGTCCTCTTGTTCTGGCCTATGCGGTCAGATAACCATCGTCGCAAGACACGACATGGCCTGTCACCAGTTCCGATGCATCGCTCGCCAGAAAGATCGCCGCACCGATGATTTCCCGCGGCAGGCCGGGCCGCGGCCGGATCATGCGCGCCTTGATGAAGTCTGACGTGATCGAGGCCGACTGCGCCGCCGCACGCGCCAATGGCAAATCCATCAGCGTTGGCGCGATGCCGTTGACACGGACGCCGCGGGTGCGCCATTCGAGCGCCAAGGCCCGGGTGATCTGCAGCACGCCGCCCTTGGAGGCAAGATAGGCGCTGGCCCAGGGATAGGCTACGAAGGAGCCGATCGAAGCGATATTGATGATGCTGCCCCTGCCTCGATCGAGCATGACCTGCCCGAAAGCCTGGCAGCATAGGTAGCTGCCTTTCAGATTGAGTGCGATGATCGAATCGAACTTCTCTTCCGGGAACTCCTCCGCCGCGCAGCGAAAGGCGGATCCTGCGCTGTTGACCAGGATATCGACCGCGCCGCGGTCGCGTTTGACCGCTGTGGCGAGGTCGAGACACTGATCGCGCCGGGTGACGTCGAGCTTTACCGCTGTCGCGCTGCCGCCCTGCCCGCGAATGGTTTCGGCGGTGGCTTCGGCGCCCGCAATATTCACATCCGCGGCGACCACATGCACGCCCACCTGACCAAAACCTATGGCCATTGCTGCACCGAGGCCGCTGCCGCCGCCAGTGACCACAGCCACCCGGCCGGTCAGGTCGAAAAGCCTGGCCGCGTATCCGGCCGGTACCATGAGATCGTCATCATCAGTTGACATCGGCATCCCCCGGGAGTTTTGGCGTTACTCAGAAAAGATGTGGTCGGGATCCTCGTGCGGCTGACTTAACACCCAGTCGCGGTTGTGGAGCGGTCCGAAACCAGGGCCGCAAGACAGCGGTTGCATTTTTCCATCCGGGCCGATGATGGGCTGCTGCAGGCTGTCCGCATAAGGATCGACTCCGGTCCACGGCACGCCCCATTCGATCGGGCAGTCGGTGAAGCCCCAGCCGCTGAACACCTGACTGTGCACATGGGCGAACATATGCGGCGAAAAGCCGATGCCGGCCCGCAGGCACTCATCGACGATCCGCCGCCCGCCAGTAATTCCGCCCATGCAAGTGAGGTCGATGCGTACCACGTCGACCGCCTTGGCCATCAGCAGCGCTTGCGGATAGTAAGATCCGCCTTGCTCGTCGCCCATTGCAATTGGCGTGTCGATTGCCTTGCGCAACTGGGCAAGCTGCAGCGCATCGCCCGGGGGAAAGACATCCTCGAACCAACCGAGGCGCACATCGGCGATTGCGCGGGCGAACTCCGCCGCAACTCCCACATCGTCGAACATCCAGGCGCCGTCGCAGCCGAGCCACGCCTCCGGCGCCGCCGCCCGCGCCGCCCGCAGCCTCGCCACCGAGCCCTCCAGCGTCGGAGCGATCGGCGCCTTGAAGCGCCGCCACCCCGTGGCCGACAAACTGCGCACCTGCTCGCCGATTTCCGCCGGCCCAATGACCGCAGGCGGATAGCCAATGATCGCCGTCGCCGGCATCGCTTCATTGCGGCCGCCGAGAAGCTCGGCGATTGAGAGCCCTGCCATCCGCGCCGCGAGGTCCCAGACGGCGAGATCGACGATCGAAAGTCCGCGCAGGCCAACGCCGGCGCAATGCGAGGCGAGACTGCGGCGCCACGCCGTGCGGTATGTGCGCGCACGGTTTTCGACTGCCGAGCCGAGATAGACCGGCGCGATGCTCCTGCGGATCTGCTCGGCGACGGTGCCGTCGCGCGTCAGCGTGAAAGCCCAGCCTTCGTGGCCGCCGGCGGTCCGCAGCCGCACGACGACGAATTCGCGCAGCTTCATGATCCAGTCGCCGAACACGACGGGGGCCGGAAGCTGCCCCTGGATCGTCGCGACGCTGGCTTCGGTGATCGTGGATGGTGACGGCATCGGGCTCGGGTTCGCACAATCGGGCGCCATTCGCGAGGACACCATAGAAGCGACATGGTACTCGGTCAACCGATTGACTAGCCTTATGTCAAACGATTGACAAGCACGCACCCGGAATTTTAAAGTCCAGCCGAATTCGACTGAGCCCGGCGCATATGTCATGACCCGAGAAGTTCACCCGATGTCATGTCCGGAAAGCCGTAGTCCTCCGGCGACCGGCCAGGCCCGCTGATGGCCGGCATCAGCCTCAAGGGGCTCACCAAGGTCTTCGCCGATGGCACGGTCGCCGTCAAGGACGTCAATCTCGAAATCGACAGTGGCGAATTCGTCGTCTTCGTCGGGCCGTCGGGCTGCGGTAAATCGACCCTATTACGGATGATCGCCGGCCTCGAGCCGATCAGCAGCGGCGAGGTTAGCATCGGCGGCAAGATCATCAATGACGTGGCGCCGCGCGATCGCAACATCGCCATGGTCTTCCAGACCTACGCGCTTTATCCCCACATGACCGCCCGGCAGAATATCGGCTTCGCGCTAGAGCAGCGGCGAATTCCGAAGACCGAGATCGACAAGCGGGTGAACGAGGCCGCGCGGATTCTCGACCTCACCGCCCTACTCCATCGCAAGCCCAAGCAGCTCTCCGGCGGTCAGCGCCAAAGGGTGGCGATGGGCCGGGCGATCGTACGCGAACCGGATGTCTTCCTGCTCGACGAGCCCCTTTCCAATCTCGACGCCAAGTTCCGGGTGCAGATGCGGGCCGAGCTCGGGCGCCTGCATGCCCGGCTTGGAGTTACCACCATTCATGTCACCCACGACCAGATCGAGGCGATGACGCTCGGCAACCGCGTCGCCGTATTTTCGCAAGGCGCGCTCCAGCAGTATGACAGCCCGCATGCCCTCTATAATCAGCCGGTGAACGTCTTTGTCGCCGGCTTCATCGGCAGCCCGGCAATGAATTTCATCGAGGCGACTGCGTCGGGAAGCGGCATGTCCGCCTCACTGCGCGTCGGCGCGGTGGAAGTTCCATTTGCCAAGGTCACGCGCCGTGCCGGCATCAAGCCGGGCGACCGCCTTCTAATCGGCATTCGCCCGGAACATGTCGTTTGGCAGCCGTCCGGGCAGGCTTCGCCAGGCTTTGTCCGTTCGCAGGTGGAGCTTGTCGAGCATTTGGAGCCGGAGTCTTTCGTCGTGGTCTCGATTGTTGATCCGCATGTCGTCGTCAGACAAGCCGATGACTTCCTCGACCGCGGTGGCCAGAGCGAACCCGAGCTCGCTCAATCGAAGGCCCGACCGATGACGCTCAGGGTCAACTCCGATAAGGCCCCGGCGCGCGGCAGCTTTATCGACATCGCCCTGGAATCGGATCGCACCCATGTGTTCGATCCTGCGACCGGCATCAATCTCGAAAGGAAGGCCGCGTGCGCTGCCAGCTGAAAATGCCGAAGGTCGGCGATGCCGCCGACACGGCCGTGGTGATTTCGCTCAGCGCGGCGGTGGGTGACCAGGTTGTCGCCGGCCAGGAACTTTTAGTGGTCGAGACCGACAAGTCGAATGTCGAAGTGCCCTCTCCCTTCGCAGGAACGATATCGGAAATCCTGGTCAGGGCTGGACAGGAGGTTTCGACCGGCGAGCCCATCTTCGTGCTGGAGGTGTGACATGGCGCGCGTGATCTCCGCCCGCGATACCCGCTTCGGCGGCTATCTCGACGACTACGAGCCCGGCGACGTCTATCGGCATTGGCCGGGCAAGACTGTCACTGAGGCGGAAAATCACATGTTCTGCCTTCTCACCTTGGCGGCAAGCCCGCTCCACATTGATCGGAACTACGGTGAAACCGAAATCTGAATTCGGCCGCAACGTGGTTGTCGGAACATTCATCTACTCACTGCTGCTCGGAATGAGCGTGCCGGATATTTCAGGCCGCGCCATCGCTAATCTCGGCGTCAGCGACTTGCGTCACTTGGCGCCGCTCTTTCACGGCGACACCCTCTATGGCAGCACCGAGATCCTGTCCGTGCGCCCTTCCGCCTCGCGCCCGGCCCAGGGCATCCTCACGGTGCGTACCGACGGTGTGAACCAGGACGACCGCAAGATCTGCAGCTTCACGCGTGCGGTGCTTCTGTCGCGCCGCCCGGCGAGCGCCGCCGGATGACCGCTCCCGGACCGCTTGCCGGCATCAAAGTCATCGAGCTCGCGACCGTCATCGCCGGACCGGGCTCGGGAAAGTATCTCGCCGATTTCGGCGCCGAGGTGATCAAGGTCGAGCCACCGGGCGGCGATCCCACGCGTCGCATGGGCTGGACGGGACCGGGCGAAACCGATTCGTATTTCTGGAAGCTGGTCAACCGCAACAAGTCGGTGATCACGCTCGATCTCAGGAATGCCGATGCGCAACAGAGCCTGTGGGCGCTTCTCGCCGATGCCGATGTGCTGATCGAAAATATGCGCCCGGGAAAGCTCGAGGCGCTCGGCTTCGATTGCTCGGAGATGCTAAAGCGCAACCCGCGCCTTGTCGTCCTCAGGGTGAGCGGGTTCGGCCAGGACGGCCCCTATGCCCAGCATCCGGGTTTCGCCACGATCGCCGACGCGCTGACCGGCTTCGCGGCGCTGCTGGGCGAACCGGACGGCCCGCCTTTGCTGCCGCCGATCGCCGTGACCGACGAGGTGACCGCGCTCGCCGGTGCATTCGCGACCTTGGCTGCGGTCCGCCATGCTGAACGGACCGGCGAGGGCCAGGTCGTCGATGTCAATCTGCTCAAATCGATGTTCCAGATCATGGGCCCGCTGGTGTCAGCCTACGCTCACATGGGTTACGTCCAGCCGCGCTTGGGTTCAGGCATTCCGTACTCCGTTCCACGCGGCACCTACCGGTGCGCCGATGGCAAGTGGGTCGCCATTTCGACGTCCGCCGACAGCATCGCCGCCCGCGTGCTCGATCTCATCGGCCTTGGCGGCGACGAGCGGTTCGCCAGCTTCCAAAACCGCAGCCAAAACCGCGAGGTGCTGGAGACTTATGTCCGGGATTGGGTGGCGGCGACGCCCAGCGAAGACGTGATTCGCGAATTCCGCCGCGTCGATGCGGCAATAGCGCCGGTATTGGACATGGCCGATATATTCCGCGATCCGCACTACCTCGCCCGTGCAATCATGACCGAGGTCGATGGAATCGTGATGCAGAATGTCATTGCGAGGCTTTCGAAGACACCGGCCGGCATCCGTCATACCGGGAGGAAATTCGGAGCCGACACTGAAGAAGTACTCGCCCGACTGATTCGCCAGCAACAACCCGTTACCGAGGAGTGACGGTCACTGGCGAAATTCATTTGGTGAAGCAAAGTGGCATCCTATACTCAGCTTCTTCGAATGCTGTTGGTCCTGGATGTCGCCAAGCGCGCTTCGATTGTTTGTTCCATGGCCATGCGTTCTGCCCGATCCGAGTTTGAGGCCTCATCCCCCCGAGATGCCGGCACACAGTGCATGCGGCGCAGGTAGTTCTTGCGCCCAAGCCCCAAAAGTGGCGCGAGTTCCCAAAAGTGGCGCGAGTTCCCAACAGACGCTGCTGGGAAAACGCTTTTTCATGCCGCTGGCCCCGGACATCAGCCGTATTGGTGCCCATTGACACCAAGTCCGAGCGAGGGGCAAGTGAGCGAGCGTCTTTTCGCGGTCATTCCGCGGCTTCGAGGCGCGTCGCCTGCGCCGCCACGGCTGCGAGCGCGGCGTCCAGGAGATCAACTCCGGCACCGGGCCGATGGGCGTTCTCGGAGATGACCCGACGCCAGGTACGGCCGCCCGGCTCGCCGTGAAACAGCCCCAGCATGTGCCGCGTCATGCGTGCAAGGCCAGGAGCCTTGGCGAGTTCGGCCCTGATATAAGGTTTCATGCGAGCAACTACATCCGCGCGCGTCTGAGAGACCGAAGCCTCGCCGAAAATCAGCCTATCGACATCGGCGAGGATCCAGGGCGTGTGATAGGCGGCGCGGCCCAGCATCACGCCATCGACATGGGCGAGATGGGCTTCGGCTTCGGCCAGCGAGCTTATGCCGCCATTGATCACGACGACGAGCCCGGGATGGGTGCGCTTGAGGCGATAGACGCGCTCGTAGTTGAGCGGCGGAATTTCGCGGTTCTCCCTGGGCGAAAGACCTTCGAGCCAGGCCTTACGGGCGTGGACGATGAAGGTCGAACATCCCGTTTGCGCCACCCGTCGGATGAAGCGGTCGAGATCCTCATCCTCGTCCTGGTTGTCGATGCCGATGCGACATTTGACCGTGACCGGAATCGCGATGGCGGCGCGCATTGCGGCCACCGCTTCGGCGACGAGGTCGGGCTCGGCCATCAGGCACGCGCCGAAACGGCCCTCCTGCACGCGGTCGGACGGACAACCGACATTGAGGTTGATCTCCGAATAGCCGAAGTCTTCGCCCCAGCGGGCGGATTCAACCAAAAGCTTCGGGTCGCTGCCGCCAATCTGCAAGGCCACCGGTTGCTCGCGCGGGTCGAAAGCAATCAATCGCTGGCGGTCACCATATCGTATCGCCTGTGCGGTCACCATCTCGGTATAGAGCAACGCGCGCTTCGTCATCTGGCGGTGGAAGAACCGGCAGTGCCGGTCACTCCAGTCCATCATAGGTGCTACTGACACTATGGAGGCCTTGATTTCCAAGGATTTTTGCTATTTTCGCCTATTTTATGCTGTTCATGTGTTGTAGCATCTTATGGTCTGTTGTTGCACTTTGCTGGGGATTGCAGTACCCAGTACAACATAGCTGTAGTGAAAGGGGCTATGTTGTAGCGAAATGGGCACGATTATCGCTCGCAAGCGCAGTGACGGCCAGAAGGCCTATCTATGCCAGGTATACCGCAAGAACAACGGTCAGGTCTTGCGCGAAAGTCGGACATTTCATGACCACAAGCGGCGAAGGCCTGGATCCGCCAGCGCGAGGCCGAGCTCGACAATCCGGGCGCCTTCAAGGCCGCAACGACACCGACGCGCACGCTTTCCGATGCCATAGATCGCTATGTCACCGAGCACGGCGGCGAGATCGGCAGGACCAAGGCCGCCTGCCTTGCCGTCATCCAGAAGCACGCTATCGCCAGCATGGCCTGCAAGGATGTCGGCAGCAGCGATATCGTCTCATTCGCGCGCACCATCGGCACGGCAACGGGGCTCGATAACCCCGGGCCATCGACGGTCGGCAACTACCTCTCCCATCTGCAATCCGTCTTTGCCATTGCCAAAAAGGCGTGGGCCTATCCGCTCGATCCCGAAGCGATGAGCGATGCCCTGTTCGTCCTTCGGAAGCAGAAGGCCGTCACCAAGTCGAGCAAGCGCGAGCGGCGGCCTGCCCTCGATGAGCTTGACCGGATCCTGACCTTCTTCAAGGAACGATCCCAGCGCGCGCCGCATAGTGCGCCGATGGTTGATATCATCTTGTTCGCCCTGTTCTCGACAAGGCGGCAGGAAGAAATCACCCGAATCCAATGGTCCGACTATGAACCGGCGACCGACAAGCACCCTGCCCGCATCATGGTTCGCGATCTGAAGCACCCCGGCGCGAAGCGGGGCAACAATGTCTGGACCGAATTGCCGCCGGAAGCGGCGGCGGTCATAGAGCGACAGCCCGAAGGGCGAGGTTATCTTCCCCTACACGACCGCCGCCATAAAGGCGGCCTTTGAGCGCGCCTGCAAGCTGCTCGGCATCGTGGACTTGCATTTCCATGATCTGCGACATGAAGGCGTCTCCCGCCTTTTCGAGGCGGGCTGGGATATTCCGCACGTCAGTCTTGTGTCAGGCCATCGCAGCTGGGCCAGCCTGCAGCGCTATGCGCACATTCGCCAGCGCGATGACAAGTATGCCGGCTGGAAGTGGAGGCCGGTGTGATGGGCAAGCGCGATGCTCAACAGCTCTTGGAACTCCACCGGCTTATGAGGGAACGGCAATGCAGAAACTGGGGGGAGGCTATGGACGAGTTTGGGAAAGCCGCGTTTCCCGGGCTCGAAGCCGCGATATCAAAACTCCCACTGCTTCCGGAAAAGCGCGCAATGGTGGACGTGCCGCCCGCGATCTGATCGGCTGGGAAGAAGTGTTGGTGGGGGTGTACGCGGACCTGATACTTCCCCCGGCGAGATCACGGGGTGATAAACCCGCAATCCGCGAATTAAGGGATGTCACTAAATTGCTAAGTGAAGCCGCAAGCTTCCTGCGCAAGATCCGAGCAGCGAGGCCCAGAAAGGGCGATTCTGGAATTCC
Source organism: uncultured Alphaproteobacteria bacterium (assembly GCA_963841765.1). Taxonomy (GTDB): domain Bacteria; phylum Pseudomonadota; class Alphaproteobacteria; order Rhizobiales; family Aestuariivirgaceae; genus Taklimakanibacter. Next base: position 58,529 of record CAWJDZ010000015.1, read on the forward strand.
AGCGCGGAACATCGCCCCGACGATCTTCCGCTTTATATCCTCCTTGATGATTACGTTTGGTCATTGGAGGATATTACAGGTATGATTAAGGCCAAGCCTGTCAAGGCGACCGTGGGGCGCAGCAGGAAGGAAGTTGCGGCAAAAGTCGCTGATAACGCCATTGTGGTTTATGAAGAACTGACCGGCAAACGCGCCACTTATACGACGGACACGGCTACCAGTCGGCGCAGCGGTGACTTCCCCGACTTCCTCGCCGAGGTCTTCAAGACCCTTGGCATTGACGCCAGCGCGGGCGCGCAAGCCGTAGAAGCTGTTCGCCGCAGTATGAAAAGGTAGCGCTAAAAAACGCACCCATTCTCACTTAGCAATCCGCGCCCTCTTCACACATATCCTTGCAACAACACGTCGCATGGTGCGGCGCGGATTAGCAAGGGAATACAATGCTTCTCATTTCCAAAGAAGCCGCTGCACGGATTCATAAATCCGAGAGCTGGCTCAATCACCAAGGCAGACTGGCACCGGCCCGCGCTATCTCAAAATTGGCCATCAGGTTCGTTATCGCCCCGAGGACGTTGACGCCTGGCTTGAGCAGCAGGCGCGCACCCGCATCTGGGATTTCGGTGCGGAGGTCACATAAATGGGAAGAGCAACAGAGTTTGCCCATTGGCTCGTTGAGATAGCGCCAGCGCCAGGCATGACATCTAGGCGGCGCGAGCGCAAATTCGCCCGGTTGGCTCGAGATCTTAGCCGCGACGAGTGGAAATCGAGGCGTCGATATCCCCAATGAATTGGAAGATGCCGAGATGGCTTGGTACTCAGCCCTTAGCGAAGCGCGCCGCCGTGACTTCTATGCCCGGCTCAATCTCGGCCTTCCCGCGCAACGTTGGCGCGATGATGAGAGCGCGTCATGACGGTCACGCTCGCCAACTGTCTCGAATGCGGGAAGCCCTTTAACCCTGTGCGACGGGCAATGAAGACATGCTCGAAGGCCTGCAAGCAGAAGGCATTCCGGGCCGAGAAGTGTAACACGGGCTATGTCGATACCTCCGAGGCGTCGATTGCCGCTGTAGCCCCCCACGGCGACCGTTTTGTGCGCGTCTGGGGGCCTAACAAGCTCTCGGCAATCGAGCTTCGCGTGCTGGGTATCGAGCCCACCGGGCTCCGGTCGGGCAATGCCATGCTTTATCGCAAGGTGACGCCATGAGCGACATTCGCCCTTTTGCTCGCCCCCTGCGATTTGACTTCACTATCAATCCCTCAGCGCTGATCATGCACATGGGGCCACTGGCCTTCGACGAGGCGTCTCGGCGCATCATAGCCCACCTGGCATCCGAATCAGCTGATCCGGATGGCGGCTGGGTGCACTACAGTCGCCGCAACGCCTGGTATGCGCAGAATCGCCGTTACTTGCATGAGGCCCAAACCTATTTGACCGTCACACGCGCCGTGGCGGCGCTCGAAAAGGGTGGATGGATTGACCATGTGAAGTCAGAGCGTGGCCAGCGCGGCACCGAAAGCCGGATGCGTGCGTCAAGGCGCCTTCTGCTGATATTGCCGGCGGCCGCGGAATTTCGGCAGGACACGACGGGCGCGGAAGTTCTCATTCTGAAGTCGCGCGAGAAGACCGTTGAAAAGGACGGGAGGAAGTGGATCGAACCGGCGAAGCCCATTCCGTATGATGACACTGACAAGACGCGGATCATGCGGCGGAATGTGCTGGCCATCAACGAGGCACTCGCCAGCATCGAGATCAAGCATGAGGAGATCGGTCTCATTCGCCCCGGCATGCTGATCCCTCGCCTGGGCAAGTCCAGCCCTGGCCCGGCGATAATGGGAATGAAGCGCAAGTTCACCGAGACATTCGACCTCCATGGCCGCTTCTATGCGTGGTGGCAGAACCTGCCCGGCAAGGAGCGCCTCAAGCTGCTCATCGATGGCGAGCCGGTCATTGAGGAAGACTATCGGCAGATCCACCCGACGCTGCTCTATGGCCTGCGGGGCATCCAGCTGCCGGACGGGTTCGATGCCTACACAATCGAGAGCCTGCCGAAGGAATTGCGCCCGCTGGTCAAGACGGCATTCAACGCCATGGTGAACGCGCAGTGCCGCCAGGGGCTACACTTCACCATTAGAGATAAGGCAAGAGACCTAATCAAGGCAGGCAATATCCCGGCCGGCTACGACACGGTCGCTGCCGCCTGCCACATAATGGATTGCGTCGCCAAGCACCATCAGAGAATCGAAGAAGCCTTCTTCAGCGACGCCGGTTTGAAGCTCATGCGCATAGACAGCGAAATGGCGGAGGACGTCATGCTCGACCTGCTGCGGGCCGGGATCGTCTCGCTCAGCATCCATGACAGTTTCATCACTCAGGCTCGCCACGAAGGTCGCCTGAAGGAGGCAATGGCCCGCGCCAAAGATATCGCACTCGCCAGGATAGGTGGCCAGAATATCGTCGAACTCCACCCACGACGGGGGAACAGGTCATGGACAGCCCAAGAACCGCCCAAGTCATTACTTGGAAAGGAGAATTAGCTATCCGTTCCATAAAGGAGGCTCTGTGCCATGATTGGCTACCAGCTGCCCCTCCCGGCGCTCCTTCATTCCCTCGCCTTCCGCCCGTGCCGGTGAGGTCAAAATGAAATCGGGCACGATGTTCACAGCAAAGATGTTTCCCGTGTTCTTGCGCAGCCGCTCCTCTTGCTGGCGGAAGGACGCTCTCTTGCGCGAGGCGCGCGTACCGGGAACTCCCGCCTATGGCATCGCCGCAATGCTCTGAATTTACTTCCGCTTCGGCGGCATAGCGGACATGGCCGGAATTGCTACCGGTTCGACCCTGTCGCGAATGACCGATACTGTCGAAAAAGGAGGCTTGAGTCTGCCTGCGAATACTGATTCGGTTGCTTGAACGAAGGCGGTGTTCGGAGGTGGCGATGATGGGTCGACGGGATCGGGATCAGGCGAACCTGTTCTATGACTTCAACCTCGATGAGGTGATCCCAGGGAACCACTTGTTGCGACGGCTCGATGTGTTCGTCACGGCAGTGCTGGCTGATCTGCACGAACAGTTGCAGCCCTTTTATAGCGACATTGGCCGGCCTTCGGTTGATCCGGAGCTGATGATGCGCATGCTCATTGTTGGCTACTGTTACGGCATCCGCCACGAGCGCAAGTTGTGTGAGGAGGTCAAGCTGCACCTGGCCTATCGCTGGTTCTGCAAGCTCGACCTCGATGATGCGGTTCCACATCATTCGACATTCTCGGAGAACCGGCTGAATCGCTACCGCGAGAGCGACATTTTGCGTCATGTGTTTGAGCGCGTGGTCATGGCGTGCATGGCGCAGGGTCTGGTCAAGGGCGAGGGTTTTGCTGTTGATGCCAGCGTTATGGAGGCCAATGCCAGCCGCTATCGCGGCAAGGCGCCTGACGAGATCGACTGGACGCAGTCTGGCCGGCAGAGTCGGGCGGTTGCTGAATATCTTGCGTCACTTGAGCAAGAAGAGCCAAATCCGGATCGCAAATCACCGAAGGTGATCTCGCTGTCTGATCCGTCATCGGCCTGGACCGCCAAGGCCAACAAACGGGTACAGTTCGGCTACGGGCTCAATTATTTGATCGACATCGAGAACGCGGTGATCATCGACGTGGAAGCAACACCGGCACGCACCTACGACGAGGTGGCGGCCACCAAGACGATGATCGAGCGCACTGAGCGACAGCTCGATCTGAAGCCCAATCGGCTCGTTGCCGATACGGCGTATGGAACGGGCAAGTTCCTTGGCTGGCTTGTCGACACCGGCATCACGCCACACATCCCGGTGTGGGAGAACGATAAGCGTGAGGACGGCGCGTTCTCACGCAGCGACTTCACATTCGATAAAGACAACAACGAGTACCGATGCCCGGCTGGAAAGGTGTTGCGGACGACCGGCAGGATTCATGACGGCGGTATGATCCGCTATCGGGCGAGCAAGTTCGATTGCGATCCCTGTCCATTGAAGCCGAAGTGCTGCCCAAATATGCCAGCGCGGCAAGTGCCGCGCGATGTGAACGAAGCGGCTCGCGACTGCGCCCGTGCACTGATGGGAACGCCGCAGTTCGAGAAGTCCCGCGATGAGAGGAAGAGGGTTGAGATGCGCTTCGCGCACCTCAAAACACACCACGGCTTCGAGCGCATGCGGCTAAGGGGGCTTTCTGGTGCTCGCGACGAGTTCCACCTCGCAGCCATCGTTCAGAACCTGAAGACGATGGCGCTGCGCCTTCTCGGGCCGCCGCCCGAACCGAAAACCGTCGCTTTTGCGTGAGCCGTCGCCGTGCGCGGGGCCTCCACCGCGCGGCACTACCAACCAAAGCTGCAAAGCTAGTGCGTTGGCTTATCCCACCGCTGGCAAGGAAAGCCCGCTATGCCAAGGGCTTTTTCGACAGCATGACCCGTTGCGGAAGTCGGTCTGATAGCGCACGCCGGCATAACTGCTGCCGATAGTCTTTCCTTTGGTCATGGTCGCCGGCTGCGGGATCGGCATTCTTGGACTTCCTCAGCATTCGCCGGCGAGATTTGGTGACTGACGCCGCGACAATCAATCTTTGCTTTACCGGCGGAATGCCCGCACGCGCACGGTCACCTTGCCGACCGTGATTTCCTTGTTCACCGACCGCCAGGCCTTTTCGGCTAGCTCCTGAACATTGGGGACGTTCACGTCGTCAGGAGCAATGACCGTCACCTCGACCAAGCGATCATGAGGCCGGTTTTTGATCATGATTGTGTCTTTGAAGGTCGCCATTGCCGTCAGCCGTCAAGAGTTGGTTGACAGCATCGCCGCGCTACGGAACTCGATCAAGCAAATCTTGATGCCGGCGCGCGCGGTGTGGATACTCGCTCCGCATGAGAGTTTTTTGGTCGAGGCCTCCGGTTTGCGTCATGGATTGGGCCAGGCCCGGCCATGTCCGCCAGGTGACGAGCCTTGAGGCGGCGGCCGTCGAGTTGCTGAAATGGCCGACAAGCCGGAAGCGGATAAAGGCGGCGCTACTGGTCGCCGACACGCATGCCGGCAAGGCGTCAGTCGAGGCGGCAAGGCGGGCCATCGCGTTGCCGCCTAGGCGGCCAGCGTGCATTAAGCCGAATTAATTTTCACCGGCAGTCATCGGTGTTAGTTGCGTACCATGGCACTCCGCGACAGTATCATCCGGCGACGTTTGGCCGAACGCATCGGCATTTCACCTGACAAGCTGGCGCACATTCCGATCGACGCGGTTGTGATCGAACCGCCGCCGAACCAAGCCGCGCCCATCAAGGCCGATGCGCCTGTCACCGATCGCGAAACGAAGGCCGGGCTGATGGCGGTGGCGAAGGCGATCGATGGTCACATCGAAAAGGGCACCGCCAAGATCGAAGCCGAACTTAAACGGCACGGCTGAAATACCGTGTTCTGACATGGCGGGAAACCTAGCCTAATTTGGTTTTTTGTTAGGCTGGCTTTTTGTCAGTTCCTGAAGTCTATCAACTGCGTTGCGCATCAGGGAATTGCTTCTTTGGGAAACAGCACTGGCAGATGTAGCGACCTTTCTATCGTCAGCAGTAAACCAGCCTTGCCATCGCTATCTAGCGTTATTGTTACGGGCAGGTGAAGAATTCATCGCATTCGGCAGCGTCGGCGCGTGCCGTACCACAGGGCGCGAAAATCTTGTCATCGTACACAACGAAAAGAAAATCTTCTTCTTCGTTGCCGTGTTCGCGCGTCACTTCGATTGGTTTGCCATCCAGAAGGGAACAGGGACAATATTGCGACCAATACGCGCGGGCGCGCGTAGGCGTCATGGGGTTATAGCGATGAGGTGAAGGAACGGCGCCACCTATTCGATCACCGGCAAGGATTTCCGCATGGTCGAGGAAAGCGGCCGGCCTCACTCAGCGCAAGCTTGCCGAACGCGCCGCACTCCATGTGAACAGCATCAAGCGCCTGGAGCGCTTTCGTTTATGTGCTCCGGTCATCCTCACATGCCCTCGAACGATGCCCGCCCATCTGCCAGCGCTTCCGCGACTTGAAAGGCGATGGGGATAGGGCCGCCGCGTCGGCACAGAGAGACCCCTTCGCCGAAATTGACCGGCAGGAGGTACAATTTTTTGACGCCTATCGCGGAGGCGCCCGCAACATGGGGTGAAATCGAAGCCCGCATGGCGCCCTCGCAAGGCAGATCGGCCCCGGTGCGGAGCCAAAACCCGGAAGGGCTCGCCATGTCAAGCGCCCTCACGACCCAATGGTCGATGCCGGATGCATGGCGGCCTCTCGACCGGCGCCAAGACCCCAGAGGGACGCCAGCGCATTGTGGCGGCGCAGCTGCGGCGCTGGGCTTGCTATCGGGCTGGACTGCACAATCAGAATGCCACAGTGAAAAATCGTCTTCGCATGCGCACAAGCCGATTGTGGAAAGGCCGTGCTAACAACGTCTTGCGGGACCTCAGTTCTGTCTTTCTCGGCGGTTGCCGCTTGGTGGACCAAGATTAATCCGCAGTCATACGCGAGCAAAAAAGGCCATCCGCCATCCCATTGGCCGTTCGGCGCCAACAAGCGGGCCGACAGCATCGGTTTCGGTCTCTATACAGACCCGAGAGGGGGCAATCGGCCCATTGGGCGGAGTGGCAAGGAGCCCAATTTTTCCCCTAACCCTTTGAAACAAAAACATTCCATGAACTAGTCCCGGCTTGTATCCCAGCACTTATCCCAGCGGTGCCCGTTATGTGCCTCTTGCCTACCGCACTGGCCAACGAGCGTCAAAGATGGAGGACACCGATCCTTGCGGCGTGGGCTACAGCGTCCGTGCGACTCACGGCGTCAAGCTTCTCAAGAGCGTGCGCACACCACTATGGTCGTGGTGCCGTCCGAAGGTAATCAAGGAGCTCATCGGCGAGACCGCGAGGATTCGAGAGTGCGAGCAGATGGCCACCCGCCAGCTCGTCGACGCTCACGTGCAGTCTTTCCCGCGCGACGCGCCGCTGGAATTCAATCGGAAAGAAGCGATCGTCGCGCCCCGAGATCACGTGGACCGGAACTTCGGGCCACTTTTCGAAGCGGCACGGCTCACCGAACACGATATCGGCCTCGGGTCGCTGGTGCGCCTCACCTTGCTTGATAATCTCGGGCGGAACGTCGTGAAGAAAGTACGTTGCAAGGTCGAAGTTCGTACTGTAGCCGCCGCTACGCGCCGCCGCTGTCCGCGCCACGAGCGCCCCGGTATTGTCCCACCACGCCCCAGCTGTTTCACCGGGAGCCGGAATCATGGCGTTGAAGAACACCAACATGAGTACGTCCGCCCGCGCGCACACAAGTGGTGCCGTGAAACCGCCGAGCGACTGCGCAACGAGGACCACGCGGCGCGTCCCAATCGCATCGATGACGCGATCAGCATAGGCCGAGAGCCCAGCTTGTTCATCGTCGCCGGGTAGGTCGACCGCGATCGCGTCGTGCTTGGCCTCTTCGAGGAGCGGGACGACTTGATGCCAGTACCAAGCGACACCACCAGCACCAGGAACGAGAATAAAGGTGGCCATCTCCAACCGTTGCCCCCTCAGCTCGTGGAAGAATTAGCATACAACTGCCAATTGAGAGCCGCAAACCGACGCCCCTCCGATCACTCAGGCGCCATGCCCTTCTGTGTCAGTTCCCTGGTTGCACTGTCATTCTTGCCGAGATGCGTCAGCCCCATGCCGCGCAGCACGTTGGGCGCCTTGGTGAATTGGATGTTTTCATAGCCGACAATCTCGATACGGTTCCCCCACGGATCGCGGAAATCGAGAAACCGGCCGGGCAGGTTGGTAACACCAGCCTCCGTCAGCGCGGCGCGGACGGCTTCCTTGTCGTCGACGACGAGTGCGAAATGTCGGCCGCCATCGGCTCCCTGAGTGCGCCCCTTCTGCACAGCGAGAAATTGATCGCCGAGGTCGATGAAGGCCGAGGTCTCGCTCTTGCCCCGGAGTTCGAAGTCGAACAGCCTGCCGTAGAATGTGAGGGCGGCTTCGACATCGCCAACCTCAAGTGCGACATGGTTAAGACCAACGGCGCGCGCCTTCTTTGCTCCGGTCATGGACATCCTCGCTCCAGCTACCACCATCACAGATGTGATCGCGGCCTCGCCGCAGCAAGGGCTTGTCGTCGGCTTGCCCAAAGGATCGACTCAGGGCTTGCCAGGCATGCACTCACAAATCGAAGTCAATCGGGGGCGGTTTGATCAATGTCCGTTATTCCCTAATAGCGCCCAAATTCCGCACCGCAGCGAAATGTCGCGATGGGCCAACAGCCGACCTTGGCCAGTTTTTAGTCCTGCAAGCCACGCCCGTCCGTGAGCAGCCTAGCGAAACGAAAGGAAAATCATACCACCCGTGAGCGCGGGAACACGGGTTATCAGAATGTGCTGGAGATCATCGAGTTCAAGCATTAAGTCCTGCGCCAACATCCTTCGGGCAGCCTGCGAAGCGCGTTACTCCCTACTTCGTTAACCCTTACGATCATCCGCTGTTGCGCCGTTTAATTCGTAGTGTTCCTCATCCACCCATGCGCCTGTTGCGAGTTACTGCATCTGATCAAGCATCGACGATAGCGCGCTCTTGACTGGCAGTGCCTTTTTGACTTCGTCGGCTGTCACGTATGGATACTCTCCGTATTCTAGGAAGCTCGGGTTCTGGTGATCTCGGAAGAACTTGACGACTGGTGGCAGGTTCGTTTTCCAGTCCTCGGGCCATCCTTCGAGGTTCACAAAGACCGTGATTATCCCGGTCTTAAGAAACAGCGCGACGGCGTCCTCAAGGTACTTATCGAAATCGGTATCGAAGATCCCTTGGTACATGAAGTGCATGCCATTTCCGGTGTCGAACAAGACCCAACGGAGATAGTGGAGCCTGAGCGGCGCCAGCACATGAGGATCAGCTTTGACCGTTGCCTCGATTGTCTTGCTGTAATCACGAATGGCTTGTTCCCTGCCAGGTTTGACCTTCGCGATGATGGTGAAGCCGTAGTTGGCTGGGGTCCTCGGATAGATTGGACCGTATCGACCCTGTTCGAGCTTGAAGTACCCTTCCTTGGGTATCGCCATTGCCTGTGGCTTAGACCAATCACCCTGGGTGACCGCATCTGGGGCTTGGAGAGTTTCCGTACTTGCCTGCGCAATCTCGAATTCTGGCATTCGCTCCGTGCCACCCGTTTCCTGACCTTCACTAGTCGTAGACGAGACCAAAGTCGCCGCAGTGACAGCGGTTGCCGTGCCAAGAAACTCCCGGCGCGTCGTGGTTGCAGATTGATCCTTCAACATGATCGCTCTCCTCGAAATGACGCCTATGAGCTGGTTCAGCTGCGCGTAGCAAGGTTAAACCAAAAGCGGTCAAGGCTCTCGTCACCACCGAACAGTGTGGTGAAAATCGTACTGTCCGCCAAGAGAATGATGCCCTCTAGGACCGCGGCGTGACTTGAACGGCCAACAGCCGACCTTGGCCAGTTCCTAGGAATTCCTGCCTAACGGTTGTCGCCCAGTGCCGCGAGATATCGAAGCGCTTTAATGCCGGGAAGGAAGAAGTAGCCGCCTCCCTTGACCGTAGTGAAGGCAGGAAGTCCCTTTATTTTTCGACGGACCGGCCGCTTGGGAATTGTCATATCAAAGGTGCCATCTTGATTTCCGATCAACGGGTCGCGCTCGTTGCCGAGTTCATGAAAATTTGGGTCGTTTATCCACACATTCTGGGCGAACTCGAATTGACGAACGAGGCTTGCGCACAGAACGAACGCCGCTACGCCGCGATCAACGCCATCGTCGGGCACGCCTTCCGGCAATGGCGGGCCATAGGTGGCGCCACGGCGGATCATTCTGCGCCGTTGGACATTCACCGCGGTGTCTCGCGGGTTCATTCGCCTGATATGGGCTCCCAGCGGAACGGCGTAGCCGTGCGGGTCCATCTTGCCGTAGTTGAAATCATTGTTGCGCTGAGGATCGTTGGCGAGGGCGGGATCGTCTTTGTCGGGCGCGAACATGAGTGGGGCGCCGCTCCGCCAGCGACCCATTAATTTTGCAGCGACCCATTCCTGTTCCTCCGGCGTCTTGCCGTACTGGCGCAAGAACTCGCGGAACGCACCCACATGTTCCTGCAGCCGGCGATATGCCATGAAGGTGCCGTTTCGGGATAAGGTTTCGGGCTGTGGCAATCCGACTGGCGCCCCGTCCTCGTCGGGATAGCCGAGAATAAACTCCCCGGCTTTGATGTACCCGCCTGAACCAGGTGTCGGTTCGATGCCGGAACCCTCGATCGCAAGCTCGGTGAGGCGATCGCGATAGCCGAAATGATCGCGCGCGTGATCGTGAGGGATGGCGTCCAAAACAAGCGATGACAGAACTTCGACGGAGGGCGTTCGCTTCAAAAGTGCCTGGTGTTCCCGGGTGCTCCGCTCACGCCCTGAGACATCACGGGCGAACAGAATGGCGATCGCGTGCAGGTCCGGACTAGCCAAGCCGCCTACCCAATTGTCGGGATGATTGGCACCAGTGTCGCCAAGCATCTGGGATCTCGCCACCATTCCTTGACGGAATTCCTCCGGAAAAGTGGCGAGGGATGGTTCGTCCACTCCAAGAGCGCGAAAGCCCTTGCCAAGTAAAGGCAACGGACACCCATCTTGGCTCTCGTCTCGATGGAATCCGGGGCCTGCTGAACGGAGGCTACCTTGTCAAGAATTCCTGCAAGCCACGCCCGTCCCTCCAGCAGCCTGGGGAAACGAAAGGAATTCATACCGACCCGTGAGCGCGGGCACACGAGTTATGAAGAATGTGCTGGATATCATGGAACTCAAGCATGAGGCCTCCGCTTAGCTCAAGCGACCCCACGCATGTCCCTCAGCCTTCCAGACATCGTCCTGCTTTGCGAGGGTGTACGTGAGTATACCTGGTCGGACTATCGACTTTCCGCCATTCAGCGTGATCGTAAGTGTCGCGGAAAGCACAACGTATCCTCGGGTGCCACTTACCTCCCAGTGAACGTATTCCCTCAAAGAATAGGTGCTCTTTCGCTACGCCGCCTGCCTTGGCCCAGGTCTCTGCATCGGCCCACCATCTGGCTGCGGCACCCGGACCAATCCAGCGAAACGGAGCAAACCCGTCAACAATGACCACATCACCGCCGAAAACGCTGTTGAAGACTGCGGCGTCCTTTCGGTTGAACGAGTCAAACACCGTGTTTATAAGCGCCATGATCTCAGCGGGGGGTTCCGTTGGCTTTGTCCCCGCGATGGCGGGTTCGGTCATCGCTGCAGGCAGCCCGGCGCTCGCGAGGGTCGCGCTTGTCGCGATCAGAATATCGCGCCTAGTGAGGCTAGATTGAGCGTTCAATGCCAGAAGGCGCTTCGATGTCGAAGGCAAAGGCCCGCGATATGCCTTAGTCATCGACCCACCTCAAGGATTGGTTAAGTCACTGCATCTGGTCGAGCATTGACGACAGCGCGCCCTTGACCCTCAGAGCTTTCTTGACCTCATCGGCGCTCACATACGGGTATTCCGCATACTCCAGGAAGCTCGGGCATTGGTGGTCCCGGGAAGAACTTTTCCACGCGGGAGGATTCGCTTCGAGTCGGAAGGAAATCCTTCAAGGTTCTCAAAAACAGTGTCAATCCCCGACTTGAAGAAAAGCGCTACCGCGTCCTCAGTGTATTTGCGAAAGTGTTGACGGTCGGGCAGGGGGCCGACGAGCGTCAGACCAGTCCGCAGGTCGCCAACTCCGTAACGATCGAGGTGACGACGGACGGCGCGCGAAAGGTGGCGCTCGCCCGCAATGTTGGCACGCTGTCGCTTTCGCTGAGAGCGGCTGCAGAAGCCGATGCTGCCGCTGGCGATGGCGTAACGACGATTTCGGCGTTTGGAGGCTCCATGGCCGCGGCCGCAAAGAATGTGGTCGAGGCGATGACGTTGCCCGAAGAGCCAAGGTTCAAGACGGTCATCGTAACTCGAGGGACCGAACCGGAGACCTACAAGGTGGTGGCTCCGGCCGACTGATTGAATGCATGCCTGGTGGGGACCGGGTGGGGGACATAACGATGTTTGGGCAGGTACTTTGTATCGGTCGATACGCTTGCATGGCTGCAGGAATGACGGTCGCGGCTTTGTTTGGAACCGTATCGCTTTCGGAAAAAGCGTATGCGAATGGCGATGTTATCCAGATTTCTTCGACCAAAAATACATCGATCAAGATCGCCAAGGGCAAGCCGAAGACAATCCGGACCAATGCTCCGTTCTATGAGATCGTGATCGGCGATCCGGCAGTCGCCAACGTCAATCCGCTCACGGACAAGTCCTTCTATGTGCTGGGCAATAGCCTTGGCACGACCGGCATTGCACTTTTCGACGAGAACAAGCAGCTCGTGGGCACGGTTGACGTCGAAGTGACACTGGATACGGACCGCCTCGCGAGCACGATCCGCAATTCCGTGCCGGACGCGAATATCGAAGTCAGCTCCGCCAACGGCCGCCGCCTGGTTCTGTCCGGCTCCGCAAAGGACGCAGTGGCCGCGGACAAAGCGACGCGTATCGCTTCGCGTTTCTCCGGGGAGGAGGAAGTCATCAATTCGGTGAATATTTCCTCCTCGCAGCAGGTCCAGCTCAATGTACGTTTCGTGGAGATCAAACGACAGGTCGGCGAGGAATTGGGTACGCAAATCAGGGCAGCCTATACAGGGCCATCCGGCACGATCTCATTCAATTCGTTTCCGCGAGCCTCAAGCAACGCGCCGGCGGGCGCGCTGATCGGTTCGCTGCTCAACAACGGCTTGTCGATCGATGTCGCGATCGAAGCTTTGGAGAAGCGCGGCGTTGCGCGGCGGTTGGCCGAACCCAATCTGATCGCCCGTTCGGGAGAAACCGCGAGCTTTCTGGCTGGGGGCGAATTTCCGATCCCGGTGGCGCAGGACAATGACAACATAACCGTCGAGTACAAGCGGTTCGGCGTAAGCCTCGATTTTACGCCGACTGTCCTGAACGACGGGCTGGTCAGCCTCAAAATTGCGCCCGAGGTTTCCGCGGTCAACTCATCGACTTCGTATCAGCTCCGCGACATCTCGATCCCTGGCTTCATCGTGCGCCGCGCAGAGACCTCGATCGACCTGAAGAGCGGACAGAGCTTCATGATCGCGGGGTTGTTGCAGAGCCAGAACGACATGACCACGGAACAAATCCCCGGACTGGGCCGACTTCCGATACTGGGCGTTTTGTTCAGCTCCAAAGCCTATCAGCGTCATGAGACCGACCTGGTCATTATCATCACGCCTTACCTTGTGAAGCCGATCGATCCGTCGAAAAAGCCTCTGACGCCGATGGATGGCGCCGTTGCCGCCAACAACATCGACTATTTTCTCGGAAATGTCGAAGAGGTGAAGGTCACCGCCGCCGGCAAGGCTGCCGCAATGGGTGTGCCTTCGGTCGTCTCGCCGCCGACATCCGGTCATTTTCTCGATTTGCCGAAGGAGTAGGTCATGAGGAACAGGCGTCTCGCGGCCTTGGCGCTGCTGGCAAGTTTGTTGGCCACAGGATGCAGAACAGAAGACTACTTGCGCATCGACGGAGTGACGCCCGGTGCAGGTAACGCAATGTATTCCAACACGGTTATGCAGATGGTCGATCCATGGCCGGCCGGAGTCCAGAACACGCGCCTGCGCGTACCTGCGGATCGCGGCACTGAGGCGTTGGCGACACCTTCGGGTGGCGAGGCGGCAAAGGCCACACCGACAACGACCAACTATTGACGAGCGAGGCGGGGACCATGGCCAACACGACCAAGACCAAGCGGGTTGTGCTTGTTTCAACAGACAAGCTCTTTGCGCAGGATGTGCGTGCCGCATTCGCGCAGTCCGAGACAATCCAGCTTGTGACGGTCGAACGGACGCTGGCCGAGCTACGGGGCGAGATCCAGGAATCGGGCTGCAGCGCGGTGATTGTCGATATGGACGCGGCCCGGCTGGAGGAAATCGAGGCGCTTCAACGCATTACCAGGCGGCTCGAAGGCCGTACGCCAATCGTCGTGGTCACGCAGGAATTCAGTGCTGCTGCCGTACGCATCCTGGTGCAGCTCCAGGTGGCGGACTTTCTCGTCAAGCCGATCACCACAGCGGACCTGGTTCGCTCCTGTATTCGCGCCCTTCAGGGGCCGGGCAGGGACGAGAACACGGAATTGCAGATCTATACCTTCATGCCGGCTGCCGGTGGCGTCGGCACCACCACGCTCGCCTTGCAGACGGCTTTCCAGCTTCATCATTCGGTGACGCGCGGCGCATCGACATGCGTGGTCGATCTGAATTTCCAGCAGGGCGCTTGCGCCGAGTATCTCGATCTTGAGCCGCGTTTCGACATCACCGAAATCGAGAACCAACCTGAACGGTTAGACCGGCAGCTGCTCGACGTGATGTTATCCAAGCACGCAAGCGGTCTCTGCGTGCTCGCGGCGCCTGCAAAGCCCTCGGAATTGCGTTCATTCAACACCGACGTCGTGGTCCGAATGCTGGACCTCGTTTCGGCCTATTTCGACAATGTCGTCATAGACATGCCCCGAACATGGTTTCCGTGGACGGAAACAGTCGTGCTCGGCTCCAACAAGCTTTACATCGTCGCCGAGATGACCGTTCCGTGCCTCAGGCACGCCCAGCGGCTGATTCAGGCGATATACGAGACCGCCGGGAAAGAGGTGAAGCCCAACGTCATCCTGAACCGTTTCGAGCAAAGGATGTTCGACACGGGGATCAAACAGGGGGACGTACAGGACGTTCTTGGCGAACATTTCGTCGGCGGCATCTCCAACAACTACCGGCTGGTGCGGGAGGCTGTGGACCGTGGCGTACCGTTGCAGGAAATCGACCCGAACGCCAACGTCATTCAGGATTTGAAGAAGATCATCCTGCCGGAAGAGATTGCGGCGGTTCCACGGAAATCCAGGTCCTTGTTCCGCCTTGGCCGTGAATTGCTGAGGAAGGCGGGATGAGCAGTCGTTTCTCCACCCTGCAGCGGCGCAACGATGGTCCGGAGCGGTCTCCAGAGCCGCCTGCGCCGCATGACGCGGGCAGCGTCCTCATTCCGACACTTCGCAAGCCGGCGCCCTCGAGCAAGACGGAGCTCTCCGCTCCAGCCGCCAAGACGGCCAACAAGGTGCTTGAGGCGCGCAGCCGCATCCACCGCATGCTGCTGGAAGAGATCAACCTGGTGGCTCTCGAACGCTTGCCCCGCGAGGATATGCATCGGCAGGTTCATGACTTCGTTTCCGAAAAAACTCGTCAGGAGCGGATGGCGATCAATGTTGCCGAGCTCGATGCGCTGGTGGATGATATCGTCGACGAGATGGTGGGGCTTGGTCCCCTCGAACCGCTTCTGAAAGACCCTTCGATCAACGATATCCTGATCAATGGTCACGAAAACTGCTTCGTGGAACGGCACGGCAAGTTGCAGAAGATAAACGTTCCGTTCAAGGACGAGGCGCATCTTCTTAAAATCATAAACAAAATTGTTGCAGCGGTCGGGCGGCGTGTCGATGAATTCACAGCCGATGGTGGACGCCCGCATGCTTGACGGCTCGCGCTTCAATGCGGCGATCCGGCCGGTGGGCGTCGACGGGCCTCTTGTTTCCATTCGCAAGTTTTCCAAGAACAAGCTTGGCCTGCACAGACTGGTCGAGTTCGGCGCGATCACGCAGAATATGGCCGAGGTGCTGGCCGCTGCGGTCCATGCGCGGAAGACGACGATCATTTCAGGGGGTACGGGCACCGGCAAGACGACCATGCTCAACGCGCTGTCGGCCTTTATTCCTGAGGATGAGCGGCTGATCACGATCGAGGACGCTGCCGAACTTCAGCTCCAGCAGCCGCATGTGGCCCGGATGGAAACGCGTCCAGCCAATATTGAGGGCCACGGCGAGCTGAAGCAGCGGGATCTCGTTAAGAACGCGCTGCGCATGCGTCCCGACCGGGTGATTCTCGGGCGAGTGCCGCGGCGAGGAAGCATTCGACATGCTTCAGGCGATGAATACGGGTCATGAGGGTTCCATGGCGACGATCCATGCCAACACGCCGAGGGACGCTATTAGCCGCCTTGAGCAGATGCTCGGCATGACCGGCATGCCAATGACCGTCCAGTCGATACGCAGCCAGATTGCGAGCGCGCTCGACATCATCGTGCAGCTTACGCGTCTGTCCGACGGCAAGCGCAAGGTGACCAGCGTTGCTGAAGTGACTGGCATGGAGGGCGACGTCATTCAGATGCAGGAGATTTTCCGCTTTGTTCGCACGGGCATGGATGGAGAGGGAAAGATCGTTGGCCATTTCGAGGCATCCGGAATTCGACCGCGCTTTCTGGAAGACCTGAGGGCGATGGGCATCGAGTTCCCGGGCAAATACTTCGAACCGGGCAGGCCGCAAGAGTAGACCGCGATGCTTGGGAGCGGGCTTTACCTCATCTACGCGGCTGCCGGGCTAAGCAGCGTCATGATCGCCGAGGCGATCTATCTTCTCTATGCAGGCAGCAAAGATCGCAGGAACACGATCAACCGGCGCATGAAACTGCAACAGAAGCAGCTCAGTCAGGAGCAGGTGCTGATTCAGTTGCGCAAGGAGCGAGGTCTGAACAGTGGAGGTTCGCCATTTTCGCTGCAAAGGCTTCGCAGGTTAAGGACACAGTCAGGCCTCACGATGCCATTCCCGCGCTTCCTCGCATTTACAACAGGCACCGCCGCGGCTTCCGTCATCGCTGTCATTTGGAAGGGGGTTCCGATCGCCTTCGGGATCGCCGCGCTGCCGGTTCTCTGCGCCGTGTTCCCGATTGTCGCGCTACGCCATCTCAGGAAACGGCGCCACAAGCTTTTCGGCATTCAATTGCCCGAGGCGCTGGAGCTGATCACGCGCAGCCTCAAGGCCGGGCATCCAGTGCCTGTGGCGATTGCCATGGTGGCGCGGGAAATGCCGGATCCGATCGGAACTGAGTTCGGCGTGGTCGCCGATGAGGTCACTTACGGCTCGGACCTGGTGAGTGCATTGCACATGCTCTTCCAGCGCGTAGGCCACGAGGATTTGCCGCTGTTCGTCACCGCCGTTTCCATCCAGAACAGTTCCGGCGGCAATCTGCGCGAAATTCTGGATGGCCTTTCGACCGTGATCCGCGAACGCGGCAAGCTCAAACGCAAGGTGCGGGCGATTTCGACCGAAGGCCGCATGTCGGCCTACATTCTGACCGCTGTGCCGGTGCTTCTGATGACCGCCATCATGCTGGTGATGCCGCATTTCTACAACGATGTGTGGGGCGAACCTATGACCTGGTACCTGCTTGGAGGTTCCCTGGCGTGGCTGATGCTCGGCAACTTCATGCTGTTCAAAATGTCGACGTTCAAGTTCTGACATGGAAACGTTTATCTCGATATTGGGAGAGTTACCCTCTGGTTCGCTCGCGCCTGTGGCGCTGCTGTTGCTCGCGGCTGGTGGTTCGGCGGTTGGCTGGTCGCTGGTGATGATTCGCGGCGAGCGCGGCGATCTGAAGCGGCGGCTCAGAGTCGAAACTCAGCTCGATACCGGCAAGCAGGAGCTCCACGCGAAGAAGAATACAGGCGCCGTGCGGGAAAAAGCCGCCAGAACCGCGCTCGAATTCTACGCCAAAAGCGATCCGGAGAATGTCGCACGCCTGCGTTTGAAACTTGTCCAGGCCGGATACATGGATTCGCGTGCGGTCGGGATGTTTTTCCTGATCCGTATTGCCTCTCTCGCGGCTTGCGCAGTCGCCGCAGTCCTCCTTACGCGCGTGTTCGGCGACGGGAATTCCGCGAAGGCCTTCTGGACACTCGTGATCATGGCTGCGGGTTTCGGCTATTTTCTGCCGGGCTTTGTATTGGGCCGCATGGTCCATGCGAAGGTCGTCGAATATCGGAACGGCTTCCCGGATTTCATGGACCTGATGATCGTCTGCTCGGATGCCGGCATGAGCATGGAGGCCGGGATTGATCGGGTCTCCAAGGAACTTGCGCTGACATATCCGTCGCTCAGCCTGAACCTGCAGCTCGTTTCGCTCGAACTCAGGGCGGGCCGAAGCCTCGACGATGCTCTCAAGGCGCTCGCGGATCGCCTGAGCCTCGACGAGATACGGTCCTTCGCGACGCTGCTGCAGCAGTCGAAGGAACTTGGAACCAGCCTTGCGGGGGCCTTGCGCGTCTTTTCCGACGAGATGCGCCACAAGCGCATGTCGATTGCGGAGGAGAAGGCCCACGCCTTGCCCGCCAAAATGTCGGTTCCGGTTACAGTGTGCATTCTCCCGGTTATCCTGATGATCGCCATCATTCCGATCATCGTGAAGATGACGGCCGAATAGCAGGCTGGTTAACCGGGCGTTGTCCGGCAGGCCCGATTTGCAACCGTTTCAGCACCGATGTTTAAGCTCCCTTTGGTAGTCTGATCTCGAAGGACAAGCCCGGAGAAACGGGCGATGCGGGGTAGGGACATGCGTCGGGAAAACTTCATTACACTGAGCATAGTATGCGCCGCACTAGAGCTGTCGTGCGATTAGGTTGGTTCATATCCGGCGGTCTTGAAGTAGTTTCGGCATTCGGCGGGTGAGAACAGTTGGCAGATGTCTCCGATGGCCGCCCAGAGGGCGTCGATGGTTCGGATTGCCCTCTTGCGCAGATGCGCCTTGAGCTTGGCGAATGCCATTTCGATTGGATTGAGGTCGGGGCTGTAGGGCGGCAGGAACAGGAGCCATGCGCCCCTGGCTCTGATGGCCTTCTCGGCCACAGGGCTTTTATGGGCGGCGAGGTTGTCGAGAATGACGACGTCGCCCTTTTCGAGCGTCGGGGCAAGTTGCGTCGTGACATAGGTCTCGAAGATGCGGCGGTTCATCGGGGCATCGACGACAAAGGGCGCCGTCAGGCCGTGGCATCGCAGCCCGGCGATGAAGGTCTGGGTCTTCCAGTGCCCGAACGGCGCCCTGGCCTTGAGCCGCTGGCCCTTCGGACTGCGGCCACGCAGCCGTGTCATCTTGGTGTTGGTGCCGGTTTCGTCGATGAAGACCAGCCTGTGCCGCTCAAGCCGCATCTTCGGCTGACGCCTGGCGACCCATTCCTCGCGCGCCTGCCGGATGTCAGGGCGATCTTGCTCGCTGGCCAGCAGCGTTTTTTTGACGCGGTAGCCGTTCCTGATGAACCAGCGCGACAGGTTCGACGGATCGATGCGGGTTCCTTGTGCCGCGAGCTCTGCAGCCAGTTCCGGCATGGTGATGTCTGGAACCTCGGCGATCCGACGGATCAGATCGGCCCGATGTGCCTCCAGCTTCGAGCGACGACCGACGCGGCCGACCTAGGGCGCCACGCTTCCCGTCGCTTCATGGCGGGCCACGATCCGCACCAGCCGAACTCGCCGAAATGGCAAACTTCGCGGCCGCGCTCCGCCGTGAATGACCTTCACTCACATGCCGCACGATACGCTCACGCAAATCGGTCAAAGGGTCTTCGGCATCGCAAATCACCTCCTGACAGAAGTAAATCACGACTACCTTCTCAACGGAATCCCCAATTCACAAAATCTGCACGCCGCT
>CAWJDZ010000016.1:0-184420 GCA_963841765.1 uncultured Alphaproteobacteria bacterium
TCCGGAAGGAGCCTCAGGCAGCACCTTTGTCGGCTTGACCTCGAGGACCTTACGAGAGCTCATGATCGGGATTACCCGGGGTTTCATTACCTCCGGGATTTCGCGCACGAGGTCGACGTGCAGGAGTCCGTTCTCCAAGCTCGCACCTCTTACTTCGACATAGTCGGCCAGCTGAAAGCTGCGCTCGAAGTTCCGCCCGGCGATGCCCCGGTAGAGCAAGTTACCCGTCGTCTCTTCGTCGTTGTTGCTTCTCGCCGCGGATTGTCAGCGTGTTCTCTTTCGCCTCGATCGAGAGATCAGCGTCGGTGAAGCCGGCGACGGCGAGCGAGATGCGATAAGCGTTCTCGCCGGTTCGCTCGATATCGTAGGGGGGATAGCCCGGCGCCGTGTCTTCCATGCCGACGAGATGGTCGAGTGTAGAGAACAGGCGGTCAAAGCCGACGGTTGAACGGTAGAAGGGAGCAAAATCGAATGTACGCATAGCATGACCTCCTTTTTGAGCGACATGCGAACGGTCCGCCCTGAGGGCCGGAGCGTCGTATCACGCAGCCTCATGGCCTGCGCAACTTGTATTTGGGCACTCTTCTTTGCTGTTTCAAGAACCAAGCCTAAGTATATTTACTGATAAGTATCGATTAATAGGGAAATATATTAGGAGATTATCCAATGTTTTGAGAAGATCACCGCACAATTACTTAAATCATCCGAGTTTTAATTAGAGCTTAAACCCCTGTAATACTGATTTTTTCAGCGACTCTGATATCCGGGCACCGGTTAGAAGCCGCTGCTGCACTCCCCATTTTTCTTGCGAAGCTGCACAGTGATTTTGGGGGACAATTCTTGTTAATTCGCCGCATTGCTGGCAAGAGCCAACGAGATTACTCTAGCGATTTGAAAATGGGCCGTTAGGAAAACGCGCTGGCCACACTTCGAAAGCTCGCTTCGACAACGAGAATCTGAACGGTCAGGCGCATCGCGCCACTTGCGCAACGACGGTGAAAATCCGGCCTAGCTGCTCAGATCAAGTTGGGCAAAAACACAGCAATGCACAGCGACCAAACCATCATGGCTCGAAGATCCCCCAGAAGCACGAAGGCGGGCAGAGCTCCGAACTTTGATACTCGGTTATTCCTCACATCGGTGGGAGCCGGACGGTCCACTGCAAAGTACCTCTCACAAGCAAACATCTTCGTGCAAGGAGACCCCGCCGATGCGGTCTTCTACATCGAAGATCCCCATGTTCAACTTGGGGCTAAGGAGGCGAAAATGAGCACTACAGATGAAAGAGAAGAGAGATGCTGAGAGGAGGCGGTCAGCTGAAAAGGCGCTCAATCGTGCAACGACGATCCGAAGGATAAAGGACATCATCTGGGCCGCTGTGCTTGCGAGTGTGATTACAATAATTGTCCTGACCTCGCTGGGCTGGCTAACGACCCAATCGGTTGTCAGGACGGCACAGAGGAGGGTTTGAAAGAACTCGTGGCATTGAGGGCAAGCATCTGCCTCGTAAACTTTCAACAGAGACCAGATGCGGCGACTAAGCTCGCGGAGTTTAAGGCACTCTCATATGGCGATAAAGATCCTGCAATTCGCAAATTTGTTGCTGAAGAAGGATTCGCGGTAGAAATGCTGCGGAGAAGACACTCCTGTTGCAGGTGCGGTAGATAAATGCGCTGACGCGATAAGACGCCTTTAGCCGCCGCGCCGAGCAACCGCGGGATGCAACTGGCAGCTTCGGTGGCGTCAATGCAACCCAGAGAGCAGCGGTGGGTACGCGCGGGCAAGCCCCGGTGGGGCTGCGTATCATTCCGTCGCATAAACGCTCGGTTCCGCACCCTCTTTGGTTATGGCGTAGATCGTGAATGGTTCTTCCTTGCTGCCGCCCATTCCCGGTGAGCCTAGCGGCATGCCGGGCAGGGTGATGCCGGCGATGGCAGGCCTACTGGGACAGAAACTTGCGGACCGTTTGGATGGGCACGTGACCATCGATGACATAACCGTTCACGAACATCGTGTGGCAGCCTTGAAGCTTTCGGGAACGCCGGCCTTGCGACTTATCTCGGCAAGGTCATTGGTCGGTTTGATGTCGACGTCGAAACCGTTCTTGCGCAGATAGGCCGCATAGCCTTCGCAGCAGCTGCATTGCGGATCCTTGTCTGCATGTTTGCCTTGACCGTATCGGCAACAGCGGGCGACGACAGGGCAAGCAGAGTGGCCATAGCCGTCAGGCGGATCAAGAGTTTCATAATAATCTCCTTGGTTGATACGTAACCGTCCGGCCTCGGCCACCTTGTTGGATGATCTGGATAGGGTTGAAGACATATCCTGGTGACGCTTGTCGGCGTCGTAAGATCTGGTGCTGTCCCTATGTCTGGCTATGACAGTCGGTACGCGTTTCTCGAATAGCACTCTGCCATCGCCATCGAGATGGTGCCGCCGAGATCGATGCCGATCCGGGGGGGTCAGGCGCGGTTATAGGCGTCGTCATAGCGCACGATATCGTCTTCGCCGAGATAGTCGCCGAACTGGACCTCGATGATCTCGACCAGGCCGTCATGATCGTTATCGAGCCGGTGCCTGGCGGCCTTGCGGGATGTGAGCAACAACTGCGACCGGGTGAGCGTTACGACCTTGTCGTCGACGGTCAATAAAGACGACTTGCATGGCAGCAGCGGAATATTGATCACCAACAATGCGGTAACTGTTGCCAGTGGAAATCATGTAGGTGGCCTCGTTCACGTAGGTCACTAGGACGCCCGCCCATAACGCGCGCCAATTCGCACTTCTTTGGATGCCGCGCGTGTCGGATCCAGTGCCAATGCGAGCACTACGAAGACTCCAACGCCATAATGTGCCGGCACATCTTGCCTATTCCTCCGCCCGCCCTTTAAGGCCACGCTGACACTTTTTTCTATGTCGTCCTAAATTGGAACCTAGCGCATCTAGGCCAGCGGTGCGCGATACTTCATCCATACCTTCGCTTCTTTGGCAGCCGCCTCAAAGGCCGGCCTTCGCCTTTTCGACATCGGCCTTGCCGGCATACGCGTCAGCGATGAGCAGCGCGGCCTTATCGCGCTTCTTGCTCTTCGGCCAATGGAGGATTTTGTTCCGCCGCCGCTTCGACGGAGGGTGATACGGCACACAAGGCCTAGCCGGGCCCAGTCCATGACGCAGACCGGCGGAGTGGAGAACCATTTCCGAGACAAGCCCCTCAAGCACCGTAAACGGTAGCCTGGAGCAAGAACACAATTGCTGTAGCTTCCACGCGCACGGACCTCATCGCTTCCCACAAGGCAGGCGAAAATCCGCTCTTCGTGTTTCCCCGGTGTTTCCCTGTGCGACAAGCGACTACGGGGCAGTTGATTGTTGTCCCATTAAGTATATGATACTACGGTGAAAAATGGTGCCGCTTGCGTAACTCGAACACGCGACCCTCGCATTACGAATGCGATGCTCTACCGGCTGAGCTAAAGCGGCCTGATGCCTACTAGCACCTACTAAATCACTGCCCGAATTCCTAACCCTTTGTTTTACAACCGTAATCAGGTTCAGGCCTCCTAATTACAATGCGCCGCTCTACCGACTGAGCTAAGGCGGCCCGTGGCTGGGAATGGGCGGACTGATACAGGGTTCGGCCAACGATTTCAACTATTGGCGGAAACGCGCCGGCCCCTGCTGTTCGGATCATCATCGGGCAGACCCGGATCGTCCGGCGGACGCGTGGGCTCTACGATCCTGGGCTTGGGCCGGACGGCCTTCGACTTGGCGGGCGGCGGAGCCGGAGCCGGTGCAGGTTCCTGAGGCGCTGTCGGAGGGGCGGCCGCAGCCGGGGGCGGCAAAGCTGTCTCCTCGACCGTTGGCGCTGGCTCAGTGCCGGCCGGACGCGGCAAAGATTCGAAAGGCGTCTTCCATTCGGCGAAGGCGATCTCGCCGGTGACCGGCGAGACCGGCGTCCAATAGGGCGAAGCCGCGCCATCGATCACCCACATGGGATCGTTCGGCGCCCTGACTGCGCGGGCGAGCCATTCGCGCGCCCGTCCCTTGTCGCCGCGGCCGTCCTCAATCTCGGCCATCAAAGCGCAGACGCGCGCCTGCGGCTCTTCCGCAAGAAGCGGCGAGAGGGCTTTGACCGCATCGTCCCATTGCCGCGCTTCCGCAGCGGCCCGACCGAGCGAATAGGAGCCCTCGGCGCCGCCATGAAAGGAGCCGATCAGCCGGCGCACGCGCTCATAGCGGTCCTGCGGCGAATCGGTGAGGCGCGCATAGGCGTAGGCTTCGGCCAGATCGGGATGGGGTGCCTGATCCCAGCTCTTGTTGACGACGCGCCAGACGCGGCGCTGTGCCCCTTGCCCGGCATAGAGCCGTGCCGCGACGCAGGCCGCCGGCACCAGCGCCGGATCGAGCTTGTGGGCTTCGAGCGCCCAATCGAGCGCGCCTCTCGGATTCTTGGTTTCGCCCGCCAGCGCCTTGGCGGCGAGCAGCACCGCCCGCATGCGCTTCGCCTGATCGGTGGCGACCTGACCCGTCTTGCGCTGCGCCTCGAGCGTTGAGAGCGCCGCATCCCAGTCGCGCGACTGCGACTGGATGGCGAGCATCGCCGAGGAGGCCCAGCCGAGCGCCGGATTGAGCTTGAGCGCGCGTTCGGCGAAGTTGCGGGCGGCCGCGAGATCTCCCGAATGGCGCGCTTCGGCGAAGAGACCGCGCAAGCCCAGCGTCTCCGTCTCGGGCGCCTTGAGCATCTCCTCGAAACCGCGCCGGACCTTGGCGCGGTCGCCTTTGAGCTGCGCGGCCTGGATTTCGAGGAGCCTGATCAGGGGCTCGTCGGTGAGATTCTTGGCGGCGATCGCAGCATGGCGATGGGCGCTCTGGCCGTCGCCCGCACCCGCCGCGATGATGCCGCGCGACAGGCTCTCATAGCCGCGGCGCGCCTTGCGGAAGCGCAGATAGCCGCCGATGGCGCCGGGCGTGCCCAGCAGCCCGCGCAGCAAAGAGAGCAGGAACCACAAGGCCAGCACCGAGAAGACGAGGCCGGCGAGGCCCGCCAGCACCGAGGTTTCGATCTCGCGATTGAGCCAATGAATGACGATGGTGCCCGGCCGGTCGGCGATCCAGGCGAAGCCCGCCGCCAAGGCAGCCAGCAGCAGGAAGCGGACGAACAGGCGAATCATGTCTTGCCCATGATGATCTGGGTCACTGCCGCCGCCAATTGCGCCATGGTTGATTCGGCCTTGAGACGTTGGCGAGCTTTGTCGCGCCAGTCCGCAAGGCCCTGCGGCAGGTCGCCGCCCGGCTCATCGAGCCTGGCGATGGCCGCCTTGAGATCGCCCGACTTGGCGTCGGTGGCGGCGGCTTTGGCGAGATCAGGCCAGTCCAGCGTATTGAGGTCACGCACCTTGACCACTGTCCCGACCCAGGCCCAGAAGCTCGTCGCTTCCGCAGCCTGAGGCCCGTCCGCGCTCGGGGCTGCGAGGCTCGGGACGAGGGCGTCGAGAGCAGCGCCCAAGGCTTGCGCATTGGCAATGCCGGAAGCGGCAAAAGGCGCAAGCTCGGCGAGATCGGCATTCTGCGGCACATAGACGGCGATGCGGTCGAGCTCTTCCTTGAAAGGCACGCCCGCCTCGAACTTGGCCTTGAGCCCCGCGAGCGTCAGCGTCAGCTCGGCAAAATTATCATTTGCGGCTGCGGGCGGCGTTGCTCCAGGCTCGGGCAACGCCGCTACTTGCTGCTCCAGCTGCTCGATTCGCTCGGTGAGTTCAGCGAGAGCCGTGGGATCGGCCGGTCCTTGCGAAGTCGAGCCGAGATTTGCCATCGACTGACGCAACTCGCCGAGGTTCTTGTCGAGCTCGGCAAGCTTCGCCTCGATAACGCTCATTTTGCTCGCCTGGGCCTCATCGCGCTCAGCAGCTTCGGATTTGAAATTATCGAAAGCGCTCGAAAGTGCGACGAGCTGCTCGTTGAGCGTGCGGTTCGAGGCTTCGAGCGCGCCGAGCCTCTCTTCCATCGCCGACATGGTGGAAGGCGGCCACCAGTTTGCGCCGAATTCGCGATAGGCCCAGGCGCCGAGGAGGGCGGCTATGACCGCCACCACGCCCGCGATGCGCCTCGTCGTCCAGAAGGGTGGTTTTTCGGGTGGCTCAGGCGGCGGCGGCGGGACCGGCTCCTCTTTCGGGATCTCGGTATCGCCCGCATCGGCGGCGGGCGAGACGTCCTCCGCTTCGAGATCGATGACCGGGCTTCTTGCCTCGGAGCCTTGCGATTCGTTTTCGAGATTGGTCATCGCCACTCACATTCCTTAAGCGCAATCTTGCCCGAAAACCTTAAACGCAATCTTGCCCGAAAAGTCAGGCCCGGCCAATGATTTCCAGAAGCGCATCCTCATCGGGCCGGGCCGCAACCCGTCTGGCAAGGCTGTCGGGCAAAATCGCGGCAATATTCGCAGACAGGCAATAATGCAGCATGGCATCTGTCGCGATGCCTTCCCTGGCGGCGAGGTCGAGCCACAAACGAGCCGAGCGCGGGGAATAGAGGAGAACGCCCTCGGCCCGCGCTGCATCGGCCGAGAGCTTCATCGCGGGCCGCGCCTCATAGACAATCACACGCGCCACGGTGAAGCCCGAACGCTCGAGATGTCCGGCAAAATCGCTCGCCGTGTCGAGGCCCGACAGATAGAGGATGGGACCGGCGTCGGGCCTCGCATGAGCGATGATATGGCGCGCAAGTCCAACGCCATCGCCGCCGGCCTCGGTGACGGCCGCAAATCCGGCCTGCCGGGCGGCGGCGGAAGATTGCGGGCCGACGGCCAAGACCGGCAAATGCCGCCAGCGGCCGAGAAGCACATTGCCGCTAAGACAGCGCATCGCATTGGCGCTGGTCAAGGCGATGAGCTGATAGGAGAGATTCGGAATCCTGATATCGGGCCGGGGCGCGATCTCGAGCAGGGGCGAGGCGATCACCTCATGGCCAAGCTGCAGCAGCTTGTGTTTGAGGACTTGCGCATCATGCCAAGGCCTGGTGACGAGAAGGCGCATGGTCAGGAGACGAGATCGACGAGATGACGGCCGCCCTTGGCCTTGACTTCCTCGCCGGCCTCGCGGCCGAGACGGGCCGCATCCTCGAGCGCTCCGGTCCGCTCGGCGGTGAATGACATAAGGCCATCGAGCGTCAGCGCTTCGCCGCGAAATTTGAGGCGGCTGTTCTCGATCACGGCATGGCCGGCAATCGGCGTCCGGCAGGAGCCGTCGAGGGCGGCAAGGAAGGCGCGCTCGCAAGCGACCGCGATCTCGGTCGGCGCGTCGTTGATCGCCGCAAGCAGCTCGCGCGCATGATCGTCATCTGCCCGGATCTCGATGCCGATCGCGCCTTGCGCCACCGCCGGCAGCATGTCCGCTTCGGGCGACGGTGCGGTGATGCGATGCGCGAGACCCAAGCGATTGAGCCCGGCGCAGGCCAGGAAGGTCGCGGCGACATCGCCCCGGTCGAGCTTGGCGAGACGCGTCTCGACATTGCCGCGCAGATTGACCGATCGAGATCGGGGCGCATGCGCTTGAGCTGCGCCTCGCGGCGCACCGAGGCCGTGCCCACCACGCAGGCCTTGCGGCAGCTCGCGTATGCTCCTGCAATGCGGGCTGATCAAGCGCATCGCGGGCGTCCTCGCGCGGCAGCAGGGCGGCGATGACCAGGCGCCTCGGGCAGATTGCGCCGGCATGTCCTTCATCGAATGGACGGCAAGATCGATCGCGCCCGATAGCAGCGCCTCCTCGATCTCCTTGGTGAAAAGGCCTTTGCCGCCGATCTCGCTCAAGGGCCGGTCGCGGATGCTGTCGCCGGTCGTCGTGATGGTGACGATCTCGATCTCGGATCGGATCGAAGCCATGCGCGGCCAGAGCCGGGCGTCGCGTTTCCTCGGCCTGGGCGAGGGCCAGTTGCGATCCGCGCGTTCCGATCTTCAGGCGAGGCGTTTGCAAGTCAACTCCGCGAAATGCTAAGCAAATCCCCCTCTTAATCTCTTACGTCGGAGACGTCATCGACATACATGGCCGCACCGGATTTGACCATTCTCGGCATCGAAACCTCCTGCGACGAGACGGCGGCCGCGGTGGTGCGCCGCGCATGCCGACGGCAGCGGCCAGATCCTCGCCAATATCGTCCTGTCGCAGATCAAGGACCATGCGCCCTATGGCGGCGTCGTGCCGGAGATCGCGGCGCGCGCCCATGCGAGCCATCTCGACCGCCTGATCAGGCGCGCCTTGGATGAGGCCAGTCTCACGCTCGACGACATCGATGGCGTCGCGGCAACTGCGGGTCCCGGCCTGATCGGCGGTCTCCTGGTCGGCCTCACCACGGCCAAGGCGATGGCGCTCGCCAGCGGGCAAGCCGCTTCTCGCCGTCAACCATCTCGAGGCCCATGCGCTCACCCCGCGGCTCCTGGGCCCGCTCGATTTCCCCTATCTGCTGCTCCTGATTTCGGGCGGCCATACGCAGCTCCAGATCGTCGAAGGCGTCGGACGCTATCGCCGCATCGGCACCACCATCGACGATGCCCTGGGCGAGGCTTTCGACAAGACGGCGAAGCTTCTGGGGCTCGCCTATCCGGGCGGGCCCGAGGTCGAGGCGCTGGCGCGCGACGGGCAATGCCGCGCGGTTCGATTTCCCGCGCCCGCTCAAGGGCGCGCGAGGACTGCAATTTCTCCTTTTCCGGCCTCAAGACCGCCGTGCGCGAGACGGTCGCGGAGCTGGGCTCGCTCGGGCGAGCCGACATCGCCGATATCTGCGCGAGCTTCGAGGCGGCGATCGCCGATACGATGCGCGACCGGCTCGCGCGATGGCCATGCGAAACTTGTTCAAGACGACATTCCCGGACGTCGCCGAGCCCGTGCTGGTCGTCGCGGGCGGCGTCGCCGCCAACGCCGGCTCGCGAGCACTGTTCGAAAGCTCATGCGCACGACACGGCTTCACGCTCATCGTGCCGCCGGCTCATCTGTGCACCGACAATGCCGCGATGGTGGCCTGGGCCGGCGCCGAGCGCCTGGCGCTCGGGCTTACCGATCCGCTCGATGCGCCGGCGCGCGCGCGCTGGCCGCTCGATCCCGAGGCGCAGCCGCTGCCCGGCGCCGGGGTCAAGGCGTGAAGCCGCGATCGGCATCATCGGCGCCGGCGCCTGGGGCACGGCGCTCGCCGTCGTTGCCGAGCAGGGCGGCCATCAGGTGACGGTCTGGGCTCGCGCGATGCCGAAACCGCGCGACGAGATCAACGCAGAGCATTCACTGATGGTCACGCATCTGCCTGGCATCAGCTTCGGCAATGCGATCGAGGCCTACGACCGAGGCCGAGCGAGCTCGCCGCCTGCGACGCGGTGCATGGCGGTGGTGCCGGCGCAGATCCTGCGCGCCGTGCTCGGCCAGTTCCCGCGGCCTCGAGGCGCCGGTCATCATGTGCCGCCAAGGGCATCGAGGCCGAGAACGGTCTCCTGATGACGAGGTCGCTGCGCGATATGCCTGCCGCATGCCCGCCTTCGTCCTGTCGGGGCCGAGCTTCGCCGCCGATGTCGCGCGCGGCCTGCCGACCGCGGTGACGCTGGCGGGCTTCGATCTCGACACCGCCAAGCACTGGGCAGACGCGCTTGCAGCCTCCGACCTTCCGCATCTATCTTCAGCGACGATCTGCGCGGCGTCGAGATCGGCGGTGCGGTCAAGAATGTGCTCGCCATCGCCTGCGGCATCGCCGCCGGCAAGAGCTCGGCGACAGCGCCCGGGCCGCGCTCACCACCCGCGCCTTCGCCGAACTGACGCGCTTCGGCAAGGCGCTCGGCGGCCGGCCCGAAACGCTGACCGGTCTTTCCGGCCTCGGCGATCTCCTCCTCACCTGCTCGAGCCGGCAATCGCGCAATTTTTCCTTCGGCCTCGCGCTGGGCGAAGGCAAGGCCGCTCGCCGAAGCCCTTGCTCTGGCCAAGGGCATGGTCGAGGGCGTCGCCACCGCGACCGATCGTCGCGCGCTCGGCGCAGATGCAGAATATCGACATGCCGATTTGCGACGCGGTTCACGCGGTCATTGACGGCGGCGTCAACCCCGAGCGAAGAAATGGCGCGAGCTGCTGGCGCGCCCGCTCAAGCCCGAATTCCATCGAGGATGGAGATCGCATGCTCTATGCCTTGATCTGCACCGACAAGCCCGATGCGCTCGACTTCGCGCATGAAGGTGCGGCCCGAGCCATGTCGCCTATCTCGATGGCCTCGGCAACGCGCTCAAGGCGGCGGGTCCCTTCACCGACGAGGCCGGCAAGCCCGATCGGCTCGCTGGTCATCATCGAGGCGAAGGACCGCGGCGCTGCCGAGCAAGATCGCCGAGGAACGATCCCTATGCCAAGGCCGGGCTTTTTGCGGTCGGTCGAGATCCGCGGCCTGGAAATGGACGTCTCAAAAATCCGGAGGTGAAGTGATGGCTTATTGGCTGTTCAAGTCGGAGCCCGAAAGCTGGTCGTGGGAGCAGCAGAAGGCCAAGGGCAAGGCCGGCGAGGAATGGACCGGCGTGCGCAATTTCCAGGCGCGCAAGAACATGAAGGACATGAAGCTCGGCGACAAGGGCTTCTTCTATCACTCGGGCGAGAGCAAGGCGATCGTCGGCATCGTCGAGGTCGTCGAAGCTCGCGCATCCCGATTCGACCGCCAAGGAAGGACCCTGGGAATGCGTCGACATCCGCGCGGTGCGAGGATGTGCCGAAGCCGGTGACGCTCGACCAATCAAGGCCGACAAGCGGCTCAAGGACATGGTGCTGGTCAACAATTCGCGGCTCTCGGTGCAGCCGGTGACGCGCCGAGGAATGGAAAATCGTCTGCGACCTGGGCGGCGTGAAGAAGCTGACGCGCTGAAGGCCGTCGATCATCGCGGAGTTCATCCGGCAGAACACCGCCTGTCCTGTCGCCGCCGCTGGTGCCCGAGATCAAGCTTGCATCTGCCGCATGAGGCGGTGCCGCTCTGGCAGAAGACCGAAGAGGAACTGGGCGAGATCGGCCTGCCGCCGCCCTTCTGGGCCTTTGCCTGGGCCGGCGGCCAGGCTCTGGCGCGCTATGTTCTCGATCACCCGCAAATGGTGCGCAGGCAAGAGCGTGCATCGATCTCGCGACGGCTCGGGCCTGGTCGCCATCGCTGCGGTGAAGGCCGGCGCCGCGTCGGTGCTGGCCGCCGATATCGACCGATTCGCCTGCGCCGCGGCTCGAGCTCAATGCGCGAGCTCAACGACGTCGCGATCGACATCAGCAATGAGGATCTTCTCGATCAGCGCCGCCGCCCGCTTGCGATGTCATCCTCGTCGGCGATCTCTTCTATGAGAAGGCCCTGGCCGCGCGGTGCATCACTGGCTGCGAAAGCGCGCAAGGCAGCGAGGACACCGAAATACTGATCGGCGATCCCGGCCGGTCCTATTTGCCCAAATCGCAGCTGCGGCATGTCACCGAGTACAATGTGCCGGTGACGCGCGATCTCGAGGACGCCGAGATCAAGCGCAGTTCGGTGTGGCGGCTCTAATTCACCACGCGTCTATTTTTACCGTCACCCGGCGAAAGCCGGGGCCTATTAAATTCTTTCTACGCGATCAGCGCCGCCCCGGTTGATTCTATCGATTGGGTCCCGGCTTTCGCCGGGATGACCGGGCTTGTAATATTTGCGCACGATCACAACGCGAGCCGCCGCCGGCTGTTATTGAGCCACAGAGCGACCATCAAGATCGCGAGGCTGACCCAGATCCAGGATCGGCGGGCCTGCCGAAGATCAGGATCGCCCAGAGCACCGCCGCCGGTGTCGACACATAGACCGCCTGGATCGTGTAGACCGCGCCTTTCTCGCGAATGAGGGTGAAGAAGGCGATGCGCTCGATGATCCACAGGAGTGACGCGAGAACGCCGTCCAATAGGCGAAGAGCGGCGGCGTCGTCGCGCCCCAGGGCGGCGCGAGGACCAGCATGAAGGGATTGCCGACAGGCCGGAAAAGATCGATTCGGCCGCGCCCACCGTCATGATGTCGGCGTCCTTTCGGCCAGTAGGCGGCGGCGAACCAGTTATAGGCGCTATAGATGATGGGAACGGTGAAGGCGGCGATGATCCACCACGAGATTGCTTCCGCCCGAATCCGCCGCGCGACAGGATGAGAACGGCGCTCGACAGGAAGCCGACGAGAAGACCGCCGCAGCCGGCGCGGATGCGGCGTTCTCGCGTCCGGTGGCGAGCGCCAGAAGTAGTTCCAGAACGGGGCGGTCGAGACGATGAGCGCATATTCGGTGGCCGCGACATGGCGCGAGAAGAACAGGCTCATGGCGAAAGGGACATTGAGAAGGGCAGCGCAGCCGAGGCCGTAAAACATGACCTCGCGGCTGAGACCCAGGCGCCCCTTGGCCGAAGCGGCGGCAGGGCGAGCGCTATGCCGACGATAAGCCCGGTATAGACGATGATATGGGTGATCGGCAGGTGGTGCTCGCCCATGAGCTTATAGAGCGAAGGGGAGAGGCCCCAGAAACAGCCGAGGGTGATGAACTAGAGAAGATGGACGGGCATGCGGCCTTAGATCACGAGTTGATTTTCTTGGACAGTTGGCGGATTGCAAAATAGGACTGGGCCCTCATAATACTTGCCCAAACGCGGCATGAGAGGGAGGATT
The DNA here is from genome assembly GCA_963841765.1 of uncultured Alphaproteobacteria bacterium. Taxonomy (GTDB): domain Bacteria; phylum Pseudomonadota; class Alphaproteobacteria; order Rhizobiales; family Aestuariivirgaceae; genus Taklimakanibacter. The sequence goes on from CAWJDZ010000016.1 coordinate 12,647, forward strand.
TCGCTTATGTCCGACAAGGTCTATCCGGTTCCGGCCACATGGAAGAAGCGGGCCTCTGATCGACGACGCCGGATACAAGAAGATGTATGCGGAATTGATCTCGGACCCGGCCAAATTCTGGGCCAAGCACGCCAAGCGGCTGGACTGGTTCAAGGCGCCGAAAAAAATCAAGAACACCAGCTTCGCCTATGACAACGTATCGATCAAATGGTTCGAGGACGGCGTCCTCAATGTTTCGGACAACTGCATCGACCGGCATCTGAAGAAGCGGGCCACCAGACGGCGATCATCTGGGAGGGCGATGATCCCTATCACGACAAGAAGATCACCTATCGCGAGCTCTACGAGCATGTCTGCCGCTTCGCCAATGTGCTGAAGGCGCACGGCGTCAGGAAGGGCGACCGGGTCACCATCTATATGCCGATGATCCCGGAAGCGGCCTATGCGATGCTGGCCTGCACGCGCATCGGCGCGGTTCATTCGGTCGTGTTCGGCGGCTTCTCGCCCGATTCGCTGGCCGGCCGCATCAATGACGCCAAGTCCAAATTCGTCATCACCGCCGATGAGGGCCTGCGCGGCGGCAAGAAGATCCCGCTCAAGGCGAATACCGATGAAGCGCTCAAGAAATGCGCAGGCGGCGAAAAGGTCCTGGTGGTGCGGCGCACCGGCGGCAGCGTCGCCATGCAAGCGGGCCGCGACTTCTGGTATCATGAAGAGGCCGCGAAGGTTACGGCCGAATGCAAGCCGGAAAAGATGAAGGCGGAAGACCCGCTGTTCATTCTCTACACCTCAGGCTCGACCGGCAAGCCCAAGGGCGTGCTGCACACGACCGGCGGCTATCTCGTCTATGCCGCGATGACCCATCAATATGTCTTCGACTATCACGATGGCGACATCTTCTGGTGCACGGCGGATGTGGGCTGGGTGACCGGGCCACAGCTATATCGTCTATGGGCCGCTCGCCAATGGCGCGCACGACGCTGATGTTCGAGGGCGTGCCCAATTACCCGACCGCGTCCCGCTTCTGGGAAGTGATCGACAAGCACCAGGTCAATATCTTCTATACCGCGCCCACCGCCATCCGCGCGCTGATGGGCGCGGGCGAGGCACTGGTGAAGCGCACCTCGCGCAAATCGCTTAAGCTTCTCGGCACTGTCGGCGAGCCGATCAATCCGGAAGCCTGGGAATGGTATCATCGCGTCGTGGGCGATGGGCGCTGCCCGATCGTCGACACCTGGTGGCAGACCGAGACCGGCGGCATTCTGATCACGCCGCTGCCCGGCGCCACCAAGCTCAAGCCCGGCTCGGCGACGCGGCCGTTCTTCGGCTGCCAGCCGGCGCTGGTCGACGACAAGGGCGCCCTTCTCGAGGGTGCGGCCTCCGGCAATCTCGTCATCCTCGATTCATGGCCGGGCCAGATGCGCACCGTCTATGGCGATCATGAGCGCTTCGTGCAGACCTATTTCTCCGCCTACAAGGGCATGTATTTCACCGGCGACGGCTGCCGGCGCGACGAGGACGGCTATTACTGGATCACCGGCCGCGTCGACGACGTGCTCAATGTGTCGGGCCACCGGCTCGGCACGGCGGAAGTCGAATCGGCGCTCGTCTCGCATCCGAAAGTGTCGGAGGCCGCCGTTGTCGGTTATCCGCATGACATCAAGGGCAGGGCATCTATTGCTATGTCACCTTGATGGCGGGCGAGAAGGGCTCCGACGATTTGCGCAAGGATCTCGTCGCGCATGTGCGCAAGGAGATCGGCCCGTTCGCTGCGCCCGATATCATGCAGTTCTCGCCAGGCCTGCCCAAGACGCGCTCCGGCAAGATCATGCGCCGCATCCTGCGCAAGATCGCCGAGGACGAGTTCGGCAATCTGGGCGATACGTCGACGCTGGCCGATCCCGCCGTGGTCGAGGACCTGATCGCCAACCGGCAGAACAGACGATAGCAGGGGACAGAAATCAGGTGTCAGATGCCAGGAATTGAGTATATAGCCTCCTGACCCCTGACCTCCTGACCCTTGGATTCCCATGCCTCGTCTGTCGAATATGGCCGTCCGCGATATCGAGACGGTGATCCATCCCTATACCAACCTCGCCCGTCACCGCGAGATCGGCCCGCTCATCCTCAATGAAGGGCGCGGCATCCATGTCTATCGACGACAACGGCAAGCGCTATATCGAAGGGCTGGCCGGACTGTGGTGCACCTCGCTCGGCTACGGCAATGAAGAGCTGGTCGAGGCCGCGGCGCAGTCCATGCGCAAGCTTTCCTATACATCGATCTTCACCGGCAAGTCGCATGATGCGGCGATCGAGCTTTCCGAGAAGCTGAAGGAGATCGCGCCCTGCCCGGCCTCGAAAGTGCTGTTCGGCGGCTCGGGCTCGGAAGCCAACGACATGCAGATCAAGCTCACCTGGTATATGAACAATGCCAGGGGGCTGCCGAAAAAGAAGAAGATCATCTCGCGCCAGCGCGCCTATCACGGCGTCACCATCGCCTCAGCCTCGCTCACCGGCCTGCCCTGGGTGCATGGCGATTTCGACCTGCCGATCGCCAATATCCTGCACACGTCCTGCCCGCATTATTACCGCTTCGGCTGAAGCGGGCGAGAGCGAGGAGCAGTTCGCCGCGCGCCTGGCCCAGGATCTCGACGATCTTATCCAGCGCGAAGGTCCGGATACGGTCGCCGCTTTCATCGCCGAGCCGATCATGGGTGCGGGCGGCGTCATCATCCCGCCCCAGAGCTATTTCGCCAAGATCAACGACGGTGCTCGCCAAATACGACGTGCGCATCATCGGCGATGAAGTGATCTGCGGCTTCGGCCGCACCGGCAACTGGTTCGGCACCACGACCATGGGCATGAAGCCCACATCGATCTCGATGGCGAAGGCGATCACCTCGGCCTATTTCCCGATGGGCGCCATCACCATCGAGGAAGAGCTCTATCAGGCGATGCTCGACGAGAGCCGCAAGATCGGCATCTTCGGCCACGGCTTCACCTATACGGCGCATCCGGTGGGCTGTGCGGTGGCGCTCAAGACGATCGAGATCTATGAGCGCGACAAGATCATGGAGCATGTGCGCAAGGTGGCGCCCGCTTTCGAGAAGCGGATCGCCCAGTTCGCCGATCATCCGCTGGTCGGCGAGACCCGCGCCAAGGGCCTCATCGGCGCGATCGAGCTCGTCGCCGACAAGAAGACCAAGCGGCCATTCGACCCGAAGAAGGCAGTGGGTGCGGCTCGCCGCCGATATCCTGCAGGAGAACGGCCTGATCGTTCGCGCGATGGGCGATTCGGTCGCCTTCTGCCCGCCGCTCATCATCCGCGAAGACGAGATCAACGAGATGTTCGACATCGTCGACAAGGGCTTGCGGATCCTCGAAGAGCGCGTGCTCAAGGAGAATCTGCGGAATTAAGAGGGAGGACGACGGGGATGAGCCGGATCGAGGAGAAAAACACGCTCAGGGCGAAAATGGGCCAGGTGGGCGAGCTCGCCGCCAGGAAGACGCTCACCCGGCTCGACAAATATGCCAGGACCTATATCGAGCACTCGCCCTTCCTGTGCATCGGCACGGCCGACGAGAACGGTCATGCCGATGTCTCGCCGCGCGGCGATCCGCCAGGCTTCGTGCGCGTCATCGACGATGAAACGCTCATCATTCCGGACCGGCCGGGCAACAACCGCGTCGACACGATGCAGAACATCATCGCCAATCCGGAAGTGGGCATCCTGTTCCTCATACCGGGAATCGACGATACGCTTCGAGTCAACGGCAAGGCCTCGGTCATCGACGATCCGGCGGCGCTGGCGCCTGCCGCCGTCAATGGCCGGGCGCCCAAGCTCGGCATCATGGTGAAAGTGGAAGAGGTGTTCTTCCACTGCGCCAAGGCGTTCCGCCGCTCGAAGCTCTGGGATCCCGCGGCCAGGCAGGACCGAAGCTTTCTTCCCGGTCTCGCCCATATGGTGATGGAGCAGGCGCGCGCCTGCGAAGTCGACACAAGCGAGTCCGACACGGTCGAGGCGGAAATCCAGGAAGAATATCGGACCCGTCTTTACTGATCTCCCCGCCAACCGTCACCCCGACGAAAGTCGGGGCCCATTAAATTGGTGAAACGCGGGAAGCGCTGTCCGGTTGATCCCATTCAATGGGTCCCGGCTTTCGCCGCCATCGGATTCCCACATCGCGATCCGCCGAAGTCAACCGCAGGTCGCGTGGCGTGAGCCGCCAATCATCTCCCCAATTTCGTCACCCCGACGAAAGTCGGGGCCTATTGAACAGGTCAAGACGGGCGGTGCTTCCGGTCGCGCACAGATGCGCGACGCCGCCCGCTTGCTCTTATTCAGGGGGTGCCGGCTTTTCGCCGGCATGACGGATCAGAGGGCGTGCTCGGGGATAGGGTGTGTGAATACGACAGCGGCTTGCGTCGGGATGACGGATGGAGAGAGACTATCGCCGCTCGAGCGGGACGATGAAGCGGTCGCGCAACTCGCCGCGGCGCAGCACCGTGATGCGCGTCTCATGGCCGACACGCTCGTGATTGAGCAAACGCAGCAGATCATCGACGCCCGCCACGGCATTGCCATCGATGGCGATGATCAGGTCGCCCGATTTGATGCCGCCTGCATCGGCGGGACTCTTGTCGATCACCTTCATCACCCGGACACCCGTTTCCTGGGTGACGCCGGCGTGGCGCGCGATATGGCGCGGCACCACGCTCTGCTGGCCTTCGACGCCGATCGCGGCGCGGCGCACCCGGCCATGCTGCAGGATCTGGCTCAGCACATAGAGTGCGGTGTTGCTGGCGACCGAGAAACAAATGCCCTGGGCGCCCAGGATGACGGCAGTGTTGACGCCGATGACGCGGCCTTTCGAATCGACCAGCGGTCCGCCGGAATTGCCGGGATTGAGCGCTGCATCGGTCTGGATGACGTCATCGATCAGCCGTCCGGTCGAGGCGCGCAAGGAGCGGCCGATGGCGCTGACGACGCCCGTCGTCACCGTCTGCTCGAAGCCCAAGGGGTTGCCGATGGCGATGGCGAGCTGGCCGCGCCTGATCGCCTTGGAGTCATGCAGCAGCAGCGGCGCGGCGCTGAGATTTTCATCGGTGCGGATGACGGCGATATCGCTGTCGGGGTCCTCGCCGATGATGCGCGCCGCGGCGCGATGGCCGTCGGCGGTGCCGACCATGATGGTTCTGGCGCCCGAAACGACATGGCTGTTGGTGAAGATAAGGCCGTCGGAGGAAACGACGAAGCCCGAGCCGCCGCCCTGGCGTCCCTGGCCGTTCTTGACGGCAATATGGACAACCGAGGGTCCGGCCTTGTCGACCGCACCGATCACCGCGTTTGAATAAGCGTCGAGCAATTCACCGTCGATCACCTGAGAGGTGACCTCCGGCAGGGCTTGGCCCTGGCCATCGAGATCGAGCATGAGAGTTCTCCGCCACAGCATATGGGGAGGCGAAAAGTGGGTTACCAGTAGCCCCACCCTTCACGCGTTTCCGCGTGACACCCTCTCCACGCTTCCGCGAACGCTTCCGCGGGGGAGGGAGAGGCCTTGCGGAATTTTGCTGAGATTCTCCCTCCCCCGGAACGCAGGGGATCTCCGGGGACTATTGATGCAATCGGCAGGACCTCTGCAAGGTTTCCCCCTCCCCCGTTGCGAAGCAATGGGAGAGGGTGGCCGAAGGCCGGGTGAGGGCTCTTTGCCTGCAATGTAAATGCTTTCGAAAGCTCGCTCGCGGCGCGAAAGAGCCCTCATCCGGCCTTCGGCCACCTTCCCCCACGCGTGCCGCGCGGGGAAGGGGAAAATTTGAAAGCCTGAGTTCTCGGTTGACGAAATTCAACACACATCATTGCTTCTACAGGCTGTTCACATCGTCTCACAAACGTTCCCCGGACAGCCCTGCTCTTCGAGGGCCGAGGGTCACGTCAGCCCAGCGCCTGTTCGATGTCTGCTATGAGATCGTCGACATGCTCGATGCCGATGGAAAGCCGGATAAGATTGTCGGGCACCGGGCTCTCCGGCCCCTCCACCGTCTTGCGGTGCTCGGCAAGGCTCTCTACCCCGCCGAGCGACGTCGCCGGCAGAATGATCTCTGAGCCGCGTGCAGACCTTGACCGCATCGGCAGCACTGCCTTTGATCAGGAGCGAGACCATGCCGCCGAAGCCGTCCGTCATCTGGCGCCTGGCGATCTCGTGTCCCGGATGCGAGGCAAGACCCGGATAGAGGGCGCGCTCGATCCGCGGATGCCTCTCGAAATGCCGCGCGATAGTGAGCGCATTGGCGGAAGCCTGGCGATAGCGCACGAAGAGAGTGCGAAGTCCACGAATGAGGAGCCAGCATTCGAACGGCGCGAGCGGCGTACCGATCTTGGTGCGCAAGGTCGCGATCTCCTTCCAGCGCGCATCGATCACGCCGGTCACGAGCGCGCCCGCGAGCACATCGGAATGGCCGTTGAGATATTTGGTCGCCGAATGGAAGACGATATCGGCGCCGAGCGCCAGGGGCCGTGTGGTCACTGCAGCACTTGCCGTAGCGTCGACGGCAAGGATGGCGCCCGCTTCATGCGCGAGCTTTGCGGCTGCGCGCGATGTCGATCACGTCCCAGGTCGGGTTGAGCGGCGTTTCGATCCAGACGAGATCGGTCTTGCCCTTGCGGATCGCGTCCGCAATGGCGCTCTCGGTCCGTCGGATCGAACAAAGTGAGCGCGATGCGGTCCTTGGCTTCGAGGCGCTTCAGCCAGTCGCGCGTGCCGTAATACATGACGTCGGGCGCCGCCACATGGCCGCCCTGAGGCACTGTCTCGAGCAAGGTGGTGATCGCCGCCATGCCGGAAGCAAAGAGCAGAGCCTCTTCGCCCTGTTCGAGGGCAGCCACCGCCTGCTCGGCATGCCACAGCGTGGGATTGCCGTTGCGGATGTAGTTTTCCTTGAGCTTCGGCTGGTAGTTCTCGTCGCGCGCATAGGTCGATGAGGTGTAGAGCGGCGGCGTGATCGCGCCTGTCGCTTCATCAATGGCTTTCAGCGTGTGGGCGGCGATGGTTTCAGGCCGAAGCCTGGAATTAGACATGCTGGCCGCCATTGATGTGAAGTTCGGCGCCCGTCACATAGCTCGAGGCATCGGTGCACAGGAAATAGATCGACTTCGCCACTTCTTCGGGCTGGCCCAGGCGATGCATCGGGATCTGCGGCGACGATCTTCTCGGTGCCGGGCGAGAGGATCGAGGTTTCGATTTCGCCCGGCGAGATGGCATTGACGCGCACCCCGAAGGTACCGAAATCGGCGGCCATTTCGCGGGTGAGGGAGGCGAGTGCCGCCTTCGATGTGGCATAGGCGGCACCGGCAAAAGGATGGACGCGTGAGCCCGCGATCGAAGTGACATTGACGACCGCACCCTTGGCGCGCGCCAATTCATCGATCAGGCCGCGCGCTAGCATGATGGGTGCGAAGAAATTGACCTGGAAGACCGTCTTCCAGTCCTCTTCCATCGTCTCGATGGTATTGAGCCTGGCGCCGCCCGGCTTCTTCGGCGAGATCGCGGCATTGTTGACGAGCGCATGGAGGCGCGAGCCCTGCTCCTTCAAACGCTCTTTCATCTGGAGAATGGCCTCGGCCAGCGCCTTGGGATCGGCGAGATCGACCTGGATATGATCCTCCGGTCCCGCATCCCAGGGGCAATCTTCCGGAAAAGGATGGCGCGACAGGTGATCACCCGCCAGCCGGCGGTCGAAAAGCGCTTCACCGTCGCATGGCCGATGCCGCGCGACGCGCCGGTGAGGATCAAGGTCTTGCGTTCGCTTTCAGGAGGGGTGGTCATGGTCCTGTCTAGCGCGTATCAAGGCGAAGTGGAAACACTTCGCCGAAATGGATTCGCGCCGCATGCCGAGCAGGGAAGAGGTGAGCGCATCGGGTAGACCTAAACTCATCGCGCTCTAGGGATATAGGCGCGTCTTGGTCCAGCCACCGTCCGGAGTCTCGCGGCGGAAGACGACGCGATCATGCAGGCGGAAGGGCCGGTCGTGCCAGAATTCGATGGAGACCGGCTCGAGGCGGAAGCCCGACCAGTAGGGCGGGCGCGGCACCTCGCCAATGGCATAGCGTGCCGCATACATGGCGACCGCGGTTTCGAGCTCGAAACGGGCTTTCAGCGGCCGCGACTGCTGCGAGGCCCAGGCGCCGATGCGGCTGTCGCGCGGGCGCGAGGCGAAATAGGCATCGGCCTCGGCATCGCTCACCATCTCGACGGGGCCGCGGACCCTGACCTGGCGGCGCAGCGATTTCCAGTGGAAGCACAGCGCCGCCTTCTGCGCCGACAGGAGCTCCTGGCCCTTCTGGCTTTCGAAATTCGTGTAGAACACGAAGCCGCGGTCATCGAGCGCCTTCAGCAGCACCATGCGGACATTGGGCAGGCCTTCCTCATCGACGGTCGCGAGCGCCATGGCATTGGGATCGTTGGGTTCCGTTTTGCCGGCGTCTTTCAGCCAATCCTCGAAGAGCGAGAACGGCTCGTCGCGCTCGGTGAAGCCGTGGGCCGCCAGGAGGGTCGGCAGGTCGCTCAGTGACATTTGATTAACTTTGCCAAACTATGCCTAAGACTTACCACATTTCGCCCCTGTTGCCGCCACCGCCAAACCTTAAGCAGGCATGCGCCAGCCTCAGGGGATGAAGGTTGATGTCTTTAGAATGCGGGGAAAGCGGAATGCAATCCAGGTTTGTCGCCGTCGTCACCGCGGCGGGTCTCCTTTTGGCCGGCTGCAGCGCCGATTCGGGGCCGAAAGAAACCGGCGGCGCGGTGGTCGGTGGCGTCGCGGGCGGACTGCTCGGCAACACCATTGGTCATGGACGCGGCAGGGCGGCTGCGACGATTCTCGGCGCCGCTCTGGGTGCCGTGGTGGGCGGTGCCGTTGGTCGCAAGCTCGACGATGTCGATCGCGAGCGCGCCTATTATGCCGCGCAACGGTCCTTCGAAACCGGCCGTGAAGCCTATTGGGACAATCCGCGTTCCGGCCATCGCGGCCGTTTCCGGCCGCGCCGTTCCTATCGCGGCGAGGATGAACGCATGTGCCGCGATTTCGAGCACACGATCTGGATCGATGGCGAGCCGGAACTGATCGAAGGCACGGCCTGCGAGATGGCCGACGGCAGCTGGCGCGTGGTCGGCTGAATTACTTCAGTCCGAGCCGCTCCCTGAGCCTGGCGATCTTGAGCTGCTTCCTATTTCGCCTATTTCGGTGACAGTGCATTCAATAGTAATTTCGGTGACGGTGCATTTAATAAACCGAGCGGCGGAGACGGTCGGGAGACGCGTGGGTCAGCCGAGCTTTTCTCCGGCGACTGGCACGCAAGTTGGGGCGATATCTCACGCCCGGCAAGCGGGTCCGAGAAGCATCGAAATGCGCACCGAAGTGGGAAGCAGTCGAGAATTAACTGCACTGTCACCGAAATGGCCGACGGCAGCTGGCGCGTGGTCGGCTGAATCACTTCAGTCCGAGCCGCTCCCTAAGCCTGACGATCTTGAGCTGCTGGCGTGCGCTCACTTCGCCGTCGGCGGCGGCGACCCGCCTCACCATCTGGACGAGATCGGCGCGTTCCTCGGGCTTGAGATCTCGCAACCACAATTTGGCGTAGCGCAGCGAAACATTGTTGGCGTCCTCGACATGCGAGGCCACCCATTTGCCGAACACCATGAGCTCGGTCGGATCGGCAATGCCCATCTTCATCACCGCGGTGCGGATTGCCGTCTCGGCCGCCGGCGTCAGCGGATGTTCCTCTGAAGCAACGGCAATCATCATGATGACGGCGGCCGCCACCGGATCGTCGACCGCTTCGACCGGCGATGCTTCAGCCTTCCTGCGGAATTTGTAACGCTTCCACTTGCCCCAGGCGTGACCCGCCATATTGGCCACGTCGTCGGTCGTCTCTTTGATGACCTTGAGACGCCAGTACCAGGCGGCGGCCGCGCCCAGTATCGCGACGAACCCCATGAGAATATGCACTTCGAGTCTCCCCGTGCGTTCAGGCACTCAAACGCAAACAGCCGTCATCTGCAACTTTTTGCTGCAAGTGGCCTTTAGGACCCGTTAAGCGATTGACTCGGCTTGTCGTATTGGCGTGGCCATGACGAGCGGGAAAGGGTCGGGTAGACCTAAACTCATCGTGCGCCAGGTGATCTTGACTACAAACCGTCTGGACGGTACAGTAATTAAACGGAAGGAACAGGTGGTGCTTAAGCCCGCCCGCGACACGCGCGCCCAGCTTCTCGATGCGGCAGAGGCCGTCGTCGCGCAACACGGCGTCCGTAACCTCACCCTTGATGCCGTCGCCGCCCGGTCGGGGATTTCAAAGGGCGGGCTCCTCTATCATTTCCGCTCCAAGGAGGATCTCGCGGCCGCGATGATCGAGCGCTCGATCGCCTGGTTCGACGATGCGCTCGTTGAAGCCGGCCGCGACGACAATGACGTCAGAGGCCGCTTCACGCGCGCCTATATCAAGGCAAGCCTCGGCATGACGCCGCGCACGGGTGCCGGCTTCGACAATCTCTGCTCCGCCATCACCACCGCCTTGCTGTCCTTCCCCGAAAGGCTCGGTCCCGTGCAGGAGCAAGGTCACCGCACGCAAGATGGGATCGAGAAGGATGGCCTGGAGCCGGTTCTCGCCACCATCATCCGGCTTGCCGTCGATGGGCTGTGGCTGTCTGAGAATTTCAACCTGATGCGCTTCGACAAGGACATGAAGGCCAAGGTCGCAGCCCGTCTTCTCCAATGGACTCGACATGACGCAAAAAAAGTTCAAGCCGCAGGGCCCTGAAGGCATTGCCTTCGACAAAGCGACGCTGATCAAGGCGGAGGACACCCCGCGCTTCCTGTGGGGTGATGAGAAGGCCCGCTATGTATCGGACTGGATCTATGGCTCCTCGCCCAAGATCCACATGATGAGCTTCGAGATGACGGTGGGCTCGCGCTTCGGCAACTCGCCCGATTTCAAGACGTATTACAATTGCGCTGAAACCTATCATTGCCTGAAGGGCGAATTCACCTTCCATTGTCCACAGACCGGCGAAGTCCATGTGCTGCGCCGGGGCGACACGCTCTATTTCCCGCCCAATACCTGGCATTGGGGGTACAATTTCGGATCGGAGACTTCGCATATCCTCGAATGCCTGACTCCACGCACGCTCGAAGCGGTCGAGGCCTATGCCAGCAAGCAGCCCTGGCTAGAGACGATCAAGCTCAGCCAGCGCGATGCCCTTGGCGCTTTCCCGCCCGTCAAGCCGAGCGGCAAGGCGCGCGCCACGCTCGTCCGCCCCGGCGACTATGTCTATGAGATCGTCGGCGAAACCCGGCCAATGCGCGTCGGCCTCGTCTGCGCAAACGAAAAGCTCACGGTCGGCATTATTGACCTTCACGCCGGACAGGAGTGCGAATTCATCAGTCACAAGGGCGACAAGGTCATTTATAATCTCGAAGGGCGGAGCAACATCTATCTGCCCGACGAGACGCCCAATTGGTGGGAGCTGAAGGTCGGCGATTCCGCGTTCATTCCGGGCGGCACGCGGCATGGATTTTTCAACACGGGTGACGCGCCGGCCAAAGTAATCTTCGGCGTGGCGCCCGACTACTCGAGCTGAACCAGGAAGGATCAGGGAGGAATGCAATGGCTATCCACAAGGACGATCTATTCCGCCTCATGACTATGGACCGGCGGCGGTTCATGGCGGCGATGGCGGCGGCATCGGGCTCGCTGGCACTCGGCGGGCTTCCGGCGCGCGCCGATACGACGGTAAACTGGCTCGGTTGGCAGGGCTATGACGAGCCGGTCAAGCTCGGCTCGTTTCTCAAGGACAATGGCATCGCTCTCGCCACGACCTATATCAATTCCAATGAAGAGATCATCACGCGGTTGCAGGCAGGGGGTGCCGGCCAGATCGATTTCATCACGATCTACTACGGCCATATTCCGATCCTCGTCGCCGCCGATCTGATCGAGCCGATCGACGAAAGCAAGGTTCCCGGCATCGCCGAGATCTTCCCCGAATTCCTCAATGTCGAGACGATCCGCAAAGACGGCAAGCTTTATGCGGTGCCTTTCACCTGGGGCACCTTGTCGATGGTCTATGATCCGGCCGCCACCGCCAAGCCCACATCGTGGAAGGATGCGCTCAAGGACGATGTCAAAGGCAAGGTCGCGATGGTCGACGATATGACCGGCCTCCTTGCCACCTGGGCGCCGATCGCCACCGGCACCAAGACGGCGACCCGCCTCACGATGGACGAGCTCAAGAAGACCATCGATTTTCTCATCACCATCAAGAAAAATCACGCACGCACCTTCTCCGCTTCCTATGGCGAAGCGGTCGATCTCTTCGCGCGCGGCGAAGTGGTAACCTCGGCCATCGGCTGGGATGCGATGGTCGGCTTTGCCGCCGCCAAGAACAAGGTGCTCGATTTCGTGGTGCCGGAAGAGGGCGCCATGGTGTTCATGGACACGCTTGCCATTCCCAAAGGCGCGCCCAATCGCGATCTTGCCTACAAGCTCCTCGCCCAGTCCATTTCGCCCGCGGGCCAGAAGCAGATCGCCGATGCGCTGACGCAGGCCGTGATCAGCAAGGCCGCCTTGCCGCAGATCGACGACAAGAACAAGAAAATCTATCAGTACGACAATCTGGCGAAGCTGTTCGAGAAAGCGCGCTTCTATCCGTTCTGGCCCCTCGAGGCCGAGGGTGACTTCGTCACCCACGCCCAGGTGATTGAGGAGTATCAGCGCTTCCTGAAGGCGTGAGCCCAGATCCCATATGAGGATTTTATAGTGGGCGAGGTATCTCCAATTTCCCCCTCTCCCGTCGCGAAGCAATGGGAGAGGGTGCCCGAAGGGCGGGTGAGGGCTCTTTGCCTCAGCAAGGGATACTCGTTGAGATCATTACACGCCTGCACGAAAGAGCCCTCATCCGGTGCTTCGCACCACCTTCTCCCGCAAGCGGGAGAAGGTGACAATGACAGGCGGGAGTGAATCCCGGAGATGGGATGACGATTTCCTCACCCCTCATTCGACTCTCCGGTCTCTCAAAGTCCTTCGGGCCGACCCTTCCCGGAAGCACGCACCAGACTACGCATCTGGCGTCTCAAGCGTCATCCGGCATTGGTTCTGAGCTTTCATCGCCATTTGAAATAGAGTTCGCCCGTTTCGAAGTAGCTACTGTTGCCTAGAGCAAATCCCGCCAACGTTGAAGACTTTGGCGATAAGGATTTGCTCCAACATATTGATTTGGCGCGAATCCTTATCGGCGAAGCGATTCCACTTCGCCGGGATGCGCGCTAGTTGATGGCGGACCGGCGTGAGAGGTCTGCAAACATGGCGCTAAGGGACATCGCTTGGGTGACAAGCATCCGACAAGTTGACAAGCCCCTCCTGGGCCTCAGGCTGGCAACAGGTCCCCTTGTTCCTCTGTGGTGGGAGATCGATGGCGGGGTTTTGATCGAAAAATCCCGACGGCATAAGCTTGAATCCGCAAACGATGCAGGACTGAACCGGATGATCCTCCGGTCTGGGCAGATGGTGCAGGCCAAAGCTGTGCCACACAACAAGGTCGCAGTTCGTTATTGGGCGATCCTTGGCGGTCCACGAAGGAAGGCCATCATCGCCAGTTGATTGGTTCACGAATTCGCCGGCGGGGTACCGCTCCTCGGGGCTGAAGGGCGTCACCCAAAGTTGATGCTGAATGAATCCGCTCCGCCTTCCGGAAGGACCATTGGGGTTTGTGAATGGCCGCACGGACGAACTCGATTCCAGTTTGAAGCCAGTAGGCCGGCCTACCCAGTTTTGAGCATTCGGGTTGATGATTTTCCAGTAGCGCATGGAAGAAAAATCGAAATCCCGGCGCGCCGCTAGTTCGGTCTCAAGCGGTGTCTCTTCAACGTAAAAAGCGTTTCCGTATGGGTTCTCCGGGCCTATGGGCTTGGCGATCGTGTTGCACTCGAGAACGGTGTTGTTCGGGCCGTCAACTTCCACGTCCAGCCGGGCGCAGAAGACATGCTGGTGGATATGCCCAACGACTCCAGGAGCTACTTCCGATCCATATTTGCCGGGGGTACCGGGATGGCATGCCGCCGTATTGATGATGCCCGTGGCCTTCATTTCATATTCGATGCGGCCATCCTGGTGGAGATACCAGTAGGAGCCATATTCATAGTTGCCGATCGTCGAAATTGAGGAAATTACCAGACGCCTCGCGCGGCGAACTTCCGTTCGCTTGCTGCGCATATCGTAGTGCTTCCAGGATATCCCGGCGTCCTCCTCATGCAAGCAGATGCACCTCTCAATCGTGCGCGGATTGCCGAAGACGTCGGATACGACCGCATCAAAATAATGAATGGAGCCCAGACAATCGCAGCCAAGCGTCAGCGAGTTCGCCATCCGGCCAAAGCCGAGTTCGCCGTTGTCGAAAACGTTTTTGCGATGGTGTGTGCGCTCCGGGGTGCCATAGGGCACTACCATCTCGGCTATCGACGCGCGATAGAGGATTGGTCGTCGTTTGCCGCGCTCAGTATAACCGACGGTGTGAAGCGCCAAGCCCTCGCGTCCACCGAAGCCAATACGAAAATCCCAATTCTCCCAAGTAACGTTGTAACCTTCGACAACAAAGCCCGGCCCTTCGGGTTGATTGATTTCCAACGGGCTGGACGGCTTTCGGAAATCCGTGAGAATAGCTGAATCATAGTTCAGGGGAGTCCGGGGAACCGGGATGTAGTCGCCGTTTTCGGCGAAGTGATCGTCGACCCTGAGAATTTCCAACGTCGTTAGATCGACAAGGGGATGCAACCCTTCGATCGGATGGGCATAGTAGTTGTCAAGGGGAAACATCCGCATCCATAGGAAACAGGTCAGAACCCTCCGATTTGCTTCGATCTCATGGCCGAAATTGCCGATCGTCCATGGATCGACGCAAACATATTCGAGTTCCTCCAGAAGCCCCCGGCGGCGCAGCGCCTCCTGTATTCGGGGATCCGCTTTCACGGTTTCCTCAATCAGGAAGATCTCTTCAACGGCCACCATCGGCCGGGCGTTCGGCCGGAACACCTTCCAGATGAGTTCGCGGTTCCGCAAATTGACGCAACCCTGCCATACGCCCATCACCCCGCGCTGATAGACATTAAAGCGCGCAATCCGCTCGATGGGTGTACCGACGGAATAATTGCGCACGATATCCTTGGACGGCTCATCGATGTCGATCGTCTCGACACGCAGGTCTTCCCCCCATTCGAAATGTTCGCGGATAATGTCGGCGGCAGCCTCGATCTCCGCGGCACTGAGTGGATCCAAGGGATGCATCGGCGCAACCGAGGAGACCTCAGACATTTTGTCGGTTTCTAAGCGCAAATCCATCAGCCTCTCCTGTGGAACGATCATAAATCCGGCACAAGCCTATCCGATTGATAGCGGTTTTACCAAGTCCTTGCACCTTCGTCACTCTGCCTGCCCGGAAACAATAGCCTCCTTGACGCTCAACTCTCCCGCCGTATGATCGCTCAACGGCGGCATTTGCCTCCAGACCGGTCCGAGGGCGGGATGTCTTCAGCTTTATCAATTTTCCGAAAAGTCGGCCGGACGTGGTTGCCCCACGCGATTCTGTTTGTTTTTTCAGCCTCAATTCTATTGCCGCTAATCTGGCTCGCACGGGTGGCTCTGACAGACAAACTCACCGCTTACAAATTGCCGCCTGAATGGGCGACGCTACACATTGACAATTTCATCGAGATTTTCGTCAACTACAGTTTCGCAGGCTACTTCTTCAACAGCATGATCGCAGCGATCGGTTCAACTGCGATCGCGCTGCCGATCGCCACAGCGATGGCATATGCCTTTGCACGCTATAATACCGGCGGAGCCACCCTGCGGTTGTTCGTACTCGCCAGCCAGATGTTGCCGCCGGTCATTCTGGTGCTGCCGATGTATTCGCTCTTCCTCACGATACATCTGCTCAACAGCTGGAGCGGCCTCATCATCGCGCACCTCGCAATCAATATTCCGTTTCTCGCTTGGATGCTCGTTGCGTTCTTTCATGGAGAGATCGAGCAGCTCGAACAGGCGGCACGTATCGACGGCGCTACGCGGTTCCAGGCGTTCATGTTCGTTGCCGTCCCTGTAGCGGCGCCAGGCTTGCTTGCCGCCGGCCTCCTGGCCTTCATCTTGAGCTGGAACGAATTCCTCTTCGCGCTCATACTGACCGGAAAATCGACTAACACACTTCCCGTCGGGCTTGCCGGATTTCAAAGTCAACGCGGCGTTGATATCGCGCTATTGTCTGCGGCAACGATCGTGGCGACGTTGCCGGTCATTGGGCTTTTGCCGTTCATGCGGCGCTATCTTATCAAGGGCATATCGCTGGGGGCCCTCAAATGAGCCCGGCGAGCAATAGGCCCCAACGAGGGCCGAACAGGGAGTGACAACCATGAAAAGACTGCTGCTCAGCGTCGCTTTGTGCGCCATGTGCGCTGCGGGCGCCGAAGCCGGAAGCACGGTCCATATCCTGATGGAGAACGTGCCCGATACCCGTTACGTCCAGGATCTTCTGCCAGAGTTCAAGGCTCAAACCGGAATCGATGTCGAGATCGAGTCCATTAGCTATATCGACATGCATTCAAAGCTGGTTCCACAGCTTTCATCGCCGGAGGGCGGCTATGATGCAATCGTGGTGGATTTCTACTGGGTCGCCGAGTTCACCCAGGCGGGTTGGCTAATGCCCCTCGATGATCTGATAAAGAAGGACAATGTCGATACCGGCGTCTATTTGCCGAGTCTCATGAATCTTGTCGGCAAGGTCGCCGAGACAACTTACATGCTGCCCTTTTACAATTACTCGATGGGCATCATCTATCGAAAGGATCTCCTGAACGATCCCAAGGAGCAGGAGGCTTTCAAGGCCAAGTACGGCATGGATTTGAAAATCCCGACGACCTGGGATGAATACAAGAAACAGGTCGAGTTCTTCACGCGCGATACCGATGGCGACGGCAACGCCGATTTCTACGGCACCGTCAACCAAGGACAGCGCGGCGACTGCATCTCGATGCAATGGTCGAACTATCTGTATGCGAATGGCGGCCAGTATCACGATGCCAACTGGAAGGCGACCTTCGATGGCGAAGCTGGCGTGAAGGCGGTAGAGGATTTCAAAGCCGACATCGCCAAACACGGGCCGACCGGCGCGGAGAGCTTCTGCTTCGATGAAGCGTCCAATGTCTTTGGCCAGGGCAAGGCTTTCAGTCTTGTGACCTTCAATATCCTGCTCGCGGGTTTTGACGATCCGAAGTCTTCGCAGGTGGTCGGCAAAGCCGGAATTGCCGCTAATCCCGGCGGCGGCCTCAATGGCGGTTGGGGGTGGGCTATTCCCAATTCGAGCCCGGACAAGGAAGCCGCCTGGACCTTCATCAAATGGATTGAGTCGAAGGAAGCGGTCAAGAAGCGCACGTTGGCCGGCGGCGCCCCGACACAAGCCTGGGCGTTTGAAGATCCGGAGATCGTTGCCAAGCGACCGGAGATGGGCCAGCTCACGATACTGGTGGCGACCGCTCAGGAGTTTCCGACATTCACATATACGGTGGATTTCGTGGAGAGCCTCGGGCGCGAGCTCAATCTTGCGGTAACCGGACAAAAGGACGCCAAAGAGGCGCTTGCCAGGGCAGCGGAAGACTTCAACAAACTCGCGGTAAAAGCTGGCCTGCAGAAATAACCCGTGACGATCCCGGCGCAGCTCTTGCCCCTGCCATCTTCGCTCGCCTGCGCGAGCGGAGATGGCCGGCGGGGCAAGTGATCATGTCTTACTCGACCCCGAGTGCCAGCCTCTCTCGATCCGACCGCGGTTTCGGTTGGGCGATGACCGCGCCGGGATTGTCAGCGCTTATGCTCATCGTCTTGTTTCCCCTTCTATTTACGATATTCACGAGCGCGTTCGACTACACGCTTCTCCACCGAAGCTTCGACACCTTCGTCGGACTCGATAATTATGCAGGGGCTTTCGCCGAAGAATATTTCGGCGAGTCGTTGCTGGTGACACTCAAATTTGTGGTCGCCGTCGTGATCCTCGAGTTCCTGATCGGCTTTACAGTCGCGCTCATGTTGAATGCCGTCACCCGTTTCAAGAGTGTCTACTATCTCATTCTGCTGCTGCCACTTTTAATCAATCCGGTCGTGGTGGCGCTGATATGGCGGATGTTTCTGCATCCCGAACTCGGCATCGTAAATTACCTTCTGAGCCTCGTTCATCTCGGCCCGGTGAACTGGCTCGGGGACGTCAGGATAGCGTTCTGGACGGTGGTGCTCGTCGACATCTGGCACCAGGTATCCTTCATGATCATACTGCTGCTTGCGGGTCTGTCGGCGCTTCCGCGGGAGCCTTATGAAGCGGCGCGTATGGAGGGTGCCTCGACGATCCAGGCATTCTTCTACGTGACGCTTCCGCTGATGCGCCCGGTGATCGCCGTGACACTGCTGATCCGCCTGATCTTCGCCGTCAAGACGTTCGATCTCGTCTTCATCATGACTCGCGGCGGACCTGGAACGTCGACCGACCTCATCAGCTACTTTATCTATCGCTCCGCGTTCTTCGGGCTCAATATTGGCCAGGCATCTGCCATTTCCGTCCTGCTATTGGTCATCGTTTTGTCGCTGACGGCCTATCTCTATCGCTACATGCGTTCGCTCACGTGATCTGAAATGGCTGCCATCAGGCTTGAGAATGTGAGCAAGATTTATCCCTCAGGTGTGAGGGCAGTCGAGGATGTGTCCCTCCACATCCGCGATGGCGAGTTCATGATTCTGCTCGGTCCCTCCGGCTGCGGGAAATCGACGACGCTACGGATGATCGCCGGCCTGGAGAGCATTTCCTCGGGCGAGGTCTACATCAAAGGCGAGCTCGCCAACGAGATCGATCCGCGCGATCGCAATCTCGCTTTCGTGTTCCAGAACTACGCGCTCTACCCGCACATGACGGTTGCGGCAAATTTGAGCTTCGGGCTCCGCTTGCGCCACGCTCCCCAAGAGGAGATTGCGCGGCGGGTCGCTGAAGCGTCCTCTATGCTCGGCATCGGGGCCCTGTTGGACCGCAAGCCCTCGGCACTATCGGGCGGCCAGCGCCAGCGCGTGGCGCTTGGGCGTGCCCTGGTGCGCGACCCGGTGGCTTTCCTCTTGGATGAGCCCTTGTCCAATCTTGATGCCAAGCTCAGGGCTGGAATGCGCCGCGAACTCGTCAAGCTGCACCGCACGCTTGGCCGGACCATCGTCCATGTCACCCACGACCAGGTCGAAGCGATGACAATGGGAGAGCGCATCTGCATCATGAATGAGGGGCGCATCGTTCAAGTTGGAAGACCGCTCGAGGTCTATCGCAATCCCGCCAACCTGTTCGTTGCGGGATTCCTTGCAAGCCCGCCGATGAACCTCTTGCAGGCACGAATTTCCATGAGCGATTCGCGCCCGACGCTTCAGTGCGGCCGGCTATCGTTGCCAATTCCCAGCGCCTATGCGCCGGACTCGATGCCCAGTGCAGGGCACGCCGGTCGTGCTCGGCATTCGGCCGGAGGACGTCTACGAGCACGAGATCGCCGGTGGGATTTCCATCGATGCGAAAATTGTCGCGATCGAGGCGCTGGGGCCGGAGACGGTGGTGGTGGGCGAGATCCCTGGAGTTGCCGAAATCTCGGCGAGAATCGGCCGTTCGTTTTCCGCGCCAAATGGATCGGTTCAGCGCTTCAGCTTCGATCCGAGCCAGTTCCACATTTTTGATGCTCAAACGACCTTGGCATTTCGTCGCCAGTAAGCAGTCTCGGGGCGGGCCGCATCTACACGAATGAATAAGCCTAATTCCCTCATTCTTAGGAATTGACTGAGTGCAGCCATCGATGTTCAAATTCCGGCTTATCACTACCTCTCCCTTGCGGGTAGGGGAATGGCATATGAGAATGTTCAGTGGGTACTGCTGCAAGCTTCCCTTCTCCCGCTGGCGCGGAGAAGGTGGCGCGAAGCGCCGGATGAGGGTGTCCTTTTTGCCGATGCTTTCACAGATCTCTCAAGCTTGATAAATGCGATGAGCGCTGCTGTTTGCCCTACGATAGAAGCTGTCGCGGTTGGACCAACACCCTCATCCGCCCTATCGGGCACCTTCTCCCGCAAGCGGGAGAAGGGGAAATGATGTAGGCAGTGTCTCGCTCCAAGCACCTTGGCGACTTCATATGCAATAGCCCTCCCCACAAGGGTCCCGTTGGGGGCGAGGTTAGGAGTGCTCACATGAACCCCTCACCACTCCTCCGACTCTCCGGTCTGTCAAAATCCTTCGGGCCGGTCACCGCGGTGGAGAAACTCGATCTCGATGTCGCTGCCGGCGATTTCTGCGCCATCCTCGGTCCCTCGGGCTGCGGCAAATCCACTTTGCTGCGCATGATCGCGGGCTTCATCGAGCCCTCCACGGGCGCGATCGCCATCGACGGCCGGGACGTCACCCGGCTCGGCCCGGAAAAGCGGCCGACCAACATGGTGTTCCAGAGCTACGGACTCTTTCCGCACCTCACCGTCGCCGAGAATATCGGCTTTGGCCTCGCACTCCAGAAGCAGCGGCGCGCTGAAATCGCCCGCCATGTGAGCGAGGCGCTGCGGCTGGTGCGGCTCGATCAATTCGGTGATCGCACGATCGATCGTCTGTCCGGCGGCCAGCAGCAAAGGGTGGCGCTCGCCCGCGCGCTCATCATGCGGCCCAAGGTGCTGTTGCTCGACGAGCCATTGGCGGCGCTCGATCTCAAGCTGCGTCACCAGATGCAGGAAGAACTGCGCCGCATCCATCACGAGATCGGCGGCACCTTCATCTTCGTGACCCATGACCAGGGCGAGGCCTTTGCGCTCGCCAATCTGGTGGCGGTGATGAATCAGGGCAGGGTCGAGCAGATCGGCAGCCCGGCCGAAGTTTATCTGCATCCCAAGACCTTGTTCGTTGCCGATTTCGTCGGCGAGACGACACTGCTCGCGGGCGAGCGGCGCAACGGCCGGGTCCGGCTCAAGGCAGGCACGGAGTTCGACAGCAAGGGTCGTGACGGACCGGTGCGGGTCATGATACGCCCCGAGCGCGTAGAGGCGAGGCCCGACGGACTTGCCGCCATGGTGACCGATGCCGTGTTCTTTGGCTCGTCGCTCAAAGTGTCGCTGAAGCTGCCATCGGGCGAGATGTTGATCCTGCGCAGCAGCGCTCCGGGCGCCGAGGCAGACTACAAGATCGGCGTGCGGCTTGCGGTTGGCTGGGATGACAACGCCCGGCAAGTCATCGACGTTTCATGAAGCGTTATCTCAATCTGTTCCTTGCGCCCGCTCTCGCCGTCCTCCTCGGCGTCTTCGCGATACCGATCGTGCTCCTCTTCGCGGTGAGCTTCTGGTCGGTGAAAAATTTCAAGCTGCAGCCTGATTTCACTCTTGCCGCCTGGTATCGCTTTGCCAATGTCTATGGCGATCTCACCCTCTATACGCTGCTGATCGGACTGGTGACCGGCCTTCTGTGCACGGTGCTGGGCTTCGTCTTCGCCTATGCGGCGCGCTTCAAGGCCGGACGCTTCGGCGATCTGCTTCTGGTTGCGACCTTGATCACGCTCTTCGGCGGTTATCTCGTCAAGATCTACGCCTGGAAGTCGATTCTCGGCGCCGATGGGCTCATGAACCAGGCGCTGATGGCCTCAGGGATTACCGACGCACCGCTCGCTTTCCTCATCTACAGCCGCGGTGCGGTGATCCTGGCGCTCACGCACTTCCTCCTGCCCTTCGCCATATTGCCGATCTATGCCGCTTTGCGGAATGTCCCGGAAGCGACGATCGAGGCGGCGCGGGACCTTGGCGCATCGGCCGGCCAGGTGCTGATGCGGGTCATCGTGCCGCAATGCCTCTTCGGCCTGTTCTCGGCCTTTGCCTTCTCTTTCCTGCTGGCGGCCGGCGACTATGTGACGCCAATGCTGCTCGGCGGCACCTCGGGCAGCATGCTCGGTCAGTTCGTGCTTCTCGAATTCTCGACCAATTTCAATTGGCCGGCCGGATCGGCATCGTCCTTCGGGCTGCTTTTCGCCTGTCTCGTCATCATCGCGCTCATCGCTGCGCTGGGCGGACGAATGGTGCGGCAAAGGCGGGCAACGTCATGAGCTGGCTCTGGCGCGCCGTCCTTTTAGTCTTTCTCTTGTTCATGCTGGGCCCAATTGTGCTCGTCGTCATTTTTTCCTTTGGATCGAATGCGCTGATCGGCTTCCCGATGGGCGGGCTCACCTTCGGCTGGTATGCAAGGCTCGCGGCCGATACCGGCTTCCATTCAGCCTTCTCGACCAGCCTGGTCGTCGCGCTCTCGACGGCCACCCTCGCGACGGTGACGGGCACGCTGGCAGCGATCGGATTGATGAAGCTGGCGCCGGCCGCCGCGCGCGGCGTCATCGCGGCGCTGTCCATGCCGGTGCTGCTGCCGCCGCTCGTCGTTGCGATCGCCATCGTCGTCCTCATCGTGCGCGGTCTCGGCCTGAGGCTCGGGCTGCCGGTGGTCGTGCTGGGCCACATTCTCGTGGCGCAGCCTTTCGTCATACTGATCGTGATGGCGCGGCTTCAGCGCTTCGACCAGGCGACCGTCGATGCGGCGCGCGATCTCGGCGCGTCACGTTTTACGGCCTTCCGGCTGGTTACCTTGCCGCAGATCGCGGCCACGCTCATCGGGGCGGCACTCGTCAGCGCCGCGATCTCGCTCGATGACTTCATCATCGCTTCCTTCACCATCGGCGGCGGCAATACACTCTCGACCTTCGTCTGGGGCAAGATGCGCACCACGCTCGATCCCTCGATCAATGCGATCGCGACGATCCTGCTGGTGCTGACGGTCGGACTTTCGGCGCTGGCGCTGAGGATGAGCAGGTACAGGGGATAGGGATTGGTCGCGACGCCGGCACACTCCGTCGTCCGACGAAAGTCGCTATCATATGCACACATCTTCCTCCTTCCCTCGCAAGGCAGGGCGATCGCATGTGAGAAAATCGGCCGGTGCTGACAAAAACGCTCCCGCTTGCGGGAGAAGGTGACGCGAAGCGCCGGATGAGGGTGTCCTTTGTGCCGATGCTTCGACACGCATTCCTAAAGCTGGATGGCGCTGAAGCCTCCTGTGTTTGTCTCACAACAGATGCTACCACGTGATCCAACACCCTCATCCGCCCTTCGGGCACCTTCTCTCGCAAGCGGGAGAAGGGGGCATGATGGAGTGCGCCGGAGCACTCCAAGTACCTTCCACTTCATATGCGATAGCCCCGACCGTAAGGGGGAAGGATGAATTGTGTGAATCCGATAGCGACGAAAGTCGGGATCCTTTGCACAAGTGCAGTCCGGAATCGCTGCTTGGGTGGGAAGAATGTGATGGGGCAGGCTTTCGCAGGGTGACGGTATTGGGTGCCGATGAAAGAGATGTCGATCGTGAGCGTGGCGGGGCCCGCTGCTTGTTTACCCCCATAGTCGATAAGCTTGGGGGTGCCGGAGCCGTCGAATAGGTACGGGCCAGTGATCCAGTTCTTGCCAAGAAGCTAACGAAAAATGGTCTCCAATGCGGCATTAGGTAGCAAACGCACCAAGCGTTTGCCCGATGCCTAGCATGGAGACGCGCAAATGCGCCTTTTGGCGGCACTGGCCGCGTTAGGTTGCTTCGTTATGCTGTTCAGCGAGAACGTACCGGACATTGCCCGAGACGGGCTTACCCGTCCGAGCCGCTTGCAAAAGGTCACTGATATCAACCTCAAAACAATATTTTGTTGTTCGGAATTTGCCAAACGCGTCATCGTATTCAGCGATGCCAAAAAGGTAGAAACCCTCTTCTGGGGCAAGGGGGCGGTAATCGAAAATTTGCCTCGCAAGACTTTCTTGGCCGGGACCGAGGTTTTAACGCGCGTAGAATCTTTGGTTGGCGTCTCAATGACGAAAGAATCTGGCAGGGGCGACGGGTATATTGCGATATCTGTAATGGATCGGAATTTGTAAGCCGGGGTCTGACCCGCATTTTTGATCTTGCACATCAATTCAAGGGTGCCCGTGAGCGTCGATCCGCCCTTAAGCCGCAAATTATTGTAATCGGATCCATCGACAACCACGTACGCGCGCAACTGCCGCTCATTGCTGCTTCTCGTTTCCTTGAACGTGAGCCAAACAAGATAGATACCAGTGGCGGCCGCAATGAACTGGACAAGGCCAAAGAAAAAAAGTGCTTTGGCCCAATAGGCCATGTCTTTTTGGGCCTTCAAGTCCTCATTGGTTGCTTGCTGTTGGTAATAGGTTGCTATCTTGTCGGTTACACATTTCGCGTGAGTGGCGCGGTCAGTGCTGAAACAGGTTTCGGCTATTTCGTTGCTAGCATTGTCGCGATCACGCTTGGCATTCTCTTGGTATGCGGCATTGGTACGATGTACTTCTGCATACTCACTTAGGGCCAAGCCGAGCATAGGGACCAGCAAGATCGCGGCGCAAACCGCGACCACTATTGCAAATGCAAGGTGTCCGTCCCTATCGCCTCGAAGCATTGCAGGAAGAACGCCGCCGTAAACCCGCCCCGGCTGATCTTATTATTCAGGTTCCGCTCTGTCTCTTGGATTCCAACTGCCTTCAGCTTCTCGGCTAACTCGGCATAGGTGAGCCCCTTCCGCTTTAGTTCGGCCTTGAGCAGGTTTTTGGCCTTTTCCTCGTATTCAACCGTCAAAGGGTTGTCTTTCCAGGTAGGTGACATCTGGACCTCTAAATATCATCACTTCCGATGATATAAACCCTTGCATTTGGTTATTCAAGTCTCTATGTCCGGTGAGTAACATCATCGGATATAGTGATATGTCTCAGCATTTCCTCCTATCAGCCAAAGCCCGGACCCTCAGTCTGAAGGCGATCTATCAGGCCGGTGAGGATAAGGCTTACGAGACGTTCCGCCGCCTCCGGCGGCCGGAAACGGACGGTGAGCCAGTCTGCCCGCGTTGCGGCTGCCTGGACGCCTACGCCGTCTCTACGCGCCGCAAGTTCAAATGCGCGGCTTGTGGTCATCAGTTCTCTGTCACGTCCGGCACGATCCTCGCCAGCCGCAAGCTTTCGTTTGTCGATTTGCTGGCCGCCGTTTGCATCCTGTCGAAATGCCGCCAAGGGCGTTTCGGCCTTGCAGCTTTCGCGCGATCTGGACGTGCAGCACAAAACCGCTTTCGTCCTAGCTCACAAAATCCGCGAAGCCCTGTCCGCCGAAAGCAAGAGCATGAAGCTAGCGGGCGATATTGAAATTGATGGCGCTTACTTTGGTGGCCATGTCCGTCCGGCGAACCATGAAGCTGATCGCGTTGACCGTCGCCTGTCAGAACACCAGACCGGCAAGCGCCGCGTAGTGATCGCCGCCCGCGCCCGGAAGGGCCGTACACGGACGTTTGTCGCCATGCATGAGGCGGAAGGCGTTCGGTTCTTGAACAGCATTGCCGATCCTTGGGCTCGCATCCATGCCGATGAGGCCAGCCATTGGGACATGCTCCATGCTCACTATCCGGTGAAGCGCATCAATCATTCGCTGGCCTACTCGGATGAGACCTGCACGAACCAGGCCGAAAGTTATTTTAGCCGCTTGCGCCGCATGGTGCAGGGCCAACATCATTTCGTCAGCCCGCAGCATCTTCACCAGTATGCCGCCCATGCGGCTTGGAATGAGGATCACCGTCGCGTTGATAATGGCGGGCTGGCGTACCGCACAATCGGGCTGGCGCTACACCATCTGGTTAGCCGGGATTGGAAGGGGTATTGGCAAAAATGACACACGGGAACTTTACTTTCCCCGCGTTGTTGACACTTTGTTCAGGCATAGGCACTATGCGGCTTGACGATTCGGCTCGCGCTAGTAGAATCTGCTTGATTTGTCAAGATTTTTACAGCGATCATTCCTACATATTGGATTGGATGAACCTCGTACTAAAATTCGCCTTTAATGAAGCGAAGGCAATGAGAGACTCTCGCCTTCATAGCACAAGAACATCCAGGTTTTGCTCCGCGCTACGTCGCTAAAATCTGTTTTTATGCTGAGAAATGGCATCTTAATCGGTATGGGCGGCCAATCCTCGCGGATACTTATATTGCGATGCCTCAAGGCCCTGTGCCGTCAACAATTAAAAACTTCATTGACGAAAAGTGGAACTGGGTAGAAAAGCCTGAGGAGCTAGCTGACGCCGTTACGATTGATAGAGAACGTAGATGGCCGCGCCTTTTTGCAGGTAAAAGACCTCCAAGAATGGACGTGTTTTCAGAAAGTGACATTGAGTGCTTAAGGGAGGCAATTGCTTATTGCCAAAATAAAGACCCTGACGAACTTTCGAGATTAACTCATTTAGAAAAGGCGTGGGCTGAAGCAGAGCCAAATCGTCCGATGGATTATCTGAACTTCATTGATGATGATAATCCTCACCGAGATGAAATTTTGGAAATAGCGACTGAAAACGCGGCCTACGGCGTTATGTGACGCTGCAATGTGGAAACATATACATTTACAAGTGCTTGTGGATCCAACCACAGCATCCAAAAATCGCGCTTTGCGCATGTGACATTCAGAACTTTTTATTTTGGTTCAACTCAGACGCTCGATTCCACGGTCACGGACAACTTGCTTGTGATAAGGCGGATCATCCCACCGCTCTTACAAGGGCATGCTTTCTAGACCTTTCCACAATGAAATCATTGAGCACAAAAGAAATGGCCGCCGCTAAAGATTGTGGCCCCATATCCGAGGCGTTCAAACAAAAGATAAGGGCAGTCTTAAACGCACCTATTAAGACGTTAGCAGAGGCCAAAAGGCTTTTGGCGCTTCAAAATCTTATCTGAAACTACCGCGCGATCTCCCAAAGCATGTACTGGCCCGGCCCCTGAGTAGACTGCACAAGCCCCCGCTGGCCCCGTAGCGCTACGCCCACGCGCTTTGTCATGAGCCTGAGTAGGCGAAGGTCATGCCGATCCAAAGCCCGCTCTACGAGCAGCTGTAGGGCAATGTCGCGGGTCGTCAGCGGCTCGGCTGCCTGCCTCAAGATGGACAGGCATATGCGGGTCATCTCGCCCCGGTTGCTCCAGTCTTTTGGAGGGCGGAACGCCTTCGGGCGAATGGCCTCTACCTGATAGTCGGGCTGAAACTGGACGATTGTGGCGTCCAGGTTCTCAAGATCCATGACCATCTTCCGCAAGCTTTCGTGCGCGGCCTCGATCTGGCCGGCCAATTCGGATCGGCGCTTAACCAGGGCGGTTATGACGTGGGTGTCTGCCATTGCTGGAACAATTTCTCCAAGTCACCGTTCAGACATATGTCTCGGCCCATCGCCTCCGGAACCCTCCCCGTCGCACGGGAGGCCTTTCGGGGGCATCTTCTTTGAAACCTTCTGCCACTTGCTTCGTTGGACGGAGAAGTAGAGCCGTCTTACAGATGCAGTCGGGTCACGGCTCCCCAAGTGAAGAGCCCTGACGTTAAACAAAAGCTCGCAACCAGTCAGGGCTCTTCCATTTATGCCCACCGGATGGCTACCGCGCCAATAGTGGAGTTGGTGCGTTTGCTACCTAATGCCGCTCCAATGCCGTCACGAAATGGCTCGAACCCACTAACGACTCTTTTCACACCGCTCTCCGCCTCGATTCCAGCCGCGCCCTCGGTCGCCGTAGGCTTCGTGACCGTTGGCGGTGACGGCGATCGTGTCTTCGAGCTTGATGAAGCCGCGTTTGGGATGGGGCAGGGTGGTTTCGACCGATATAACCATGCCCTCTTCGAGCGGCATCTGAGCATCACTGCCCGGATAGGGAACCGGGCCTGTGCTGGTCAAGCGCGGCGCTTCATGAGTGATGAGCCCCATTCCGTGGGCAACGAAGGTCATGTTCTGCTTAAAGGGATTGCGGCTCTTCACCGCTTCAGCCGCGGTATAGATCTCCTCCCCGATCGCCCCGGCGCGGATCGGTCTGCGGGCGGCCTGCTGGATCTCCTCGATGCCGCCTAGCATGTCCACCAATTCGGCATCGGGCTCGCCCAGAATGGCCATTCGGCAGAGATCGCCGACATAGCCCTGGAAGTTGCCGCCCGAATCCAAGGATGCGATGGCGCCCTCTTTCCACACCTCATCCGAGGGCGAGCGATTGAGGCTCGTGCCCGTTGTCACCAGGCAATATTCGAAAGTGAGGCTGCGCGCCGTCTCCTCGCGCTTCAGCGCTTCGGCCAGCTCGCGCTTGGTCGCGCCCGCACCATGGCTCGCGATCACCGCCGACATGGATTCGATGACCCCTTCGGAAGCCCGGCGCAGCAAAGCCAGCTCTTCCTTGGTCTTCACCGCCCGCAACCGTTCCAACGGAATCAGGGCATCGACCAGGGTGCAATTCTCGAGCGACGATTCGAGGAGCTTATAGGCATCGCCCGGTAGGAAGGCTTCCTCGATGCCGATCCGACGCGGCGGGCGGTCGAGCTCCTTGATGACCGCGAGCGCCTTGCTCATCGCATCCTTGGTGCCCCATGCCGCAGGCATGACATTGGCGAGCCAGAAGCGGCCGAGTTCCCTCTCATAGGATTCCATCACATTGCCGATATAGGCAGAGCGCTCTGGCTTGCCGCGCACGTAGACGAAGAGCGGCAGATAGCGGCTCAGGCCGATCGCATCCATGTAATCGAAAAAGAAGAAGCGATAGTTGCCGAGCAGATAGCCCACATTGTGCTTCGACGATACGATCAGCACATCGAGATCGGCTTCTTCCATCAGCGTATCGAGCTTGCGATTGTCGAAGGGGATGACGCCTGGAGCAGGCGGCGTTCCAGTCTTGGCGATGGCAGCGTTCATGGCGGTTCATTTCCCTATTTCCAGGCGTTCGCTTGTTTCGGCATCGAACAAGTGGATCTTGTCGGGCGCGGCGGTCACCTCGACCTCATCGTCTGGCTTGAGCGCGCAAAAGCCCCTGACCTTGGCACGGATCGTCTCGCTGCCCTGGGTCAGCGTCACGATCGATTCATCGCCCATGATCTCGACCAACGAAACCTTGCCAGTGACGCCGGCTTGCGCCTTCCCAGACGGGCTTGCGAGGCTCAGATGCTCGGGCCTGACGCCGAGCTTGACCTTGCGACCCGCGAGGCGCGTCGGAGTGTTCGCCGGCAAAGCGAACATACCATCGCCGTAGGCGACGCCCGCACCATTCTCCTGACCGACGGTCCCTGCAAGAATGTTCATTGCCGGCGAGCCGATGAAGGTCGCGACGAAGACATTGTGCGGCTTTTCATAAAGCTTCTGCGCCGTATCGACCTGAACCAGCACGCCGTCTTTCAGTACCGCGACGCGCGATCCCATGGTCATCGCCTCCACCTGGTCATGCGTCACATAAACGGTGGTCGAGCCAAGGCGCTGATGCAGCTTGATGATCTCGCCCCGCATATTGACCCGAGTTGCGCATCGAGGTTGGACAAAGGCTCGTCCATGAGGAACACCGCGGCGTCGCGCACGATGGCGCGGCCCAGCGCCACGCGCTGGCGCTGGCCGCCCGACAGCGCCCGCGGCCGCCGGTCGAGAAGGTGGGTGATCTCCAGCATGCGGGCCGCCTCGTCCACCTTGGCGGCGATCTCCGAAAGCTTGCCGCCGCGATTGCGCAAGCCGAAGGCGATGTTGTCGCGCACCGACATATGCGGATAGAGCGCGTAGGACTGGAACACCATGGCGATGTCGCGTTCGCGGGGCTCGGCATCGGTGACATCGCGCCCAGCGATCAGGATCCGCCCTTCGCTCACCGTCTCGAGGCCGGCAAGCATCCGCAGTGTCGTCGACTTGCCGCAGCCCGATGGACCCACGAGAACCAGGAACTCGCCGTCATTGACCTCGAGATCGAGGTCGCGAACCACAGGAAGAGTGCCAAAACGTTTCCAGATATGATCGAATACCACGTGAGCCATGTCTTATCCTTTGACGGCGCCGGCGGACAGGCCGCGCACGATCCAGCGCTGCGCATAGAGTCCGAGAACGACCATGGGAACGACGGCGATCAGGCCCAAAGCCGACATGATCCACCAATAGGCGCCAAGCTCGTTGGACTGGCCGGCGATGATAACGGGAAGCGTCTGCGAGCGACGGAACGTGAGAATGAGCGCGAACAGAAACTCGTTCCAGGCGAAGATGATGCAGACGAAGAAGGCGGTGATGATGCCCGGAAAGGCGATCGGCAACGAGATCTTGAAGAAAACGCCGAGTCCGCGTGCAGCCGTCGACGAGGCCGCTTTCCTCGATCTCGCGCGGCACCGAGCGGAAGGCGTCGCGCGTGATCCACACAGCGAGCGGCAGGTTGAACAAGGCGTAGGCGATGCCCAGCGCCCAGGCACGGTCGATCATGCCGGCATAGCGGTACATGAGGAGAAAGGGAAAAACGACCGCGACCGGCGGCAGCATACGCTGCGTGATGAAAAAGAAGGCGAATGTCGTCATTGGTAAAGAACCGGCGCTCGAACTTGAAACGGGCAAGGGCGTAGCCGGCGAGCGCGCCGACGAAGGTCGCGATCGAAGCGCCGAGGAGGGACGCGATGGCGGAGTTCTTGAGCCCGTTCACGAGCTGCGAGCGGTAAAGGCCGAAGATCTGGTCGAAGGCAGAGAGGGTGGGATTGAAGTCGACCCACGGTATGAAGGTCGGCAGCGGGAAGACATCGGGACGCTCCTTGAAGGCGGTGATGGCCATCCAATAGAGAGGAAAGAAGACGATCACCGACCACATACCGAGAACGACGGGCCAGAGCCAAGCGGGGCGCTTCATGATGTAGCCCTCTCGATGAACCTGCGCGTGGCAATGAGGAGCATGGTCGCCGACAGGCCCGCCATGATCAGGAGCGTGAAGGAGAGCACTGCCGCATAGCCCAGGTCAAAATTCACCACGCCGGTGCGATAGGCGTAGAGCGTCAGGGATTCGGTCGCAATGCCCGGCCCGCCATTGGTCAGCACCACGATGACATCGACGATCTTGAGCATCTCGATCGAGCGGATGAGAATCGCGGTGATCGACCAGGGCATCAGCATCGGAAAGACGACACGCCAGAAGGCCTGGGCGTCGCTGGTCGTATCGAGACGGGCGGCCTCTTCGACCTCCTGAGGCAAGGCGCTGAGCCCGGCAAGCAGGACCAGCATGAAGAACGGCGTCCACTGCCACGTATCGACGATGAGAACGGTGAGGAACGCCATCACGCTGTTCCCCAGCCACGGCACGCCGCGCCATGCCCAGCGCATGGAGACCGGCATTGATCGGGCCGACCGCCTCATTGAACATCACGCGCCCGACAATGAAGGCGACGACGACCGGGCTCATCATCATTGGGATCAGGAAGAAGACGCGCAGGAAGTTGCGAGCGCGGATCTGCCGGTCAAGGGCGCGGGCCAGAGCCAGGCCGAGGCCGAATTGGACCGGTATTCCGATCAACACATAGAGAATGGTGTTGCGCAGGACGATGAAGAAATGTGCATCCGAGAACAGGCGTGACCAATGACCGAGACCGGCCCAGCGGATGCCGCTCGCCGGATTTGCCATGTCCCAATAGACGAAGGTCAGGCTCAAGCGACATGAGCAGCGGAAATATCGACAAGGCCAGGACCACGGCGATGCCCGGTGCCAGGAACGCATAACCAAGCCGGTTCGAGTTTCCTCGCAAGTAGACAACTCCGAAATGTGCGATAGGCCCACAGGACTATCG
The DNA here is from genome assembly GCA_963841765.1 of uncultured Alphaproteobacteria bacterium. Lineage (GTDB taxonomy): Bacteria > Pseudomonadota > Alphaproteobacteria > Rhizobiales > Aestuariivirgaceae > Taklimakanibacter. The sequence goes on from CAWJDZ010000016.1 coordinate 44,372, forward strand.
CATGTAAAAACTCTCAAGGTGAGCGAGCACTCTCCAGTTTTCGCCCTCTCCCGTTGCGAAGCAACACGCGTGCCGCGCGGGAGAAGGGAATGATGGAAAGTGCCGTTACGAGGAAGCCTTGTAGAGCTCGGCCTGCCGGTCGCGTCCGAGGCGATCAGTGGTGCGGTTCCACTCGTCGGTCGCGTTCTTCATCGCCTGCTCCGAGGAGATTTCGCCTGCCATAAAGCGCGAAGCTTCGACATCGAGCGCATTGTAATATTCTCCGCCGCCGGGGATGCGCAGATCGAGGACCGCATTGGGATGGCCGATGGCCTGCCCGATGGCTTCGAGATAGGCCTTGGCATCGGCTGGGTCCATGCCGGCATCGATCAGATATTGCGGATTGCTGATGGTCGCATTGCGCGAAGGCTGGATTCCCGAATCCGGATAGGCGACCAGCTTGGATGAGGCTTCCGGATTGCACAGGAAGGCTGCGAGATCCCAGGCCGCCTCCTTGTTCTCCGCCGTCGTCGGAACACAGAACAGCCAGGCCGTCACGGCGAGATAGGGCGCATGGTTGACGCCGTTTCGGTGCTTCCGCCCAATCCTTCTTGACGCGGTCATAGACCTTGCTGCCTCCGGGGACGAGGGCCGTTCCGGTCTTGCCTTTGACCTTCGAATCCTTCGAATAGGAGAGCGTCCCGATGTCGCCCCAGTCGGTGATCATCGCCGCCTGGCCGCTGACAAAGGTCGGACGGCTTTCCGAGAAGCCATATTGCATGATGCCGGGCGGGCCATTGACGCTGTCGCGCTTCCAGTCCTCGAGCGCCTGGATCCAGCCGGGCTCGGAGATGCGCGGCGACATGTCCTCGGGATTGAAGAAGGCGTAAGGATCGCCCTCTTTCTTGGCGTAGCTCAGGCCGCGGCCGATGAGGAAGTAGACGCCGCCGGTGCCGCGGCCCATCGGCTCGACGAAGCCGTAGCTCTGGCCGGTGCCCGACCAGTCGAAGCTCCTGAAGAACTTGGCGACGTCGAAGAACTTCTCCCAGGTCTTGGGTACTTCGAGCTCATAGCCATGGGCGTCGGCGAACTTCTTCTTGTGGTCGGCATTCTCGAACAAGTCACGGCGATAAAACATGTTGTGGACATTGCCGTCATAGACGAGACCCTGCGTCTTGCCGGCCCAGGTCATGGCATTGCGGTAGGAGGGATAGTAGTCGTCGATATTGGCGAGCTTCAGCACATCCTCAGGCACCTCATCGACGAAGCCGCCGCCCATGAAGTCGCCGGCCCAGGTGGTCTGCACATTGATGAGGTCGGCGGTATAGGCGCCGGAGGCGAATTCGGTGCGCAGCTTCTCGAACATCTGGCCGAAGGGATAGGTGACGAGGTTGATCTTGGCGCCCGTCGCCTTTTCCCAGATCGGCCCGAAGATCTGCACCGGTCCGCTGATCACCGGCCCCGATTGCGATTCGACCACGACCTCGACGCCGTCGAATTTCTTGTCCGAGATGATGGGCAGCGTAACGCCGCCTTCCTGGCCTAAGGCAAGGCGCGATGAGGCGGCCGCCGCCGCCGCGGTGGTGAGGAGTGTGGTGATGAATTTTCGCCGGGTCATGTCCGATAGATGAGTCATGAGTTCCTCCCTGATGTGTTATCTGCGTCAGGCACGTCTCTCTGTTCTAGGCAGTCCGATAGTCGACCTTTTCCCGCTTGCCGGATTTCCAGGATTTGATCATCGTGTCGCCAATCTCGGCGGTGCGGTAGCCATCCTCGAAGGTTGCGGCGAGCGGGCCGACCTTATGATCGCCTTCCACCGCGCTGAGGAAGTGATTCATCTGGTGGACGAAACATTCGACCCAGCCGATGGGATGGCTGCCCTGAACGCCGCCTTCCCACCAGAAGTCGCTGAAAGGCTGGTTCTCATGGATCACCTGAATGGTGCGGAAGCCCGAGCTGAGGCTGTCGGCGATTTCCAGCTCATTGAGGCGCGCGACGTCGAACCTTATCGATCCCTTAGTGCCGTCGACCTGGAAGCGCGATGTGTGCTGGTAGCCGGCCGCGACGCGCGACGATTCGATGCTGCCGATGACGCCATTGGCGAAGGACAGGATCGAGACGAAGCCATCATCGACCTCGACCTTACGGCCGTCAATCTCGGGGACGGCGATCCGCGCCAATGCTGAGACCTCGACGATCTCGCCGATAAGAAAGCGCGCCGCATCGATGTGATGGGCGCCGAGATCGCCGAAAGTGCCGGATCCCGCCACTTTCTTGTCGAGGCGCCAGCTGAAGGGCAGGTCCTTCTGCAAATAGTTGTTCATCAGATAGTTGGAGCGGAAATGGGTGACATCGCCGATCTGGCCGCTCTTGATGATGTCGCGCATATGGCGCACCGCCGGGACGAAACGGTAGACAAAAGCCGCCTGATGCGTCTGCTTCGATGCGCTGGCTGCCTTCCACATACGGTAAGCATGCTCGGCATCCTCGGCCAGCGGCTTTTCGCAGAAGACATGCTTGCCGGCCTCAAAGGCCAGGAGCGAAGGCTCGGCATGGAGGTTGTTGGGGCCGGCATTCACGAAGATATCGATGGCGGGATCATCGATGATGGCGCGCCAGTCGGCACCGGTCTTCTCCCATTTGAAGCGCTTCTGCACCGCTTTGCGCGTCTCTTCGTTGAGATCGGTCAGAAGCTCGAGAGCAATCGGCTCCCTGGGCGGTTTTTTGATGAGCTCTTGCATACGCAAGGCAAAGGAATGGAACGAGCCGATGAAGCCGGCGCCGAGCATGCCGACCGTGTGAGCCTTGCTCATTGTCGCGTCTCTCCCATTGTCAGTAACCGGTCAGCGCGGCATTGCCGCCCGTCGCCTGAAAGGCCTTGTCCATGCCGCTGCGTGCCAGGTCGATGAGGTCTTTGCTGGCGCGCGCGAGGATGCGCAGATCGGAGGCCAAGGTGATGAAGCGGAAGCCCAGCGCATGCATGCGCGCCGCATAAGCAGGGGTGAGGCAGTGTATGGCAGCGGTGAGCTCGTTGCGTTGGCAGGCCGCGACTACCTTCTCGAACATGGCGATCATCTCGCGCGATTCGGGATCGAACTGGGGCTTGAAGCCATGCGAGAGGCCAAGATCGGCGGGCCCCACATAGAGCATGTCGACGCCTGGAACGGCGGCGATCTCGTTGAGCGCCTCCATCGCCGCGGCTTCCTCGATCTGGACGGCGCAGATGATGCGATCATTCGCCTTCGAGTGGTAATCGGGATCGCCAAGGCCGGCCCGCGTCGGGCCGAAGCTGCGTATGCCTTGAGGCGGATAGCGGCAATAGGAGACGAATTTCCGGGCGAGCTCCGGCGTCGAGATCATCGGGCAGATGAGCCCGCTGACACCGGCATCGAGGAGCTTCATGGTCGTAACCGGATCGAGCCAGGGCACCCGGCTCATCACCGGTTTGCCGCGTCCCTGGATGACGCGGATCATCTCGACGGCCGTCTGGTAGTCGAGGATTCCATGCTGGAGATCGACGGTCAGCACATCCCAGTCCTGGAAAGCCATGACCTCGGTGGACATGGTTCCGGGCATGGCGCACCAGGCATTCAGCAAGGTTTTTTCCAGGACCTGGTTCTCCCGGAGCATGTCCCGGGTGAGCGATGGATAGGCTTGGCTCATATTTTCCAACTTGGGATGGCTGTAAAATTTCTGCCAACTGTAGTAAGCTCCGATAAAATTCGTCAATCCTTTAATCTCGCAATGCAATAAAATCGTTGATATTTACGGTGCAGCGCAATCAGATGCGAAGATGACTTGGTTCGAAAAAAAGATGGATTGGTTGAAATATTTCAGTCAAAACCGGAGTTTGTCATGAAAAAGATTGGAGTTGCGATCCTGGGGGCATGCGGCTGGATGGGCAAATGCCACTCGCTCGGCTATCGCAACCTGCCTTTGCTCTATCCCGAACATGGCGTCGAAGCCGATATCCGCTGGCTGGTGGATGAGGCCAAGGAAAAATTGACCGCTCTCACGGCGAGCTATCCCGGTGCGCGCGCGTCGACCGACTGGCGCCAGGCGGTGAATGATCCCGAGATCGATCTGATCGATATCTGCCTGCCGGATCACTTGCATTACGTGGTGGCGAAAGCGGCACTCGAGAAGGGCAAGCATGTCTATTGCGAGAAGCCGTTCACGGCCAATGCCGGCGAAGCCAAGGAGCTCGCCGACATCGCAGCGAAGAGAGAGCTGGTGACCCGCGTCGGACATAACTTCCCGAAGAATCCGGTGCACGAACTCACCAAGGAGATCCTCGACAAGGGTGAAATCGGCGACCTCGTCCTGTTCAAGGCCTCCATGCATGTCGATGTGCTGGCGGATCCCGACACGCCTTTCATGTGGCGTTGCGACGGCGAACTGGCGCCCACCGGCGCTGTCGGCGACATCGCCTCCCATGTCTTCAGCTTCATCCATATGCTGATCGGCGGCGTCGACAGCTTGGTGGCCGACGTCGCGACGACGACGCGGCACCGTCCGGTGAGCGAAGGCTTCGGCTATGGCGTGCAGGCGGCAAGGCCCGCACATGCCCAGATGCGCGAAGTGACGAATGCCGATCTGGTGACGCTCCTATGCACCTTTCCTCGCGGTGGCCGCGGCATCGTCGATGTCAGCAGGGTCGCGTCGGGACGCAAGTTCCTGCAGTCCTATGAGATCTATGGAACCAAGGGCGGCATCGCCTTCAATTTCGACGAGGTGAATTGCCTGCGCGTCTCGAAATCCGATGACGAGCCGGGGCGGCAGGGCTACAGGGCCATTGACGTCGGCGCCGAACGCCGTAACTTCGCGGCCTTCCTGCCGGTTGCAAACTTCGCGCTCGGCTATAACGAATTCAAGGCGATCGAAGTCTGCGAGATGGTGACTTCGGTAGCCACGGGCAAACCGCAATGGCCGACTTTCGAACATGGGCATGAGATCATGAAGATCGTCGACGCCTGTTTCCGCTCGTCCAAGGAGCGGGCCTGGGTGAAGGTGTGAAGCGCAAGAGGGGATGTCGTTGACCGCGCGCGAACAGGATCTTGCGTCCCACAGCAGTCTCTCGACCTATGAGGAACTGGGCCGCGAGATTGCCCGCATCTATGCGGATCTGTCTCCGGCCTTGAAGGCGGTCGCACATTGCATCTCGCAGAATCCCAATGACGTCGGCATCCTTAACCTGTCCGCGCTCAGCGAGAAATACCAGATACCGGCGTCGAACTTCGTGCGCTTCTCCAAGCGCATGGGCTATTCCGGCTTCAACGAGCTGCAGCGCATCTACCGCTCGCGCATCGTCGACATCATCCCCTCGATCGAGGACCGGCTGCAGCGCTTCAAGCAAGAGACCGAAACGACGAGGTCCGGCGGCAGCGCGCTGGCGGCGCTGATCCGGGAGGATCTGCGCCTGCTTAATGACCTCGATCTCGCCTCAGTGGAGCAGACCTGCAAGGATTTCTCCGAAGTCATCCTCGCCTCGCGCAAGATATTCGTGATGGGCGCGATGCGGTTCTATCCCGTGTCGTTCTATTTCAACTATGCCTTTACGTATCTCGGCCTCGATGTGACTTTGCTCGACAATCAGGGCTTCCTGGCGCGGGACTATGCGCAGAATTTCGCGCCCGACACCTGCCTCCTGGTCTCGTCTTTCAACTACTATCACCGCGAGGTCGTCTCGCTTGCCGAGCTCGCGGCGCAGAAAAAGGCCAAGATCCTGGCGGTGACAGATTTCGACTTCAGCCCCCTGGCCAAAATCGCCGAGCACTGCATCTATATGCCGGGCATGGCCGACAATTTCCGGGTCTCGGTCGGCCCGGTCTTCGTCATCGCCCAGCAGATCGTGAATGAGGTCGCCTCGGTGAAAGGCCGCGCTCCGCAACCCTCACAGCTGCGCCCGGGGGAGTAAACCTGGGAAGGGTCTGGTTGGCGACAGGTTTATCATTTCTCGATCCTCCGGCTTCCACTTCTGATCGCTGGCCTATATCGCCCTCTCATCCTTTGCACCACGTTGTTTCCGCTTGACATTGTGTGCAAGCCGTGCGATTTGGGAAATATCAGGATCGAATGCTGTGTGCCCGGAGCAACAAGCTGCCGGGCTTTTTCGTGCCCGATTGCAACCTTTCCCGCATTATCCTTACTTAGGCCAGCAAAGGATGAAAGGTCCTGCAAGCTTACCCCTTTGATCCCTTATGAACCTCGAGCCAAACCATCCCCATGATGATCCTTGCACCTTACCAGTCAGCTTTCCTTTTGACCTTTTTTTGCCTCTCTCCCCTTTTCTGCGCGCACCTTCTCGCAAGCAAGGTGGTTCGCTTTCTCGTCCTTTGGGCTGGGGCAGGAATATCGCATATGAGAATTCTCGAAGTAAGCGGGCCGCCTCCGATGTTTCCCCTCTCCCGTTGCGAAGCAATGGGAGAAGGGGAGTGACGGAGGGCCGTAGGAATTCCAATTTCCACAAGATTGAATTCGAGAGCGTTTGGCACGCAGCGATATTGAAGCGGCAAACCAGGGACCTCATTCCGCCACGTAAACTTTAGTTTCACCGGAGAAAGAAACTATAGCCGCCGCTCGACCATCAGTTTCTTGATTTCGGCAATGGCCTTTGCCGGATTGAGATGCTTGGGGCAGGCCTTGGCGCAATTCATGATCGTGTGGCAGCGGTATAGCCGGAACGGATCTTCCAGATTGTCGAGTTTTTCGCCTGCCGCCTCATCGCGGCTGTCGATCAGCCAGCGATAGGCCTGGAGCAGGACGGCGGGCCCCAGATAGCGGTCGCCATTCCACCAGTAGCTCGGGCAAGAGGTCGAGCAGCAGGCGCAAAGGATACACTCATAAAGACCGTCCAGCTTCTCGCGCTCGGCGTGCGATTGCTTCCACTCGGCCTCGGGCGTCGGCGTCGTGGTCTTCAGCCACGGCTCGATCGAGCGCAGCTGGGCATAGAACCTGGTCATGTCGGGGACGAGGTCCTTGATCACCGGCATGTGCGGCAAAGGATAGATCTTGACCGGTCCTTTCACGTCTTCGATCGCCTTCAGGCAGGCGAGCGTGTTGGTGCCGTCGATATTCATGGCGCAGGAGCCGCATATGCCTTCGCGGCAGGAACGCCTGAAGGTCAGGGTCGCATCCTGCTCGTTCTTGATCGTGATGAGCGCATCGAGGACCATCGGCCCGCAGGATTTGAGATCGACATGATAGGTGTCGAGGCGGGGATTGCGATCATCGTCGGGCGACCAGCGATAGATGCGGAATTCCCTGAGCTCGCCTTTTTGCGGCTTGGGCCACAGCTTGCCGGCTTCGACCTTGGAATTCTGCGGGAGACTGAAGGCAACCATCTGGCTTTGTGACTCCTAGTAGACCCGCGCTTTCGGCTTGATATAGGCGACGTCGTTGGAGAGCGTGTAATCGTGCACCGGACGATAGCCGAGATCGACCTTGCGCTTGGCGTCATCGGCCCAGGCGAGCGTATGCTTCATCCAGTCCTTGTCGTCGCGCTCGGGGAAATCCTCGCGCGCATGGGCGCCGCGGCTCTCAGTGCGGGCAAGTGCCCCCGCGACGGTCACCGCCGACTGCAAGATGAGATTGTCATATTCGAGAGTCTCGACGAGATCTGAATTCCAGATGAGCGAGCGGTCGGATAGGCGGATGTCGTCGGTCGCCTGCCAGACTTCGTCGATGAGCCGCGCGCCTTCCTTGAGAATATCGCCGGTGCGGAACACGGCGCAGTTGCTCTGCATGGCGCGCTGCATGCGCAGCCTGAGCTCCGCTGTCGGCGTCGAGCCATCGGCGAAGCGATAGCGGTCGAGCCGCGCGACCGAAACTTCGCCCGCATCCTTCGGCAATTCCGCATGCGCCGTGTTGGGCTCGATCTCCTCGGCGCATTTGTGCGCTGCGGCGCGGCCGAAGACGACGAGGTCGATGAGCGAGTTGGAGCCGAGCCGATTGGCGCCATGGACCGAGACGCAGGCGGCTTCGCCCACCGCATAGAGTCCGGGCACGACCTTGTCGGGATCTTGGCCGTCGCCGGCGAGCGCCTGGCCGTGATAGTTGGTGGGGACGCCGCCCATATTGTAATGCACCGTCGGCACGATCGGGATCGGGTCGCGGGTCACATCGACGCCGGCGAAGATCTTCGCCGATTCGCTGATGCCGGGCAAGCGTTCTTCCAGGACTTTGGGATCGAGATGCTCGAGATGGAGATGGATATGGTCCTTCTCCGGTCCGACGCCGCGGCCCTCGCGGATCTCGATGGTCATCGAGCGCGAAACGACATCGCGGGAGGCCAGGTCCTTGGCCGATGGCGCATAGCGCTCCATGAAGCGCTCGCCCGCCGAATTGGTGAGATAGCCGCCTTCGCCGCGCGCACCCTCGGTGATGAGGACGCCGACGCCATAGATGCCGGTCGGATGGAACTGGACGAACTCCATGTCCTGCAGCGGCAAGCCGGCGCGCAGCACCATGGCATTGCCGTCGCCGGTGCAGGTATGGGCGGAAGTGGCGGAGAAATAGGCGCGGCCATAGCCGCCGGTCGCCAGAATGGTGCGATGGGCGCGGAAACGGTGGATCGAGCCATCTTCGAGGCGATAGCGCCATGACACCGCGGCAGGCGCCGTCCTCCATGATGAGGTCGAGGGCGAAATATTCGATGAAGAACTCGGTCGAATAGCGCAGCGACTGGCCATAGAGCGTATGCAGCATGGCATGGCCGGTGCGGTCGGCGACGGCGCAGGTGCGCTGCACCGGCGGGCCTTCGCCGAAATTCATCATGTGGCCGCCAAAGGGCCGCTGATAGATCTTGCCTTCCTCGGTGCGCGAGAAGGGCATGCCGAAATGCTCGAGTTCGTAGACCGCGGTCGGCGCGTTGCGGCACAGATATTCGATCGCGTCCTGATCGCCCAGCCAGTCGGCGCCCTTGACCGTGTCATACATGTGCCAGCGCCAGTCGTCGGGGCCCATATTGCCGAGCGACGCCGCGATGCCGCCCTGTGCCGCAACCGTGTGCGAGCGAGTGGGAAATACCTTGGTGATGCAGGCGGTCCTGAGACCCGCTTGCGAGGCGCCAAGCGTGGCTCTGAGGCCAGAGCCGCCGGCGCCGACGACAAGCACATCGAAACTGTGGTCGGTGATCGGATAGGCGCGCTCGCCTATGGCGAAGGTCTTGGGCGCAGCTGTTGCGTTGGTGGTGGGCGCGGCCATGCGCTCAGGCTCCGAAGCTCAAGGCGAGAATCGCGTAGAGAGCGACAGCGCCCAATAGGAAGGTGAAGAAGCTGTTGGCCAGGAGACACGGAATGCGCATCGCGCCAAGCACGTAGTCTTCGATGATGACCTGCATGCCGAGCTGCATGTGCCAGAGAACCGTCAGCAGGGCTAAGGCAAGGCCGATGGCGATCAGCGGATGCCTGACGCTCGCCACCAGGGCGGCGCGATCGGCGCCGAGATGGTACAAGATGAAGATGATGAAGAAGATGACCAGCGGGACGGCGGCCACCGACGTCACGCGCTGCAGCCACCAATGTTCCGTGCCGGTCTTGGCGGAGCCGAGACCCAATACCCTGCCAAGGGGTGTCTTCATAGCGTGCCCCTCACGAGGTAGACGCCGAGCCAGAGGGCGAGCGTTCCCAGGATCGACAGAGCGAGATTGGCGCGCGCCATCCATTCGGTGGTCTTCAGTCCGAAACCGTGGCCGGTATCCCAAATGAGATGGCGCAGACCGCCCAGCGTGTGATGGAGCAGCGCCCAGGTGAAGCCAAAGAGGATGAGCTTGCCGATCGGGTGGCCGAAGAAGGCCTGGACCATGGCGAAATAGTTATCCGAGATCGCTGCGGCGAGTAGCCACCAGATGAAGAGAACGATGCCGAAATACAGCCCGGCGCCGGTGATCCGATGCACGATGGACATCATCATGGTCAGCATCGGCCGGTAGATCTGGAGATGCGGCGACAAGGGCCGCTTGTCGGAATGTGTCTCAGTCATTGGTCTTGTCTGGTCATATGCCGGAACCTTATTAGCCCGCCCTATGTTGCACTGCAATGATCCCTAAGCCATAGCGCGCATGCAGGAATGGTGGATGCCGATGTTCTGTCCGTATGCGCGCTAAGCGTATGAATTCGGTGACGTTTGCAGCCTCTGATCTGCGATTCCAAGGTTCCCGTCATCCATGATGACAGGGCGGGCCTGAGATGCTAGTAGGCCCGGCAAAAGAGCCCCAAACCATGGATATCACGCAAAAAACCGCCGCATCGGCCGAGGCCGCGCGGCGCCGTACTTTCGCCGTCATCTCGCATCCGGACGCCGGCAAGACCACCTTGACCGAGAAGCTCCTGCTGTTCGGCGGCGCGATCCAGCTCGCGGGCGAGGTCAGGGCCAAGAAGAACCGCATCTCGACCCGTTCCGACTGGATGGCGATCGAGCGCCAGCGCGGCATCTCGGTCGTCACCTCGGTGATGACCTTCGAATATGGCGGACATGTCTTCAACCTCCTCGACACGCCGGGCCATGCCGACTTCTCCGAGGATACCTATCGCACCCTGACCGCTGTCGATTCGGCCATCATGGTGATCGATGCCGCGAAAGGCATCGAGGCGCGCACCCGCAAGCTGTTCGAAGTCTGCCGCCTGCGCGACATACCGATCGTTACCTTCATCAACAAGATGGACCGCGAGGCGCGCGATCCCTTCGATCTGCTGGATGAGATCGAGAAGACGCTCGCCCTCGATGTCGCGCCGATGACCTGGCCGGTCGGCCGGGCGCGCAGCTTCGCCGCGACCTACGATCTCGCGCGCAACACGGTGCGCGGGCTCGATGAGGAAGAGACGCCGAGAGCGGTCAAGGGACCCGACGATCCCGCCATCGCCGCTCTTCTGCCTGCCGACGAGACGGCGGCCTTCCAGGAAGAGGTGCTGCTCGCGCGCGAGGCATCGAAGCCCTTCGATCTCGCCTCTTTCCGCGAGGGCCACCAGACGCCGGTCTTCTGGGGTTCGGCGCTCAGGAATTACGGTGTGCGCGACCTCATCAACGGATTGGGCGCCTATGCGCCCTCGCCGCGCAGCCAGCAGGCGGCAAGTCGCCTGGTCGAGGCGAGCGAGCCCAAGATGACGGGCTTCGTTTTCAAGATCCAGGCGAATATGGATCCCAATCACCGCGACCGCATCGCCTTCCTGCGCGTCTGCTCCGGCAAGCTCGAGCGCGGCATGAAGGTGAAGCTGGTGCGCACCGGCAAGCCGATGAGCCTGTCGGCCCCGCAGTTCTTCTTCGCCCAGGACCGGGCCTTGGCGGATGAGGCCTATGCCGGCGACGTCGTCGGCATTCCCAATCACGGCACCTTGCGCATCGGCGACACGCTTACCGAAGGCGAGGATCTGGTATTCCGCGGCGTGCCGAGCTTCGCGCCGGAGATCCTGCGCCGCATCAAATTGCAGGATGCGATGAAGGCGAAGAAACTGCGCGAGGCGTTGCAGCAAATGGCGGAAGAAGGCGTGGTGCAGCTCTTCCTGCCCTATGACGGGTCGAATGCGATGGTGGGCGTCGTCGGCGCCCTGCAGCTCGATGTCCTGGCCGAGCGCCTCAGCAGCGAATATGGTCTGCCGATCGCCTATGAGACGCCGCGCTTCTCGGTCTGCCGCTGGATTTCGTCGGATGAGCCGCAGGAGCTCGAGCGCTTCATCGATGCGAACCGCTCCGGCATGGCGCGCGATCTCGACGGCGCGCCGGTCTTCCTGGCCGGCAGCCCGTTCCTTCTCCAATATGAGCAGGAACGCTGGCCCAAGATCGCTTTTGCCGACGTGAAGGATTATCAAAAGCAGGCGTAGCGTAGCCGAAGAGGGAAATCGGCATGGTCACGAAAATCCAGAAGTCCTATCCGATCAAGGGCGGTGAGCTCGGGCGCAATCGGCTCTCCCTACGCGATCATCGGCCGGCGCCTGGCGCCGCTTCTGGAGGAGGCGGGATTCCGCGACGTGCGCACGACGCTCGTACAGCCCTTCTCGCTCGAGGGCGATGCGAAGGACGTCGCGCCCCTGACCTTTGAGGCCATCGCCGATGGACTGGTCACCGAGGGTCTGGCAACTCCTGAGGAAATCTTACACATCAACCGGGAGCTCAGAGCGTCAACCAGCGGCGCGACACGATCGTCTCGATGCCGCGCATCTTCCAGGCCTGGGGAAGGAAAACGTGATCAGCGTTTTGCCGGCGCTTCGGTCAGAAACCGGGCTCGCGTCTCGGGCGGAAGAACCAGGCAGGTGTCGCGCTTGCCGAACCAGTTGTAGCGATTGCGCGCGAGAAGGTCATAAAGGTAGTTGCGGATGAAGCGCGGGATCGCTTTGGCGATGCCGACCCAGCGCCAGTATGGAAGCCGGCAGGCTGCAGCAATGGCGGCATCCGATTTGAACAGGATCCGTCCGTTGTCGACAAAGGCGAAGCTTTCCGCAAAATCGCGATCGATGCCGAAACGATCCATGATCTCCTCCCCCCAGGGCGACTGGCAGGGCACGTAAGTGAACTGCTGGGTGTGATCGCGGACGAGCAAAAAGCGCACGCTCCCCGAGCAGACATGGCAGAGCCCATCGAACAGCAAAAGGCCGTCCGGCAGATCAGCGGCAGGTGCTGGCTTCCAGTCCTGTGGCATGGGCCCTCCGAAAGCTCTCCACCATTATGTGATACGCCGGGGGCAGGCTGCAAGCTGAGGCGCAGCGCCGCAGTGAGAATTCACTTCGCCGGGATGGGCGCTAGAGAACGATCACCTTGGTGCCGATCTCGACGTGGTCATAGAGCTCGACCACTTCCTCGTTCAGCATGCGGATGCAGCCCGAGGATGCAGCGGTGCCGATCGACTCCGGCTCGTTGGTGCCATGGATGCGAAAGAGCGTGTCGCGGCCATCGGCGTAGAGATAGAGCGCGCGCGCACCCAAGGGGTTCTCGGGTATGCCGCCCGGCATGCCATTGGCGAACCTGGCGAGCTCGGGCCGTCGCTCGATCATCGAAGCGGGCGGCGTCCAGCGCGGCCATTCGGTCTTGCGTCCGATCTCGGCGATGCCGGTCCAGGAGAAGCCCTCCTTGCCGACCGCGACGCCATAGCGGATCGCCTCGCCTTCCTCCATTATGTGATAGAGGACGCGATCGCGCGTATCGACGATGACCGTGCCCGGCTGCTCATAGGTGTCCAAATAGACGAGCTCGGCCCCCTGATAGGGGCGGTGCATCTGTCTCGCCGCCCGGGCCGGGTCCGGAAAGGCAGCCGCCGTCAGGCCCGATGCCAGGACGGACAGAAACAGTCGGCGATGCATAAAAAGTCTCCGGAAGCTTACCTGTCACAAGACGAGCAACGCAGGGCAACTCCGTCGCTCGCCCTGATATGGCGCTTCTTTAATTCCCCAAAATGGCGGATTCGAGGATATCGAGACCTTCCTTGAGGATCGGTTCCGAGGCGGTGAGGGGGGTGAGGAGACGGATCGTATCGGCATAGACGCCGCAGGTCAGGATCAGAAGGCCGCGCTCGAGGCATTTCGCCGCCAAGCGCCTTGGCCGCCGCCGCATCCGGCTTGTTGCCGCCACGCTCGGTGACGAGTTCGAAGGCGCACATGGCGCCGAGCGCCGCGGATATCGCCCATCGGCATGCCCTTGCCCTTGGCCTTGATCGCCTTCAGGCGCTCGATGATGATCTTGCCCTGCTTCTCCGCCTTTTCGAGCAGCCTGTCCTGCTCGAAGGCTTCGAAAACGCCCAGCGCTGCAGCGCAGGCGACCGGATTGCCGGCATAGGTGCCGCCGAGGCCGCCGGGCTCCGGCGCATCCATCATCTTGGCGCGGCCGACGACGCCCGCGAGCGGGAAACCGCCCGCCAGCGACTTGGCGACCGTCATGAGATCGGGCTCGACGCCCATATGCTCCATGGCGAACCATTTGCCGGTGCGCCCGAAGCCCGACTGGATTTCGTCGGCGATGAAGCACGATGCCGTGCTCGTCGCAGATCTTGCGCAGACCCTTCATCAGCTCCTTGGGCGCGATATAGAAGCCGCCTTCGCCCTGCACCGGCTCGATGACGATGGCGGCAACCCGCGAGGGCTCGACATCGCGACTTGAACAGCCATTCGATGGCGTGCATCGAATCTTCGACCGTGACGCCCTTATGCGCGACCGGGAAGGGCACATGCCAGACGCCGCCCGGGAAGGGGCCGAACTTCGTCTTGTAGGGAACGACCTTGCCGGTCATCGCCATGGTCAGAAGGGTGCGGCCATGGAAGCCGCCCTGGAAGCAGATGATGTCGCTGCGTCCGGTATAGGCGCGCGCGATCTTGATGGCGTTCTCGACCGCTTCGGCGCCAGTGGTGACGAACAGGCTCTTCTTGTCGCCCGAGATCGGCGCGATGGCATTGAGCTTCTCGGCAAGCTCGATGAAGGGCGCATAGGGCGCCACCGTGAAGCAGGTATGGGTGAAGGCGTTGAGCTGCTCGTGAACGCGCTTCATCACCGCGGGATGGCGATGGCCGGTATTGAGCACGGCGATGCCGCCGCCGAAATCGATATAGCGATGGCCCTCGATATCCCACAATTCGGAATCCTCGGCGCGCGCCGCGATGATCGGGGCGGCCATGCCCATGCCGCGCGAAACCGCCTTGGCGCGCCGTTCAACCCAAGCCTCGTTGAGGCCCTTGGCCGATGCCTTGATGTTCATGTTCTGGTCTCCTGACGGGAAATTCTGCGGCCTTCTACCTCCATTGACCCATGGGCGGCAAATGGATTCAATTCCTCCGACAAAGAGGGATGCCATGACCGATCTTATCCGCTTGACCGCCAGTGACATCGTCTCGCTCTTGCGAAAAGGCGAAATCACGCCACTCGATTGTCTCGATGCGCTCGAGAAGCGCGTCGCGGAAGTCGACAAGGCAGGTGAATGCGCTGCCGACTTTGTGCTTCGATCGGGCGCGCGATCACGCGAGGGCCTTGATGAACAGGCCGGTCAGCGAGCGTGGCCGCCTCGCCGGGCTTGCCCGTTCCGATCAAGGATCTCAATGACGTCAAGGGCGTGCGCTCCACCCAGGGCTCGCCGATCTTCGCCCATCGCATTGCGACAACGTCCGACATCCTGGTCGAGACATCTCGAGAATGAGGGCGGCATCGTCTATGCCATGTCGAACACGCCGGAATTCGGCGCCGGCGCCAACACCTTCAACGAGGTATTCGGGCGCACGCTCAATCCCTGGAACACTGACGCGCTCGGCGGCGGGTTCATCGGGCGGCGCGGCGGTGGCGCTCGCCACCGGCATGGCCTGGGTGGCGCATGGCTCCGACATGGGCGGGTCGCTGCGCAATCCCGCGAGCTTCTGCGGCGTCGTCGGCATGCGGCCGTCGCCCGGCCGCGTGGCGGCAAGCGTCTATGGCAAGATCGACGGCACGCTCGGCGTCGAAGGGCCCATGGCGCGCAATGTCGAAGACCTGGCGCTGCTGTTCGATGCGATGGTGGGCGCCGAATCCGGCCGATCCGATGTCGCTGCCGCGTGAAGACATCTCCTATCTCGCTGCGGCGCGCATCGGCTGAAAGACCGAAGCGCGTCGCCTTCAGCCGCGATCTCGGCATCACCCCGGTCGATCCGGAAGTGGCGGAAATCGTCGGAGCGCGCCGCCTTCAAGCTCGCGGAGCGGGCGTCATCGTCGAGGAGGCGCATCCCGATTTCAGCGAAGCGCATGAATGCTTCCAGGTGCTGCGCGCTCTCTCCTATGCCACGGGACTCAAATCGCTCTATGAGAACCATCGCGACAAGCTCAAGCCCGAAGTCATCTGGAACATCGAGAAGGGTCTTGCGCTCACGCGGCGCCGAGATCGCGCGCGCCGAGATGCAGAGCGCGGCGCGATGTTCAAGCGCATGCGGCGAGTTCTTCAAGCGCTATGAGCTGATCCTTTGTCCGGCGACGATCGTGCCGCCCTTTCCGGTCGAGCAGCGCTATGTCACCGAATGCAACGGCCATCGATTTCTCGACCTATGTCGATTGGCTTGCCATCGTCTATGCCTTCACCAACGTGGCGTCGCCCGCCATTTCGATCCCCGCCGGCTTCACCGGGAGAATCTGCCCGTCGGCATCCAGATCGCCGCGCCATGCCGCGGGGAAGCGCGCCTTCTCGCCGGCGGCGAAGCTCCTGGAAAATGTGCTCGGCCTCGGGCAGATCACTCCGATCGATCCACGGCCAGGACATTGAGAATTTGTGAATTCGATGAAACTCCAGACGCTGTTCACTGCACCGTTGCTGCTTGCTTTCGGAAGTGAGCCGGCGGCGCGGCGCGCCATTGCCGTGATTGCTGACATAGCTTGGCAGGATTGGCTGCCGCCTGACCTTGCCGCCGCCTCCTCACGGCAGTAGCCTCGACTTGTCGAAAAAGACGTATCGGTAGGTTTGCCCGATGCCTCCTGGTTCGCCCAGGCGGTTCTGACCTGTGACTGGCCCCGCCGGCCACGGAGTCCCACGACCTGCACCGCCGGACCAGCTGTCCGGCGCATGAAAGGACGTGTGAAGCATGCAACAGCAGCTTTCTGTCATCACTCTCGGCATTGCGGACTTGGCGCCCTCGCGGCGCTTCTACGAAGAAGGCTTCGGCTGGAAACCGGTCTTCCAGAACGAGGAGATCATCTTCTATCAGATGAATGGCTTCGTCCTTGGCACGTGGTTGACGGCCCGCCTTGAAACCGACATGCAGCGCAAAGGCCTGTCGCGGACGGGCGCCTTCTCGCTCGCCCACAATGTCGCGAGCAAGGACGATGTCACGCCGACAATCGAGCGATTGGCGCGCTTCGGTGGCCATGTCCTGCGTCCGGCAGACGCGCCCCCGCATGGTGGTCTGCGCGGCTATGTTGCCGATCCCGACGGCCATGCCTGGGAGATCGCCTGGAATCCCGATTGGCCGATCAGCCCGGAAGGATATGTGACATTCGGCATATGAGAATTCCGGTAGATCACGATCGATGATTTGATATTGCCCTACGTCACGAACCTGACGTAGGGTCCTTCATCCTCGGCTGATCGGTTGAAACACTCAATGGTTGAGCGGCACGATACCATTGTGATCGGTGGCGGCCAGGCAGGGCTCGCCATGAGCTACTATCTTCAACAGCTTAAGCGTGAGCATGTGATCCTGGAACGCGGCCGCATCGCCGAGCGCTGGCGGACGGAACGCTGGGATTTTCTTCGATATCAGTTCCTGAACGAATCAATAGAACTTCCAGGCTTGTCCTATGGGGGCGCTGAACCAGACGGATTTGCTCATTACACCGCCATCACGCAGTTCATCGAGAGTTACGCGCAGAGAATTGCGGCGCCGGTTCTCGAGGGAGTTGAAGTCACAAGACTTCAGCGGGGAGACGCTGTGGGCTTCCTCCTGGAAACGAACAAGGGCGTCATGACAGCCGACCGCGTCGTGATGGCGACGGGCCCGTTTCAGCGCGCGATGATCCCCGCCGCCGGCCGCAACCTGCCCCCATCGGTCTACCAGGTTCACGCATCGCGATATCGCGGTCCGAGCGAGCTTCCTCCGGGCGCGGTGCTCATCGTGGGCAGCGGCGCTTCCGGCGCACAGATCGCGGAGGAGCTCCAGCAATCCGGGAAGGACGTCCATATTTCCGTGAGTCGTCACCGGCGCGTGCCTCGCCGTTATCGCGGCAAGGACGCGTTATGGTGGTTCGACCAGATGGGCCGCTTTGAGGTCACGATCGAAGCTTCCCCGAGCGCCGATATCCGCCATCGACGCTCGTAACCGGCGTCAATGGCGGTTACGACATGAACATCCGCCGGCTCGCCCGCGATGGCGGAAAAGTGCTCGGACGGCTGCTTGGATGCTGCGAAGGAAAACTGTCGGTCGCCGACGACGCCACCGAGATTTTGGCGGAAGCTGACAAGTCCTATGATGACTTTGTGTCAGCCGCCGAGACATGGGCAGGGAAACAACACATTGCCGGTCATCTCAGCGATGGCGGTGAGCCGCAAACCCCGATCCAGGTGAGAATCGGTTCTGACTCGTCAGTGGATCTTGCCGCATGCAATATCACGTCAGTTGTCTGGGGGACGGGACATCTCTTCGACTACAACTCGATAGATTTGCCGATCCTCGATTTGCGCGGCGCACCCCTTCAGCAGCGAGGGGTTACCGCCATTTCCGGTTTGTATTTTCTGGGACTTCACTGGATGCACACTTTCGGTTCAGGCCTGCTTTCATATGTAGGACGTGACGCTGCCTACATAGCCCAGCATATGGAAGCCGCGGCCGTGGATTGATTTCCGGTGAGACGCGTCTATCTTCTGCGCGTCTTATCTATGAGCGAGATTCCCGTGAAAGCCGTCTATTACGAAGCCTTCGGGCAGCCGCCTGTCGTCACCGACGTCGGTGATCCAATCCCCAGCGCCGAAGGCGTCGTCATCAAGGTGGAGGCGACCGGCCTCTGCCGCAGCGACTGGCATGGCTGGATGGGGCATGATCCCGATATCACACTGCCGCATGTGCCGGGCCATGAACTGGCCGGGACCATCGTCGCGACAGGCCGCAGTGTCACGCGCTTCCGTGCAGGCGAGCGGGTGACCGTGCCTTTCGTCTGTGGCTGCGGCTCGTGCCCCGAATGCGCCAGCGGCAATCACCAGGTCTGCGCGCGGCAATTCCAGCCGGGCTTCACCGCCTGGGGATCGTTTGCCGACTATGTCGCGATCGATTTTGCCGACACCAACCTGGTCAAGCTGCCGGATGAGCTTTCTTCCCTTGTGGCGGCGAGCTCTCGGCTGCCGGTTCGTCACCTCCTTTCGCGCGATTGTCGATCAGGGCCGCGTCGGACCTGGTGAATGGCTGGCAGTGCATGGCACGGGCGGCGTCGGCCTCTCGGCGATCATGATCGCAGATGCCATGGGCGCTAATGTGATCGCGATCGATATCGCCGAAGACAAGCTGGCCTTGGCGCGAAGCCTGGGCGCCGCGCAGTGCGTGAATGCGGCCGACAGCAAAGACGTAGTCGGCGCTGTGAAGGAGATCACGCAAGGCGGCGCTCATGTCTCGATGGACGCCTTGGGCTCGCCCGTGACCAGCTTCAACTCGATCGCTTGCCTGCGCCGGCGCGGCCGGCATCTGCAAGTCGGTCTGATGCTGGGCGAGCATGCGAAGGCAAGCGTTCCGATGGACAAGGTCATTGCCCATGAGATCGAGATCCGCGGCAGCCATGGCATGCAGGCGCATCGTTACCCGGCGATGCTCGAGATGATCCGAGAGCGGCAAGCTCGCGCCGCAGAAGCTCATCGGCAGGACCATCGGGCTCGACGATGCACCGGCGGCGCTCATGGAAATGGACAAGTTCCCCGGAACCGGGATCAGTGTCATCACGTTGTGATGCTTAACGGCTTGGCAAGGGTCGCAAGCGCAAAATCGCCTGCCATCGCGCTCAAGGGAAAGGGCCACCCATGCCGGAAGCTCCAGCCTTCACCCTGACATGTCCGGCGAAGGACAGTCCCGACCTCAAGGTCCGGGCGATCCGGGCGCGCGGCAATCTGCCCTTGATGATCGATGACCGCCTGCTTGCCGAAATCGTGCAAGGCGATCTTGTCGAAAGCTGGGAGACCGCCGTCAGTCTGTCGGCAACGGCCCTTGCCGATATGAGCAAGCTTGCCGGCGCGCGGCTCGCCTCGGTGCTCGAGGACAGTATAGATGCCGCCGATCTCACCGATGTGGTGAGCGATGCCGCGGTGTTGTTTCTTCTGGCGCTGCGCCGCGCCGGCGTCAGGACGCCGGATGAAATCGGACCCTGCACCCTGCTGTGGGATGAAGTTCGTCACCAGGAACTGATCCTCAAGCGCGCCTAAGGTTTCATGACCGACAAAGAACCTTTTATGCCGGCGCCGGAATTGGGCCGGTCCTTCAGGCCCGGTATCGGCGTCAATCTCCTGATGCGCGATGTCGGCGAGGGTGTGCGCTTCGCCCGCGACGTGCTCGGCGCCACCATCCTACATGCCGATGATGATTTTGCCGCCATAAGATTTGGCGCGAGCGTGTGGATGCTGCATCATGACCGCACCTATCGCGGGAACGCGGTGCAAGGTCTTGTCCAGGGCCTTGAAGGGCGGGGCGCCGGCATCGAGCTCAGAGTTTATGGATGTTCACCCGACGCCGCTGAGGCTCGCGCGCGGGCGCAGGGCTTCACGGTTCTCGCCGGATCGATCGACAAGCCGCACGGCCTTCGCGAATGCGTCATCCTCGACCACGAAGGCTACGCCTGGGTTCCGGGCATCGGTATTCCCGACCAGATAAAATGACGTCGGAAGGATGAGCCTTCCCCATCCAGCGCAAGCGTATGCGCTCCTGCTCAGGCGCTGCCGGGCGCATCATCGACCAGTAGGTGTTTCGCGACATCACCGCCGCCAGTCGAAAACCGCGGTCACGAAGCCCTGCGCGTCGTGAACGAATTCATCGAGCAGCGACAAGGCTGTCGGGGCGGCAGGCGAAACCTCGCCCGTCACCTCGCCTTCGGCGAAAGTGAGGCGCGCGCCAAACTTGCCGGCGATGTGGCGCATCCGGGCATTCTCGCTGAGGCAGATCATATGGAGGCGGGCAACGCCGCGATTTCTGGGCGGCGGTGAGGATGCGGTCCATCAGCTCGCTGCCAAAGCCCTGGTCCTGCCATTCCGCTTCGACCGCGAAAGCAGCTTCGGCATCGGGCGTGGCGCCGCCGAAGATGCTGCGCAGTTCGGCGGAAGCGCGGATCTCGCCATCCATGAAGATGCCGAAGATCATGGCGTCGAGCCTGAAGGCGGTATCGACATAGGCGTCGATGAATTCATCTGCGCTGACGCCTCCGAAACGCAGCCGCCTGGCTTCGGGATCGAGGCGCTTCAGATGGGCGCGCAATGCCTTGGCATCGGCAATCCACAATTTCCGTAAGGTCTTATGCATATTGGACAAGTCCGGTCTGAAAATTTCTGGCTCAGGTGATTCCGACCTGGACTGTTCATCCCTAACATGACAAGAATTATGCTGCATTGCATCAAAATCAAGGAGAAATTTTGTGCACTGCATGATGAAAAGGACAGCAGCACCGCTGGACAAGCCGATTATGGCGATTTGGCGCATGGCCACGGCGCTCAAGGCGTCTATAGAGCGTCGCCTTGCAGCGGATTTCCCCTTGGCCTGATCCAGGGCTAAGTTGTCTGGCCGAGATCAGACAGCATGGCGTTCGCAAGCGTTCCGGAGGATTTCATGACCAAGACAATCGGACATTTCATTGGTGGCAAGCGGGTTGACGGCAAATCAGGCCGGTTCGGCGATATATTCAACCCGAATACCGGAGAGCTGCAGGCGAAAGTGGCACTGGCCTCGGCGGGCGAAGTGCATGAGGCCGTGCTCAATGCAAAGGCGGCGCAAACCGCATGGGCGGCGAAGAATCCGCAAGTGCGCGCCCGCGTGATGATGAAGTTCCTCGAGCTCGCCAACCAGCACCGCGAGGAGCTGGCGCTCCTGATCTCGATGGAGCACGGCAAGACCATTCCCGACGCGCTCGGCGATCTGCAGCGCGGTCTCGAAGTGGTGGAGTTCTGCACCGGCATCCCGCATCTTCTCAAGGGCGACTTCACCGATGGCGCGGGTCCCGGCATCGACATGTATTCCATGCGCCAGCCGCTCGGCGTCGCCGCCGGCATCACGCCGTTCAATTTCCCCGCGATGATTTCCCTGTGGAAGGCAGGGCCCGCGATCGCCTGCGGCAATGCGTTCATCCTCAAGCCGTCGGAGCGCGATCCTTCCTGCCCGATGCGCCTTGCCGAGCTCTTCGTCGAGGCGGGCCTGCCGCCCGGCATCCTCAATGTCGTCAATGGCGACAAGGAAGCGGTCGATGCGGTGCTCGATGATCCCGACATCGCCGCCGTCGGCTTCGTCGGCTCGACGCCGATCGCCGAGTATGTCTATTCGCGCGGCACCGCGCATGGCAAGCGCGTGCAGTGCTTCGGCGGCGCCAAGAACCACATGATCGTTATGCCCGATGCCGACATGGACAAGGCGGTCGATGCGCTGATCGGCGCGGGCTACGGCTCCGCCGGCGAGCGCTGCATGGCGATCTCGGTCGCGGTGCCGGTCGGCGAGGCGACCGCCAATGCGCTGGTCGACAAGCTGATTCCGCGCGTCGAGAAGCTGAAGGTCGGGCTCTCGACCGATCGCGAGGCCGATTACGGTCCGCTCGTCACCAAAATGCATCTCGACAAGGTGAAGTCCTATATTGATCTCGGCATCAAGGAAGGGGCCAAGCTCAAGGTCGATGGCCGCGGCTTCAAGATGCAGGGCTATGAGAACGGCTTCTTTCTCGGCGGCTCGTTGTTCGACAACGTCACCAAGGACATGCGCATCTACAAGGAGGAGATCTTCGGCCCAGTGCTTTCGGTGGTGCGCGCCAAGAGTTATGAGGAGGGCCTGACACTTGCCAATGACCATGAATATGGCAATGGCGTCGCCATCTTCACCCGTGACGGCGATGCGGCGCGCGATTTCGCGACGCGCGTTCAGGTCGGCATGATCGGCATCAACGTGCCGATCCCGGTGCCTCTCGCCTATCACACATTCGGCGGCTGGAAACGCTCGGCCTTCGGCGATCTCAACCAGCATGGGCCCGATGCGGTGCGCTTCTATACCCGCACCAAGACGGTGACGTCGCGCTGGCCGTCCGGCATCAAGGAGGGCGCGCAGTTCTCCATACCGACGATGCGGTAGGATGAAGGATCTCGCGACAGCCTTTGCTGCGGCACAAGTCCTGGCATTCCGGCTGCCGATGCTGTGGGCGCTGACGCTGTCGCCGACGCCCAAGCGCCGCGCCGAGGCGGTGAAGATGATCGTCGAAAAGCAAATGGCAGTGGCGGAGGGGCTCAATGCCGCCGCCCTCGCCGCTTTCACGGAATGGCTGAAGGTCGTCGGCGGACAAGGTTTGTCCGCCGAGGCCATGAGCGCTCGGATCATGGCTGAGGCGGTGAAGCCCGGCCGGCGACGCGTCAAGGCGAATGCGCGGCGGCTCGGACGGCGCAAACGGATTTGACTATTCCCGGGTGAGACGCCTCATTCATCTTTCGGTAAGGATTAGGTGCGAGTCTGATGATTCTAGCACGGAGCGTCGCCTTTGATGCTCCGGGGCCCGCCTGACCGACGATAGTGGCGCAAGACCTCCGGCCAAACGGCGTCTCGGACCGAGATGGAGGTATGCATGTTGCCGAATTCTTTCCGGCTCCCTGTCCTCACGGCCGCCGTGCTCCTTGCTCTTACCGCGCCCAGCATCGCGCAAGCGCAATTCGCCATGTGCGGCGAGCGCACGGCCATTGTCGATCAGCTGAAGACCAAATACCAGGAGACCCGCCAGGCGGTCGGCCTCATTTCCAACATCGGCGCGGCCGAGCTCTATGTGTCGGAGAAAGGTACCTGGACGATGCTGATGACGCTGACCAATGGCAAAAGCTGCATCATCGCTGCCGGCCATAGTTGGGATACTGCGCCCACTTTGGCGCAAGGCACCGGCATCTGAAGGTCACGGCGCTACTTTGATGCGGCCTTTCATATTGGGATGAAAGCGACAGTAATAGTCGAAGGTTCCCGCTTTTTCCACGATCACGCTGCCTGACTTCTTCGGCGGCAGCATGACCTCGATGCCGCCTTTCACCGTGGCGGTGTGCGCGAAGGCATCATTATTTGCCCATTCAATCGTGTCGCCGGCCTTGGCCTCGATCTCGGCGGGCGAAAACGCCATCTTGTCGATCGTGATGCGGAGCGTTTGCGCGGCGGCGGTGCTGGCGCCGATGAGGAGCGCCAGCACGACCGTCGTCACAAGCTGCTGTCTCGGGAGCATCAGTCTTATTTCAGATCACTTGCCACATGCTCGGCGTGCTGCTCATGGCCCTGGAAGATCTTCAGGCCGGTCTCCAGCAGGCTCTTGAGCTCGGCATTGCTCGCCGACGGGATGAGCAGGGTCTCGAGCGCGCCATTCACCTGCTTATGGTAGGCGACCTCATTGTCGACATAGGCCTTGTCGAAAGCGGCGCCCTCGAGCTTTGCCAGCTTATCGCGGGCGTCGGACGCGGCCTTGGACAGTGACTGGCTGGTGGCGTTGTCTTCAGGCGTGACATTTAGCTTCTTCACCAACGCCAGAGCCTGCTTGTTCACCTCTTCATGATCGCGCACCATATCTCTGGCGAAAGCCACGACTTCCGTGTTCTTGGACTTTTCGATCGCCTGCTTTGCCGCCGCGATGTCGATCACGCCGGCCGTATAGGCGGTATGGGCGATCTGCGGATCGCTCGGCTTGTCGGCGGCGCCGGCGAGGTGCGCACCACTCATGAGGTACAAGGCGGCGAGTGCCGCAATCGATCGAGCATGCATTGGACGTCTCCTTCATCCCGGTGAACAAGGTCACGAGTGTCCCGAATCCGAAGTTCGCACCATTCTGCAGCATCCTCCGAGCGAACTTTGGATTCGAAAGGACACTAGAAAACTTAATGGTTCTAGTGTGCTTTTTGAACGCGAAGTTCCAGTCGGTGCGGGGCGGCGAAATGTCAGGAACTTCGCGTTCAGCACACTGGGGGCAAATGGTTCAGTAACAATGATTGGATGCCGAAGGAGTGAAAACGTTCCCGGAAGAAATTACTCAGGCAGGTCGAGACGCTTCATCACAGCGGTGGTCAGTCGTTCGCAGCGCCTGCCGGCAAACGGGAAGGCATCGAGCATGATGGGTCCGATCGTTTCATCGATCTGCTTGCGCACGAGATCGCGAGCGCGGTGCAGCCTGGTTTTCACGGTCTGCGGCTTGATGCCGAGAAGGTCGGCGGTTTCCTCGATGCTGAGTTCCTCGATGACGCGGGCGACGAAAACTGTGCGATAGGCGTCGGGGAGCGCATCTGTCGCCTGCTCGACAAGTTTGAGGATCTGTCTCTGGGCCATATCGCGCTCTGGATCGTCGCTGCTCACCGCAAGCGGAAACGGGATGATTTGGGCATCACCTGCAGGCTCGCTCGTGACGACCTCGGCGGCGCGGCGCTTCCGGCGCAAGCGGCCGAGGGCTTCGTTGATGGTGATGCGGGAAAGCCATGTCGCGAGCGAGGCTTCGCCGCGGAAAGAGGCGAGATGCGCGAAGGCTGTCATATAAGTCTCCTGGACGATGTCCTCCGCCTCGCTATCATTGCGCACGATGCTGCGGGCGAGCCGGTACAGCTTCTGGTTATGCATCCGCATGATGGCGCGGAAAGCGCCGGCATCGCGGGCTTGTGCCCGCGCGACTAGGTCCAGATCACTTGGCGCAGAGGTACTCTGTTTAAGCCGTGGCATGGTTTCTCCTTACATTGGATGCGCGTCCATGGAAAAGGTTCCGGGAAACCTCAGCGTAAACGCGGAAATCTCTCGGGAGAAAATGAGGAACCTTCAGAGCCTAAAGCGCATTAGCTGGCAAGTCAGTTGCCTGCTTTTGATTGCAGGCGTGGAGAGTTCAATGCGTAAGACGATCGGGCTCGCGTGCGCCCTTGCGATAGGCACGCTCGGTTTAAGCGCCCTACCGGCCATGACTCAAGTGCAGAGCCGGGAGCAATGCGGACCACGTGATCAAGTAGTCAATGTGCTCAATGCAAAATACCAGGAAAGCCAGCGGGCTTTGGGTCTCATCAACGAGAAGGCGATGATGGAAGTATATATATCCTCCCGCGGCACTTGGACGATGGTGGTCACCAATGAAGCGGGCATCTCCTGCGTCCTCGCCGCCGGCGAAGCCTGGGATGAATTGCCTCTGAAGGCGTTGGGCCAGTCCAGCTAGCGCGCATCCCGGCGAAGTGGAATTGCTTCGCCGATAAGGATTTGCGCCCAATCAATATTTTAGAGCAAATCCTTATCGCCAAAGTCTTCAACTTTGGCGGGATTTGCTCTAGGCGCCAGTTGCGCGTCAAGACGCGGCACGCCATAAGGCCGCATGGGGTTGTGGGCTGACTATCAGGAAAAGATCGGAAGTGGAGCGGTCAAGGCGGACGAGGCACAGGCCTCCGTCGCGCGCAAGCTCGATGCGCTGGCGGTAGCGCTTGGCAACTATAACTCGCGCCCCGCAGGGCCGCTTGCACGCGTGATCGGCCGCAAAAACGGCTTGGCCCCCAAGGGACTCTATATCCAGGGCGATGTCGGACGCGGCAAGACCATGCTCATGGATATGTTCTTCGCGACGGCTTCTGTCGCGTCGAAGCGACGTGTGCATTTTCACGCCTTCATGCAGGACATCCATGCGCGTCTGCATAGGGCGCGCCGTCATTCCAAGGATCCCCTGAAAGAAGTCGCGCGAGCGGTCGCTCAGGGAGCGGCGCTTCTCTGCCTCGATGAGATGCAGATTGCCGACATCGCCGATGCCATGATCGTGGGACGCCTGTTCGAACTCCTGTTTGCACGTGGCACCGTGGTGGTGATGACGTCCAATCTCAAGCCGGGCGACCTCTATAAGGATGGTCTCAACCGTCAGCTGTTCCTGCCCTTCATCCGCCTCATCGAAGAGAGGCTCGACGTGGTGACACTCGACAGCCCGACCGACTACCGGCTGGGAAGGGTGAAGGGACGCGAGACCTTCATCCATCCGCTGGGACCTGAGGCCGACCGCAAGCTTCAGGAATTGTGGGAAAGGCTCACCGACACGGTGAAAGGCGAGCCGCGGAAGCTCGACGTGCTCGGCCGCGAGCTTGCCGTTCCGCAAGCGGCACGTGGCGCGGCGCGCTTCACTTTCGCCGATCTCTGCGAGGCGCCGCTCGGACCGCCCGACTATCTTGCGATCGCCCGAGCCTTCGGCACGGTGTTCATGGAGCATATCCCCGTGTTGACTCCGCACCACCGCAATCCCTCGAAGCGCTTCATCCTTCTGATCGACACAATCTATGACGCGCGCGTCCGCCTCGTCGCCTCAGCCGCAGCACCGCCCGAGGCGCTCTATGCCGAAGGACATCACGCCCAGGAATTCGCCCGGACCGTTTCCCGCCTCAAGGAAATGCAATCGGCCTCCTGGTGGGGCGCAAAGATCGCGGAAACTTGACGTTTTGGTCAGGAATCAAGTCTTGAAGCTGACACTACGGGGGAGTACAGCTTCGACGCTTTGCACAGCAAAAGGGCGCGCGTGAATCTCGGGGAAAACGCGTTGACCTGCGCGTCACAGGGAAATCAAAATGGCACGAAATAAAATTGCGCTGATCGGCGGTGGCATGATCGGCGGGACTCTTGCACATCTGGCGGCCTTGAAGGAATTGGGGGACATCACCGTTTTCGATATCGCGGAAGGCCTGCCGCAGGGCAAATCTCTCGATATAGCGCAGTCGGGACCAGTCGAGGGTTTCGATGCCAAGCTTTCCGGCACTAATAAATATGAAGCGATAGAGGGCGCCGATGTAGTGATCGTCACCGCCGGCGTGCCGCGCAAGCCCGGCATGAGCCGCGACGACCTGCTCGAGATCAATCTCAAGGTCATGGCACAAGTCGGCGCCGGCATCGCCAAATATGCGCCCGAGGCCTTCGTGATCTGCATCACCAATCCGCTCGATGTGATGGTCTGGGCGCTGCAGAGGTATTCGGGTCTTCCCGCCAACAAGGTTGTCGGCATGGCGGGCATCCTTGATTCCTCGCGTTTCCGCCATTTCCTCGCTGAGGAATTCAACGTGTCGGTCGAGGACGTGTCCGCCTTCGTGCTGGGCGGCCATGGCGACACGATGGTGCCGTTGACGCGCTATTCGGCAGTGGCCGGCATTCCCGTGCCCGATCTCGTGCAGATGAAATGGACGACGCAGCAGCGCATCGACCAGATCGTGCAGCGCACTCGTGACGGCGGCGCTGAAATCGTCGGCCTGCTCAAGACAGGCTCGGCCTATTATGCACCGGCAACCTCGGCGATCGCGATGGCGGAGTCCTATCTCAAGGACAAGAAGCGCGTGCTGCCCTGCGCCGCTCAGCTCAACGGCCAATATGGCGTCGACAGTCTCTATGTCGGCGTGCCCGTGGTGATCGGCGCCAAGGGCGTCGAGCGTATCGTCGAGATCAAGCTCGACTCGGACGAGAAGGCTGCCTTCAAGAAGTCGGTCGACGCGGTGAGAGCTCTGATGGATGCCGCGAAGAAGATCGCTCCCGATCTTGCGTAGTATTTGGATGAGTTGAAGACGGCACGATGCAAGATCTGCACGCTACCAACGACCCGGTGGAGGCGCCATGAATATCCACGAATATCAGGCCAAGCAGGTTCTCAAGGGCTATCGCGTGCCGGTGGCGAAGGGCATCCCCGCTTTCACGGTCGATGAAGCGGTGCAAGCGGCGGAAACGCTGGGCGGTCCTGTGTGGGTGGTCAAGGCGCAGATCCATGCCGGCGGTCGCGGCAAAGCGGGCGGCGTCAAGGTGGTGAAGTCCATCGACGATGTGCGCAGCGAAGCCAAGCGGCTCCTGGGTTCAACCCTCGTCACCCATCAGACGGGTCCGCAGGGCAAGGTGGTGCAGCGGCTCTATATCGAAGAGGGGTCCGCCATCGACAAGGAGTTCTATCTGGCCCTCCTCGTCGATCGCGAGACATCGAGGCTCGCCTTCGTCGTCTCGACCGAAGGCGGCATGGATATCGAGAAAGTGGCGCATGACACGCCGGAGAAGATCGTCACCGTCTCGGTCGATCCGGTCACCAATATCTGCCCGCATCATGTGCGCGCCATCGCCAAGGCATTGAGGCTGCCCCTCGGCGGGCCGCAACTGAAGCAGCTCGCCAAGCTCGTTACCGAGCTGCACCGCGTCTTTGTCGACAAGGATATGAGCCTGCTCGAGATCAATCCGCTTATCGTGACCAAGTCGGGCGACCTCCTCTGCCTCGACGCCAAGATCAATTTCGACAGCAATGCGCTCGACCGGCACCCCGACATCAAGGAATTGCGCGACCTGACCGAAGAGGATCCCAAGGAGGTCGAGGCGTCGAAATTCGATCTGTCCTATGTGGCGCTCGACGGCACGATCGGCTGCATGGTGAACGGCGCCGGGCTCGCCATGGCGACGATGGACATCATCAAGCTCTATGGCGCGGAGCCCGCGAACTTTCTGGATGTCGGCGGCGGCGCCTCCAAGGAGAAGGTCGCGGCGGCGTTCAAGATCATCACCGCCGATCCCAAGGTGAAGGGCATCCTGGTCAATATCTTCGGCGGCATCATGAAATGCGACATCATCGCCGAAGGCGTCGTCGCGGCGGTGAAGGAAGTCGGCCTCAAGGTGCCGCTGGTCGTGCGCCTCGAGGGCACCAATGTCGAACTCGGCAAGCAGATCCTCAGGGACTCGAAGCTCAATGTGATCGCCGCCGATGACCTCGACGATGCGGCGCAGAAGATCGTCAAGGCGGTTGGGAAGGGATGATGGCGCGTCATCAACATTTCCGGGATTTCCCTTCTCCCGCGCGCAGCGTGGGAGAAGGTGCCCGAAGGGCGGATGAGGGCTCTTTCCCAAAGCAAGCAAAGCTCTCAAAAGCCCTTCGTGTTGCAGGCAAAGAGCCCTCACCCGGCCTTCGGCCACCCTCTCCCATTGCTTCGCAACGGGAGAGGGGGAAGTCGGAGACGCCCGCAAGGGGGAGGGGAATTTTGCACGCACGATCAGCGCGAGGGGCGCACAATAATGCCTCCACGCGCGATCAATCTCCTCGAAGCGGCCGACCGCAAGATCAGCAAGGTCTTCGATCCGCATATCGTCGGCGATGTGAATGACGCGCAGGCCAAGGTCGCCAAATTCGGCGAAGTCTTTGACTGGCATGCGCATGAGAAGGAGGACGAGGCTTTCCTCGTTCTGCGCGGCCGCATCGCCATCGATTTCCGCGACGGCTCGGTCGAGCTCGGTGAGAATGATTTCATCGTCGTGCCGAAAGGCGTCGAGCACCGGCCGCGCTCGCTCACAAGTGAGCCGGTCGTCCTGATGTTCGAGCCCAAGACGACGCTCAATACCGGGAACGCTCAAAGCGATCTCACCGTCACTGATCTCAAGCGGCTTTAGGAAGCAGAATGTCCATCCTGATTGGCAAGAATACCAAGGTCATCTGCCAGGGCATCACCGGCAACAACGGGACGTTCCACACCGAGCAGGCGATCGCCTATGGCACGAAGATGGTGGCGGGCGTGACGCCGGGCAAGGGCGGCATCACCCATGTCGGCCTTCCCGTCTATGACACGGTCGTCGAGGCGCGGGCCGCGACGGGAGCGGATGCGAGCGTGGTTTATGTGCCGCCTGCTTTCGCGGCGGACGCGATCGCGGAAGCGATCGAGGCCGGAATACCGCTCATCGTCTGCATCACCGAGGGAATTCCAGTGATGGACATGGTCAAGGTGAAGCGGGCGCTCTCGGGCTCGAAGTCGCGTCTCATCGGGCCCAATTGCCCGGGCGTCCTGACGCCCGATGAATGCAAGATCGGAATCATGCCGGGCAACATCTTCAAAAAGGGCTCGGTCGGCATCGTATCGCGCTCAGGGACCCTGACTTACGAAGCAGTTTTCCAGACGACGCAGGAGGGCCTCGGCCAGACGACTGCGGTCGGCATCGGCGGCGATCCCGTCAAGGGCACGGAGTTCATCGATGTGCTCGAGATGTTCCTGGCCGATCCCAAGACGCAATCGATCATCATGATCGGCGAGATCGGCGGCTCCGCCGAAGAAGACGCGGCGGAGTTCATCCGCACGTCGAAAGTGCAAGAAGCCCATGGTCGGCTTCATTGCCGGGCGCACCGCGCCGCCCGGACGGCGCATGGGCCATGCCGGTGCCATCATCTCCGGCGGCAAAGGCAAGGCCGAAACGAAGATCGAAGCGATGAAGCGAGCCGGCATCGCCATTTCGGATTCCCCCGCTGCCCTCGGAAAGACATTAAAGCGTGTCTTGAAAGGCAATTGATGCGTTCTATGTTGACATAGGGAGGGCCGGACAGCGTTCCCGGTTCTTGACGGAAATGAACAAGACTGATCTGACGACCGCGTTCGAACAAACTTCCTTCCTTTATGGCGGCAACGCCCAGTTCATCGAGCAGCTCTACACCAAATTCCTCGACAATCCGGCGAGTGTCGATCCGGCCTGGCGGCAGTTCTTCGCAACGCTCGCCGATGACAAGGATGCGGCCAGGAAGCAGCTCAAGGGACCGTCCTGGGCCAGGCCCGACTGGCCGCCGGCGCAAAATGGCGAGCTGATCTCGGCTTTCGACAGCAACTGGCCGGCAGCCGAAGCGCAGGTCGGTGCCAAGATCGCCGCCAAGGCCAAGGACAAGGGCCAGACGCTTTCGATCGAGGAAGTGCGCAAGGCGACGATGGATTCGGTGCGCGCGCTGATGATGATCCGCGCCTATCGCATGCGCGGCCATCTCGCCGCCGATCTCGACCCGCTCAAATTGCGCGAGCCGGTGCCGCAGCCCGAGCTCGATCCCAGATCCTACGGCTTCACCGACGCCGATCTCGACCGGCCGATCTTCATCGACCAGGTGCTGGGGCTCGAGCAGGCCACGATCCGGCAAATGGTCGACATCCTGCAGCGCACCTATTGCAATACGCTCGGCGTCGAATTCATGCATATCTCCGATCCCGACCAGAAGGCCTGGATCCAGGAGCGCATCGAAGGACCGGACAAGGAGATCTCCTTCACGCCCGAGGGCAAGGCCGCCATCCTCAACAGGCTCATCGCCGCGGAAGGCTTCGAGCATTTCCTCAATGTGAAATATACCGGCACCAAGCGTTTCGGGCTCGACGGCGGCGAATCGATGATTCCGGCTCTGGAGCAGATCGTGAAGCGTGGCGGCCAGCTCGGTCTGAGGGAGATCGTGCTCGGCATGGCGCATCGCGGCCGTCTCAACGTGCTCGCCAATCTGATGAAGAAGCCGTTCTCGGCGATCTTCCACGAATTCAAGGGCGGATCCTCGACGCCCGACGAGGTGGAAGGCTCGGGCGACGTCAAATATCACCTGGGCTCGTCATCGGACCGTGCATTCGACGGCAACACGCGTGCATCTCTCGCTCACCGCCAATCCCTCGCATCTCGAGATCGTCGATCCGGTGGTGCTGGGCAAGGCGCGCGCCAAGCAGGACCAGCGCGGCGACAAAGAGCGCACCAGCGTGCTGCCGCTCCTCATCCATGGCGATGCGGCTTTTGCCGGCCAGGGCGTGGTGGCGGAATGCTTCGGGCTGTCCGGGCCTCAGGGGCCATCGCTCCGGCGGCTCGATCCATTTCATCGTCAACAACCAGATCGGCTTCACCACGAGCCCGCTGTGGGCGCGCTCCTCGCCCTATCCATCGGATGTCGCCAAGATGATCGAAGCGCCGATCTTCCATGTGAATGGCGATGATCCGGAAGCGGTGGTGTTCGCCGCCAAGATCGCCATCGAGTTCCGGCAGAAATTCAGGAAGCCGGTGGTCATCGACATGTTCTGCTACCGCCGTTTCGGCCACAATGAAACGGACGAGCCGTCCTTCACCCAGCCCCTGATGTACAAGCGGATCGCGGCGCATCAGACGGTGGTGGCGCTCTACGGCAAGCGGCTGGTCGACAATGGCGTCATCACGGCCGATCAGTTCGAGGCGATGAAGGCCGACTACCGCAAGCGGCTCGACGATGATTTCTCGGCGTCCGAATCCTACCGCGCCAACAAGGCCGACTGGCTCGACGGACGCTGGTCGCATCTGAGCTACGCCAGGGATCATGACGATCCGCGCCGCGGCCAGACCGGCTATGACCTGGAAAAGCTCAACGAGATCGGCCTCAAGCTCACCAAGGTGCCGAAGAGCTTCAAGCCGCATCGCACCTTGCAGCGCGTCCTCGATGCCAGGCGCAAGACGATCGAGGAAGGCCAGGGCATCGACTGGGCGATGGCCGAGCAGCTCGCTTTCGGCACTTTGCTCCAGGAAGGATTCCCGGTCAGACTTTCGGGCCAGGACGTGCAGCGCGGCACCTTCTCGCAGCGCCATGCGGTGCTGGTCGACCAGGAGACCGAGAAGCGGTTCACGCCGCTCAATCACCTCGTCAAGCATCAGACGGTCAGGATCAATGTGATCAACTCGATGCTGTCGGAAGAAGCGGTGCTCGGCTTCGAATATGGCTATTCGCTGGCCGAGCCCAACACGCTGGTGCTGTGGGAAGCGCAGTTCGGCGACTTCGCCAATGGCGCGCAGGTCGTGTTCGACCAGTTCCTTTCATCGGGCGAGCGCAAATGGCTGCGCATGTCGGGCCTCGTCTGCCTCCTGCCGCATGGTTATGAAGGGCAGGGACCGGAGCATTCATCGGCCCGGCTCGAGCGCTATCTGCAGATGTGCGCCGAGGACAATATGCAAGTGGCGAACTGCACGACGCCCGCCAACTACTTCCACATCCTGAGGCGCCAGCTCAAGCGCGACATCCGCAAGCCGCTCATCCTGATGACGCCGAAGTCGCTGCTCCGCCACAAGCGGGTGATCTCGACGCTCGCCGAAATGGGATCCGACGACCAATTTCCACCGGCTGTTGTGGGATGATGCGCAATATGGCGGGGGCCTCGTTGCCGATGACCAGATCCGGCGCGTGGTGATGTGCTCGGGCAAGGTCTATTACGATCTCTACGAGGAACGCGAGAAGCGCGGGATCAAGGACGTCTATCTCTGCGCTTCGAGCAGCTCTATCCCTGGCCGCACAAGGCGCTCATCCAGGAGCTCGGCCGCTTCAGGCAGGCGGAGATGGTCTGGTGCCAGGAAGAGCCGCACAACATGGGCGCCTGGACCTTCGTCCAGCCCGGCATCGAGCGCGCTCTCGACTTCATCAGCGCCCAGCACAGGCGGCCGCGCTATGCCGGGCGCGCGGCGCGTCGGCCGCCACCGCGACGGGCCTGATGAGCAAGCATCAAAAGGAACTGAAAACGCTTCTCGACGAGGCGCTCGCGTTCCGAGCTAACGACGGGAAACATAGGGCAGGCTCATGGCAAAGGAAATCCGCGTCCCGCAGCTCGGTGAATCGGTCACCGAAGCGACGATCGGCAAATGGTTCAAGGCGGAAGGCGATGCGGTGAAGGTGGACGAGCCGTTGGTCGAGCTCGAGACCGACAAGGTGACGGTGGAAGTGCCGGCGCCGGCCGCGAGGCGTCCTGTCATCGATCGCAGCGCAACCCGGGCAGACCGTGAATGTCGGCGCGCTCCTTGGCGCCATCGAGGAAGGCGGGGCGGGTGCTGCCGCAGCGCCCAGGGCGGAGGCAAGGCCCGCAAAAGCCGAAGAGCCGAAGAAGGCGGCCGAGCCTCAGCCAGCGGCTGCCGCGAGCGGCGAGGCCAAGCCGCTGTCGCCCGCGGTGCGCAAGATCGTCGAAGAGAACAAGCTCGATCCCGGCGATCGATCGCCGGCAGCGGCAAGGATGGCCGCCTCACCAAGGGGGATGTCCTGGCCGAGATCACCAAGCCGACGCCGCCGCCTGCGTTCCAACTGCCGCCCGCAGCGCCAGCCCAGCCCGCGGTACTCAAGGGCGCCTTCGCCCGCAGACCGATGCCGAGCGCGAGGAGCGCGTGCGCATGTCGAGGCTGCGCCAGACCATCGCGCGCCGCCTGAAGGATGCGCAGAATACCGCCGCCATGCTCACCACCTTCAACGAGGTGGACATGACGCATGTCATGGCGCTGCGCAACCAATACAAGGAAGTGTTCGAGAAGAAGCATGGCGTGAAGCTCGGCTTCATGAGCTTCTTCGTGAAGGCGGTGATTCACGCGCTGAAGGAGATTCCGGCTGTCAATGCCGAGATCGACGGCGAGGACATCGTCTACAAGAACTACTATCACATCGGCGTCGCGGTCGGCACCGAGAAAGGCCTGGTCGTGCCGGTGGTGCGCGATGCCGATCATCTGTCCTTCGCCCAGATCGAGAAGACGATCAACGACTTCGGCAAGCGGGCACGCGACGGTCAATTGCAGATCGCCGAGATGCAGGGCGGAACCTTCACCATCTCGAATGGCGGCGTCTATGGCTCGCTGATGTCGACGCCCATACTCAATGCGCCGCAATCGGGCATTCTCGGCATGCACAAGATCCAGGAGCGGCCGATGGCGGTCGGCGGCCAGGTGCTGATCCGTCCGATGATGTATCTCGCCTTGTCCTACGATCATCGCATCGTCGACGGCAAAGAAGCCGTCACCTTCCTGGTGCGCGTCAAGGAAGGGCTCGAGGACCCGCAACGCGCACTGCTCGATCTTTAAAGCCGGCAAATTCTTGATGAGTCACTCTCCCAGCACCCTCCTGCTGAGGTGGCCGCGAAGCGGCCCTCGAAGCATCCGTCAGGATAAAGCGAGAGTGCTGCAACACGCCCTTCGAGGCTCCCCCGGCGCAAGGCCGGGGTCGCACCTCAGGGTGAGGACAATTAGAAAGGCAGCGTAGAATGGCGGACCCCTTCGACGTCACCATCATCGGCACCGGACCTGCCGGCTATGTGTGTGCCATCCGCGCCGCCCAGCTCGGCATGAAAGTGGCGGTGATCGAGAAGCGCGCCACGCATGGCGGCACGTGCCTCAATGTCGGCTGCATCCCGTCCAAGGCACTGTTGCATGCTTCCGAGCTTTTCGCCGAAGCCGGGCATTCCTTCGCCAAGATGGGCATCGGTGTCACGCCGTCGCTCGATCTCGGCCAGATGCTGAAATTCAAGCAGGAGGCGATCGACGGCAACACCAAGGGCATCGACTTCCTGTTCAAGAAGAACAAGATCACGCCCATCCGCGGCACGGCCAAGATCCTCGGTCCCGGCAAGATTGAGATCGACGGCAAGGACATCGTCGAGACCAAGAACATCGTCATCGCCACGGGCTCGGACGTGGCCGGTCTCAAAGGCGTCGAGATCGATGAAAAGCAGATCGTCTCCTCGACCGGCGCGCTCGCGCTCGAGAAAGTGCCGGAGAGCCTCGTGGTGATCGGCGCCGGCGTGATTGGTCTCGAGCTCGGCTCGGTCTGGGCGCGGCTCGGCGCCAAGGTGACGGTGATCGAGTATCTCGACCGCATCCTGCCCGGCATGGATCTCGAAGCGGCAAAGGCTTTTCAGCGTCTCCTCACCAAGCAGGGCTTTGTCTTCAAGCTTGCGAGCAAGGTGACAGGCGCCGAGAAGACCAAGTCAAAGGTCAAGCTCAACGTCGAGCCGGCGGCAGGCGGCGCGGCTGAGACGATCGAGGCCGATACGGTTCTGCTTGCCATCGGGCGCGTTCCCTTCACGCAAGGGCTCGGCCTCGATGAAGTGGGGGTCAAGCGCGACGCCAAGGGTCGGGTCGAAGTGGGTCCGCATTTCGAGACGAATGTTTCCGGCATCCATGCCATCGGCGATGTCATTCGCGGTCCCATGCTGGCCCATAAGGGGGAGGATGAAGGCGTGGCGCTCGCCGAACTGCTCGCCGGCCAGGCGGGTCACGTGAACTATGACGTCATCCCGAGCGTCGTCTACACCTCGCCCGAGATCGCCCAGGTCGGCAAGACCGAGGAAGAGCTCAAGGCCGCTGCCATCGACTACAAAGCGGGCAAGTTCCTGTTCCTCGCCAATGGCCGGGCCAAGGCCAATCAGACCACCGACGGCTTCGTGAAGATTCTCGCCGACGCCAAGACCGATCGCGTGCTCGGCGCCCATATATTGGGACCGCAGGCGGGCGAGCTCATCCATGAAGTCGCGGTGCTGATGGAATTCGGCGGTTCGGCGGAAGATCTCGCGCGCACCTGCCATGCGCATCCCACACTCGCCGAGGCGGTCAAGGAAGCGGCGCTCGCTGTGGCTGGACGCGCGATACATTCGTAGCATACGTCGTTCGCACTCGTTAATTTCGTCACCCCGGCGAAAAGCCGGGGCCCAATAAATTCGTTCCGCGCGAGCATTCCTCGGATCCATGGAAGACGCCATCAAACGCGAAAAACAGCTGAAAGAGTGCGCCGGAACTGGAAGATTGAATTGATCGAGAGGCTCAACCCGACTTGGCGTGACCTCTTTGAGAAAATGTGCGGCGCTTGGGTTGCGGAATCGTCCACCTGCTGCGCAGCGTGAGAGAGTTTAATAGGCCCCGACTTTCGTCGGGGTGACAGATGAAAGGAACGTTCGAGCTCAAAATCCCGTCGTTGGTACCGTCGAAAGAGCGCGCGTAACGGAAGGTTCGGGATCGACCGCCGGATGCTGCTTTAGACCAGCAAGGGCCTGAGCGAGCTCGCCAGCGGTGGGCCAGGCGCGCGGCGTGGGAGATGACCACCACACTATTGCCCCAGTCTGGTTGGCCGGCCGCGGCCGAGCGCGCCATCGGCGCGCGCCTGGAGGTACGCATAGATGTCGTCGATGTAGGGAGCAACGTTGGGGTCACCGGCGTAACCCTTCATGGCTGAATTTCCTTTGAATATGCCATCGCGCACGATGCGCCGGAACGCTTCGATATCGGGTAATCCCTCGATAAGAGAAGGGCCGAACGTCGTGCCCATACCGTCCGGCCCGTGGCAGTGATTGCAACCCGCATGATAGCGCCGGAAGCCGTTATAGGTCTGCTGATCGACCTTGCCCCCGACCACGCGGTAGAACTTGCCGGCGAGTGCCTCATCCTGCGAAGTTGCCGCGAGGCTCAACATGACGGCCGACGCCAGAACCAGTTGACCGGCGCGGCGCCCATGTGGAGCCAAAGCCATCCCTTGCCTCGATCAGTCGCTGACGGCTTGCGGGCTCGTAGCAGCGAGCGCTTCGTCAGCGCTTTGTGGGGTTGAGACAACGAGCTTGTCGCCGGTACGCGAAATTTCGAGCGCTTGGCCCGGCTCTCCAAGCTTGCCCGGCACCGAGATGGTTAAACTCTGGTTGTCGGACAGCGTCACCTCGAAGCGCACGGGCAAGCCCGCCTCGCCATCTGTGAGCGTGGTCACTACTCTGTCGCCTCCCGGTACCTCGGTGTAGTAGGCAACGCCACGGATGCTCCCGAGTTCGATGCTTGCTGCCTGGTAGGGGGCAAGTTCACCAGCCTGTGCGGAAGTAGCTGCCAGGCAAAGTGCTGCAAAGGCAATGTATCTGCACATTGTGTTCCTCATCGTGAATCGCTGGGAATCAATGGGGCGAAGCTGAAAATTCGATCGTCCTTGATTCTCCAGTCGGCTGCTTTAGGCACCTCAATGTCTCATGTTATTTGCCAAAAGCCGCCGGATGGCTGTGAGAAAGCTCACATTTCGGGAGAATCGGTGCGGTTTATCGACAATTTCGTGGTTGAGGCCCTTGCTCGCCACATTAAGCTTCGTCCATCCGCTCCTGTCGGAGATGAATCAACGATATAGTATGATCACAGCCCCGTCGTCGGCTGCGGATTGGTGCCGTCGAAATAGCGCGAATAGCGAAAGGGCTCGGGATCGACGCAAGGTGTCGACCCCGTGACGAGGTCGGCCATGAGCTTGCCGGCGCCAGGTCCGAGCCCGAAGCCATGGCCGGAAAAACCCGAAGCGAGGAACAATCCGGGAAGCTTTGCGACGGGCGATATAACCGGCACGGCGTCAGGCGTCGCGTCGATGACGCCCGCCCAGCGCTCGGCAATCTCCATATCGCGAAAGACCGGATAGTAGTCCTTAAGACTTGCTGCCGCCTCATCGAGGATCGAGGCGACGGGCTCGGGATCAAGAATGCGCACCTCTTCGAAGGGCGAGGTTTCATCGAGCGACCATTTGCGCTTAAGCCTTGCCTCGTCGAGGAAGCGCTTGCCCAGTCTCAGGCGCAAGCCATTCCAGTCCACCCTGAGGGCGGGAAGGAATTCGCGGAACAGGCGGAAGGAATCCGGCGTGATATCGGCCACCGACAGATGGCGACGGGCGATCGTATAGCCGCCATCCTGGCGCTTGCTCAGAGCGAATTTTCCGGCCGAGCAGGAGTGCCCGAGCGGGGTAGCGATCGGCTTCGTGCGCATGACGGAATTCACGACGGTCAATTGCGGGAATTGGATGCCGAGATTGCCGAGGAAGCGGCGCGACCAGGCGCCGCCCGCAAGGACGACAGTGTCGCAGGCGATGCGGCCCTTTTCGGTGACGACGGCCGAAATCTTGCCGCCTGACGTCTCCAGTCCGCGCACGGCGCAGTGGGTGAGGATCTTCGCTCCCTTGTTGCGGGCGCCATGGGCGATGGCGGGCGTGGCGATGAAGGGCTCGGCGCGACCGTCGGCATAGGAGTAGAGTGCGCCTTTCCACAGCCGAGTGGAGCCTGGCTGAAGCTCCGTTGCTTCCGCGCCCGAGACGATGCGGGTCGCGAGATTGAAGGGCCGGGCATTCTGCTCATGCCATTTCTCGCGCGCCGCCAGTTCCTCATCGGTCTCGCAGAGATAGATGATGCCGCATTGGCGAAAGCCGGTCTCGGCACCGATGCGCTCATTCATCCCGCGCCAGGCATCGAGCCCGACGAGGATCAGCGGAATCTCCCGCATGTCGCGGTTCGCTTGCCGACACCAGCCCCAATTGCGGCTCGACTGCTCGCCGGCGATGACGCCTTTCTCGATCAGCGTCACATCGACGCCGCGTTCAGCGAGCTCGAGCGCGGTCATCGTGCCGATAATGCCGCCGCCAATGATGGCGACCGCGGTATGCTTTGGCAGTTCTGTGTCGGAATAGACGGGATCAGGCGTGACGGGCATTTCAGGCGTGAGGGCGAGAGATCGGAGTATCAAGCGCGCGGATGCGCCTTGGCATATTGCGCGAGAAGATGCGACGTGTCGATCTCTGTATAGACCTGCGTCGTCGAAAGGGAGGAATGCCCCAGGAGTTCCTGGATGGTGCGCAGATCCGCACCGCCGGCCAGCAAATGGCTGGCGAAGGAATGGCGCAAGGCATGGGGTGTGGCACTTTCGGGAAGTCCCAAGGCGCCGCGCAACCGCGCGATCAGGAGCTGGATGTTGCGGGCATTGAGCGGACCGCCTTTTATGCCGCGGAACATCGGCGCGCGTGAATCGAGCGGCAGCGGGCAAAGATCGAGATACCGCTCGATCGCCTGTCGCGCCACGGGCAGGACCGGTACGATGCGGGCCTTGCCGCCTTTGCCGATGATGGTCAGGGGATCATTGCGCACCGCTTGCGGCGTCAGCCCCAGGGCTTCGGAAATGCGCAGGCCGCAGCCATAGAGCAAAGTGAGCACGGCGGCATCACGCGCGACCACCCAGGCCGGGGTCTCTTCACCGCTCAGGGTGTCGGCTTTGATGAGCTCCCGCGCCGCCTGAGGGGTCACCGGCTTCGGCACGGCATGTGGGATCTTGGGAGCGCGCAGCACGCTCAAGGTGGCGTTGCTCAGGATCTTGCGCCGCTCAAGGAAACGGAAATAGCTGCGAATGGCGGAAAGCTGGCGCGCGAGGGTGCGGCTGCCGCTGCCAATGTTGCGCCGTCGCGCCAGGAAGGCGCGGAAATCGGAAGGCGTGAGATTGGCGAGATCGGCAAGCGTCGGTGCGTCGCCCAGATGATCGGCAAGAAACGCCATGAACTGGGTGATGTCGCGGCCATAGGCGGCAAGCGTATGCTCGGGGGAGCGCCGCTCGGTCTTGAAATAGGCGAGCCACGCCGCGACCGTCTTGGCCGTTTCCGGCGCGGCATGGAAGAGCTCGAGATCGGGCGTTGCGGCCATGGCGAAAGATTATAGCCGAAAGGTTGATCGAAAGTTCAGATCGTCTGGCCGGTCTTCTTCCAATCGGCGAGGAAGGACTCGATGCCCTTGTCGGTGAGGGGATGCTTGACCAGCCCCTTCAGCACCGCCGGCGGCACGGTCACGACATCGGCGCCGGCAAGGGCTGATTCCTTCACGTGATTGGCGCTGCGGATCGAGGCGGCCAGGATCTCGGTGGTGAAGTCGTAATTGTCGTAGATCTGGCGGATCTCGCGAATGAGCTCCATGCCGTCGATATTGATATCGTCGAGACGCCCGATGAAGGGCGAAATGAAGGTGGCGCCCGATTTGGCCGCGAGGAGCGCCTGGTTGGCGCTGAAGCACAGCGTCACATTCACCATGGTGCCGGCCTGGCTCAGCGTGCGGCAGGCCTTGAGCCCATCAAGGGTGAGCGGCACCTTGACCGCGACATTTTTGGCAATTTTGCTAAGCTTCTTCCCCTCCTCGATCATGGTGTCGGCGTCGAGCGCGGTGACTTCGGCCGAGACCGGACCTTCGACAGCTTTGCAGATCTCGGCGATCACCTCTTTGAAATCGCGGCCGGATTTGGCGACGAGAGAAGGATTGGTGGTCACGCCATCAAGAAGACCGGTCGCGGCAAGCTCCTTGATTTCCTTGATTTCGGCGGTATCGACGAAGAATTTCATGATGGCGTTTCCTGAGCGATTGTCAGGGGGAACCTAGTCCTCACGCCATGGCCTGACAAGATCAAAGCGCGTCGACTTCGCGTGGATCGATCCCGGTTTCCTCGGCAATCATGCGGCACAGTGTGTCGAACAGCCGGGTGAGCGCTGCGTCATTGCGACCAAGCGGCCGGCCGTCGATTGAATGCACCGGACGGATCAGGCGCAAGCTGTTCGTCAGGAAAATCGCTTCGGCATCGAGCAGTTCCTGCGGCGTGACCGGTCTCTCGTCGGCCTTCGCGAGCCCCAGAAGCTTCTTGCGCGCGATGCCGGCGATCACGCCATCGCTGGTGCGAGGGGTGGCGATCCAGCCGTCGCGCAGGACGAAGATATTGGCGATGGTCGTCGAGGCCACGCGGCCCTGGTTGTTGAGAAAGAGTGCGTCATCGCAATGGATCGCGGCTGCCTCGCGCGCCGCGATGATATTGTCGATGTAAGAGAGCGTCTTGAGCCGTGAAGCGGGCGATGTCTCATTGCGTCTGATCGATGAGGTTGACAGCATCGCCGGGGCGAAAAGCATCCTGCCCGTCCAAGGTCCGAGCGCGATGAGAAGACTGGGCTGTGTCGCCTCTGCCGCGAGACCGCGGTGACCAGGTCCGCGCGTCAAAGTGATGCGCAGAATGCCATGCGCAGCGGGTGCTGCCTGCAAGACTTCGTCAATGGCTTCTCTGATGGCACGGCGGTCGGCCGGCAGGCCGAGCGCCACCGCTCCCGCCATCAGCCGGTCAAGATGGTCCTCGAGCCAGACATTCACGCGGTTGAAGACGGCGATGGTCTCGAAAATGCCGTCACCCAGCAGGAGCCCGCGCTCCGAAGCAGCGATGGCGAGCGGTTCTCTGACAAGCGCGCCATTGAACCACAGGGTCGCGCTCACCGCGTCCTCTTCAGGAAATTGCGCAAGATGTCGTAGCCATGCTCGGTGAGCACCAATTCAGGATGGAACTGCACGCCGAAGGTTGGATGGGCTTTGTGTTCGAGGCCCATGATCTCGCCATCTTCCGAGCGCGCAGTCACGGTGAGCGGCTCGTCGCCCTCGAGTTCGACGATGAGCGAGTGATACCGCCCGGCATTGAAGCCATCCGGAAGGCCGGCAAGGACACCTGCGCCCTCGTGGCGAATGGCCGATGCCTCACCATGCATCGGCCGTTTCGCGCGGGCGATCTTGCCGCCGAAAGCTTCACCAATGCATTGATGGCCGAGACAGATGCCGAGAATTGGGATGGTCCCTGAAAGCTTGCGCACGATATCGAGCGAGATGCCGGCTTCATGGGGCGTGCAGGGGCCGGGCGAAATTACGATGCCCTCGATTTCGCGATCGATGGCATCGGCCGAGAGCGCATCATTGCGCTTGACTTTTGCTTCGGCCCCCAATTCGCGCAAATAGCGCGTCACGTTGTGGACGAAGGAATTGTAGTTGTCGATGACGAGAATCACCGCAACCTCGCAAAGCTTTGTGCGATGCGGTTCACCTTCGCCAGAGTTTCTTCATACTCATCGACGGGTATCGATTTCGCAGTGATGCCGCCGCCGCCCTGGAACGAAGCGCGCCCCTCATGGATGAGCACGGTACGGATGGCGATGTTGAGGTCCATATGGCCGGTGAAACTGAGAAAGCCGATCGAGCCGCAATAGATGTTGCGCGGCACCTGCTCTATCTCGGCAATAATCTCCTGGGCGCGAATCTTGGGCGCGCCAGTGATCGAGCCGCCCGGGAAACAGGCGCCAATGAGATCGCCGCGGCTCTTGCCGCGCGCCAGTGTGCCGGTGACGACGGATGTCAGATGATGCACGGAAGCATAGGATTCGAGGCCGCACAGCACCGGCACTTGCACGGATCCCGGCTCCGAGACGCGCGACAGATCGTTGCGCAAAAGATCGACGATCATTACATTCTCGGCGCGGTCTTTGCGGCTGGCGAGAAGCTCGGCCTTGAGCTCGGCATCGATGCTCGCATCCGGATCGCGCCGCCTGGTGCCTTTGATCGGACGGGCTTCGGCCGTGATGCCGTCGAAGCCGATCAAGCGCTCGGGCGAGCTCGAGGCGATTTTGATCGCGCCATAATCGAGAAAGGCGCCGAAGGTTGCCGGATTGCGATCGCGCAAGGCGAGATAGTGACGGAGCGGATTGAACTCCGCCGGGAGCGCGGCGGTGAAACGCTGCGATATGTTGGCCTGGAAGATATCTCCGGCGAGGACATAGTCGATGGTGCGCTGGACCGCTGACTCATAGGCCTCACGCGTGAAATTCGACTGCCAGTTCTCGATCACGCGATCGCCAGAGAGCTCGCGAAGTGGAGCGAGGCAGAGGGATTCGAATTCGGCCAGGCGCTCCTCGGCGCGCATGATGCGCGCTTTGAGCTCGGTTTCAGGAAAGCCGGTCGCGATGATCCAGGATTGCTTCGTCTGGTTGTCGAAGGCGACGATCGTGTCATAGGCATGCAGACTGATCGGCGGAATGTCGGGGGGCGGCGTCTTCGCCATGACATGAGGCTCGAGCAGCCGCGCGAATTCATAGGCGATATAGCCTGCAAAGCCGCCCTGGAAAGGCGGCAGTCCAGAAACGCGCTGGAGCTGCCAGCTCTCGAGGCGCCGGTCGAGGCGGGCGAGGGTGGCGTGTCCACCTTCACCTTCCGCAA
Source organism: uncultured Alphaproteobacteria bacterium (assembly GCA_963841765.1). Lineage (GTDB taxonomy): Bacteria > Pseudomonadota > Alphaproteobacteria > Rhizobiales > Aestuariivirgaceae > Taklimakanibacter. Next base: position 88,263 of record CAWJDZ010000016.1, read on the forward strand.
CGGCAAAGGTCTCGAAAGGATCGGCGGCGATGTAGGAGTAGCGGCCAAGCTCGCCTTGCTGGAGCGCGCTGTCGAGGAAAGTCAGTTCCCGGCATCCGGCGAACCGGCGCAGCATCAGGACGGGATCACCATAGGCGATCTCGCGCCATAGCGGCTCGTCGATGGCGGGAGCGACGTGCTTCATGGGCGGGTGATATAAGCTTTACGCGGCGTTTTCGCCATGGGCTTGTCCGTATGCGGCAGTTGGCGCAAGGCTTCGCCTGATGCCTGCCGATTCCCCGAAAACCGCCGAGGTGCTGCTGCCACTGGCGCTTGCCAGCGCCTATACTTATGCGGTGCCGGACGGTCTCACCGTGGCGCAAGGCGACTATGTCGAAGTGCCGCTCGGCCCCCGATCCTATCTCGGCTGCGTGTGGAGTGTGGGATCGGGCGACGGCGGAACCAAAAGCTTGCGCGAGATCGTGCAGAAATTCGACATGCCGGCGCTCGGCGACACGCATCGCGCCTTCATCGACTGGGTGGCGAACTACTATCTCGAGCCCGTCGGCAATGTGCTCAGGTCCTGCCTCAGGGCGCCCGGCGCCTTCGGTGAAGCGAGAACAGAAATCGCCTATCGCATCGGCTCCCATTCCCCGGACAAGCTCACCGCGCAGCGCGCCCGCGTCCTCGACATCGCGCGCGAAGGTCCGGCGCTCAAGGCATCCGAGCTGGCGGAGCTCGCCGGCGTCGGCACGTCGGTCATCAAGGCGCTGGCTGCAATCGGAGCGCTCGAAGCCGTCGCCTTGCCTTCGCATCGTGCTTTCGTGAACCCCGATCCCGCCGCGGCCAGGCTTGCTCTCTCGCGCGATCAGGAAGAAGCCGCGCAGCAATTGCGCGCGACGGTGACCCAGCGCGGCCACAAGGTCATGCTGCTCGATGGCGTCACCGGTTCCGGCAAGACGGAAGTCTATTTCGAGGCCATGGCGGCAGCCTTCGCTTCCGGCCGCCAGGTGCTCCTGCTGCTGCCTGAGATCGCGCTCACCCAGCAGTTCATCCAACGCGTCGAACGCCGTTTCGGTGCTGAACCGGCGCAGTGGCATTCCGGCATGCGGCCGCGCGAGCGTGAACGCACCTGGCGCGCTATAGCGGAAGGAACGGCCCAGATTGTCGTCGGCGCGCGCTCGGCCCTATTCCTGCCCTGGGCCAAGCTCGGGCTCATCGTCGTCGATGAGGAGCATGAGGGCGCCTACAAGCAAGAGGACGGCGTTCCCTATCATGCGCGCGACATGGCGATCGTCTATGGCGCGCTCGGCAAATTTCCCATCATCCTTTCCTCGGCGACGCCCTCGCTTGAAAGCCTGGTCAATGCCGAGCGCGAGCGTTACGGGCATGTGCGTCTCCATGCGCGCCATGGAGAGTCAGAGCTGCCACCAAGCCACATTCTCGACATGCGCCAGGTGGCGCCGTCCTCGGGGTCCTGGCTGTCAGAGCCTCTGGCGCAGGCGGTCGAGGAAACACTGAAGAGTGGCGATCAGGCGCTGCTCTTCCTGAACCGCCGCGGCTATGCGCCTCTGACGCTCTGCCGGGCCTGCGGCCACCGCATCGACTGTCCTAATTGCGCGGCATCGCTGGTCGAGCACCGTTTCCGCAAGCAGCTGCTGTGCCATCATTGCGGCCATACGCAAGCGATACCGCCCGAATGCCCCAAATGCGGCACGCCGGGCAAGCTCGTGCCCTGCGGACCAGGGGTCGAGCGGCTTGCCGAGGAAGCCGCCCAGCGTTTTGCCGATGCGCGGCTTGCGATCCTGTCGAGCGATCTCGCGCGCGGCAGCTTGCTCAAGGACGCGCTGCGCGAGGTCGCCGAAGGCGTGCACAATCTCGTCATCGGCACGCAGCTCCTCGCCAAGGGCCACCACTTTCCGCATCTGACTCTGGTGGGTGTCGTCGATGCGGATCTGGCGCTCGATTCGGGCGATCCGCGCGCCGGCGAGCGCAGCTGGGCGCAAATGGCGCAAGTGGCGGGGCGCGCCGGGCGCGGCGAGAAGCCGGGTCGGGCCCTCATACAGACCTATCGGCCGGAGCACCCTTTGATGCAGGCGCTCGCCAGGGGCGACCGCGACGGCTTCCTCGCCGAGGAGAAGCGCTTGCGCGAAGGTGCCGAGCTGCCGCCCTATGGCCAGCTCGCGGCCATCATCATATCGGGCCGCGACGGGCACGAGACTGAGCGCTTCGCCCGGTCATTGCAGCCTCTGGCGCCCTATGGGGAGGGCGTGCATGTGCTGGGTCCGGCGCCAGCACCCTTGCATCTGGTGCGCGGCCTCTATCGCTGGCGCTATCTCGTCAAGGCGCGGCGCGGCATCAATGTCCAGGCTTTCCTGCGCGCCTGGCTTGCCGGAGTGAAGACGACAGGCTCGCTCAGGCTCGCTGTCGACGTCGATCCCTACAGCTTCCTGTAAGCGGGCCGGCGAAGGCTTGCTCCCCACTCGTCATGGCCGCCTCAAGGGTGCTCAAGGGCGGCATGACGAGCCAGGCAAGCGGCGCTTGCCATTAATGCACCATTTGGTTACTTGTGGCCCAGCGGCTAAGGGTGCCTCTCATGTATGACTATGTGATCGTCGGCGGCGGTTCGGCGGGGTGCGTGATGGCGGCGCGCCTGAGCGAGATGCCGGATGCGAGAGTCCTTCTGCTCGAAGCGGGGCCCTCGGACAGCAATCCTTACATCCACATGCCATGCGGCTTCTTCAAGATGACCGGCGGGCCCTTGACCTGGGGCTATCAGACGGCGCCGGCGCGCCATGCCGGGAACCGGGAGATGGTCTACCCGCAAGCACGCGTGCTGGGCGGCGGCAGCTCGATCAATGCGCAGGTCTACACACGAGGCGCGCCTGAAGATTACGACGGGTGGGCCAAGGAGGACGGCTGCGCCGGCTGGTCATGGGCCGCGCTTCTGCCCTATTTCGTGAAATCGGAAGACAATGATCGGCTCATTGGCAAGATGCATGGCAAGGGCGGACCGCTCGGCGTCTCGACGCTGAAGGAACCCAATGTCATGACCCGGGCTTTTGTCGAAGGCGCACAGGAATTCGGCATGCCCTTCAATCCCGATTTCAACGGCGGCCACCAGGAAGGGGTGAACGTCTATCAGATGACGATCCGCCATGCGCGCCGCTGCAGCGCAGCGGTCGGCTATCTGAAGCCGGTGCGCCATCGTCCAAACCTTGCCGTCAAGACGCAAGCCTTCATCACCCGGCTCGTCATCGAGAAGGGCCGTGTGAAGGGCGTCGTCGTCATCGAGAATGGACGCGAAATCGTCGTCGAAGCCGAGCGCGATGTGATTCTCACCGCAGGCGCCATCGGGTCGCCCAAGCTCCTGATGCTGTCGGGGATCGGACCTGCCGCGCATCTCACGAGCCACGGCATCAAGGTGCATGATGACCTGCCCGGCGTGGGACAGAACCTGCAGGATCATATGGCGAGCGATATCGTCTGGCAGCTCAATGGTCCTCACTCCTACGACAAATACAAGAAGCTTCATTGGCAGGCCGTCGCCGGAGTCCAGTATCTTCTGACCCGATCGGGTCCCGTGGCCTCGAGTTCTTGTCGAAGGCGGCGCCTTCTGGTGGAGCGATCGGCGCGAGAAATCGCCCGACCTGCAATTCCACTTCCTTCCCGGGGCCGGCGTCGAGGAGGGTGTCGGCACAGTGCCGGGCGGCAATGGCGCGACGCTCAACTCATACCATTTGCGCCCGCGCTCGCGCGGCCAGGTCGCGCTTTGCAGCAGCAACCCGCTCGACCCGCCGATCGTCGATCCCAATTCTTTCGCCGAGCCCTACGATCTCGAGCGCGCCGCCGACGCGATCGAGATCTCATGCGAGATCGGCCGCACCCGTGTCTTCAGCAAATATGTGGAGCGCCAGTATCTCCCGGGCGCCGAGTGCCGGACGAAGGCCGATTACCGGAGTTTTGCCCGTCAGGTGGCGCGTTCGGCCTACCATCCGGTCGGCACCTGCAAGATGGGCGTCGATGAGATGGCGGTGGTGGAGCCCGCAAGCTTGCGGGTGCGCGGCATCGATGGCCTGCGCCTGTGCGACAGCTCGATCATGCCGCGGCTCGTCTCCTCCAACACCAATGCGCCCACCATCGCCATGGCGGAGAAGGCATCGGACATCATCAAGGGGAACCGGGCATAATTACGCGCCGTTTGCTTCCCCGGTCATCTGCTGCCATTTGCTGGCATAGTCGGTGAGGGGGCAAGCCGGCAGCGGCGCGATTTCATCGAGATCGAGACCCAGCTTCGGAAGCTCGCCGCTCTCCGTCATCAGAGCCAGGACCATGGCGCCCGCCGTAGTGCCGTCGCGCAACTGCGAGGCAAGCACCGTCTGCGGCCGGCGCAAGGAAGCGAGCGCCGAAAGGAAGACCGGATTCTTGGCAAAGGGGCCATCGACGATGATGTCGCCTGTGGACTTCACCGCCGCCAGCGAGCGCTCGACCATCAGCGCGCAATAAAGGGCGGCGAGCGTGGAGCGCTCCTCTTCACCCGCGGGTGCGGGCCCTTTGACGAGCCCCTTGTTGCCGGTCCCGGGCATCGGCCCGCCTGAAATCGGTGAAAGACGGCAAAGCAAAGGTCCCTTGCGCGATGAGGCTGTCCAGTGCCTCGAAGCTCGCCGCTTCCGCCGGGGCACCGTGCGACAGGACCTCATATTCGCGTCCGCCCATGAAGCGGCAGCAGGCCACCGGCTTTCCATAGATGTCGGTGTTGGTCACCGTGTCGCGCGTCGGGTCGAGCTTGGCTATTTGGGTGTCGGTGTCGAAGCCGATGATCCAGGTGCCCGTCGACAGCAGAGTGAAATGCTTCCTGCCGCCCGCCAGATAGCGCAAATAATTGGCGCTCGAATCGTGAATGCCGGCCAGCACCCGGCCGCGACCGCGAAACTGATCATTGCGGAACTGGGGTGTGAGCGAGCCCGTCGCTTGCCACGCCTTGGCCCAGGGCGCGAAGAGCTTGTCCCAGCCATGCAATCGCGCGAGCGATGAGAATGTGTTGTCGCGCACATCCATGAGCTGCGACTGGCAGGACATGGAGGCGATCTCGACGACCGGATTGCCGCTCAACAGGTAGCCGACATACTGGATCCAGGGCAGGATCGTCCTTACCTGCGCGAATTCCTGCGGGTAAGAAGTCTGTTGCCAAAAGAGTTGCATGCCATGGGTCAGCGCCATGGGCAGAAGCGGACAGAACACTTCGGAGAAGGGCGGCTCGCTTTCGCGATAGGCGGCGACGATGTCGGGCGGCGGCTCGGCCATGTAGTCCATGACCGGCAAAGCGAGATGGCCTTGCGCATCGAGACATGCGATAGCAGCGCCGTGGGCCGAGGGCACGACGACATCGATCGGCATGATGCCGTCGAGATCGGGCAGATGCTCGGCGCAGAAGGCGATGAGGGGCTCAGGATCGAGATGCGGATAAGGCGGCGCCGCAACATGCCGGCTCGCCGTCTTGCGCTCCGCCAGCATCTTGCCGGAAGAATTGAACAGAACGATCTTGCTGTTGGTTGCCCCGACATCGACAACAGCAATGCCGCGCAGGTCTTCTTCCATTGTCCCTCTCCGAGTGGAGAGGTGAGCCGAAAAACACCTAAGCGTCAATCGCCGAGAGCTGCAGCTTCTTGTACATGATTGTCGTAGCGTCGAGCCGCGTGGTGGAAGTATCGCGGCAATAGTCCGGAATAATGCCGGTCGTCTGATAGCCGAGCGAGCGATAGAGCGCCTCGGCGCTGTCGCCAGTGCGGGTGTCGAGCGTGAGGAGACTGCGCTTGAGCCTGGCCGCATGACGCTCGATCCCGGCCATCAACTGACGCGCGATGCCCTGACGGCGGAAATCGGGATGGACCAGCAATTTGCGGATCTCGGCGCGATGCGGCTGGTTGGCCGGCGTGTCGTGGTCGAGCTGCACCGATCCGGCGATGCGGCCATCGCGCCGGGAAACGAGCAGCAGTCGCCGTCCCTCGCGCACCGCCGGAGCAACCTTGACGCGCCAGAAATCGGCGCTCTCGATTCTGGAATGCGGGACGATGAAACCGATGCTGGCGCCTGCATGTACGCAGGCATGAGTAAGCTCGCTCAGATCCGCGATATGGACCGCGATGTCATCCGCGTCGAACAGAGCGAAAGTGATGGCCGATGACATGTTCTACACCATGAAGATGAGATAGCGGGCGGATGTCTTCTTCGGCGTCGCGAAGGCGCTTGGACCGAAGAGCTGATAGCGCAAGCAGTCGCCGGGCTTGAGCGCATGCATCTCTCCGCCGACAGTGATTTCAAGCTGGCCTTCGAGCAGCAGCAGGTGATGCTCGAGCGCCGGTTTCGGGACATGATCGTAGGCGATGCGCGTGCCCGCGCCGAGCTCGCCTTCGATGACCTCGCCCGCCAGCGTGCGCGCCGGCGGCGACACGGCGCGCCGCTTGAATCCCAAAGCGGGATCACTCCACGTCCCCTGCGATCCACGGCGTACCAAAGCTGGAAAATCGCCTTCCGCCATATGCATGAGCCGCGACATGGTCAGGCCATAGGCGGCGCAGAGCTTGCTCAGCATGCCGGTGGTCGGGCTGATGGCGGAATTTTCCAGGCGCGACAGGGTGGCGCGGCTGACGCCGCTGCGTCCCGCGAGATCGTCCAGCGACCAGCCGCGACCGAGGCGCAGATCCTTCAGGCGTTGCGCGATGCGCCGGTCAATCGACGAGCTGAGGATTCCTGTGCCTTCCATATATGGGAAGTTTTCTCATATATGGAAGAAAGTCAAGTTCTTCCCTGGTTGCATTTTCTGGACGTTTGAATGGTCCGGCAGTAGGGTCCCGCGCGCTTTTGCCAATGGAGTGATGAATGCCGAAGTCGAAACTTGCCGATCTGAAGAAGAAGATCATCTGGGTGTGCCGCAAAATGAACGAGATGGGCATCAACCAGGGCACGTCTGGCAATGTCAGCGCCCGCACCGAGGACGGCTTCCTCATCACCGCGTCGGGAATTCCCTATGACCTCATGGATGAAGAGCACATTGTCGAGATGGACCTCGACGGTGGCTATTACGGCAAATACCTGCCTTCGACCGAGTGGCGCATGCATATGGATATCTTCAAGGCGCGGCCTGAGGCAGGTGCCATCGTGCATACGCATTCGATCCATGCGACGGCCCTGGCGACCTTGCGCAAGGACATCCCGCCCTTCCACTACATGATCGGCGTGACTGGTGGCTCGACCTTGCGGGTGAGCGATTATGCCGAGTTCGGCACCGAGGCTCTGTCCGACACGATGCTGGCCGCGCTGAAGGACCGCAGCGCCTGCCTCCTCGCCAATCACGGCCAGATCGCGTTCGGTCCCAATCTCGATAGAGCGCTCTGGCTCGCGGGTGAGATCGAGACTTTGTGCCAGCAATATTGGACGGCGAGCCTTGCCGGAAAGCCGGTCATTCTCTCGGACGCCCAGATGAAGACGGTGCTCGCGCGGTTCAAGACCTATGGCAAGCAGACCGCCGAGTTGAAAGCCGGCGAAGCGGTGGCGGTGATCGCCCCGGCGCGCCGCGATGAGCCGAAGAGGAGCAAGGGCAAAGGCAAAACGAAGAAAGACAAGTCCAAGAAGGGCAATGACAATTCGAAGTAATCGCCAGTATCTCATTGACGCTGGACTTGCGCCGGCTTGCCCTGCGGGGAATCGCTAACTGCATGAATTGAGGCAGTCTTCCCTGCCGTCGAAATCGGCGATTGACATCGCGCGTGCTGCCGCGTTTACTGCCAAATAACATTTGTTCCGGCAAAATTACAAAAGTTCAAAATGGCCGGATGAGATGGGAGGTGCGCAGATGACGGCCCGGCTCGCAGCCAGGATCATTTTCGCCGGAGTTTTGGCGTGAGCGAGGCGGTGCTCGGGCGCACAAGCGGGCGGGGCTCGGTCTTGCCCAAATGGCGCTGGCTCACCTCCGAGCATCCTTTGCCGTGGCTGCTGCCGGCCTCGGCGCTGATGATGATCTTCGGCATCTATCCGCTGCTCTATGCGCTGTGGCTTTCACTGCACAAGCGCAATCCGGTCACGCGCTTCAACTGTCTTCGATCCCGAGCTACAATTGGGCCAAGGCGTTTGCCGACGAGCGCGTATGGAACGCCATAGGAAGCACGTTCCTCTACACCGGCGACTGCGCCTTGCCATTCAGCTGGTGCTCGGCCTCGCCATAGCGCTTCTGCTCGATACCGACCGCAAGGGTTATGGCCTACTGCGCGCGCTGATGACCTTGCCGCTGGTGGTGCCGCCCGCCGTCACCGCCATGATGTTCCTGCTCATGCTCGACGGCTCCTTCGGCGTGCTCTGCCGCTCGCCTCTATGCGGCTGGGCTGCTGTCGCCGCAGTATCCGATCCTCGCCACAAGCTCGACGGCGCTTGGCCGGCGTGCTGCTCGCCGATATCTGGCAATGGACGCCCTTCATGGTGCTGATCATGCTGGCGGGCCTGCGCTCGCTGCCGAAGGAGCCCTTCGAGGCGGCCGCCATCGATGGTGCTACGGCAATCCAGGCCTTCTTCAAGCTGACCCTGCCGATGATGTCGAAAGTCATCGCCATCGCGGTGCTGATCCGCGGCATCGATCTGTTCCGCATCTTCGACTACGTGAAGGTGATGACGGATTCAGGACCGGGCACCGCGACCGAGACGCTCACGTCCTATGCCGGGCGCATCTATTTCCAACGGCGATTTTCCCTATGCCTCGACGCTCTGCGCTGCATCACCCTCATCCTGGTGATCGTCGCCTCGACCTTGTTCATGAAGATCTTCAGGGTGAAGCTCTGATGGAACAGTCCTTCGCCACATCGCATCTTGCGCGACATCGCCGCCGTTCTCGTCGTCGCCCATCTTCATGTTCCCCCTGTTCTGGTGGGCGCTGACCTCGATCAAGCCGATGTGTGCGATCTTCGACAAGGACGAGGTCGTCGTCTTCGATTTCGTTCCGACGCTGATCAACTATGCCGTCGTGCTGCTCGGCTGGTCGCGCGCCGAGATCGCCATCGAAAGCGGCTCGACCTTCGGCGTCGGCGGCACCAGCTCCTATGACTCGCGCCAGACCATCGTCGATTCGATCATTGTCGCCGATCGGCTCGACGACGCTCACCATGGTCGATCGCGGTGCTTCGCGGCCTATGCCTTGTCGCGCATGGCGCTTCAAGGGCCGCGACGGCTTTCTCAACTGGGTGCTGGGCCAGCGCTTCATGCCGCCGATCGCGATCATCATGCCGCTGGTGACGATGTACAAGGTCGCCGGCATGCGCGACACCGACAATCTCTTCCTCGGCTATGTCGGCCTCATGATGATTTATGCGCTGATGAACCTGCCGATCGCCGTGCTGCTGATGAAGTCCTTCTTCGACGACGTGCCCAAGGATGTCGACGAGGCGGCGATGATCGACGGCGCCACGCGCTGGCAGACTTTCCGCAAGGTGGTGCTGCCGATGGTGCGCGGCGGCGTCGCGGCGGCGGCGGTCCTGTGCTTCATCTTCTCGTGGACCGAGTTCCTGCTGTCGCTGTTCCTCACCACCGATCATTCGCACGGTGCCGGTCAAGATCACGACTTTCGTCACCTCGACGGGCTAGGAATGGGGCTTCATCTCGGCGCTCGGCACGGCTGCCATCGTGCCCGAGCTTCATCTTCATTCTGCTCGTCCAACGCCATCTGGTCCGCGGCCTCACTCTTGGATCCCTGAAAGAGTGAGGACTGCGGACGAGGACTGAACGATCAACCCATGGGAGGAACTAAAATGAGCTTTAGAGAACACGACAAGAAGACTTTTATCGCCGATACGGCGCGCGATTTCGCTGCGCGGCGCATTTCCAAGCGCGATTTCCTGCGCAAGATGGGCATGGCCGGCGTTGGCTTCTCGGCCTTCGCCGTCGGGCCTGCTCGGCAATCACGCGGCCTTCCGCGGCGACATCGCCTGATCGGCACCGCCGCTTATGCGCAGACGCCGGAAGAGATGACCAAGTGGCTGAAGGATGTCGGCGGCCAGTTCAAGGGCACCAAGGTCCGCTACACCTCGGAAGCAACGCCGCCGACCGTCGTCCTCAACCAGATCAAGGGCGAGTTCACCGATGCCACCGGCATCGAAGTCGAAATCGAGATCGTGCCGCTCGAGCAGGTTCTCGCCAAGGCGACGCAGGACGTCCAGGGCCAGCTCGGCACCTATGACGTCTACTATCTCGACCAGTCCTGGGTTGCGACCTTCGCGCAGGACACGATCGATCCCGTCCAGTACTACAAGGACAAGCCCGATCTCGCCATGCCGGGCTTCGACTTCGACGACTTCTCGAAGCCGCTGGTCGAAGGCCTTGCCGTCTATGAAGGCAAGTGGGTCGGCATTCCCTTCGACATCCCGATCTTCATCACCATGTACCGCAAGGACATCCTGGAGAAGCACGGCATCAAGCCGCCGACCAATTTCGACGAATTCACCGCCGGCGGTGAAAGCAGATCACCGAGGCCGAGAAGGCCAACGGCATCTTCGGCACCGGCCTCCAGGCCAAGTCGGGCCACTATTCGCTCGAATGCGACTGGACCCAGCTGCCGTCTGGGGCCAAGGCGGCTCGATCTTCGGCAAGGACAAGAAGTTCAAGGGCAACGATGAAGCGGGCATCACGCGGTCTGCAGTGGTATCAGGAGATGCTGAAGAACGCCCCGGCCGCAGTCGACTGCACTCGACCTGGGACGGCCAGTTCCAGATGATGCAGTCGGGCCAGGTCGCCCTCGTCAATCGCTGGGACGAGTTCTTCCCCGGCCTCGATGCCGACGATTCCAAGGTCAAGGGCCTGTGGGAGCCGCTGCATCCGATCCGCTCGATGTCGGCAAGCCGCTCCGCGTGCAGCTGATGCGGGCTTCGGCGAAATCCCGAATGTCGGCCACCAGGGCGGCTCGATCCTGGGCCTGTCGAAATACTCGAAGAACATCGACGCCGCCTGGCTGTTCATGCAGTGGGCCTGCTCGAAGGAGATCATGACCCGCTGCACCCTGCTGGGCGGCTTCGCGCCGATGCGCATCTCCTCCTTCGAGGACCCGCGCGTCAAGGCCAAGGCCGTCGTCGGCCCCGGCACCACGCGCCATCTCGAGACGGTGAAGTGGACCATCGACAATGTCATCGCGTCGGAGCCCGACATGCCGCTGTGGGCTGGCTTCTCGAACAACGAGATCCCGGTCAATCTCGGCAAGCTGTTGACCGGCCAGGACTATCGGCGGCGATGCCAAGAAGTGCATGGACAACGTCGCCGGCCTCATCGACAAGGCGGTCGCGGACGCCGGTCTGCTCTAATACTCCCTGGAACGGCGGAGGCGGCTTCACGCTGCCTCCGCTTTTTTCGTTCATGAGCGCATGAAACCGCGATCTTGTCATCGGCCTCGATTCATCGACGACTGCGACCAAGGCCATCGCCTGGGACAGGCGCGGCCGCGCGCGTGGCCGAGGGCCGCGCCGGCGATGCCTATGCCAATCCGCAAGCCGGCTGGTTCGAGCAGGAGGTCGAGCGACTGGACGAGTGCCGCCGCGCAAGGCGCTCAAGCAGCTCTCGCGCGAAAATTGACATGGCGCGCGTCGGCGCCATCGCCATTTCCAACCAGCGCGAAACCTTCGCGCAGTTTGATCACGCACGACAAGGCCCTGCGGCCCGGCACGCTCTGGCTGGACGAGCGCGGCCGCACGTCGAGGTCGAACGGAACTGGTCAATGCCGATCGGGGCTCGAAGATCTCACCGCATTTCCGGCAAGCCCGGCGATGTGACGCCGTGCCTCTCCCGCTGCCTTGGTTTGGCGACGCACATGCCCGACATGTGGCGGAAGACCGCCATGACCGCGGAAGTGCATGGCGTACTGGTGCACAAGCTCACCGGCCAATGGCTCACCTCGACCGCATCCGCCGATCCGATGGGCCTGATCGATATGGAGCGCTGTGGATTGGTCGGACGAGCTCCTCGCCGCGGTCGATTTGACGCGCGCGCAATTGCCGAAGCTCGTTCCGGCCCGGCGACAGTCGATCGGCGATGTTGACGCCGGCATGCAGCGAAGCGACACCGGGCTTGAAGGCCGGAACGACGTCGTGGTCGCGGGCGGCGGCGACGGGCAATGCGCCGGCACCGGCGCCAACGTTTTCGTGACGGGCCGCGCCTATCTCAATCTCGGCACGGCTGTGGTGTCGGGCAGCTTCGGCAAGACCTACGCCCATGACCCCGCGTTCCGCACCATGACTGCCGTGGCGAAGACGGGCTATATCTTACGAAACTGCCATGCGCACCGGCACCTTTCTGGTCAACTGGATGGTCGAGCGAGCTGTTCAACGTCGAAGCGCCACAAGAACCCGCGGCATATTGCAAGACCTCGAAGCGGAAGCGGCGCATCGCCGATCGGCGCCGATGGCGTCGCTGCTGGTGCCCTATTGGTCGGGCTGCATGACGCCCTACTGGGACCCGAATGCGCGCGGCGTCATTGCCGGGCTTACCGCCATCGCATAGGCGCGGCGATGTCTATCGCGCCATCCTCGAAGGCGTGGCTCTCGAACAGGCGATGATGACCGACGGGATCGCCAGCGACGACCCGGCCGATCGATCATTTCGTCGCCATTGGCGGCGGCGCGGCATCCGATCTCTGGTGCCAGATCATCGCCGATGCGACGGGCCGCGAAGTCATGCGCTCGAAACGGTCGAGGCGTCGTCGCTCGGTGCGGCGATGGCGGCCGCGCCAGGGCGCCGGGTGGTATCAAGCATTCCGTCGCCGAGGCGGCGCGTGCCATGGCCGGTGAAGCCATCCGCAGCTTCACGCCCGACACACAGGCGCACAAGGCGCTACCGCGAGCTGCTCCGCCATCTACGCGCGATCTGTGGCCAACGCTTTCGCAATGGAATGCCCGCATGGCTGCCTTTGCCCAGGGAGACGGCTCAATGATGACGCGACTGGAACGCACTGATCGACGACGTGGTCGCAGGGCGACTGGGCCGATCCCGAGACCGGGAAGCCGGCGAACGTGCCGTTCAAGACCATCCTGCATCGCCGAGACGCTCGATGGCGGCGCGGCCGATGTCGTCGGCACCCTTGAAGCTCGGCAAGCGCCTCGCCGTCGTGTCCGATGTCAACACGCGTCGAAGCGCATGGGCCGGCGCGTCGCCAAGGAGCTCAAAGGCCTCGGCACGCATCGAAGAGGTCGTCATGCCCGGCGACATCGAATGCGACGAGCCGACGATCGCGCTGGTGCAGCGAAAGGACCCGCCATGCCGATGCGCGTCATCGCGGTGGGCTCGGGCGCGCTCTCGCGACACCTGCAAATATGCGACATTCAAGGACGGCCGGCCCTACGCCACTTTCGGCACGGCCAGCCTCGATGAACGGCTATGCCGCCTCGACCGCCTCGGTGACGCTCGCCAATGGCTACAAGACTTCGCTGCCGGCGCATGCCCCGCGCGGCATCTTCCTCGACCTCAAGGTCTCGGCCGACGGCGCCAACCTGGCTGTCCGCCGCAGGCCTCGGCGACAGCCTGTGCCGGCCGACGGCGCAGATCGACTGGTGGGCCTCGCATCGCCTGTTCGACACGTTCTATTCCGCAACGCCCTATGCACTGCAGGCGGACGATGAGGGCCCATGATTGCGGCCGCTGCCGGCCTCGCCAAGCATGATGTCGCCGCCAACGGCCATCTGCAGCGCGTGCTGACGTTGTGCGGGCTTCGGCGTCTGCTTCACCGGCGTCTCGCATCACGGCTCGATGGGCGAGCATCAGGTCTCGCATTGGATCGACATGTTCGCCGGGCCCGCCCATCCCGGCACCACCCATGGCCAGCAGGTGGGCGTCGCCTCGCTTGCCATGGCGCGCCTGCAGAACGAAATGCTCGCCCATTGACAAGCCGCCGCGGATCAAGCCGACCCATATCGTGGAAGCCGAATTCATCGACCGCTATGGCCGCGAGATCGGCATCATGTGCTATGCCGAAGCGCAAGAAGAAGGCCTTCGACCAGCACCGGCGCGGCTGCGTTCAATGACAAGCTTGCCGATCTGTGGCCGGAACTTGCGCGAAGAGCTGCAAGCCTTCGCCATGGATCCGGCCGAGATGGAGACGGCGCTCAAGGCCGCCGGCGGCGCCGACGACCGCAACCGAGATGGGACTTGCCGCGCAAGATCTGGCGCGATGCGATGAAATATGCCCGCGATGTCCGCAACCGCTGGTCCTTCCTCGACCTTGCGGATGATGCGGGCCTGCTCGATGATTTTCTCGCACGTGATCGCGCAATGAGGAACGGGATGTCTGATGGCCTCGGTTTCAGCCAAGAAAGTATCGTCAAGAACTATGGCGACGTCGAAGTCGTCCATGGCATCGATCTCGACTATCGAGGACGGCTCCTTCGTGGTTCTGCTCGGCCCGTCGGGCTGCGGCAAATCGACGCTGCTGCGCATGATCGCAGGGCTTGAAACGGTGACCGGCGGCGACATCGAGATCGCCGGCAAGCGCGTCAACGACGTTCATCCCAAGGACCGCAACATCGCCATGGTGTTCCAGAACTATGCGCTCTATGCGCATATGAATGTCGAAGGACAATATGAGCTTCTCGCTCAAGCTTGCCAAAGCGGCCGCAAAGCGAAATCGACGAGAAGGTCGGCTGGGCCGCCAAGATCCTCAATCTCGAACCCTATCTCAAGCGCTATCCGCGGGAACTATCGGGCGGCCAGCGCCAGCGCGTCGCCATGGGCCGCGCCATCGTGCGCGATCCGGCGGTGTTCCTGTTCGACGAGCCGCTGTCCAATCTCGATGCCAAATTGCGCGTGCAGATGCGCACCGAGATCAAGGAGCTGCATGAGCGGCTGAAGACGACGACGGTCTATGTCACGCATGACCAGATCGAGGCCATGACCATGGCCGACAGGATCGTCATCCTGCGCGACGGGCGTCATCGAGCAGATCGGCTCGCCGCTCGAAGTCTATGATCGTCCGGCCAATCTCTTCGTCGCCGAGTTCATCGGCTCTCCCTCGATGAATCTGCTGAAGGGCGAGACGGTCGCGAGGGCCGACGGCGTTGCGGTCAAGTCGGGCGATTGCATCTGCCTTTGCCGAAGGGCACGAAGGTGGGGCGGGCCGCAAGGTCATCTATGGCGTGCGCCCTGAGCATCTGGATCCGGTATCGGGCAGCGACGGTCATTGCGGCCAAGGTCAACGTGACCGAGCCGACGGGTCCCGAAATCCACATCTATGCCGAGCTCGGCGGCGAGGAAATCTGCGCCATCACGGATGAGCGGCTGCAGCTCACGCGCGACGCGATTATTGGCCTGCAGACCCAGGCTCGACCGCATCCATCTCTTCGATGCCGAAAGCGGCAAGGCGATCTTATGAGGAAGGCAGTCAGTGGGAAGCGTGACCCTATCCATTTGTCGTTATCCCGGCAAAAGCCGGGATCCAATAAATTCTCGCCACGGGCGCAGCGCGTGCCAGATTGCGCTTGCTAAATGGATCCCGGCTTTCGCCGGATGACGGTGTAGATATGGCAGTGATCACCATCCTCGGCGCCGGCGTGATGGGATCGGCCATGGCCTGCCGGCGCGCGACAATGGCCATGAGGTGCGGCTCGTCGGCACGCATCTCGACCAAGCGATCATCGACAGCGTCGCGAAGACCGGACGGCATCCGCGCCTCAATGTGAAACTGCCGGTGGGCGTGAAGGTCTATCCGCACAGCGATTTCGCCAAGGCAGTTGGCGGCGACACGGATCTCATCATCCTGGGTGTCAGCTCGGCCGGCATCGGCTGGGCCATCGACCGGCTCTGCGAAACGCTCACAAAATCCGATGCCGGTAATGATGATCACCAAGGGCCTGATGCCCGGCGGACGGCACGATCCTCGCCTTGCCCGATTTCTTGCAGGGCGAAGTGAAGCGGCGCACAGGCATGACCCTGGATCTCGCCGCGGTCGGCGGACCTTGCATTGCCGGCGAATTGGCGGTGCGCCGCCAGACCGGCGTCGTCATCACCTCGCGCACGGCAGGACTTGCGCAAAGGCTGTGCGACATGCTCGCCACCGACTACTATCATCCGCGCGTCTCCGACGACATGGAGGGGGTCGAGCTCTGCGCCGCCTTCAAGAATTTCTTCGCCATTTCGGTCGGCTGGGCGCAGGGCCAGTTCGAGAATAGCGGCCAAGCCGAGAACAACGCTTTCAATCCAATGCCGCCTCGGTGATCTTCGACCAGGCGATCGCCGAGATGATGGTGCTGGCGCGCTATCTCGGCGGCAAGGACATGAGCGTCTGGGGCATGCCGGGCGCCGGCGATCTCTATGTGACCTGCCAGGCGGGCCGCAATTCGAGGCTTGGCCAGCAATTGGGCCTCGGACTGTCTTACGCCGAGGTCAAGGCCGGGCCGATGAAGGATGATACGATCGAAGGGGCTGAACTCGGCATCGCGCTTGCGCCCACGCTGTTGTGCTTATTGGAAAAGGGTCAGCTCGATCCGCGGTCGCTTCCGGTGACTCAGGCGCTGCTCAAGGCACTGACCGGCAATGAGAGGCTCGCCATGCCGTGGGATCGGCTGCACCGCCATTCGTGAATCAGTGACGGAGTGTGTCATGACAGAAAAGAAGTCTATTGCCATAGGCGCCGATCATCTGGGCCTCGAGCTTAAGAACACGCTGGTCGAGCATCTCAAAGCCAGAGGCTATGAGGTGAACGACATGGGGGTCGCCGACAGCAACCCGGTCGACTATCCCGATATCGGGGTGAAGGTCGCCGAAGCCGTGAGTCGCGGCGACTATCCGCGTGCCATCCTGGTCTGCGGCACGGGTGCCGGCATGGCGATCACCGCCAACAAGGTGCCGGGCGTGCGCGCC
Source organism: uncultured Alphaproteobacteria bacterium (assembly GCA_963841765.1). Lineage (GTDB taxonomy): Bacteria > Pseudomonadota > Alphaproteobacteria > Rhizobiales > Aestuariivirgaceae > Taklimakanibacter. Next base: position 105,114 of record CAWJDZ010000016.1, read on the forward strand.
GTGCCGGTGATGGATCCCTATACGGCCGAGCGCGCCATGGCCTCCAACAATGCCCAGATCATCACTTTCGGCCAGCTCATCGTCGGCCCGGCGGTGGCAAAGATGCTGACCGATATCTGGCTCAATGCCGAATTCCAGGGCGGCCGATCGGGACCGAAAGTCGCCAAGATGGATGCCATCGATGAGAAATATCGCAAATCGATCAAATGAATGACGAGTTCATGCTGGTGGTGTCGGTCGATCGCGACGAGCAGCTCGCGACGCGCGCTGCATGGCTCTATTTCGTCGCCGGCCTGACACAGGCGCAGATCGGCAAGAAGCTCGGCATCAACCGCATCCGCGTCAACCGGCTGCTGGCCCAGGCGCGCGAGCAGGGCATGGTGCAGATCAGGATCACCGGACGGCTCGCCGACTGCATCGAACTCGAGAACAGGATCAAGGAACGCTTCGGGCTCGAACAGGCCATCATCGTGCCGACACCGCCCGACCAAGGCGCTGGTGCGTCACGTGATCGGCGCTGCCGCCGGCAATGCACTTGCCGAGCGCCTCAAGGATGGCATGTCGGTCGGCGTCGGCTGGGGCCGCACCTTGCGCCTCAGTTTGAGATCCGTGCCGCGTCGGCCGTTGCGCCGCGTCTCGGTCGTCTCACTGATGGGCGGGCTCACACGCGGGGCCGCCGTCAATCCGCATGAGACGGCGTCCCATCTCGCCGATCTCATCGATGCGCAATGCTACTACATAGCGGCGCCCGCGCTTGCCGATTCGGAAGCGACGCGCGATCTGCTCGCCCAGCAGCCGATGATCAAGGACGTGTTCGAGCGCCTGCGCAAGGTCGATCTCGTCCTCGTCTCGGCGGGAGGCCTCGCCCCCGACAGCACCATCCACCAGGTCGATCTCATCAGCGCGGCCGAAGGCAAGTCGCTCAGGAAGGCGGGCGCAGTCGGCGATCTCTGCGCCCATTGGCTCGATGTCGAGGGCAGGCTCGTCGCGCATCCGCTCAACCAGCGCGCTGTGGCGCTTTCGCCTCTCGATCTCAAAACGGTGCCCTGCGTCATTGTCGCATCAGGCGGCACCGATAAGATCGAGATCCTGCATGGAGCGCTGAAGGGGCAAATGGTCGACATATTGATTACCGATGAAGCGACCGCATCGGGCATTTTGTCCATTGCCGAGCGAAGGGGATGACATGAGCGAAGCGGCGCTCGGGATCGATATCGGCACATCCGGAGTGCGCGCCGTTCTCGTGGGCCGGCATGGCGACATCCTCGCGATGGGACAGACGGGAATGATGTTGCCGCAGCAGCTTTTTGGCCGGCTGTGGCAGGATCCGCATGTCTGGGCGGCGGCGGTCGATGATGTGCTGCTCGGCCTCAAGTCCAAATTGGAAGAGCATCAGGTCCTGGCGCTTGCCGTCGACGGCACGTCGGGAACGATCCTGCCCATCGACAAGGAGGGCGCGCCGATCGAGCTCGCCTCCATGTACAATGACGTGGCCGAGGAGAAATTTCTGGCGCCTGTGATGAAGGTGGCGCCTGAGGAGACGGCCGCGCGCGGCAGCTCATCGCCTCTGGCGCGCGCGCTCGAGATGCAGGACAAGGCGGGTGTCAAACACATCCTGCATCAGGCGGACTGGATCGCGGGACGCTTCTCCGGCCGCTTCGATGTCACCGATGAGAACAATGCGCTGAAGGCCGGCTATGATCCGGTAAAGCGCCTTTGGCCTGAATGGATGAAGGCGACGGACTTAAGGGTCGGGCTCCTGCCGCGGGTCGTGGCGGCGGGCGAACGCACTGGGACGATCCTGCCGGCGATTGCCGATCGCTACAGCCTGCCGCGCGAGGCCGCGATCGTCGCTGGCACGACCGATGGCTGCGCCGCCTTTCTCGCCAGCGGCGCCAGCGATCCCGGTGACGGCGTCACCTCGCTCGGCACCACCTTGACGCTGAAGCTCCTGTCGGACCGGCCGGTTTTCGCGCCCGCCTACGGAATCTACAGCCACCGCATTGGCGACCAGTGGCTGGCGGGTGGCGCCTCCAATAGCGGAGGTGCTGCGCTTGCCGTTCATTTCGACCGTGCGGCCATCGAGCGCCTGACTCCTCTCATCGATCCCGATCATCCGACGGGGCTTGACTATTATCCGTTGCCAAAGCCCGGCGAGCGTTTCCCGATCAACGACCCCTCCCTGCCGTCACGGGTGACGCCCGAGCCGGGTGACGAGCGGGTTTTTTTCCAGGGTTTGCTCGAAGGCATCGCCGGCGTCGAGGCTCTGGGCTACCGGCGGCTCGCCGAACTCGGCGCGAGCCCGCTCAAGACCTTGCGCACGGTAGGCGGGGGTACGGCCAACGCGGCGTGGACGCGCATCCGCGAGAGACTGTTGAAGGTCACAACTGTGACGCCGCTTGAGCGAACATGCAGCGGTCGGGACCGCAAGGCTCGCCTGGCGGGGGATCGGCCATGATCCCTATTGAAGGTCTGGCCGAGATCGCAGCCGACTATGACGGGATGCTGATCGACCAGTTCGGCGTGCTGCATGACGGCTCGAAGCTCTATCCAGGCACGCTCGAGGTGCTGGCGCAGCTTCACGAGCGCAAGATTGCGGTCGCGGTGATGACCAATTCCGGCAAGCGCACGGCGGCGAATGTCGTGCGGCTCACCAAAATGGGAATTCCGCGTGAATTCTATGCCGATGCAGTGAGCTCGGGCGAAGTCGCCTATGAATTACTGAAATCATCCCCGTCCAGGCGCGCTTTCATCATCGGCAAGGAAGGCGAGGAATATGGCTTCGATCATTTCGAGCTCGTTGTGCGCCCGCAAGAGGCCGATGTAATCCTCATATTGGGCTCGAATGCCCCCGCGACCTCGCTCGATGACTATGCCGAGATGCTGAAGGGTCTGACCATACCCGCCATCTGCTGCAATCCCGACAAGCTCTTGCTCACGTCCACCGGCTTGTGGCCTGCGCCGGGCGCCATCGCCGCGCTCTATGAGAAGCTCGGCGGCAAGGTGCAGTGGATCGGCAAGCCTTATCGCCTGATCTATGACTATGCGCTCAAGATGATCAGGCGGCCCGACCGCGTCTTGTGCATCGGCGACAGCGCCGAGCACGACGTCGCCGGTGGCCGCGGCGCCGGCCTCTCCACGCTTCTCGTCACGGCCGGCGTGTCGGAAGGCCATACGACGTTCGACCCCGAGCCTGACTATGTGATGGAGCGCTTCACCTGGCGATGAGCCATTCATGCTCTTTCGCATTGTGGAACTTCCAGGTGCGCTTCGGCCCCGCCATCACATTGAGATAATAGAGATCGTAGCCATGAGTGGCGGCGCAAGGGTGATAGCCCTTGGGCACCAGGGTCACGTCACCGTCTTCCACCGCCATGGCTTCATCGAGCGAGCGGTCATCGGTATAGACGCGTTGAAAGGCGAAGCCTTGGGCCGGGTTGAAGCGATGGTAATAGGTCTCTTCGAGCAGCGATTCGTGGGGGAGATTGTCCTCATCATGCTTATGCGGCGGATAGGACGACGTGTGACCGCCCGGCGTGATGACCTCCACCACCAGAAGGCTTTCGGCCGGCTCCGTCTCGGGCAGGATATTGGTGACATAGCGCGTGTTGGTGCCCGTGCCGCGGGTCTCCTGGCCAAGCTCGTCCGGGCGGATGACGCGCATCGGCAGCTTGCCGGAGCCCGGCGCCGAGCAGACGCCGAGCTCGAGCGGGGTCTCGGCCGCGACACTCCAGGCTTGGCCCGCTGGCACATAGACCGACCACGGCTTTCCTTCAAAAGGCGACATGCGCTCGCCGATGAGGCCGAGGTCCTGCGCCCCGACGGTGACGCGGCCTTTGCCCGATACGAAGACGAGACAGGTCTCGCGGTCCTTGCTCTCGCCTTTCGTTCTCTGGCCCGCCTTGAGCTTCCACAGATCGAAGCCGACATAGGCCCAGCCGGCCGAGGCGGGCGTTACATTGAGGACACGGCTCTCACCGGTCTTGGGCTTGACGAGCAGTTTCGACATCAAAGAAGTGTGCCTTGCTTGAGGAACCGGACGAGATTGTCATGGCCCATCTTGGCATATTTGGCGGGCTCCGCCTTCCTTGGATCCTGCTCGGCCTCGACGACAACCCATCCGGAATAACCGGGAAGCTCCTTGAACACCGACACATAGTCGACCATGCCGTCGCCCGGAACCGTATAGACGCCGGCGATAACGCTATCGAGGAAGGACCAGTCTTTCGCATCGGCTTCCTTTCGGATGGCGGGACGCACATCCTTGCAATGCACATGGCTGATGCGCTTCCTGTATTTGCGCGCAAGTGCCACCGGATCGGCGCCGCCCCAGGTGGCGTGTCCGGTGTCGAGCAGAAGATGCACGGCTTCGCCTGTCTCCCGCATCAGCCGGTCGATCTCTTCCGGCGTCTGGATGACGGTGCCCATATGATGATGATAGACGAGCTGGAAGCCCTCCTGGCGCAGAAGCTCGGCCAGCTTCGTCAGCCGTTCGGTGAAGCGGTTCCATTCGGCTTCCGTCATCCTGGGCCGTGTCGACAGCCTTTTCGATTTGTCGCCGTGAATGGTGCGGGTGCATTCGGCGACGATGAAGACCGGTGTGCCCATGTCCTTCAAGAGCTTGCGGTGATGGGCGGCCTCGGCGAATTCCGTCTCGGCATCACGCTCGATGAGAAAGATCGAATGCCAGCCGCCAATCAGGGCATGGCCGTATTTGGTGAGAATCGGACGCAGTTTCGCCGCCTGGCGAGGAAATTTGTTGCCGAGTTCCATGCCGACGAAGCCCGCGGCCTGGGCCTCGCTCAAGCATTGCTCAAGCGGAATCCAGCCGCCGATCTCCTGCATGTCGTCATTCGACCAGCCGATCGGATTGGCGCCGATACGGATTGCCATGAGTGTGTCTCCTAAGTGGTCTAATTATCTTCAATCTCCGACACGCTGCTGTCTGAGCGCCGTTTCATAATTCTTCCGCGCCACGTCCACTTCCTTGCGTTCCGAGACTTCCGGCACCGCCACGTCCCACCAATGGCCGCCGGCCTCGGTCGAGATCCAGGGATCGGTGTCGATGACGATGACCGTCGAGCGATCGTTGCTCTTGGCCTTCCTGAGCTCGGTCTCAAGATCGGCGAGCGATGATGCCTTCTCGGCGATGGCGCCCAGGCTCCGCGCATGGGCGGCGAAATCGATCTCGGGCAGGCTTTCGTGCACGGCGTCGGTAAAGAGGTTGTTGAAGCGGGCACCGCCTGTCGCTTTCTGCAGCCGCGTGATGCAGCCGAAGCCGCGATTGTCGAGGAGCACGATGGTGAGCTTGATGCCCATCATCACCGACGTCGCAACCTCCGAATTGAGCATGAGATAGGAGCCGTCGCCCACCATCACCACCACCTCGCGCTCGGGCTGGGCGAGCTTCATGCCGATGCCGCCCGCGATCTCATAGCCCATGCAGGAGAAGCCATATTCGAGATGGTAAGAGGAAGGCGTGCTCGCCTGCCAGAGCTTGTGCAATTCGCCGGGCAGACCGCCCGCGGCGCAGATCACCGAAATATCGCGGCCAAGCGCGCGCTGCACCGCGCCGATCACTTGCGCATCGGAGGGCAGCGTGTTGGATGCCTGGGTCACAGCATCTGCATCCTTCATCCAGGCCTTGAAGCCGTCAGCTGCCGACTTTGTCCAGCTTTCAGGCGCCTTGTAGCTGCCGAGGTTGGCGGAAAGCTCTTCAAGCCCCACGCGGGCGTCTGCGATCATGGGCAGTGCCTGATGCTTGGTCGCGTCGAAGACCTGCGTGTTGAGACCGATGATCGTCTTCTCCGGGTTCTTGAACAGGGCCCAGGATCCCGTGGTGAAATCCTGCAGGCGCGTGCCGACCGCCAGGATCACATCGGCATCTTCAGCCAGTCGGTTGGCGGCGGAAGTTCCGGTGACGCCGAGGGCGCCCATATTGAGCTTGTGCAGGAAGGGCAATGAGGACTTGCCGGCCTGGGTCTCGGCGACCGGGATGCCATGTCGCTCGGCAAAGCCCGCCAGCGCCGATGAGGCTTCCGAATAGAGGACACCGCCGCCTGCGATGATTATGGGTTTCTGCGCTGCGCGCAGAACGCTGATTGCGCGCGAAAGCTCGTACTCGTCGGGACGAATGCGGCGCGGAGTCCATAGTTTCTCCGCAAAGAAGCTCGCCGGATAGTCATGGGCCTCAGCCTGCACGTCCTGGCAGAGCGCCAGTGTAACGGGCCCGCATTCGGCAGGATCGGTGAGCACTTCCATGGCGCGATTGAGCGCCGGGATCAGCTGCTCCGGCCGCGCGATACGGTCGAAATAGCGCGAGACGGGGCGGAAGCAGTCATTGGCGGAAGCCGTGCCATCGCCGAAATTCTCGATCTGCTGCAGTACCGGGTCGGGCTTGCGATTGGCGAAGACGTCGCCCGGCAGGAAGAGAACGGGCAGCCGGTCGACATGCGCGACGGCGGCTGCCGTCACCATATTGAGCGCGCCCGGGCCGATCGATGAGGTGCAGGCCATCATGCGCCGGCGCCGCATCGCCTTGGCATAGGCGATTGCGGTATGGGCCATGGCCTGCTCATTGTGAGCACGATAGGTCGGCAATTCATCCTTCACGCCATAGAGCGCTTCGCCCATGCCGGCGACATTGCCATGGCCGAAAATCGCCCAAACGCCCGCAAAAACGGGCTGCTTCTTGCCCTCGATCACGGTCATCTGGCGGGTCAGGAACCGCGCCAGCGCCTGCGCCATGGTGAGCCGGATCGTCTTGGTCATGAATGCGTCCTCTTCCACAGTTGGACAAGCTTGCCGAAACGCTCGGCCATGGCGGCCGCGGCGTCATCGTCCTTGCTCTTTCCGGCAAGCCAGTCCTTTGCGACATCATTGAAGATCGTGCGGCCAATGGCAAATCCCTTCACATGGGCATGGCCTTCGGTCAGGGTGAAAGCCTTGGCGAGCTCGGCTTCCGGCGCCTCGAGTCCCAGAAGCACGATGCCCCGGCAATAAGGATCATTGCGATCGATCACCGCGCCAATGTTCTTCCAGGCCTCCCCGCTCGCTTGCGGCTCGAGCTTCCACCAGTCGGGCTTGATGCCGAGCTCATAAAGCTCACTGAGCACGCGAGCGACGGTATCCTCTCGCAACGGCCCATGCTTGCCGGCAATGATCTCGATCAGCAGTTCGCGGCCGATGCCGCGCGTTGCCTCGAAGAGGCTGCGGAGCTTCTTCGCTTGCTTGTCCTTCAACGCCCTGTCGTCATCGGGATGATAGAAGGCGAGGCACTTGATCGTATGGCCGACCGGCCATTCGACAAGGCGTGATCCGACATCCTGGGTGAATTCGAACCGCAAAGGCCTGGAGCCTGGAGCCTCGAGCGGCCGGGCAATCCAGAAATTGTGCTTGGCCGCATCGAACATTGCTTCGCGGCCATAGGTGTCATCGAGCAGCATGCCGAAGCCGGGCTTACCCTTGGCGACTTCGGCGGTGGCCTTGACGGCAAGGCGCTTGAAATCGGCGATGCGCTGGCGCGGCACGCCGAGCTTGTCCGCCATCTCCTCGAGCTGCTTGCGATGGTCGATCGCGAGCGCCAGCAGGCTGTCGGATTGCGGGCGTCGCGTCGTCGCCCAATGGACATGGTTGATCGCCTCATCGCGGCGAAGGGCGTGATGCTTGCTGCCGTGCTTCAGGAAGAACTGCAATTCGTCCCAGGTGGGGATCTCCGGCGAGCAGAGGAGGCGCGAGACCGCGAAGGCGCCACAGGCATTGGCCCAGGTCGCCGCGGTCGCATAGTCCTCGCCTTTGAGCCAGCCGCGCAGGAAGCCCGACATGAAGCTGTCGCCGGCGCCCAGCACATTGTAGACCTCGATCGGAAAGCCCTGGCCGACAATGCCGTCCTCGAGCCGCGAAGGAATGGCATCGGGAAAGACGACGCAGCCCATGGGCCCGCGCTTCAGGACGATCGCCGCCTTGGAGAGAGAGCGGATCTTGCGCAGCGCCGCGAGCGTGTCCTCTTCGCCACCGGCAATGTGCACTTCTTCCTCGGTGCCGACGATGAGATCGCAATCGGGGAGGATCGGTTGGAGGGCCTGCGAGACCTTGGCGGACCGGATGTATCGCTCCTCGCCCGCCGCGTGACCGGCGAGACCCCAGAGATTGGGGCGATAATCGATGTCGAGAATGATGCGGTTTCCATGCATCTTGGCGATGCCCATCGCCTTTCTCTGGGCGGCATGATTGTTGTGCCTTGCGAAATGCGTGCCGGTCACCAGGACCGCGCGGCTCGAGCGGATGAACTCGGGATCGATGTCGTCTTCCGAGAGCGCGCTGTCGGCGCAATTGTCGCGATAGAAGATGAGCGGAAAAGTTTTGTCGTTTTCGACCGACAAGAGAACGACCGAAGTCAGCCGCTCCTTATCGGTGACGATGCCGTCGAGGGCCACGCCCTCGCGAGCCATCTGCTCTTTGATGTAGCGTCCCATCTGTTCGTCGCCGACGCGGGTGATGAGGCCCGGTTTGAGACCGAGCCGCGCCGTGCCAATGGCAATATTGGCGGGGCAGCCGCCCACCGATTTGGCGAAGGAGGCGATGTCCTCGAGCCGCGAGCCGATCTGCTGCCCGTAGAGATCGACGGAAGACCGGCCGATCGTGATGACGTCAAGCTCCGCCATGGGGCTCCCGTGAATGCCGGCTTTCTGTATGCTTGACGATATGAAACAATAATTCTATTCAGTCGTCAATTCAGAATATATGTTCCGTTTTCGGGAGGATCGCATGATCAGCTTTGGAGTCCTGGGCGCCGGGCGCATCGGCAAGGTCCACGGCGCCAACTTGGCCAATTCCGGCCGGGCCACGGTCGCCTATGTGGCCGATGCCGACGGCCGGGCCGCGGCAGCTCTTGCCGCATCGGTTGGCGCCAAAGTCGCATCGGTCGACGAGGTCATCAAGGCCAAGGATGTGGATGCGATCCTGATCGCGACCCCGACCGACACGCATGCCGACCTCATCGAGGAGGTGGCCAGGGCCGGCAAGATGATCCTGTGCGAGAAGCCGGTATCGCTCTCGGTCGAGCGCATCGAGAAATGCCTCGCCGCCGTCGAGAAGGCGAAGGTGCCGCTGATGATAGGCTTCCATCGTCGATATGATCCGAATTTCTCCGCCCTCGAAAAGCGGCTGCGCAGAGACGAGGCGGGCGATGTCGAGATCGTCACCATCACCTGCCGCGATCCGGCGCCGCCACCCGTCGCCTATATCGAGCGCTCGGGCGGGCTTTATCGCGACATGATGATCCATGATTTCGACATGTCGCGCTTCCTGCTGGGCGGCGAAGAGATCGAGACCGTGCATGCGCTGGGCGGCAATCTGGTCGAACCGGCGATCGGTAAAGCGGGCGACATCGACACGGCCGCCGTTCACATGCAGACCAGGCGCGGCGCCATGGTGATCATCACCAATTCTCGGCGCGCCTCTTACGGCCATGACCAGCGCATCGAGGTGCATGGCAGCAAGGCAATGCTCAGGGCCGGCAATATCCATCTGACCACCGTCGAATGCGCCGATGCGCAAGGTTTCACCCAGGACCTCATCCCGTTCTCCTTCATCGAGCGATATAATGAAGCCTATCGCCTCGAAGTGCTGGCCTTCCTCGATGCGATGGAGAAGGGCACGGCGCCGAGCGCTTCCGGCCAGGACGGGCTTCAGGCCCAGAAACTTGCCGAAGCCGCGACCGAAAGCTGGAAAACCGGCCGGCCGGTGAAGGTGCAGTAATTTTCCCTCGCCCGCTTTGCGGCAGGGGAATCGCATATGAGAATGTTCAGTGGGTACTGCTGCAAGCTTCCCTTCTCCCGCTTGCGGGAGAAGGTGGCGCGAAGCGCCGGATGAGGGTGTCCCTCTGCCGATGCTTTCACAGATCTCCCAAGCTTGGCAAGGGCGATGAGCGCTGCTGTTTACCCTTCAATAGAAGCTGTCGCGGTTGGACCAACACCCTCATCCGCCCTATCGGGCTCCTTCTCCCGCAAGCGGGAGAAGGGGAAATGATGGAGGCAGTGTCGCGCTCCAGGCACCTTGGCGACTTCATATGCGATGGCCCTGCTCCTTGCGGGATAAGGGTGTGTCAACTCCCGCGCTTTTCGGCCACAGCGACGGTGAGCGTCATGGCGAGCGCCAGGGTGGCGGCAAGCGAGCGGAAGCCTTCGAAATTCGCTTCCGCCACCTCGAACCAGATCTCGGCATCGCGCGCCAGGGGCGAGAAGGCGCTGTCGGTGATGGCGATCACCGGCACATGGGCGCGGGCGGCCTGGGCGACGAGCGCTACGGTCTCGCTGGCATAGGGTGTGAAGCTCACCGCCAGCACGGCGTCCTTGGCTGTTGCGAAAGTGAGATCGGTCGAAGCGAGACCGCCTAGCGCATCGATCAGCACATGGCGTATCCCCAGCTTGCCGAAGGCGTAGGCCACATAGGACGAAACCGGAAAGGATCGCCGCAGGCCAATGATGTAGATCGTCTGGGCAGAGGCCAGCCGCGCGACAGCCTTGTCGAGCACCTTTGAATCGATCTTGCTGCCCAGATCCAGGATCGATTTCTGCGCCGCTTCGGAGAAGCCCTCAAACAGAATGCGCGCCTTCGAGGCGGATCTGGCATGCTCGCGCAACTGCGCGATGCGCTCCTCGTAGTTGGGTACCCGGTCGCGCAAGCGCGCGCGAAAAATCTCCTGGAGCTCGGAAAAGCCCTGATAGCCCATGGCCTGGGAGAAGCGGATGAGTGAAGAAGGCTGCACCAGCGCCTGCTCGGCGATCGAGGCGACAGTGCCGAAAGCGATGTCGTCGGGATTGTCGAGCGCGAAAGCCGCGATCTGGCTGAGGCGCTTGGGGAGCGTCTTGCCGCGTTCTATTATCAGCGCCTTGAGCGTCGCGAAATCCTTGGGAGCAGTATCGGTTGTCGCCATGGCCCATGACAACAGAAGGCCTTGACGGCGTCAAGCAAAAATGGAATAAATATTCCAATCATAAATATAATCACCTGAAAATTCTATTTTCGCCGGCACCGGCGGCCTGGGTAACTACCACCGATACCCCGTTGCTTGAGGCCAAGGGCATCACAAAGTATTTCGGCGCGATCACGGCGCTGCGCAATGTGACCTTTCATGTCAATGCGGGTGAAGCGCTGGGTGTCGTGGGCGACAACGGAGCCGGCAAGTCAACCCTCATGAAGATCCTCTCCGGCCTCTACCAGCCGAGCGAGGGCCAGTTCATCTTCGAAGGCCGTCCGGTCAATTTCAACAGCCGCGCGCGGCGCGCAATATCGGCATCATTGCCGGCGACATGACAGCATCCGTCGCTCAGGCACCGAAGAATATGGGCGCTTTTGCGGTCGAGAACCCAATCAAGTCGCAGAAGGGCGAGAAGATCGACCCCGTCATCGACGTGGGTACAGTGCTCGTCACGAAGGAGAATGCCGATCAGTAGAAATAAGATCGGTTTTCTGTTGTCTTGACGGTGGGTCCCGGCGAAAGTCAGCACCTGACTTTTGGTGTCGCAGGATTTTTCCCGAAAAGTCTGAAGCTTTTCGGGATCCAGCCTTGTGAGAGGGACATCATGGCATCTTTGGGTGTCGCGCTGATCGGTACGGGCTTCATGGGCAAATGCCATGCGATGGCCTGGAGCCATGTGCGGCCCGTCTTCGGCGATGTGCCGGAGATCAGGCTCGAAACTTTGTGCGACATCGACCCCGAGCTCACCAAGAAGCGCGCGGCGGAATATGGCTTCGCCCGATCCGAGACGGACTGGCGCAAGCTCGTCGACGATCACCGCATCGACGTCGTGTCGATCACCGCGCCCAACAATGTGCATCGCGAGATGGCGGTCGCCTTCCTGGAAGCCGGCAAGCATATATGGTGCGAGAAGCCGATGGCGCTGACGCTCGAGGAGGCGGACGCCATGGCGGGCGCTGCGCAAACGGCCAAGGGGCGCACTTTGCTTGGATACAATTACATCAAGAACCCGGCCGTTTTGCACGCGAGACACTTGGTCGATGCCGGAGCTATTGGCGAAGTGGTGCATTTTCGCGGGCAAGTGGATGAGGACTATCTGGCCTCGCCCGACGTGCCGTGGAGCAAGCGGGCGCGCATCGATCTCTGGGGCCTCGGCACGCTCGGCGACATCACCTGCCATCTGGTCAGCTTCGCGCATTTCCTCATCGGCGACATCGCCTCGGTCGCGGCCGATATGGAGACCGTGGTCAAGAAACGCCCGGTGCCCGGCACCAATGAGTTGCGCGAGGTCGAGAATGAAGACATCGCCCACGCGATCGTGCGCTTCAAATCGGGGATTTCCGGCACACTCACCTCGAGCCGCGCCGCCTGGGGCCGCAAGAACCTCATCCGCTTCGAGATCCATGGCCGCAAGGGCATGCTCACCTTCGACCAGGAGCGGCTCAATGAATTGCAGCTCTATGTGAGCGAGGGACCCGAGGCGACGCGCGGCTTCCGCACCATCCTCACCGGACCCGCCCACGCGCCCTACGCCCAGTTCACGCCCGTTGCCGGCCACCAGGTCGGCTTCAACGAGCTCAAGGTCATCGAGGCGAAGCATCTTCTCGACTGCATAGGGGACGGCAGCGAGTGCTTCGTCAATTTCGCCGAAGGCCTCAAGATCGAGCGCGTCATCCATGGCATGGCGCGCTCGGCGCGGGAGCGGCGTTGGATCGAGGTGAATTGAAGGCTTCTCCCTGCGCACCCTTCATCCGTGCGCCGCCGCGAGAGCTTCGGTCGGTGAATGACTATCGTCTCCCCGATCATGCGGTGAGGTTGTTGATACCTGCTCTGCTTCTCCCCGGCGGCGACAGCCCGTCCTTCCATGGCAGAACAAACGCCGAGCTGGAGAGAACACTGCCGAATTCCCGAACCGCGGTGATGCCGGGCCAGAAGCATGCTATGGACATTGCCCGCCAATGGAACCGCCTCGGTGCTCTATGTTTTTGTGCATCGGATTGTCCGAAAACCGGGACGGCCGGGTTTAACCCGGCCATGAGCTTTTCGGTCCGATGCGCTGGCGTCAGGAATCGAGCCGAGGCTGCGTGAAACTTCCACGCCACAATCAAGGCGTAGAATTTCCTCTGCTTTGATCGTGATATGGGCGGTCAAACCGGGTATATAAATGGCCGTCACGTTGGCAAGTAGGAGTACCATGCGCATTCGCACATTGACTGTCCTGATGACGGTGGTTGCAGGCGCCTGCGCATTTGCGCACGCTCAGCAGACAAAGCCGATGTCAATCGAGGTGTTTCCTTTCGAATTGGAGGACAAGAGCGCCGGATCAGGAATAATTCCCCCGGATGAATACGATAGGCGCTATCTGTCCGAGTCGGCACAAGTTGCGAAAGACATGCTCTCGCAGTCCGGGCGTTTTGCAGTAGTTGATGTGCCGGCGAGGGATGGGCAGGCGGCTGCGCCGCACGGATTGCGCAACTGCGGAGGCTGTGAAGGCCAAATTGCCAAAGAACACGGCGCGTCTTTTGCCTTGCTGGGCGTCGTAACGCGCGTCAACCGAACAGAGCATACGATGTTCATTCGCATCCTCGACGCTGAGACCGGGAGACCCGTTTCGCAGGGCTTTACCGATCTTCGCATGGGTGCGAACCACGCGTGGCCCCGCTCCGTGAAATGGCTGATGACAAACAGAATTCTGCGGTAAGGGCGCAGCCGGCTGCCAAAGCTCATTTGGATAACAAGTGCCGCTTCCAAACGCCGGCATATGCCCGCTGCGGGCCTGCAGAGGGAGAGGGTTTGGGTGAGGGGAGCCGGCGTTGAGTTTTCACAAAATGAGAAAAATCGATGTCGGTCCCCCTCACCCTACTAATGCTTTGCATTGGCCCCTCCCTCCCCCCGTTGGGCAAGCTATCGCATTTGAGAATGTTCAGTGGGTACTGCTGCAAGCTTCCCTTCTCCCGCTTGCGGGAGAAGGTGGCGCGAAGCGCCGGATGAGGGTGTCCTCTTGCCCATGCCTTCACAGAGCTCTCAAGCTTGATAAGGCCGATGAGCGCTGCTGTTTGCCCTCCAATAGAAGCTGTCGCGGTTGGACCAACACCCTCATCCGCCCTATCGGGCACCTTCTCCCGCAAGCGGGAGAAGGGGAAATGATGGAGGCAGTGTCGCGCTCCAAGCACCTTGTCGATTTCATATGCGATAGCCCTGCGGTTGGGGGCGAGGGTAAGGACCCTCACCCCTCGTCGAATCCCCTCGCAGCGCTGCCTTCGTCACGCGCTTTCTGCCGCGCATTGGGCGGCGGCATCGCGGCTTGCGTCTCATCCAGCGCGCGCTTGAGCCGCCGTATGATGACGGCACGCGCCTTTTCGTCCGGGGCCTTTCCGACCTCGTCGTTGATGTCGAGGATGAGTTCGGCGAGCTCATTGTGCCAATCGGGACGCGCCATCTTGTCGGGGCTGATGCGTGGCCTGATCTCCGCCTCATGGCGCACCGGCGTGTCGCCGGTGACGTCATAGACGTCATCGAGACGCGGCCGCTCGATGCGCTCGGCCGGAATGATCTCACCCGCCATCGCGCTGACGAGCGCCAATTGCGGCGCCTCCTCACCATGAGTGAGAAAGACCGCCTTGGCGATAGGCAGCCTTTCGCGCAGCCATTGCAGGAGTTCCGGCGCGTCGGCATGGCCGGAATAGTCCTCGAAACGCCGTATGGCGGCTCGCACCTTGACCTCCTCGCCATGGATCTTGACGTGCTGCGCGCCGTCCTCGAGCAGGCGGCCGAGCGTGCCTGCCGCCTGAAAGCCGACCAGCAGCACGGTGGCATTGGGCTTGAACAGATTGTTCTTCAAATGATGGCGGATGCGGCCCGCCTCGCACATGCCGCTCGCGGCGACGATAATGTGGAAGCCGGCAAAGCGGTTGATGGCCTTGCTCTCTTCGACGCTTTCGGTCGTCTTCACATAGGGCGATTCGAGCGTTCTCAGCAGCGCCTCGCCATTGCGCAGCGACTTGGCATGATGCGAGAAGATCTGCGTCGCCTTCAGCGCGAGCGGTGAGTCGATGAAGACGGGCGCATACGGCACGACGGCTGAGTCCATCAGCGCGATCAGGTCGACGAGGATCTCCTGGGTGCGCTCCACCGCGAAAGAGGGAATGAGGACCGCGCCCTGACGGCTCGCCGCGGCACGCAAATCGGAGCCCAGGACCTCGCGGCGCTTCCCCTGCGAGCGCTCGAAACGGTCCGTTCCGCCATAGGTCGATTCGCAAATGACATAGTCGAAGCCGACAGGCGCCTCGGGATCGGGCTCGAACAGTTTGTTGTCGGGGCCGATGTCGCCGGAGAACAGGATGCGCAGCGGCTTGCTCCCTGCACGGTCCACTTCGATCTCGATCGAGGCGGAGCCCAGGAGATGACCGGCATTCCAATAGCGCGCCCTTATGCCCGGCACGGGCGTGATCCAGGCCTTGTAGGCAATGCCCTCGAAATGCTCGAGCGCCTGGCGCGCGTCCTCGGCCGTGTAGATCGGCTCGACCTCGGGGATGCCGCGCTTGCGGTTGCGCTCGTTGAGCAGCTTGACCTCGGTCTCCTGGATGAAGCCCGAAATCCGGCAGCATCACCGCGGCTGAGATCGCAGGTGGCATGGGTCGCATAGATTTTGTTGGCGTAGCCCGCCTTGACGAGCTTGGGGATGAGGCCCGCGTGATCGATATGGGCGTGGGTCAGCAGCATGGCGTCGATGTTCTGCGGATCGAAGGGAAAGGCGCGGTAGTTAAGTTCTTTCTCGGTCTTCGATCCCTGGAACATGCCGCAATCGACGAGCAGTCGCGCCTGGTCGGTCTCCAACACATAGCAGGACCCGGTGACGACGCGCGTGGCGCCGTGGAAATGAATCTTGATGGACATGTCCTATCCTTTGCGTTCGGGGATTTTGAGGCCGCGGGCGATAAGCTCTTTCCAGGCCGCTTCCGGCGTGTCGGCGAAGCCGAAGAGATCGAGATCGGCTTCGGCGCACAGGCCTGTCATCGACGAAGCGGCGGAAGTTGATGGTCTTGCTCCAGAAGATGCTGTCATAGAGGACGATCGGCAAAGCGTCATCCATCTTGCCGGTCTGGCGTAGCGTCAGGATCTCGAACAGCTCATCGAGCGTACCGAAGCCACCGGGGAATACGACGAGAGCATCGGCGCGCATGGCGAAATGCATCTTGCGCATTGCGAAATAGTGGAAGCGGAAGGTGAGCTCGGGCGTCGAATAAGCATTGGGCTCCTGTTCATGCGGGAGCGTGATGTTGTAGCCGATCGAGGGCGCGCCCGCATCAGTGGCGCCGCGATTGGCGGCTTCCATGATTCCTGGACCGCCGCCGGTGGCGATCACATTCTGGCGCGGGGCCGAGTGGCTGTAGATTGAGCGCCGCCGTTCTCGGAGACGATCCTCGCCAAGTGCGCGCGCCGCTTCATACCAACCGCGCTTGTCGCCTTCGCGGACCCTGGCCGAGCCGAACACGACCACGGTCGAGGCGACGCCCCATTTGCGCAAATATTCCTCCGCCTTCTGATATTCGAGCTGAAAGCGGAGTCCGCGCGTCGTGTCACCCAAAACGAAATCCTGGTCGAGGGCGGCGAGCCGGAAGGCCGGCGAGGCCAGTTGGGCCTTATTATCCGTCATATTTCAATCCTTTGACAGTAGGGATTAGGGCGCTCGGCCCTTGCAATCAAGGGTCCAATGTCTCAACTTGGCGGGACCTGAACGGATAGGGACATGCCCAGTCAATTTGCGAAAAAATTTACGGTCGAAGGCGGCAAGGCGTTTTCGCTGGCCAAGATCGATCCGCGCGACGACGGCGCCCTCGACGGCAAGGAGATCGCCAAGGCGCAGACCAAGAACCACGCCGAAGGAATCGATTCGCTGCAGGACAAGCTCTATGCCGAAGGCAAGCGCAGTCTCCTCGTCGTGCTGCAAGGCATCGATTGCAGCGGCAAGGACGGGACGGTGCGCGCGGTGTTCAACACCTGCGGCCCAATCGGCGTCGAGGTGACGTCCTTCAAAGCGCCGAGTGAAGAGGAGCGCGCCCATGACTATCTCTGGCGCGTGCACAAGGCCTGTCCCAGGCAAGGGCATCATCGGCATCTTCAACCGTTCGCATTATGAGGACGTGCTGGTGGTGAAGGTGAAGAAGCTCGCAAGTCCCGAGGCAATCGAGCGGCGCTATGAGGAGATCAACCAGTTTGAGAAGATGCTATCCGACAACGGCACGCGCATCCTTAAATTCATGCTGCACATCTCGAAGGCAGAGCAGGGCGAGCGCTTGCGGGAACGCGTCGACGATCCAACCAAGCAGTGGAAGTTCAATCCAGGCGATCTCGACGACCGGAAGTTATGGAACGACTATATGGCGGCCTACGAGACGGCCCTCAGGCGCTGCTCGACGGCGCACGCGCCCTGGCACGTCATCCCCGCCGACCGCAATTGGGCGCGCAATGCCGCCATATCGCGCATCGTGCGCGAGACTCTGGAGGAGATGGCGCCGAAATATCCGCCGCCTAGCGGCTGGGACCCAAAGGCGGTGGTGATTGAATAGCAGGGCGCGATTGCCGTTGCGGTTCAATGACTTCGCGTCTTGCTCCCGGCGCATTTGATGCTACGATTGCCGGACGTTGTGGCGCTTTGCGGGAAAGCGGCTTTGCTTTCGCGACAAAGTTGCGCAAGCGTTTCTCAATTTGAGCCTTTCCGTCTCCGCGCCGGAAGAGCTCTGACCGACAATGATGCATTCGCTTTCTCATGATGCCCAATGAAGGGCACGGAAGCACAGACGAATTGCCAGGAGGAAAGACCAAATGACCACGACACGCCGCACACTGTTGAAATATGCAAGCGGGGCAGCCTTCACGGCTGCGGCGCCGGCAATCCTGACGAGACCGCTGCGCGCCCAGGCCAACAAGCGCATCGCCATGATCGTGAAGAACCTCGGCAACAGCTATTTCGACGCCTGCGCCAATGGCGCCAAGGAAGCGGCGAAGGAACTGGGCGGCTTCGAGATCATCTATACCGCCTCCGCCAAGCCCACGGCGGAAGAGCAGATCGCCGTGATCGATGCGCAGATCGCGCAAAAGGTCGATGGCATCATCGTTTCCGCCAATGACGCCGACGCTCTCGTGCCGGTCGGCAAGAAGGCAATGGAGCGCGGCATCAAGGTGATGAGCTTCGACAGCGCCATCGCGCCGGCGGGCCGCATCATGCATCTCTCGGCTTCTTCGACGCCGCTGATCGGCGCCAAGCAGGTGCAGATGATCGCCAAGACGCTCGGCGGCAAGGGCGAGGTCGCCATTCTGTCGGCCGCGTCGACCATGACCAACCAGAACTCCTGGATCGAGGCCATGAAGGAGGAGTGGAAGAAGCCCGAATACAAGGACATGCCGCTGGTGGCGACGGTCTATGGCGACGACCAGGACGACAAGAGCTACCGCGAGATGCAGGGCCTGGTGAAGGCGCATCCCAAGCTGAAGGGCGTCATCTCCCCGACCACGATCGGCATCCGCTCCGGCGCCAAGGCCATTGTCGATGGCGGCCTCATCGGCAAGGTCTTCATCACGGGCCTCGGCCTGCCTTCCGAAATGAAGGACTATGTGATGCAGGGTGCGTGCGACAGCTTCGCGATCTGGAACCCGGTGGAATATGGCTATTCCTCGACGCAGATCATGGCGGCGATCCTGGGCGGCGCGGACACCAAGGAGGGCGCCAAGCTCTCCATGGGCAAGAAGGGCGAGACGACGGTCGGGCCCGAGGGCGAATGCGTCATGGGCGAGCCCTTCGAATTCAACAAGACGAATGTCGAGGAATTCGCGAAGATATTCTGATCTTCTCCTTTCTGCAGACTATCGCCATGGCCGGAGTCCGGTTCGGCCATGGCACCCTTCATGTCCTCCCCGCGGCCGGATGATCGTGTCTGATTCCATCCTCACCCTCTCTGGCATTTCCAAGCGCTTTCCCGGGCGTCGAGCCCTGCATGATGTCAGCCTCGAACTCGAAGCCCGGCCGGGTGACGGCGCTGATCGGCGAGAACGGCGCCGGCAAATCGACCATCGTCAAGATCCTCACCGGCATCTACAAGCCCAGATGAGGGCGAAGTCCGTGTCCGCGGCGGAAGTGCGGAGTTTCGCCTCGCCGCGCGATGCCTGGGCGGCCGGCATCGCCGCCATCCAGCAGGAAACGGTGATGTTCGACGAGCTGAGCGTCGCCGAGAACATCTTCATGGGCCACATGCCCGGGTGCGTCGCGCCTCGTCGACTGGTCGCGAGATGCGCGAGCGCTCGCGGGCGCTCTTGAAGCGCATCGATGCCGACATACCGCCCGACTTCAAGCTGAAGCGCCTGTCTGTCGCGCAGAAGCATCTGGTCGAGATCGCCCGCGCGCTGTCGCATGATGCTCAGGTGGTCATCATGGACGAGCCGACGGCGGCACTTTCGGCGAGCGAGATCGACGATCTCTTCCGCATCGTCGCCCAGCTGAAGGCGGAAGGGCGCGCGATCATCTTCATCACCCACAAATTCGATGAGATCTTCCGCATCGCCGATGATTTCGTCTGCCTGCGCGACGGCGAGAAGGTGGGCGAGGGACCGATCGCCGCGGTGACCGAGCCGCAACTGGTGCGCATGATGGTCGGCCGCCCGGTCGATCAGGTTTTCCCGAAGCGCGACGTGCCGATCGGCGAGATCGTGCTCAAGGTCGAAGGCCTGTCCAATGCGACGGAATATGCCGATGTTTCCTTCGACCTTGCGCAAGGGCGAGATACTGGGCCTCTACGGGCTCGTCGGCGCCGGCCGCACGGAAGCCATGCAGGGGCTGTTCGGCATCACGCCCATCACTCGCGGCGAGGTGACGCTCGAGGGACGGCGTCTCGCGATAGCGGCACCATCTGATGCGATCGCCGCCGGCATCTCCTATGTGCCGGAGGACCGGCAGGATCAGGGCGCCATACTGTCGCTCGGCATCCGTGAGAATGTGACCCTCGCCGACCTCATGCAAGCATGTGCGGGGACTCTTCCTGTCCCGCGCGTCCGAACAGGCCGAGACGCGCCGGCTCGGCCGCCGGCTCGCGGTCAAGGCCGCCAATTGGGAACAGCGGCTTGCCGAACTGTCGGGCGGCAACCAGCAGAAGGTCGTCATCGCCAAATGGCTGGCGACGCGCCCCAAGATCATCGTGCTGGACGAACCGACCAAGGGCATCGACGTCGGCTCAAAGGCCGCCGTGCATGATTTCATCGGTGAGCTCGCGGGCGAAGGCCTGGCCGTGGTGCTGATCACTTCCGAACTGCCGGAGGTGATGGGCCTTGCCGACCGCGTCATGGTCATGAAGGAAGGCCGCATCGTCGATGAGTTCAGGCGCGGCGAATGGAGTCGCCGAGGCAATCGTGGGTGCGGCAACCGGCGCGCCGGGGAAGCGGCATGAAGGCTATCTTGCACAATCGCGAGCTCGTCCTGGCGCTGATCCTCATCATCGCAATCGCTGCGATCAGCGCCTATCAGCCGGCCTTCCTGGCCCGGGGCAATATCACCGACATGCTCACCGAGACGTCGGTTCTGTTCATGATGGCGCTGGCGCAGATGGTGGTCATCCTGACGCGCGGCATCGACCTTTCGGTTGCGGCCAATCTGGCGCTTTCCGGCATGGTCGCGGCCCTCGTCAGCCAATACTATCCGGACGTGCCACTCATCCTCATGATCCTGGCCGGGATCGTCACCGGATTGCTCCTCGGCATGATCAACGGCACGCTGATCGCCTTTCTCGGAATTCCGCCCATCGTGGTGACGCTCGGCACGCTCGCGGTCTTTCGCGGCATGATCATCATCATCGCCGGCGGCGACCAGGTGAATGCCTCCGAAATGAGCGCCGCCTTCCAGGCCTTCCCGAAGACAGGTCTGGCTCGGCCTGACGAGCCCGATCTGGATCGCCATCGTCGTGGCCTTCCTGTTCGGGATTTTCCTCAACTTCACCCGCCCGGGCCGCGGCCTCTATGCGGTGGGCGGCAATCCGGTGGCGGCGCGCTATTGCGGCATCGACCAGCGCCGCCAGGATCTCCTCGCTTATTCGATTACGGGTGCGGTGGCCGGGCTCTGCGGCTATTTCTGGGTGGCGCGCTATGGCGTTGCCTATTCCGAGATCGCCAGCGGCTATGAGCTGACGGTGATCGCCGCCTGCGTGATCGGCGGCGTGTCGATTGGCGGCGGCATCGGCACGGTTGCCGGCACGCTGCTCGGAGCGCTGTTCCTCGGCATCGTCATGACGGCGCTGCCGGTGATGCAGATCTCGCCCTTCTGGCAGATGGCGATTTCGGGCGCCGTCATCCTGGCCGCCGTCGTCATCAATGCGCGCGCCGAGCGCCGGCCGGACAAGCTGATCCTGCCCGAGGCGCGGCGGCTCAGGCGAGTGACCCAATGAGCGCGCCCGCCACATCGCAAGACCGCTATGTCGTCGCCGATGCACCGCCTCGCCGCTGGCGCGACATGGTCCTGCGCTGGGAAGTCATCCTCGTCATCCTGCTGGCGCTCACCATCATCGTGAACACCATCGCCTCGCCCTATTTCCTCGATGTCTTCAATCTCGCCGACGCGACCTTCAATTTCTCGGAAAAGGCGATCATCGCGCTGGCCATGGCGCTGCTGATCCTGGTGCGCGAGATCGATCTTTCGGTCGCCGCCATCGTGGCGCTGGCCGCCATGGGGATCGGCTATGGGGCGGAAGCGGGATATGGTCCGATTGTCCTGCTCGCCATCGGCACAGCCATCGGACTCGCCTGCGGCATCTTCAATGGCCTGCTGGTGTCCTACCTCAATCTTCCCTCGATCGTCGTCACCATTGGCACCATGTCGCTGTTTCGCGGACTCACCCAGGTGGTGCTCGGCGATCAGGCGAAGACGAAATTCCCGCCGGAATTCCTCGATCTCGGACAGAGCTATTTCGTCAAGATGAAGGAGACCGGCATTCCCTGGCTGTTTCTGCCGCCGGTGCCGCTGTCCTTCCTGATCTTTCTGGTCCTCACGGCGCTGTTCGGCGTCATGCTGCACAAGACGGCGATTGGCCGCCAGCTCTTCGCCACGGGGTCGAACCCGGTGGCGGCGCGCTTCTCTGGCATTCCGGTGGCGCGTTTGCGCTTCATCTTGTTCGTCGTGTCGGGAATCCTCTCGGGTCTCGCCGCTTGGCTGCTGGTGGCCCGCCTCGGCTCGGTGCGCTCCAATATCGGCATCGGTTGGGAGCTCGACATCGTGACAATGGTCATTCTTGGCGGCGTGTCGATCGCCGGCGGCCTCGGTTCGATCCTGGGCGTGTTCCTTGCCGTCCTGGTGCTTGGGCTTCTGACCTTCGGCATGTCGCTCAACAACATCCCGGGCCAGGTGGTCAGCGTCTATATTGGCGCACTGCTGATCGCCGTGATCGCAATCCCGCGGATCATCGAGCGCATTAGATCACGATGAGTTTGGATTGCGTCAATCCAAACTCATAAACGTGATCAATTCTAATATTTTAGAGCGCAATTCTTGCGAAAAACCGGTGCCCACTTTTTCGCATCGCGCTCTAGGCGCATGAGCCGGCAATAGAGCGCGGGCATGTTGCCGGGCATTCGGCTATCTTTCTCCCTATTGAGCCTTTCTTACCAGACGGCTTCGGGCGGCACGGGGATCGAATTTCCGGTGCCCAGCACATTCTGGTCGAAATCGATGATCGAGCCTGTGATCAGGCCGGACTCGGCCGAGCACAAATAGGCGCAGGCGCGCGCCACCTCGGCCGGCTTGATGAGGCGCCCGAAGGGCCGCGCCGCCTCCGCCGCCTTGAGCCAGCCATCGCTGCTGCCATGATAGGTCTTCATGATGCGGTCCTCGCCGGGCGTGTCCATCCAGCCGATGTTCAGGCCGTTGATGCGGATCTGGTAGTTCATGACCGAGAAGGCCACGTTGCGCGTCAGCGTCGCGAGCGCTCCCTTGGAGGCGCAATAAGCGGTGATGAAATCCTGGCCGCCATGGCCGGACATGGACAGGATGTTGGCAATGCTGCCCTTGGTCTTCGACTTCTTCATGAGAAGGAGCGCGTCTTGCATCAGGAAGAAGGGCGCCTTCAAATTGATGTCGAAGATATCGTCGTAGCGCTGCTCCGTCGTGTCCCATATGGTGCCGCGGTCGGTCATTCCCGCCGCGTTCACGAGCGCATCGACCCGCCCAAACGCCTCCCCGCAGGCGGCGATGATCTTGCGCACGTCGGTGAGCCGGGAGAGGTCGGCTTCGACGAAAACGACTTTGGCGCCCTTGGCTTCGAGGTCCCTCTGTACCTTGGCGCCGCGCTCCTTGTTGCGGCCGGTGATCACGAGACCGGTGACGCCGCGCTCGACGAACAGGCTCGCTATGGCTTCGCCCAGCCCTTGCGTCGAGCCGGTGACGACGGCGATCTTGCCGTCCATGGACAGGTTGGCCAAAGAGTTGGGATTCATCATCACACCTTCACGGGTTTGCCAGTTTTCCAGCTTTCGGTTGCAGCATCGGCCAGCACCTGCGCCTTGAGACCGTCGAAGCCGTTGGGACGCGGGTCCGTGATGCCTCTGTCAACGGCGGCGATAAACGTATTGAGCTCATTGGCATACGCCGCGCCATAGCGTTCGGTGAAGAAGTTGAGCAGCGGATCTTCCGTCGATCCTGCGCCATTGTGTAGTTCCACCGTCGTGTTGCGAATGTTGCCGGCCGACAGCATGCCTTTGGCGCCATGCACCTCGATGCGCTGGTCGTAGCCATAAGTCGCGCGCCGCGAATTGGTGATGACGGCGATGCGGCCCGAGGCCGTCTGCATTTGCACGGCCGCGGTATCGACATCGCCGGCCTTGCCGATCTCGGGGTCGACCAGTGACGCGGCCAAGGACTGCACCAGCACGAATTCCTCGCCCATCAGAAAGCGCGCCATGTCGAAATCATGGATCATCATGTCGCGGAAGAGGCCGCCCGATCCCTTCACATACTCGACCGGCGGTGGGGCGGGATCGCGGCTGATCACCGTGACGAGCTCGACATCGCCAACCGCACCCTTGCGAATGCGGGCTTCAAGCTCGGCGAAACTGGGGTCGAAGCGCCGGTTGAAACCGATCATCAGAGTGGATTTGTTCTTCTCAACCACTTTCAGCGTTTCATGAATGGCCGCGACCGAGAGCGACACGGGCTTCTCGCACATGATGGCCTTGCCGGCATGCGAGGCGGCCTGGATCTGCTCGGCGTGAAAACCGGTGGGCGAGCCGATGAGCACCGCGTCGACATCGCGCGCCTTCATGACCTCATCAACCGTGGCGACCTTCGCGCCATATTGCGCCGCCAGATCCGCGGCAGCCTTGGGCATCGCATCGGCCACATAAGCAAGCCGTGCCTTCGGATTTGCGGCAATCGTCTTTGCATGCACCTTGCCGATGCGGCCGGCGCCGATAACGCCAAAGCTGATCATTCCGTCATCTCCTTGAGGATGGATTTCCGCGACTTGGATATCAGGCCGCGAAAACTTTTGAGCTCGGCGGGAGCGACCGGGACCAGGTGCCGGGACTCAGGATAGGCTCCGCTCCTGACGTCTTCGACAAAAGAGCGAAAGGCGTCAACCCGCAACTGCTGGATCCGGTCAAGCTCGCGCGCGAGATTGGCATATTGCTTGGCATGGCGCGGCACGTGCCCGGTATTGGTTCCAAGCACATCGGTGCCGAAGAGATACTGGCAATCGCCGCCCGTGCCCCCACCCATGGAGACGAGGAAGAGATTTGTGTGCTTGGCGATTTCAGCGGTTATTTCGGCCGGCACCACCTCGATCTCGACACCGAAGGCGCCCGCTTCCTCGTAGCGCATGCAGGCTTCATAGACCTTCATGGCGCCATCCGCGGTCTTGCCCACCGCCTTGAATCCGCCGGTCCAGCTTGCCTTCGAAGGCACCAGGCCGACATGGCCGATGACGGGAACGCCCTCTTCGGCAAGACCCTTCACGGTGCGCAAAGAAGCCGAGCAGTATACGGCATCAGCACCCGCCTTCAGCATCCTGAATGACCAGCGGATGAAATCGTCGGTGGTGCCGACGTCGTAAAAATTCAGGCCCGGAACCGCGAACAGGCTTGGCGCCACTTCCCGGAAACGGGAGTCCACCATCATCGCGGGCGTAACGGACACCATGTCGATGCCGGCGGCTTCGGCAGCAGCAAGCTCTTCCCAGTTCTCGGTCCGCATCATCGTATATTGGACCTCGCCCTTGTTGCAGCGAATGTCAGCGATGGTAGGCCGTTTGCGAGCCATGGATCATCCTTTGAGCAGCGACTTCAAGGCAACGGAGGGATCGGCCAGTGCCGCAGCAGCGGGACGGGCACTCTTGGCAATCAGCAATTCGGAAAGCTTGATGTCACGCGCGATGGCGTTTCCCGGCCCAATTCCACTCGCGCCAACAAGCCGTCCGTCCGGACCTAAGTGGAACAGCAGCAGACTGTCCGGGCCGGGCTTGCGCTCGACCGTGTGAGTGCCCTGCGCGGGCACGCCGGCAATCTGCAGGGACAAGTCATATTGATCCGACCAGAACCAGGGAACGGCCTGAAACTCCTTGTCCGCCCCCAACATGTTCTCGGCGGCATGCGAACCCTGCGTCTGAGCATTGCGCCAGGCTTCGAGCCTGATGCGGGCGCCGCCGAACAATGCGTGCGGGAATGAGCAGCAGTCGCCGGCTGCGTAGATATCGGGATTGCTGGTTCTGAGCGTCGCGTCAACGGCGATGCCGTCGTCAATTGCCAGCCCCGCGGCTTCGGCAAGGCGCGTGTCGGGGGCAGCCCCGATGCCCGCCACCACGGTGTCAGCCGCAATTTCGCGGCCGTCCGACAGCATGACCGAATGCCGCCCAATCGATGCGATACCCGCGCCCAGGATGAGTTCGACGCCGGCTGCCTCATGGCGTTCATGGACGATCCTTGCGATGCGCTCCGGCACGCCGCGCATGAGTATGCGAGGCTGTGCCTCGATGAGCGTGACGCGGGAGCCGCGCTTCACCGCCGATGCGGCAAGTTCGAGCCCGATGAACCCCCCGCCGATCAGGACGATGCGCCGACCTGGAGCAAAAGCCTTTCGCAGCGCCAGCGCATCATCGAAGTTGCGCAGAAGGCAGGCGTTCTCGCCGCCCGGCACGGAGAGTTGGCGCGGCTTCGCCCCTGTCGCGAGCAGGAGTTTGGCATAGGGAACGGTGCTCGCATCGGCGAGGCGGACAGTTCTTGCGGCAGGGTCTATATGTACGACGGAAACGCCGCGGCGGGTCTCGGCCTTGAGCGAGGTCGCGATGTCCTCATCCATCAGCCAGACGGGCAACGGCTCCGCCTCAGCGGTGATTGCGGCCTTTGAGAGCGGCGGACGGTCGTAGGGCATCAAAGCCTCTTCACCGATCAAGGTGATGGACCCTTGATGGTCGGCAGCGCGCAGGCTGATGACGGCGCGATGACCCGCCATGCCGGCACCGATGATGACCATCCCCGTCATTGGATCAGCCGATGTCGATGAACAGTTTGCCGTTCTCGACCTTGATGCCATAGGTCTTGAGATTGACGCAGGCCGGAGCGCCCATGGCCTCGCCAGTGGTGTAGTCGAAGCGGCCATTGTGCTTGGGGCATTCTATGATGTCATCCATAACCAGTCCGTCGGCGAGATGAACCTTTTCATGCGTGCACAGCCCATCCGTCGCGTAGTACTTGTCGTCAGGCGACCGGTAGATCGCGAAGGTCCTGCCGCCATGATCGAAGCGGATCACGTCTTCGGCATCGATATCTTCAGCTGCGCAGGCTTCAATCCAATTGGCCACGTTACCTTTTCTCTCACTCCGCCGCCGCAGCGGCCTTCGGCACCTGGCCATGAAGATCTGGCCGGTATGGTTTTGCGGTCGCCGGCAATTCACGTACCAGGAAATAGTTCTCACCGCGCAACTGGCGTAGCCATGCCGGTATCATCTCCTTGTAGCAAGCCCAAATTGAAGGTGTTGCCGCCGGAAGATCATGCTTGATCAGGGTATGCAACTTGGGAAGCGCATAGTAGGGCACCATCGGGAACATATGATGCTCCACATGGTAGTTCATGTTCCAGTAGATGAAGCGCGAAACGGGATTGATGTAGACGGTGCGCGAATTCATGCGGTGATCGAGCACATTATCGGCAAGTCCGCCATGCTGCATCAGGCCGGTGAGGACATGATGCCAGGCGCCATAGAGGCGCGGCAGGCCGACGAGCATGAGCGGCAGCCACGAGCCGAGATAGAGGGCGAGGGCGATCGTCGCCGCATAGATCAGAAACCAGATGCGCGCCACCAGGATGACCTTCCACCATTCCATTTCCGGGATGAAGGTTTTCTCTTCCGCCGAAATATGTCCGAAGGTGTTCATCACCATGTGCTTCATGGCGTCCCATGCGTCGAGCACGCCGACAAAGCCAAGCAGGACGCGCAACAGCGCAGGCGGCCGCATGACCGCGATCTCGGGATCGAGGCCGACGATCAGCGTGTCGGTGTGATGGCGCGTGTGACTTCAGCGCCAGCGCGTCGGGTTGCGCATGATCATGAAGCTGGCGATCTGGTAGACCACATTGTTCATCCACTGGGTGCGGAAGGCCGTGCCGTGGCCGCATTCATGCCAACGCGAGTCGGTAGAGGAGCCGTAGAGCACCCCATAGGCGGCGAGCGGCAATGCGGACCACCATGACGGCCAAAGCCAGATGGCGAGACCCGCAAACGCAACCATGAGGCCAAGCCAGAGGAGCGTGTCGCAGATGGCCTGCCGGTCGGAGCGTTGCATCAGCGCCTTCATCTCCTTGCGGGGCAGGTTCGTGTGATACCACTCGGCCGATTTCAGGCCCGCTTTCACGGCCTTCCCGGCATCTGAGCCAAGCAAGCCGTAGTCCCGCTGTTCGTGCGCCAATTGCGTCATGGAACATTTCCTCGTTCAGCGATGCAGATAGAACGCTTGTTCCGCAAAGGCAACTCGGTTATGATGGTTCCTATCATCTCGCATCATTTTCTTGCAGAAGCGAGACCGGATCCTCGATGGTCAACCGTCCAACCATAGCCGATCTCGCCATGGCAGCGGGGGTTTCCGTCGCCACGGTCGATCGCGTTCTGAACCGCCGTCTGCCGGTGAGCGCCGATACTGCCCGGCGCGTGGTCCAGGCTGCAGAAGCGATCGGCTATCATGCCACCGGCCTCCTCAAACGCCGGCTCATTGAAACACCGACTCGGCGCTTTGGCTTCCTCCTGCAAAAGAGGGAGGACGTCTTCTATTCCACCTTCGGCCAGGAACTGGCGCGGGCAACGACGAACTCCAAGGATGTCAACGGCAAGGCGTGGGTAGACTTCAGTGAGGAGCTCGTTCCACGGACGATCGCGGCACGGCTCGAGGCGATGGCGGAGAAATGTGACGCCATCGCCGTTGTCGCGGTCGATCACCCCCATGTCAGCGATGCGATCGAGCGCATCACGCGGAAGGGGAAGCCGGTTTTCACGCTGTTGAGCGACGTGGCTCAATCCTCAAGAAAGGCCTATCTCGCGGTTGATTCACGCAAATCCGGGCGGACGGCGGCATGGATCATTGCCCGCATGGCAGAGCGTCCGGGCAAGGTCGGCATCCTGGTCGGCAGCCACCGCTATCTGAGCCAGGACTTGGCCGAGATCAGCTTCCGTAGCTATATGCGCGAGCACGCGTCCGACCTGCAGCTGCTCGAATCCCATATCATTCTCGATGACTCGCGCATTGCTTACGAGGCGGTCGTCCAGATGCTGCAGACCAGCCCCGACCTTGTCGGCATCTATGACTGTGGCGGCGGCCGCGAAGGTCTGGTGAGGGCCCTGCGGGATGAGAATGCGGCGGAACGCGTGGTCAGCGTCTGTAACGAGCTCACGAGCACGACAAAAGCGGCCCTCATAGATGGCGTTCTCGATATGGTGCTGGCAACGCCCATCAACGTCCTGTCGGCGCAGACTGTCGCCTATATGACAGCCGCTTGCGAGGGGAGCGGCGATATCCCGGACCAAACCCTGGTACCGGCCGATATGTTCATCAGCGAGAACATCTGAGAGAAAAGCTCTCAGCTCGAGCCGGTCTTTCGCCCTGATAGAAAATGATAGGATTCGACCCTTCTGCTCAATTCGCGGCTCTTGCGGATTGACTCGCGACCACAATAGAATGTTTATTCAATATTAGCCGGTGAATGCAACAAACATTCTATTCACCGGAGTCCGCGATGGGCCGATCAAGAAGCACGGGCGGGTTGGGAGGAAAATGGGAGTTCTCTATCTCAATCTGGTCCTGGCCTTTGAGCGCTGACGGCGTGCCGTTCCCGGGGCGCCTCGGCACTGGCACGTGGCGGCTTTTCTTTTTCTCGCAGGAATAGCCGGCCAAGTTCACCCACACACAGGAGCCAAATGATGAAGAAGCTTATTCTCGCCGCCGCAATGGCCGCCCTGATGACATCGAGCGCCCATGCAGCGAAGGTCGGCGTGTCGATGGCGCTTTTCGACGACAATTTCCTGACCGTTCTGCGCAACGGCATCCAGGCCTATGCGGACAAGAACGGCATCGAGGTGCAGATCGAAGATGCGCAGAACGACGTCGCCAAGCAGCTTGACCAGATCAAGAATTTCGCCGCCTCGGGCGTCGATGCGATCATCGTGAACCCGGTCGACACATCGGCGACCCAGGCGATGACGGATGCCGCCGCCGCCGCCAAAAAGCCGCTCGTCTATGTGAACCGTCAGCCGGTGAATCTCGACACGCTGCCCGACAACCAGGCCTTCGTGGCGTCCAACGAAGCCGATTCCGGCACGCTCGAAACCAAGGAAATCTGCCGCCTGTTCAAGGAGGCCGGCAAGACGGAAGCCAAGGTCTATGTGATCATGGGCGAGCTTTCCAATCAGGCCGCCGTGCAGCGCACCAAGGACATCGACGATGTGATCGCGACATCGGACTGCAGTTTCATCAAGATCATCGACAAGCAGACGTCGAACTGGCGCCGCGACGAAGCCCAGAATCTGATGACCAACTGGCTGTCCAAGGGCGAGCCCTTCGACGGAGTGATCGCCAACAACGACGAAATCTGCGATCGGCGCCATCCAGGCGATGAAGGCCGCCAATGTCGACATGAAGTCGGTGGTGGTCGGCGGTGTCGACGCCACCCAGGACGCGCTGGTGGCCATGCAGGCCGGCGACCTTGACGTAACCGTGTTCCAGGACGCGCACGGCCAGGGGCAGGGAGCGCTCGACGCAGCAGTAAAGCTCGCCAAGGGCGAAGCGGTCGAGCAGAAGGTATGGATTCCCTTCCAACTCGTGACGCCGGCCAATATCGGCGACTTCCTCAAGAAGAATTGAACTGGCTGGGATATGTTGGGGCGGCGCTGGCAGCGCCGCCCCTCATCTTTTCGAACACCGTCGGCGCCGCACTTGCATTCGCATGACAGGCGGTGTTGCATGAGGATCGGCGGCGGTTGGCTAGCCTAGTCTGTGGGAGAGGAATGGTGGCAGGGACAGACGCTGGTGTCGGTGGACTCACCTACGACTTCGTCAAAAAGAGCTTGGCCGAACGAGCTCAATGTCCTTGTCGCCCTCATCGTCATCGTCGCTGCATTTGAAATCCTGGGCCGCATCTTCATCGGCGACAGCTTCCTCTTCAATATTCGCCCGAATGCCGAAACGCTGTTCAACGAGCAGCGCCTGCAGGTCATCATCCTGCAGGTCTCGATCGTCGGCATCATCGCGATCGGCGTCACCCAGGTCATCATCACCGGCGGCATAGACTTGTCGTCTGGCTCGATCGTCGGCGCCACGGCCATGATCGCCATGTCCTTCGCACAGACGGCTGTGGTCAACGGCAATCCAAATCCCAAAGCGATCTTCTCCGAGTCCCTGATGGATCTGCCGGTCATCGTGCCCATCCTCGTGGCCATCGGCTGCGGTCTGGCGGCGGGCCTGATCAATGGCGCGCTCATCGCCTACACGAAGATCCCGCCGTTCATCGCGACACTCGGCATGATGGTGGCAGCCCGCGGCCTATCGCGCTGGTGGTCGAAAGGAAATCCCATCTCCTTTCCGACCGAAAGCTTCGCCGGCATCGGCAAGGGCATGATGCCAGTGGTCATCTTCATCTCGCTGGCCATCCTGTTCCAGCTGATCCTGACCTACACGAAATATGGCAAGCATTGCTACGCCATCGGCTCGAACGAAGAAGCCGCCCGCATCACCGGCATCAAGGTCGAGCATCACAAAATGCTCGTCTATTCGATCGCGGCGATCCTGGCCTCGATCGCCGCACTGGTGTTGAGCTCCAAGAACCTGACGGCCCAGGCCGGCATGGGCGTGATGTACGAGCTCGATGCGATCGCCATGGCGGTGATCGGCGGCATATCGCTTTCCGGAGGGCGCGGCTCCATCATTGGAACCGTGCTCGGCGCACTGATTTTCGGCGTCATCATCTCGGGCTTCACCTTCATGAAGCTCGACGCCTATTATCAGGAAATGGTGAAAGGCGTTATCATCGTGGCCGCAGTCGTCCTCGACCAGTGGCGGCAAAGGCGCAGGGGACTCGCACGATAGGCGGTAGGGACATGACGGATATCGTTCTCAAGACCGAGGGCCTGACCAAGCACTATGGCGGCGTTCATGCCCTGGAAAGCGCCGATTTCGAGCTGATGCGAGGCGAGCATGTCGCCATCATGGGCGACAACGGCGCCGGCAAATCAACCTTCGTGCGGCAGATCACGGCGGTGGAGCAGCCAACCTCAGGCCGCATCATTTTTAACGGTCAGGACGTCAATTTCAAAAGTCCCATCGAAGCGCGCGAAGCCGGCATCGAAACGGTGTTCCAGAATCTTGCTTTGGCCGATGACCTCGACGTACCGTCCAATCTCTTCCTCGGACGCGAGAAATTTCTGCTGAAGCTCGGGCCCTTCTCCATTCTCGACTTCCGGCAGATGCGCGACGCCACGCGCAAGGCACTGGAGAAGACGGCCGTCAAGATTCCCAATCTGTCGAACACCATTCGCAACATGTCGGGCGGTCAGCGCCAGTGCGTGGCGATTGCGCGCACCGCGACCTTCGCCTCGAAGCTCATCATCATGGACGAGCCGACGGCGGCGTTGGGCGTCCATGAGACGGCCCAGGTCGAGAACATCATCCGCAACCTCAAGCAGAACGGCGAGCCGCTGATCCTCATCTCGCACAATATGCGCCAGGTCTTCGACCTTGCCGACCGCATCGTGGTGTTCCGCCGCGGCCGGATCGTCGCCAATCTCACCAGGAAAGAGACGAGCGGCGAGGAGGTCGTGGCCTATATCACGGGTGCCAAGCAGGCGAAGGAAGGAGCCGTGGCGGCCGCAGCCTGAAGTGAAGGGAGGCGGCGCTATTCCGCCGCCTTTGGAAAGGCGACGACGGCGCTTTTATCTTCCACAGCCCTGCGTCCGAACAGGCTATAGACGGCCGGAATGACGAACAGCGTCAATAGGGTGCCGAAGGTCATGCCGCCGACAATGACCCAGCCGATCTGTATGCGGGCCTCGGAGCCGGCACCATGGGCCAGAGCGAGAGGCGCCGCGCCCAACACCATGGCGGAAGTGGTCATCAGGATCGGCCTGAGGCGCAAGGCGGCCGCCTCGATCACCGCCTTGGCCCGGCTCATGCCTTCATCCTGAAGGCGATTGGCGAAATCGACGATCAGAATGCCGTGCTTGGTGATGAGTCCGACCAGGGTCACGAGCCCGATCTGCGAATAGATGTTGAGCGTGCCACCGGTAAGCCTGAGGGCCAGGAGCGCTCCTGTCATCGACAACGGCACGGTGAGCATGATCATCAATGGATCGCGGAAGCTCTCGAACTGCGCCGAGAGCACGAGATAGATGAAGGCGAGCGCCAGCACGAAGATGAGCATGATATTGCCGCTCGCGTCGCGGAACTCGCGGCTCTGACCCGACACGTCGGTCAGCGCAGTTGAGGGGAGCACTTCGTTGGCGGTGGCCTGCAGCGCCTGCAAACGCCTGGCCCAGCGTGTAGCCGGGCGCCAGATTGGCCTGGATGGTGACCGAGCGCAGCTGGTTGAAGCGCCGCAAGTCCTTGGGAGCTACCGTCTCGGTGATCGAGACTATGTTGGAGAGCTGGATCATCTCGCCCTTCGCATTGCGCACGAACATGCGCGGCAAGATTCTCCGGGCGCTGCGCTCGCTGGGGTCAAGCTGGACGATGACATCATATTGCTCGCCCGCCGATCTCGAAGCGGGTGACCTGGCGCCCGCCCAGCATCGTCTCGAGCGTGCGCCCGATCTCCGACACGTCAAGTCCGAGATCGGCAACCCGGTCGCGGTCGATCTTCACCTCGAGCTGCGGCTTGTTGAGCTTGAGGTCGGTATCGACATCGCTGAGGCCTGGATTCTGCGCCAGCCGGTCGAGCATGGCATCGCTGTACTTCTGCAGGTCCTCGTAGGTGCCTGACGTCTGGATGACGAATTCGACCGGACGGCCGCCGCCGCGGCGGCCAAAGCCCGCGGGCGAGCGCGCATAGACCTGGGCGCCTGCCACTTTGCGCAATTGCGGCTGCAAGCGCTGCTGGATCTGCGATTGACTCAAGGTTCGGTCATCGTAATTCTCGAGCCGGCCTATCGTATTGAACTGGTTGACCTCCGGTTGCCCGACAGTGACGAGATAGGCGCGGATATTGGGCGAGTTCTTGAGGATGCCCTCGACCTGCGCGGCATAGCGGTCGGTGAAGGCGAGCGTCGAACCCTCCGGAGTCTGGCCCGAAATCTGCAGCACGCCTCGGTCCTCGGGCGGCGTCAGCTCGGAATTGAGGCCGGTGAACAGGAACCCGCCCAGGCCTGCCACCGCAAGAGCTGCGACGAAAACGACATAGCGCGCATTGACTGCGAGCTTGAGGACCGAACGATAGATGTGCTCGAGACGCGCCAGAAGGGCCTCGACGAGACGGGAAACGACATTCGGCCGCTTCTCGTGCCTGAGGAGCCTCGAGCACATCATGGGCGTCAGTGTCAGCGCGATGAAGCCCGATATCACCACGGCGCCCGCCAGGGTGAGGGCGAATTCTAGAAACAGCCGCCCGGTCGATCCCGGCATGAAGGCGATCGGCGCATAGACAGCGGCAAGGGTCAGCGTCATCGCCAGGATGGCAAAACCGATTTCGTGCATGCCCTTGAGCGCCGCCTCGAACGGCTTCATGCCTCCTTCGATATGGCGGAAGATGTTCTCGAGCACGACGATGGCATCGTCGACCACGAGACCGATTGCCAGCACCATGGCGAGCAAAGTGAGCATGTTGATCGACAGTCCGGTCATCAGCATGACGGCGAAAGTGGCGACGAGCGAGATCGGGATGGTGACGATCGGGATCAGCGAGGCCCTCAGCGAATGCAGGAAGAACATGATGATCAGGATCACGAGGGCAATCGCTTCGAGAATTGTCCTGAACACCGAATCGACCGACTGTTCGATGAACTGGGTCGAATCATAGCCGATCTCGGCGGTGACGCCCTGCGGCAGCGATTCGACGATCGAAGGCATCACGGCGCGCACTTCCTTCGATACGTCGAGCGGATTGGCGACGGCCTGCTTGATGATACCGACGGTGATCGAGGTCTGGCCCATATAGCGGCTGATGCGGCGCACGTCGGTGGAGCCCAGTTCCACCCGGGCGACATCGCCGAGCTTGACCTGCAGCCCGCCCGCGGCCTTCAGCATGATGTTACGAAATTCCTCAGGCGTCGACAAAGCGGTCTTGGACAACACGGTGAATTCGCGATCGTTGCTCTCGATGCGTCCGGCCGGAATTTCGGCATTCTGATTCCGGATCGCGTCCTCAATGTCTTGGACGGTCAGGTTGTAGCCAGCCATCCGGTCGCGGTCGATCCAGATGCGCATCGCATAGAGGCGCTCGCCATAGATGGTCGCGTCCGATATGCCGGTGAGGTTCTTGAAGCGATCCACCACATAGCGGTCGACATAGTCGGTGAGCTCGCTGCCGTTGAGCCGGTCGGAACGGAAGTTGATGTAGATGATGGCCTGGGCGTCAGCCTCGACCTTGGCGATGATGGGCTCATCCACTTCATCGGGAAGGCGGCCGCGCACCCGACTCACGCGGTCGCGCACGTCGCTCGCGGCCGTGTCGATATCGACGTCGGACTTGAAGCGGACGGTAATACGGCTTGATTCCGACCGGCTCGTCGATTCAATGATGTCGATGCCTTCGATGCCGGCGAGCGAGCCCTCCAGCACCTGGGTGATCTGCGATTTCAATCAGCACCGCCGAGGCGCCGGTGATAGGTGGTGGTCACGGACACCACCGGCTCATCGACCTGCGGATATTCGCGCACGGTCAGGCGGCCATAGGCGACGATGCCGATGAGGAGAATAATGAGACTCAAGACGGTGGCGAAGACCGGCCGCCGAATGCAAAGTTCGGAGAGCGACATGAACTCAGCCTTCGACGGCGGCGGTCGTCGACGGGACGATCTCGACCTCCGCACCGTCGCGCAGTCGCGCCTGGCCCGCAATCACCACTTGTTGACCGGCCTCGACACCTTCGATGATCTCGACGAAGCCGTTTTCGCGCCGCCCGGCGACAACTTTCGCCTCCATTGCCTTGCCATTCTCAGCCTTGAAGACGAGGAAGTCGCCGCCCCGCGAAAAGAGCGCGCTCTCCGGTATGGTCACAGCAGTACGCGGTGCGCCTTTGACGGTGACGCGGGCGAGGAGGCCGGGACGCAATTTGCGGTCCTCGTTGGAGAGCGTTGCTTTGACCTTGATGGCGCGCCCATTGACGTCGACCGCTGGGTCGATGGCGTAGATATCGCCTCCAAACAGCATGCCGGGCAGCGCGTCGGCGATAATCTCGATCCTCTGGCCAACGCTGAGTTTCGCCAGATAGTATTCGGGCACGCTGAAATTGACCTTCAGGCGATCGACCTTCTCGAGATTGGCCAAAGGCGTGCCGGCGGTGACGTAGGCACCGGGCGAGACGGTGCGGAAGCCCACAACGCCAGGAAAGGGAGCCTTGATCGAGAGTTTCCGGTGCTGTGCTTCGATAAGATCATAGACGGCCTGCGCAATAAGCCGCTCGGAATTGACGGTATCGAGCGTTGTCTGCGACGCGGTGCCGGACTTGCGCAGAGAGGCAGCACGTTCGTAATTGGCCTTGGCGAGCGTCAGGCGGGCTTCGGCATCCTCACGTTGAGCGGCAACCAGCGTGTCATCGAGCGTGATGAGAATCTCCCCTGCAGCGACCACATCGCCTTCGGTGAACTTGATATCGGACACGCGGCCGGCGGTCTCGGCCGCGATCTGGACCAACTCATCGGAAAGAAGGGAGCCCACGGCGGTTATATCATCACTTATCGTCCTTCTGGATGCCTCGGCGACTTCTACGGGTGAAGAGCTTGCGGCTTGCTGGCGCTTCTTCTCGGGTGCAGGTTGACCCTCGGCGAGCCTAGCGGTGGTCGCCGACCAGAAAGACGCGACCCAGCCGGTTCGTTGCGCATAAAAAGCGCCAGCCGCCAGAACGGCTAGAACTAACAGGGAAGTCAGCGTCTTCTTCATCGATTTCAATATTACCGGAAATATAGCCTGTCATTAAGACGACGTAACCTTTAAAACCCGTCGGATTGATGACGGTACAAGTCTGTCCGCCTGATCACGCGACTGTGACCGGACCCGCAACCCGGCCCTGATTTTCGGTCATGAAAACAGTCTCTTCGCCGCGGGTGAGAGTGAGCTTTCTGTCCTTGCGGGCAAGCTTCACGGCCCCCAATGGCGTCATGACCGGACCCAAGGTGAAGTCATTACCTTCATTGCGCAATTGCCAGCCGCGCCAGGGCGAGAAACTCATGATCCGCGCATGCGCGAGGAAGGGCAGGAGAGCGGACCAGGAATAGAAGGGATCCGTATCGGGCTGGTCGAGGCCCTCGCCCGTCTCGGGGTGGTAGTTTTCCGGCGACAGGCGGCGTTCTTCCCAGCTCTGGAGGAAGAGCCGCCAGCCTTTTTCGGCCAACCGGTCGGCCGCTTCGAATTCACCGGCGCGCTCGAGGCCGTTCCAGGTGAGCCAGTTGAGAATCGGCCAGATGCGGCCGCGCCAATAGACATTGTCGGCGAGTGCCGGATCATCGCGTGATACCGAAGGCAGGCCGAATGTGCCGCCGAACTTCTCCGGATCGTCGAGATGCTTCACGAGATGCTCTTGCTGTTCCGACGATGCGGCGCCACAAAGCAGCGGATAGAAGCTCGTCGGCGCGACGCTCTTCACGAAGGCGCCCGACCACAGGCGGTTGGCGAAGATCTTGCGTTTGTCATCCCAGAAATGCGTGCCGACCTTCTCGCGCATCGACGCCGCATTGGCCTCGTGGCGCTTGGCCTCATCAGTGCGGCCGAGAGCACGAGCCATGAGCCCCAGCATCTCGCAATCCAGGCAGACGAGCGAATTCAAGCCGACGTCCTCGCAATCGAGCGTGCGCGACTTCTCGCTCCAACGCGCTTCGTCATGGATGGGCGAATTGTCCATGAAGGATTCATCCTTGGCGGCGAGCTTGGTGCCTTTGTAGAGGCCGTGGCCCACATCGGAAGAGCCGAATTCGAGCAGGCCGTTGCCATTGCCGTCGCGAACGCGCCTGATCCAATCATTGTTGCGCGCCAATGTGTCGTAGGCCATGTCGATGAAGAGACGATTGCCGGTGCGCAAATAGATTTGCCAGACGATGAAGGAGATGATCGGCGTCTGGGTGCGGTCGATCCAGGCGTCATTGCCGGTCACGATGCAGGGCAGGTTGCCTTCAGGCGTTGCCGCGGAGAGCAGCATTGCCAGATTCTCGCGCGCCTGATCGGGATCGAACAGCGAAACGATGAAGGCGTTGATCGCCGTGTCGTTCAGCCAGAAGCCGAAGCCGCCGAATTTCCTGAGATCCCAATTGCGCGAGCAAGTGATATAGGAGCGATGATTGACGCTGTCCCAGATCGTGTTCCAGCCCATAATGTCGGCCATGGCGTCGAGCGCCGCGCCGCGCGATGGCGGCTGGCGGGGCGAAAGTGTCCGGGCGAGTTCCTTGAAAGCCAGGTCCTTGCGGTCGGCGGTCGCGATCGCAAAGCTGTTTTCCGGCGCTTCTTCGAGATTGAAGCGCAATGCCAGAAGCCCGGCGCTCGAGGCCCGCGAGGCCAGATACCAGTAGCCGCGGGTCTCATACTCGGTACGCAATGCGTCGAGTGTCTCGTGCCCCGTCACCAGCAGGGGATCGCCCTCTGCCTTGATGGCTACCGTGCGCGGGCCAATGGTGCAGAAGGCGATGCGTGTCTCCTCATCATAGTGCCAGAGCGCGCCGTCATCTTGGGCGAGGGCCAGCACGACCCAGAAGCGCAAGCCCCATTCACCGAATTTCGTCGCCTTCCAGGCGCCGGCGAGATTGAAGGGCGATGATCTCTCGTAAGTCCAGTCGATATGGGTGCCGCCATGCGCGAAGGATGCCTCGATCAGGCCGCCGTCCGGCTCGTGCCGGCCCAACCTGATGTCCGAGCCCGGTCCCATCAGCGAGGTCTTGCCGATGCTCGCGGCATAGAAAACCGGCGTGATCCTGATGCCCAGCGCCAGGTGCGACAGTTCGAGATAGCGATCTGCGGCCCAGCTATTCCAGGCGCGATGCGCCGGCACATTGGGGGTGCGCAAATAATTCGGAACCGTCATGGCGTCCAGGCCTTCAGCAAAGTATCGGTATCGATGAGCTCGACCTGCTGGTCGAAGCGGGGATAGACGCTTTCGAGCGACGCGCTGTGTCCGGGTGGCGATGAGCTCGCGATGGCATCGGAGACGAGAATGGTGCGATAGCCGCGATCGATCGCGGTCAAGGCGGTGGCGAGCACGCAGACATCGGTCTCGACGCCAGTGAAGATGATGGTGTCGGCATTAAGCTCATCGAGAGCGGCTTGAAACTGCGGCACCTCGAATGCCGAATGCACGTATTTGTCGATGACGCGCGCCGGCGGCACGAAGCGCCGCAAAGACGGGATGAGATCGAGGAGGTCGGGATCGATGTTGCCGGCGAGAACGCTGTTCCAGTGTCGGTAGTAGATCTGCCATTGCCCTTGTGCATCCTCGGCGCGGATGGGCGTCAGGAAGCGGGTTAACAGGGTCAGGTGTGGCGCATGAGCAACGATCCGGGCGACGCGCGGCGCGATGTCGTAGACGACGGGCGATGCCCATTCGGTCTCCTCGGCGAAGAGCCGCTGCATGTCGATCGCGGCGTGGACTGCACGCTTGCCGATGGGGCCGAAACGGAGTCCTGCGATGGTCATGGTTCTACCGGGATGGTTTGCGTCCTGTCCCAGCTCACCGTGACTTTGGCGCCGATGTCCAGGACATCGCCGGTCTGGTTCTGGATGAAGGCGAGGAGCGGCATGTCGCTGAGGGCGTCCACCCGGATGCGGTAAGTGACGCTGGCTCCAGAATAGATCGCCTGGACAATCTCGCCTGAAAGACTGTTGCCCGCGATCTTTTTCTCGCCCGCTTCCACGCGAAGCTTCTCCGGCCGCACGATCGCCGCCCCCGTTGAGGGCCTCAGCGTTTCGATGACCGTTCCATTGGCAAGCTTCATGCCGCCTTGCACCGGAGTGCCGCGAAACACATTGGCGTCGCCCAAGAAGTTCGCGGCGAAGATATTCGCTGGCCGTTCATAGACGGTTTGCGGTGCATCGACCTGGATCAAGCGCCCCTGATCGATGATGGCGATGCGGTCGGAGAGCGTGAGCGCCTCTTCCTGGTCGTGAGTCACGAAAATAGCGGTGACGCCCGTCTGGCGCTGGATGTCCTTGAGCTCGACCTGCATTTCCTGGCGCAGGCGTCGGTCGAGCGCGCCCAAGGGCTCATCGAGCAAGAGGACCTTAGGCTCCGTGACCAAGGCGCGGGCCACCGCCACGCGCTGCTGCTGCCCGCCGGACAGTTGCCTGGGGTAGCGGCCCTCGAGCCCCTTGAGGCGCACCAGCGCCAGCATTTTGGTGACACGCTGGCGGATATCCTCACGCGCGATGCCCCGAACATCGAGGCCGAAGCCGATATTCTCTGCGACGGTCAGATGCGGGAACAGGGCATAGGACTGGAACACCATGCCGATGGCGCGACGATGCACCGGCACGGTCTCGACGTGCTCGCCGTCAAAGGAGATCGTGCCCTCGTCGGGCGTGATGAAGCCCGCGATCGAGCGCAGCAAAGTGGTCTTGCCCGACCCCGATGGTCCGAGCAGGCCGAAGAACTCGCCGTCATTGAAAGTGATCGAGACATTGTCGAGCGCGGCGAACGAGCCATAGCGTTTGGTCACATGTTCGATGTCGACGCGGCTCATGGCGTTACTTGATCTCCGCCGAATTTGTAGTTGCGGGCGACGATCAGCATG
Organism: uncultured Alphaproteobacteria bacterium; assembly: GCA_963841765.1. Lineage (GTDB taxonomy): Bacteria > Pseudomonadota > Alphaproteobacteria > Rhizobiales > Aestuariivirgaceae > Taklimakanibacter. The sequence goes on from CAWJDZ010000016.1 coordinate 145,518, forward strand.
AGGCCCATGGAAACGAGGATGATGATCGAGGAAATGGCGTTGATCTCCGGCGTGAAGCCCTTGCGGATGGAGGTATAGATCTCGACCGGCAAGGTCGAGGTGCCGGGCGGCGCCAGGAAATAGGAGATGACGAACTGGTCGAAGGAGACCGCGAAGGCAAAGAGTGCCGCGGCGGTGATGCCGGGCAGGAGGACGGGCACGGTGATGCGCCAGAAGGTCTGCCAGGGTGTCGCGCCGAGGCTTCGGGCAGCCTCCTCGAGCTCAGGTCCGAAACCGGCGAAGCGGGCGCCGACCACGACGATTACATAGGGCAGCGACAGCGCCACATGGCCGAGCAGGATTGCGTGGAGTCCGCGTCCGATGCCGGTCCAGAAAAAGAAGATCAGCATGGAGGTCCCGATGATCAGCCAGGGAATGGTGATCGGCGGAAAGAGCATGAGCTGCAGCAGGCGCTTGGCGCGGAATTGGTAGCGGGCGAAGGCGTAGGCCGCGAGCGTGCCGAGCACTGTGGCGATGACGGTATTGATGCAGGCGATCCAAACGCTGTTCCAGCTTGCATGGAGCAGTCGTTCATTATGGGCCAGCGCCTTGAACCAGACGAGATCGAAAGTGAAGGGCATTTCGTAGAGCGCCGAGCGGTTGAAGGCCATGGCGATCATCACCACGATCGGCAGATAGAGAAAGGCGAGAACCGCTCCCAGATAGATTTTGACGACACGTTCCATCAGCCTCTCGCCAAGTGACGTTGCAGGAAGGGGGTCGTTGCCAGAAGAATGACGAGAACCATGCCGAGCATGGTGAAGGAGAGGGCCGAGCCGAGCGGCCAGTTGAAGGCGGTGATGAACTGACCCTCGATGATCGGCCCCAGCATGATCGCATCCTTGCCGCCCAATATCCGCGGCTCCATGAAGGAGCCGATCACCGGCACGAAGATGAGAAAGATGGCGGCGAGGATGCCCGGCATGCTCAAGGGCAAGGTGATGCGGCGAAAGGCCTGGGAAGGTGTGGCGCCGAGGCTGCGGCCGGCCTCGATCAGGGCATCGTCGATCGCCTGCAACGAGATGTAGCAGGTGAGGATCGCATAGGGCAGATAGGCGTGAACGAGGCCGACAACGATCGCCGGGTATGAGAACAGAATGTTCAAGGGTTCGCGCAGCACCATGGTCCACGAGAAGGTGCGCACCAGCGCGTTGGACCAGAAGGGCAGGATGATCAGCAGGAAGATCGCTTCGCGCCAGCGGCCCCTTACGTATTTGGTGAGGCCCAAGGCCGCGGGATAGCCGATGATAAGACAGAGCGCCGTCACATAGAGACCGAGCTCGATGGAACGCCAGGCATTGTACCAATAAATCCGCTTGGTGAAGAAGTCGGCATAGTGCTTGAGCGTGAAGCCGACCACCTTGCCGCCGAGAGGCGAAGCGGTGAGGAAGCTGAAATAGAACATGGCGGCGAGCGGCAGAAGAACCGTGACGGCGAGCCACAGATAGGCCGGGGCCGTCAAGGCAAAGACAGTGCGGGCCTCGCGAGAGACGGGCATTACGCGCTTTCTTTCCTTCCCTCTTGCGCGGAAGGTGGTGAGCGTAACCAGCCGGAAGGAGATATTGACGAAGCCTTAGAGTGCAAAGCTCGTTTTCACCTCGTCCCAGAGCTCCTGGTTCTTCTGCTTCTGCTCGTCGGAGACGGGCGCCATCCACTGGACGCGCTTCACCACTTCGGGATCGCCGAGCACCACACGGTTGAGCGCATCCGCTGGCAATTGCGCGTTGGCCTTGGCATTGGCGGAAGCGGGAGCGCCGATGTCGTTGTCCCATTTCACGTAGAATTCGGGATCGACCATGAAATTGATGAAGGCGGCGCCGCCCTCGGCATTGGGCGCGTTGGTGGCGATCGTCAGGCCGTCGAACCAGCCAATGGCGCCTTCCTTTGGCACCACGAATTCGACTGGCAGCTTCATTGCCTTCTTCGACCGCGCGGCCGAGCCCGACCAATAGACGGCGATATCGTAATCGCCCGCCGCCATATATTTGTTCCACTCATCTTCCGATGACCAGAAGGTCTTGATCTGGCTCTTGAGGGCTTTGAGCTTTTCCTTGACTTTCTCGATGTCGGCCGGCGCATTCATGTCCTGGCCGGTGGCGAGGGCGGCAATCTGGATCGACTCCAACGCATCGTCGCGCCAACCGACCTTGTCGGCATGCGCCGGATCCCATAGCGCCTCCATCGAGTCAGGTTTATTTTTGATCTTCTCGGTGTTGTAGGCGAAGGAGGTCAGGCCCCATACCCAGGAAATAGCGTAGTGCTTGCCGTCCATGACGAAGCGGTCGCTGTCGCGCAACGCCGGGGCGAGATCCGCGAAGTTCGAGAATTTCGACGTGTCGAGCGCCTGGATCAGGCCTTCATGCGCGGCTTCCATGACATATATGTTGTTCATCAGGACGACGTCATAGGTGCCGGGGCTGGTGCGCAGCTTGGTCAGCATCTCCTGCTCGGAATTGAAGTAGTCGTGCACGACCTTGAGGCCGGTTTTCTTCTCGAACATCTCGAGCGCCCACTTCTCGTCGGTGCCGTAGCCCTGCCAGTTCAGGACCTTGATTTCGCCGGCGGCGTGGGCGGCGCGATGCGTGAGGCCGGAAGCAGCGGCGCCGCCCATGAGAGCGAGCGCTGAACGGCGCGAGAGGTCAAAGCGTGACATGGGGATCTCCCTGATGTTCTCTTAGATCGCGGACTTTAACGGAAGGCCGGCAGGCCCGCAATGAGCGGGCCCGGCGCCGTCTCGAATTTATGTGAAATTTTGGTACCTTGGCTCACACTTCGTTGAGGAAGGCGTCGATCTCGGTGCGCGTGGGCGCGGCCGCGGAGGCCCCCTTCCTGGTCGTCGAGAGCGCGCCGCAGGCAGCGGCGAAGCGCACCGCCGCGGCGAGCGGCTTTGCCTCATCGAGCGCGGATGCGAGACCGCCATTGAAGCTGTCGCCGGCCGCGACAGTGTCGATCGCCGCAACCTTGAAAGGCGGAATGAAGCCTTCCGAATCCGGACCCGAAAAGGCGACGCCTTTGGCGCCGAGCTTGACCACCGCCGCCCGGAAGCCCTTTGCCTTGAGCTCGCGGGCGGCGCGCTCTCCGTCGGTGGGCGTTGCCGGCTGCCACCCGAGAAGGCCCGCCGTCTCGCTCTCATTCGGGGTCACGATATCGATGGCGGCCATCACCTCGGGCGGCAGAGGCTGCCTGGGGGCAGGGGCGGGATCGAGAATGACTGTTCCCTGATGGGCGCTGAGGATTTTGGCCGCGGCGAGCGAAGCCTCAAGTGGTACTTCGAGCTGCAGCAGCAGCACGCGGCATCTCGCGAGATCGCCAATGGCGGCTTCCGCATCGCTCGCATCGACAGCCGCATTCGCGCCGGCAATCACCGAGATCATATTCTGACCGCCCTCGCCGACCTTGATGATGGCGATGCCCGTGGCGGAGGTTTCATCACGACGGATGCGCGTGAGATCGACATCATAGGAAGTGAGCTCGGCGCGGGCCGCGTCGCCAAAAGAATCGGCACCCGTGCGGCCGATGAAGATCACATCATTTCCCAATTTTTTTGCGGCCACCGCTTGGTTGGCGCCCTTGCCGCCCAGACCCATCTTGTAGCTCGAGCCATGCAGCGTCTCGCCGGGCTTCGGCAGGCGATCGAGATAGGCGATCATATCCATGTTGATGGAGCCGAAAACAGCGATGCTCATACTGCTAGTCCTCCCCGCACAGCCTTCGTTGCATATGCCGGAAGAGGTCGTCGCGGACAATCTTGGTCAGGACGCGATGCGGACCATCCGGGGCGCTTGTGAAAAGCGTGCGGCCTTCCTCGGCCCCCTCGGTCACGACCGATATCCAGCCCGGTTGGGGAGCGAAGAGCTCGGGCCACAGAAGAAAGGCGATCACCGCCGCATCGTGAATGGCGGAAGGCTGGGCGTTTTCGCCGGCATAGGGCAGGAGGTCGCCCACGAGCTGTGCCGCTCGCGTGTTGGCGGTGGTCAGCCGGTTGATCATTTCAATGGGCACGATCAGCCCGCGCGTGATGTCGAGCGGCACAAGCGTGATCGGAATGCCAGAGGCGAAGACGATCTGTGCCGCCTGCGGATCGGCCCAGATGTTGAGCTCGGCATGAGGAGTCGCATTGCCGCGGCCGATGGCGCCACCCATGATCACCAGTTTCCTGGGCGCATGCCCGTCTGCGATAAGTCCGGCAATATTGGTGAGCGAGCCAATGGCGCAGACGACGTCAGCCGCCTGTGCCAGCTCGCGGAAGCGCACGTGATCAATACGCTCGGCAGGATGCGCCGGTGCTCCAAGCGGCAATCTGCCATCGCCACCCCAGAGATCCGTCGAGTGCCGGGCCGCGATGGCGAGCGGCCGCGCGGCGCCCTGAAACAGAGGGCTATCGCAGGCAAGTCGGTGCATGACTCGCTCGGCATTGTCGGTGACGACGCCGATGGGCGCGTTCGCGGCAACCGTAGAAACGCCGAGCACGTCGAGTTCGGGCGAGGCCATGGCGAGGGCCAAGGCCACGGCGTCGTCGAGGCCGGGATCGCAGTCGAGAAGGAGACTTGTCATTGCCGCTCAATAAAGGGCTTGGAGCCGCCGGGGAACAAGGTTCAACCTGTGTTGCAGTGCATCGGCTTGGGCAAAACCGGCGCATTCTGGTCCGCCAGATGTCTTAGTAGTGTCGAGAAATAGACAAAATAGATTCAAGCATTTAGCCGCCCTTATTGTAAAGGTTTCATGAAAATAAGCAGCACGACAGCACTGCAAATTCTGCATTGCACAATATGCTGCAACGCATCATATTTACCTCCGTCAAAAGCAACCAATCAACTCGTCAGCCCATTGGGGAAAGACAATGTTCAACTTCTTCACCGACGGCTTCAAGCGCTGGAACCGCTACAACGCCACCAGGCGTGAGCTCGACCTGCTCAGCGATCGCGAGCTTGCCGATCTCGGCATCATGCGCTCCGACATCCCGCGCATTGCGCGCGAGAGCACGAACCGCTAGCGCGCATCCCGGCGAAGTGGAATCATTTCGCCGAAAAGGATTTGCGCCAAATCAATATCTTGGAGCAAATCCTCATCGCCAAAGTCTTCAACCCCGGATCAAGTCCGGGGCAGGCCTTTGGCGGAATTTGCCCTAAGCCACGGCGCCATCGATTCTGGAAGAGCCCGCCGTTCAACCGGCGGGCTCTTCGCATTTCAGCGACCACGAAATGAAGCCGCCGGCGCTGACCTTTCCGCTTGCGGCAATCCGCCGTGCCTTCGTTGTTGCGAGTCCATTTCCCATGTGATAACCCACGCGCGCGGCCGGGAGCGGGACCCATGCCGCACGTGCAGGGTAAAGCGCGATTAATCAATAAATTCAGGCGCTTCCGATCCAAGGGCGATGGTTCGACAAGCGCGGGTTCGGCGGGGAGTTGTCGTGGCTCAAGGCGATCAGACAGTATCAGGCGTTCCAGGGCGTTATGCGATCGCCCTGTTCCAGTTGGCTCAAGAAGCCAATAGCGTCGATCAGGTCGGCGCCGATCTCGCGACTTTCCAGGCGCTCATGGATGAATCCGACGATCTGAAGCGTCTTGTGCGCTCGCCCGTTTTCTCCGCCGAGGACCAGGTTTCTGCCCTCGAGGCCATTTGCGCCGAAGCCCAGGTCAAGAGCCTCGCGCTCAATTTCATCAAGCTCACGGCGCAGAACCGCCGGCTCTTCGTCCTCTCCGAAATGATCAAGGCCTTTAAGACGCTGGTGGCCCAGTCGAAGGGCGAGATCAGTGCCGAAGTGACTTCGGCCGACACGCTTTCAGCCAAGCATCTCGATGACCTCAAGGCCGCCATCAAGGCGAGCGTGGGCCGCGATGTGCACCTCTCAACCCGCGTAGATCCCGCCATTCTCGGCGGCCTTGTCGTCAAGGTCGGGTCGCGCATGGTGGACAATTCGCTCAAGACCAAACTGCAAAACCTCAAGACCGCGATGAAGGAGATCGGCTAACATGGATATTCGCGCCGCCGAAATTTCCGCAATTCTCAAGAAGCAGATCAAGGACTTCGGCAAGGAAGCCGAAGTGTCCGAGATCGGCCAGGTGCTCTCCGTCGGCGACGGCATCGCCCGCGTCTATGGCCTCGACAATGTGCAGGCCGGCGAAATGGTCGAGTTCCCGAACGGCATCCGTGGCATGGCCCTCAATCTCGAGGTCGACAATGTCGGCATCGTGATCTTCGGCTCCGACCGCGACATCAAGGAAGGCGACACCGTCAAGCGCACCGGCGCCATCGTGGAAGTGCCGGTCGGCCGCGAGCTCCTGGGCCGCGTGGTCGATGCGCTCGGCAATCCGATCGACGGCAAGGGCCCGATCACTTCGAAGGAACGGCGCCGCGTCGACGTCAAGGCGCCCGGCATCATTCCGCGCAAATCCGTGCATGAGCCGATGTCGACCGGCCTCAAGGCCATCGACGCCCTGATCCCGATCGGCCGCGGCCAGCGCGAGCTCATCATCGGCGACAGGCAGACGGGCAAGACCGCGATCGTCCTCGACACGATACTGAACCAGAAGCCGGTCCATGTCGCGGGTCCGGAAAAGGAAAAGCTCTACTGCGTCTATGTGGCCTGCGGCCAAAAGCGCTCGACCGTCGCGCAGTTTGTCAAGGTGCTCGAGGACAACGGCGCGCTCGAATATTCGATTATCGTCGCCGCTACCGCCTCCGACCCGGCGCCGATCCAGTATCTGGCACCTTTCGCCGGCTGCACCATGGGCGAATATTTCCGCGATAACGGCATGCATGCGGTGATCGCCTATGACGACCTCTCCAAACAGGCCGTCGCCTATCGCCAGATGTCGCTCCTGCTGCGCCGCCCGCCGGGCCGCGAAGCCTATCCGGGCGACGTCTTCTATCTCCATTCGCGCCTTCTCGAGCGCGCGGCCAAGCTCAATGACAGTCAAGGTGCGGGCTCACTCACCGCTCTTCCCGATCATCGAGACACAGGCCAACGACGTGTCGGCCTATATCCCGACCAACGTTATCTCGATCACCGACGGCCAGATCTTCCTCGAGACCGACCTCTTCTATCAGGGCATCCGTCCGGCGGTGAACGTCGGTCTCTCCGTGTCGCGCGTCGGCTCCTCGGCGCAGGTCAAGGCGATGAAGCAGGTCGCCGGCAAGATCAAGGGCGAGCTGGCGCAGTATCGCGAAATGGCGGCCTTCGCGCAGTTTGGTTCCGACCTCGATCAGACGACGCAGCGGCTCCTTGCTCGCGGCGCTCGGCTTACCGAGCTCTTGAAGCAGCCACAATTCTCGCCGCTGAAGACCGAAGAGCAGGTGGTTGTGATCTATGCCGGCGTCAACGGCTATCTCGACAGCTACCCGGTCAGCAAGGTGCGCGCATTCGAGGACGGCCTCCTGCGACTCATGCGCGAGAGCCATGCCGATATCCTCAATTCGATCCGTGACGAGAAGCAGATATCGGATGCGGTCGGCGAAAAGCTGAAGTCTGCCGTGGCGAGCTTCGCCAAGTCCTTCGCCTGATCATTCTGAACGCGGCTAGGAGCTACAGGCAGGACGATGCCAAGCCTAAAAGACCTCAGAAAGCGCATTTCATCGGTGACGGCGACACGCAAGATCACCAAAGCGATGCAAATGGTTGCGGTATCCAAATTGCGCCGTGCCAAGGAAGCGGCGCTGGCCGCGCGCCCCTATTCGGACCGCATGGCGACGGTGCTCGCCAATCTCTCTTCCTCGATGGAGGGCCGCGACGATGCGCCACCGCTCCTGGCCGGTACCGGCAAGAACCAGACGCACCTTTTTATCGTCTGCACCGCCGAGCGTGGCCTGTGCGGCGGCTTCAATTCCTCGATCGCGAGGCTAGCGCGCGAACATGCCGACCGCATGGTGGCGCAAGGCAAGACGGTGAAGATCTTCACTGTCGGCAAGAAGGGCCACGACATACTGAAGCGCCTCTATGGCCGCTTCATCATCGGCACTACCGATCTCCGGGCAGTGCGCAAGCTCGCATTCACCAATGCCCAGGCTATCGCGCAGAAGGTGCTGAAGCTCTTCGATGAAGGCCAGTTCGACGTTTGCACTCTGTTCTACGCCGAATTCAAATCGGTGGTCACGCAGACGCCGACGGCGCTGCAGCTCATCCCGGCGAGCGTCGCGGGCGGCAAGGCGCCCGATCTCGGCGGCGCCATGTATGACGCCGAGCCTGACGAAGGCGAGATCCTTGCCGATCTCCTGCCCCGCAATATCGCTGTGCAGATCTTCCGGGCGCTGCTTGAGAACGCGGCGTCCGAGGAGGGGGCCCGTATGAGCGCCATGGACAATGCGACGCGCAATGCCGGCGACATGATCACCAAGCTGTCGATCAGCTACAATCGTCAGCGCCAGGCGCAGATCACCAAAGAACTCATCGAAATCATTTCGGGCGCCGAAGCGCTCTAGACCGTACCTGCGAGAGAAGGAACAGCGAAATGGCGAAGAAACCCGCAACAGCCAAGGCCTCCGGAAATTCGGTCGGCCGCATCCGTCAGGTGACGGGCGCCGTTGTCGATGTGCAATTCGACGGCGAGCTGCCTCAGATCCTCAACGCGCTCGAGACCACCAATGGCGGCGCCCGCCTGGTGCTCGAAGTCGCCCAGCATCTCGGCGAAAACATGGTCCGAACCATCGCCATGGACTCGACCGACGGCCTGGTGCGCGGTCAGGAAGTCTCCGACAGCGGTGCGCCGATCATGATCCCGGTCGGCGATGAGACGCTCGGACGCATCATGAATGTCGTCGGCGAGCCCGTCGATGAAGCCGGTCCGATCAAGACCAAGACGTCGCGCGCCATCCATCAACCCGCACCCGAATTCACCGAGCAGTCGACCGAAGCGCAGGTCCTAGTCACCGGCATCAAGGTCGTCGATCTACTGGCGCCTTACGCCAAGGGCGGCAAGATCGGCCTGTTCGGTGGCGCCGGTGTCGGCAAGACGGTGCTCATCAAGGAGCTCATCAACAATGTCGCCAAGACCCATGGCGGCTATTCGGTGTTCGCCGGCGTCGGCGAGCGCACCCGCGAAGGCAACGACCTCTATCACGAATTCATCGGATCGGGCGTCAACCTGAAGGGCGGCGGCAAAGGCTCCAAATGCGCCCTCGTCTATGGCCAGATGAACGAACCGCCGGGTGCCCGTGCCCGCGTCGGCCTCGCAGGCCTCACCGTCGCCGAGCATTTCCGCGACCAGGGCCAGGATGTGCTGCTCTTCATCGACAATATCTTCCGTTTCACGCAAGCGGGTTCCGAAGTGTCGGCGCTCCTCGGCCGCATCCCCTCGGCGGTGGGCTATCAGCCGACACTCGCCACCGACATGGGCGCTCTGCAGGAGCGGATCACTACGACGACCAAGGGCTCGATCACCTCGGTGCAGGCGATCTATGTGCCGGCCGACGACTTGACCGATCCGGCGCCTGCCACTTCCTTCGCTCACTTGGATGCGACGACGGTGCTATCGCGCTCCATCGCCGAAAAGGGCATCTATCCGTCGGTCGATCCGCTCGATTCAACATCGCGCATGCTCGATCCGCGCGTCATCGGTGAAGAGCACTATGAGACAGCGCGGCGCGTGCAGGAGATCCTTCAGCGCTACAAGGCGCTGCAGGACATCATCGCCATCCTCGGCATGGACGAACTCTCCGAAGAGGACAAGCTCACGGTCTCCCGCGCCCGCAAGATCGAGCGCTTCCTGTCGCAGCCCTTCGACGTCGCCGCCGTGTTCACCGGCTCCCCCGGCGTTCAGGTCAAGCTCGAAGACACGATCAAGGGCTTCAAAGGCCTGTGCGACGGCCAATATGACTTTCTGCCCGAGCCCTCCTTCTACATGGTCGGCACAATCCAGGAAGCGGTCGACAAGGGCAAGCGCCTGGCCGATGCGGCCTGATCCCATGCCGCTCCATTTCGAACTCGTCTCGCCGGAACGCCTGCTTTTCTCGGGCAACGTCGCTGAAGTCGACATTCCCGGCGCTGAAGGTGACATGGGTATCCTGCCCGGCCACGCGCCGGTGCTCTCCACCTTGCGTCCGGGCGTCCTCACCATGACCAAGGACGATGGTACGAAGGAGCGCATCTTCGTGCGCGGAGGCTTCGCCGAGGTCAATCCGCAAGGCATCACTGTGCTCGCCGAGGTGGCGATGCCAGTCGCCGAGCTCAATGCCGGCCTCCTGGCGCAGGAGGTCAAGGACGCCCAGGAAGACGTGGCGGATGCTCAGGACGACGAAACACGCCGCCGCGCCCAGGAAAATCTCGACCACTTGCTGGCGCTGCAAAGCGCGCTGCAATGAGCGGCAGCAATTTGCACGAGAAGGCCCGCTTTCGGCGGGCCTTCTGCTTTCCTAGATGCGGCGAGCTTTCTGACTTCCTCAGCGTGCCGGATTGGCGCGCTTCTGCTGCTGTTTGGGGCGCCATTTGCCGCGGGTGCCTTGCGGCTTCTGGCCGGGCTTCTTGCGCCACGATGGCTGATTCTGCTGCGGACGGTGATGGCCCTGCGGTCCACCTGCGCGCTCATTCGGCTCCGGCGTTGCAATGCTCATCGCATGTTGGGCCACAGGGATCTTCTGCCTGATGGTGCGCTCGATATCGCGCAGCAGCGGACGCTCTTCGTGATCGCAGAACGCCACCGCTTCACCCGAGGCGCCGGCGCGCGCCGTGCGGCCGATGCGGTGGACATAGGAATCGGGCACGAAGGGCAAATCGTAGTTGACCACATGCGACACGCCATCGACATCGATGCCGCGCGCGGCGATGTCGGTCGCCACCAGGACACGCAGCCTGCTGCTCTTGAAGCCGGCAAGTGCGCGTTCGCGCTGGCTCTGCGACTTGTTGCCGTGAATAGCCGCGGCTTCGACGCGCTTTTGGATCAGGCCTTTCACCACTTTGTCGGCGCCATGCTTCGTACGCGTGAATACCAGCGTGCGCGGCATGGCGTTCTGCTCAAGCAGGTTGATCAGCAGCGCAAGCTTGTTGCGGGTTTCGACATGGATGATGCTCTGATTGACGCGTTCGGCGGTTGTCGCCCTGGGCGTGATCTCGACGCGCACCGGATCCTTCAGGAGAGCGGCGGCAAGGCCGGCAATCTCCTTCGGCATGGTTGCCGAGAAGAACAGGTTCTGGCGCTTGGCTGGCAACAGGCCGGTGATCTTGCGAATGGCGTGGATGAAGCCCAGATCGAGCATCTGGTCGACTTCGTCGAGAACGAGGACCTCGACCTTGGCGAGCGACAGCACGCGACGGTCGATGAGATCGACAAGCCGGCCCGGCGTGGCGATCACGATATCGACGCCATTGCCTACGGCGCGGATCTGATTGCTGATGGAAACGCCGCCAAAGACGGTCGCCTGCGATACGCGGAGAAATTTTCCGTAAGTACGGAAACTGTCGCCGATTTGAGCGGCCAACTCGCGGGTCGGCGACAGGATGAGGGCGCGGCAGGTGCCACGGTCGGGGCGGGCCTTGAGTTTCGCCAAGCGATCGAGGATCGGCAGCGCAAAGGCCGCGGTCTTGCCGGTGCCTGTTTGGGCAATGCCCAGCAGGTCGCTGCCTTTCAGCAGTTCGGGAATGGCCGCCGACTGGATCGGCGTCGGGGTCTCGTAGCCTCGGCTGTCCAATGCTTTGAGGAGGGCAGGGTTGAGGCCGAGCTCGTTAAAATTTGTCAAATTAAACTTTCAAATTCGGAACGGATGAGCAGCACCGACCTGTCCGATTGGCGCATGCGCGATGAGCGCGCAGACCCTGGGCGCGGCGCTGAAACCTTCCGCGTGACAGGAATGTTCGGAGATGCTCGCAAGGGCCGGACGGGGCGCTTTGGCGCCGCTTCACGCATCCGTTGTTATGCAGCGAGCACGGGCTATATGGGCGATTTGGTTCGGAAAGTCAAAGCCTTAAAGTAGCAGCAATTGCCGCAGGCAGATCCGCATGCCTTTCGACGACGGTTCTGGCGCCCAAGCGCGACAGAGCCTCGGCCGACGCGGCACCGTCATGGGCGAGGCCGGTGAAGCCTATGACGGTGCAGCCCGCCGCTACTGCCGAGGCGACGCCGGCTTTGCTGTCTTCGACGGCAAGGCACGCTTTCGGCGAGACATTGGCCCGCCTTGCGGTCTCGAGATAGATGTCGGGCGCGGGCTTGGCGCGCGCGACGTCTTCGAAGGTGACGATGCGGTCGCCGAAATAGCGCGTGAGGCGGGCAATGCGGAAGGCCGCCTCGACGCGATGGCGCGGGCTGTTGGAGGCAACGCTCATCGGCAGCCTGATGCCGGCGAGAGTTCGCATGAATGCCGGGTGCTGCCGCGAGTTTCCTCTCATAGAGGGCGAGGAGGCGGCGGTTTTTGTCCTCGCTCACATCGCAGGGCAGCTTGATGCGGTAATCGCTTTCGATCTTTGCGACGAAGGCTTCGAAGGTGAGGCCGATGAACTGCGCTCCAACCTCGGCGATCGTCATGACGATGCCGTTCTCGGCCAGGATGTCGCGGTCGATCTCCATCGACAAGGGCTCGCTGTCGACCAGCACGCCGTCGCAATCGAAGATGATGTGGTTGAACATGAAGAGGCTAGCCGGGGGAGTTCTTGCGACGCTCGAGATCACGGCGGATCTCATCTGGCGTCGCATGTCTGAGGAAATAGCGATAACCCGCGCTTCCGACGAGCCAGAACGCCAAGCCGGCAATGGCGGCGTCGAGCCAGAAGGAAAAGGGCAGGAACACGACGAGGGCGAAAGCGATTCCCGCCGCGGCTAGAACGGCAACTGCCCAAACAGTCTGAGCACGGCTCACGATCTCAAGCTCCAAGGTGACGGAAGGCCGAAAGGACCTTGTCATAGACCTCGCGCTTGAAGGGCACAATGACGCCCATAACCTCGACCATTTTCGCCCAGCGCCATTGGTCGAACTCCTGCTTGTGACCCGGTGGTTTGAGATTGACCTCGCTGTCCTCGCCGGTGAAACGCAGGGCAAACCATTTCTGTGTCTGGCCGCGATATTTGCCGCCCCAGGATTTGCCGATCAGGTGGGGTGGGAGATCGTATTTGTACCAATCGGGTGATTCGGCGATGATCTCAGCCGAGGTGACGGAAGTCTCTTCGTACAATTCGCGCAAAGCTGTCTCAGCCGGATCCTCGCCCTTGTCGATGCCGCCTTGCGGCATCTGCCACCATTGGCCCGAACCCTCGTCATTGGGCTTGTCGGCACGCCTTCCGATCCAGACCAAACCTTGCGGATTGATCAGCATGACGCCCACGCATGGCCTATATGAAAGTTCGGATTTCTTCTTGCTCACGAAACTAACTCGCTGATCCACGAAAGACGGTACTGACAGGAACCAGCAATATGCCCTTTTCGGCAAGCGAGCGCGACCATTGATCGACAGCTTCGATGGTGACCTCGAGCCCGGTTCCGGCGCCGATGGCAAAGCCTGTCTCCTTCGCCTCAGCCTCGAGTTCGGTGAGGGCCTGATCAATGGCTTCGGCATCGGGATCGGCATCGATCACCTTGGCGGCGCTTTTCACCGGCGCTCCTACGATCTTGCCGATTTGGGCCGCCATGCTGCGTCGGTGAGGAAGAGGAGGCCGCGCTTCTTCATCTCGGCAAGGACCGGACGCAGCGCCTGGATGTCCCCCAGGAATCGCCCGCCCATGTAGTTGGTGATGCCGACATAGCCGGCGAAACGCCCCATATGCCAGGCGAGAGCATCGAGATTGGCTTTGCCTTCGGCACTCGCCATCAAGGTCTTCGGCCCTGGATTGGTGGCGGGATAGCCGAAAGGCTCGAGCGGCAGCTGCAGGAGGATCTCGTGGCCCTGGGCGCGCGCTCTGTTCACTTGCGCCTGGAGGTCATCGCCATAAGGCGCGAAAGCGAAGGTGACTTCGCCGGGAAGCTCGCGCGTCGCCTTCTTCGTGAGATCCCGGTTGAGACCCATGCCGCCGAGCAGGATCGCCACTTTCGGCATGTCGGAATGGAGAATCCCCATCGAGACGGTGCGTGCATAGACGTTCTGCGGCTTGCGATTGCCTTGGCCGATGCGCGGCAGAGCGCCATAAGGTCCGGCCTCGCTCACCTCGGCAAAGGGTGCGGGCTTCAGGCTGCGGGCTTCAGGCTGCGGCGGGGTGAGACGATGATCGCTGTTTGAGTTTCCACAGTTTCCTGAGGCTCCGCCTCCAGGATTTCAACCTTTTGGTCGTCGAAGCTGTCGGCCGGTTCTTCGGCCGGCTTGTTGGCGCCGGGCTCAGCGTCCGAAGCCTTATCGATCGACGCGGTCTTCAGCTCTTCGACGGGGGGAATACTGACGGTCACGATCGGTTCGCCGGCATAAGGATACGGGGTTTCGACCAGCCAGACGGTGATGAGGCTCAGAAACACGAGCGCTGCCGATGATGCCGCGGGCAAAGCAGAGGGACGCATGGCCCAGAGCTTTTCGAAAGCTCCGCGCCGCCGCAGAGGTTGCCGCAACTCGTCTCGCTGCATCAGCAAATCGCCTCCCGTGACCTTTCTGCGCGCGGAAGGGTTAATGTCGCGTTTACCTTTTGAATTGTAATGGGATTTCCACTGTCGGCTCTGTGCCGCGGCCGCCTCGATCGGCAGGGCTCAAAATGCCTGGCGCGCAACCGGCATTTGCCGTCGCGCGCCGGCCATTGAAACTAGACTGAAATCAGTTGGCGTTGGTGTCGTCGTCCGAGTTGGTCACCGGCCGAGCAGGCTTTGCATCCTGGGGCTTGGCATTGCTCGCCACCTTGACGCCGTGCAGGAAATCGATCGCCGCCTTGAGCTGCAGGTCCTTGGTCTTGTCGTCCGGCACATAGGCGGACGAGCCGCCGCCTTCATCGCCGCCCGCCTTCATTGGTGAGGTGGCCCCTGAGGCTCGCCTCGCCCTTGGTGGAGGTGTCCTTGCCCTGAAGCTCCGGGGGCAGTTCCTGTTCGATGATCGTATCGGCATCGATGCCCTTGGCCTGGATGGAGCGGCCGGCCGGCGTGTAGTAGCGCGCCGTGGTCAGGCGCAAGCGCGCCCTGGCTGCCCAGCGGAATGATGGTCTGCACCGAGCCCTTGCCGAAGGAGCGCGTGCCGATGACGGTGGCGCGCTTGTGATCCTGCAGAGCGCCGGCGACGATTTCGGAGGCCGAGGCCGATCCGCCATTGATCAGGACGACGACCGGCTTGCCGTCGGAGAGATCGCCCTTCTGCGCGTTGAAGCGCTGGGTTTCGTCGGCATTGCGGCCGCGCGTCGAGACGACTTCGCCGCGATCGAGGAAGGTATCGGAAACCGAGATCGCCTGGTCGAGCAGGCCGCCCGGATTGTTGCGCAGGTCGATGATGTAGCCTTTCAGCTTGTCGCCGGTGTTCTTCTTGATGTTGGTTGATCGCGGCCTCGAGGCCTTCCTGCGTCTGCTCGGTGAAGGAGCTGATGCGGATATAGCCGACATCCTTCTCGGCGCCGTCGATCTCGGACTTCACCGACTTCACGCGGATGATGTCGCGCACGAGCTTGACATTCGAGTGGCTCCTTGCCCTGGCGCATGGATGGTCAGGGTGATCGGGGTATTGACCTTGCCGCGCATCTTGTCGACGGCTTCGTTGAGGGTCAGGCCCTGAACCTCGGCGCCGTCAAGCTTGATGATAAGATCGTTGGCCATGATGCCGGCCCGGTCGGCAGGCGTATCGTCGATGGGCGCAACCACCTTGACCAGGCCGTTCTCCATGGTGACCTCGATGCCGAGGCCGCCGAATTCGCCCTTGCGTCTGCACCTGCATTTCCTGGAAACGCTTGGCGTTCATGTAGCTCGAATGCGGATCGAGCGAAGTCAGCATGCCGTTGATCGCGGCTTCGATCATCTTCTCTTCGTTCGGCGGCTTCGACATAGTCGGAGCGGACGCGATCGAACACGTCGCCAAACAGGTTGAGCTGCTTGTAGGTATCGGCATTCGAGGCGGCGATAGCCGCCGCCGAAGGCCTGCCACAGCACTGTCGCGGAGACGGCGCCAGCCAACACCAGTCCAATTGAACGCATCTTCATCTCAGTTCTCATCCTCGGGCTTGCGCGAAGCCGCCGATCCACCATGGGGACGAATCGATCGCTTCGCCGTTCTTCCGGAATTCAATATATAGTACGGGCCGGCCATCTTGCAGCTGGTCGCCCGTCAGCGTCCCCGGTGCGGCGCTTTTTCCCATTATACCCACAGGCTCCCCGGCTTGCAGAAACTGTCCCTGCTCGGCCGTAATTTCGCCCAAGCCTGCCAGGAGCACATGATAGCCGCCGCCGGTGTTCAAGATCAAGAGTTGGCCATAGGAGCGGAACGGTCCGGCAGAACTCGACGCGGCCGTCGACCGGGGTCACGACCTGGGCATCTGCCCTGGTGGCGACGAACACGCCCCGGGTGGCGCCGCCAAAGCCGTCATTTGCCCCGTAGGCCTTGAGAATCTGGCCCTGGGCCGGATATTGCAGCTTGCCCTTGATATCGGCGAAGGCCATGCGGGGCTGGAGTTTTTTGGCGGCCTCGAGACGCGCCTGAGCCTCCGCCTTGGCCTTGAGTTCGGCGGCGGTCCTTGCCTCGGCCTCGGCGCGCGCCTTCTCGGCGGCCTCGGCCTTGAGGCGCTCCTCCTCCAGGGTGGCAAGGAGCTGCTTCAGATCCTGCGCCTTGGCGGCAAGCTCGCTGGCATGCTCCGTCTCTAAATTGAGTCGCTCGGTCGTATCGGCGAGGAGCGATTTCTTGCGCGCCTGCAAGTCGGTCATTTCCCGGCGCGACTGCAGAAGCCTGGCGACATGATCCTTGAGCCGCTCCTGTTCCGCCTTGGTCTGGTTCTCGAGCGTCTCAAGGCGAGCGAGCTGGGCAGAAAGGGAAGCCGCCTCCTGGCGCAGCTCGGGCACGATAGTGCCGAACATCATGGCGCTGCGGAGCGCGGAAAGAACATCGGTCGGCTCGACCACGAGCGCCGGCGGCGGGTTGCGCTCGATGCGCTGCAAGCCCGCCAGCAGTCGTGAGATCTCCTCGCGCCTGGCCGCCAGACCCGAATGGATCCTGAGCTGCTCGGCACTGAGTTCCCCAAGCCTTTCTTCGGCGGCGAGGATCGCGGCTTCGCGCGATTGGATCTTCTCGGCCACCGCGATCAGTTTTTCTGACAGGGCCTCCTGCTCACGGACGATCGCCTCACGCTCGGCCGCCATCTGCTCCTGCAGGGTCTTGGAGGCGTCGATTTGCTGTTCGATGCTGTTCAGATCATCCGGCGTCTGCGCCGCAGCCATCGGGGCTGCGACGCAGAGAGCTGCCAAGGCCACGAGCACGGCGCGGGGATGCAGGAACAGCGATATCATTGCCATGCTGATTATCGGGCGGCCATGTCCAAAATGGGGCTTGAGTGCGGCTTAATCGAAACGGTGGGGCTATTTGCGTTCAGGCGCGATGATAGGGATGTTTCACTAAAATAGTGACCGAGCGGTAAATCTGCTCGGCGAGCATCACCCGCGCCAGCCGGTGGGGCCAAGTCATGGCTCCGAAAGACAAAAGGAGGCCGGCTTTCTGGCGTGTTTCCGGCGCGTGACCGTCCGGGCCGCCAATGAGGAAAGCCAGAGATTCCCTGCCCTGGTCGAGATGGTGCTCGAGGAGATGGGCAAAATCATCGCTCGACAGCGTCTTGCCATGTTCATCAAGGACGACACGAAAGGAAGGGCCAGGTGTCGCGCCCGCAAGCAGGGCCGCTTCTGCTGCCATGCGCCGCTTGGCATCCGGCAGTTTCGCTTCGGCGAAGTCGCGCGCGCCTATGTCGGTTACGCCGCAGGATCGTCCGAGGCTACGGGCGCGCTTCAGGTAGTCGTCAAACAACGCCAATTCGGGACCGGCCTTCAGCCGGCCAATAGCGAGGATAAGAAGCTTCATAGCCTCTTTAAGCTCGTCCCAGTCGTCGAAGTCGAGCGGCTTTCCGGAGCGCTCGACGCTTCAGACCGCGATACGCTCGTCCGGAGCGTGATCGGACCAGAGCTTTTCGAGATTGTAGAAGCTCCTGACTTCCGGCCGGAAGATGTGGACGATGACGTCGCCGGCATCGACCAGCACCCAATCGGCGTTGGGCAGGCCTTCGACTTTCAGATCCCGGCGCCCATCATGCTTGAGCCTTTCGACCAGTTGGTCGGCGATGGCGCCGACATGACGGTTGGAACGGCCGGAAGCGACAATCATTTCATCGGCGATGACGGCCTTGCCATTCAGATCAATGGTGACGATGTTCTCGGCCTTGGCATCTTCGAGCTGGCTGAGAATGGTGGTGAGGAGCGGGTTCTTGGTCTTGCGCTTTGGCGCAGACTTCACTCCGGCGGCGCGCTTAGGCGCGCCGTTCTTCTGTCTTGGCGCTGTCAGTGTGGATATCCTCTTCGATGATGCAGTTCTGCATAAGGACTGCGTCAGTTCCCCTTGGGGTTACGACACCTACAGAATAGGTGTGCGGGCGATTCTATTCAAGCACCCAACTCATGACGCCGTAATGACGACCTCCTGCCTGGGGAGCCGCCCTTGCGAGCGCGTCCGCGAATGGCCGTGGAACTTTCAGCCCGCAAAGGCATAGGAATAAAGCACCAGGCCGGGGGTGGCGATCCGGGGAGCTGACGCGCCTTTGCGCTGGCGATCCGCCGGCCGTCATAGCGCAAGGCGGCCGGGCTCTCGAGCGCCCGCATGGAGAATCCGGGCCGCGCCAGGATGGCGAGCGGAATAGTTTCAGGGATGTCGGTCCAGTCGTTCCAGTGGTGCAGATTGGCGAAGCTATCGGCGCCCATGATCCAGACGAAACGGCCGCGGCGCAGGACCGG
Organism: uncultured Alphaproteobacteria bacterium; assembly: GCA_963841765.1. Lineage (GTDB taxonomy): Bacteria > Pseudomonadota > Alphaproteobacteria > Rhizobiales > Aestuariivirgaceae > Taklimakanibacter. Next base: position 164,349 of record CAWJDZ010000016.1, read on the forward strand.
CTCAAGCGCCGCCAACGCGGCGGCCGTCGTGCGCGTGCCCAATTGCTGCTCCAGATCTGTGACAATGAACCGCGGATGGCGCGCCACCTGGCGGGTCACCTTCAATCGCTCGCCATAGTCGCGATAGCCGTCGGCGTCCTTCAAAGGATTCTGCGGCGAGACCAACCACCAGATCCAGTCGAGGTCGAGCCGTTTCAAGGCATAGAGGGCGACGGCGCGGTGGCCGCCATGCGGCGGATTGAACGAGCCACCGAACAGGCCGATCCGCTGGCCGTCGCCGAAAGGCGGGGGAACAATCACGGGCGTGTCTGTCCCGTCCCGGTGACCTGGTATTTGAAGGTCGTCAGCTGCTCGAGTCCGACCGGCCCCCTCGCATGCAATCTGCCGGTAGCTATGCCGATCTCGGCGCCGAAGCCGAATTCGCCGCCATCGGCGAACTGCGTCGAGGCATTGTGCAAGGTGATGGCGCTGTCGACTTGCGTGAGGAAACGACGCGCGGCCTCGTTATCCTCAGTAATGATCGCATCGGTGTGCTGCGAGCCATAGCGGGCAATATGCGTCATCGCATCATCGACCCCGGCAACGACCTTCATCGAAACGATGGCGTCCAGATATTCGGTCGCCCAATCCTCCTCGCTCGCAGGTCTGACCCGATGGTCCGCGGCCATGGTGATGGCGCAGCCCCTGATCTCGCAGCCCGCTTCGATGAGGGTCGCAATGAGCGGCTTCAAATGCGTGGGCGCACAGGCCTCGTCGATGAGAATGGTCTCGGCGGCGCCGCATACGCCGGTGCGCCGCATCTTGGCATTGAGGACGATGGCCTGCGCCATATCGAGCTTTGCGGCCTTGTCGACATAGACATGGCAGATGCCCTCGAGATGGCTGAAGACCGGTACACGCGCTTCCTCCTGTACGCGCTTGACCAGGCTCTTGCCGCCACGCGGCACGATGAGATCGAGCGAGCCCTCGAGCCCCGACAGCAGCAGGCCGACGGCGTCGCGATCCTGCGTCGGCACCATCTGGATCGCTTCCTTGGGCAGGCCCGCGGCGGTGAGGCCCCGCTGCAAAGCAGCGACAATGGCTGCCGATGTGCGGAAGCCGTCGGAACCGCCACGCAATATCGCGGCGTTGCCCGACTTCATCACCAATGCGCCTGCATCCGCCGTCACATTGGGTCGGCTCTCATAGATGATGCCGATGACGCCGATCGGCACGCGCACGCGGGCGATGCGCAGGCCATTCGGCCTGGTCCAGCGCTCGGTCACATCGCCGACCGGATCGGGCAGAGCCCTTATATCATCCAGGCCTTTTGCCATGCTCTCGATCCGCTCCGGCGTCACGGTCAGGCGATCGATGAAGGAGGGTTTGAGATCTTTTGTCCGGGCGGCGGCGAGATCGGTTTCGTTCTCGCGCGCAATGAGCGATTTGTCTGCGCGAATCGCGTCCGCCATTTGGCCTAACGCCTCATTCTTGGCCGTGACGGAAGCAAGCGCGAGCTGGCAGGCGGCTTCGCGGGCACCGCGGCCCATGGCCAGAAGCGTCTGGCGTGTTGCAGCCTTGCTCTCGAGCTTGTTCATCCGCGCCCTCCCGTCATCACCAGATCGTCCCGATGCACCATCTCGTCGCGTCCCCTGAAGCCCAGGGTCTTTTCGATCTCGCTCGTCTTGCGGCCCAAGATCAGCATCGCATCGTCCCTGTCATAGGCGACAAGTCCGCGGGCGATCTCGATGCCGGCTTCGCTTACAATACTCACCGCATCGCCGCGGGAAAAGCTGCCTTCGATGCGCCTGACACCCGCCGGCAAAAGGCTCTTGCCCCGGCTCAACGCCAAGACCGCGCCGTCATCGATAAGGAGGCGGCCCATCGGCACCAGAGTGCCGGCGATCCAGCGCTTGCGCGATTGCAAGGGAGTGGCATCCGACAGGAACCAGGTGCAGGTCTCGCCTTCCGCGATGCGGCGGAAGGGATGGAGCCTGTGGCCCGAGGCAATCACCATGCTGCAGCCGGCGGCGAGCGCGATCTTGCCGGCCTCGATCTTGGTGATCATGCCGCCCGAGCCTAGCCCTGAAACGGGCTTGCCCGCCATGGCCTCGATCTCGGGTGTGATCGCTTTGACCTCGGGGATGATCGTCGCCCCCAGCGCTCCCGGTGGGGCCGTATAGAGCCCATCTATGTCGGAAAGCAGCACCAGACAATCGGCCGACATCATCGAGGCGACACGCGCGGCAAGCCGGTCATTGTCGCCATAGCGGATCTCGGACGTCGCCACCGTGTCGTTCTCGTTGATCACCGGCACGGCACCTTGCGACAGGAGCATCGACAAAGTCGAGCGGGCATTGAGATAGCGGCGGCGTTCCTCGGTGTCTTTGAGCGTCACCAGGATCTGGGCGGCGACGATATCATGCTTGCGCAAGGCCTCCGACCAGGCATGGGCGAGGGCGATCTGGCCGACCGCGGCCGCGGCCTGGCTTTCCTCGAGCCTAATCGCGCCCGGCGCGAGCTTGAGCTTGCGGCGGCCGAGGGCGATCGCGCCCGAAGACACGATGATGACCTCCTGGCCGCGGCTTCGAGCCCGCGCCAGATCCTCGCTCAAGGATGCAAGCCATGCCGCCTTCAGCGTCCCCGTCTTTCCGTCAACAAGGAGCGCCGAGCCGATCTTCACCACAATGCGGCGGGCTTTGTTCAGTCTCTCGCTCACGGTTGCCAGGTCTCGACCTTGATGTTGCGACTGGTCTCGTTCTTCTCGCGCGACCTCGTATAGGTGATGACCTCGAGGAGCTTCTTCATCACCGCATCGACATTCTTGCCCGCAGCTCCCGACATGGGTGCGGGCGTCTTCTTCGTGCGGCGCTTGAAATCGGCAAGCTTGCGCGCGAGTTCCTCCTCCGAGACTGCGTCGATCTTGTTGAAGGCGATCACTTCCGGCTTTTCGGTGAGGTGGCCGCCATAGGACTTGAGTTCCTTGCGGATAACGCGATAGGCCGCGACCGGATCGTCGCCGGTGACGTCGATCAGATGGAGCAGCACTGCGCAGCGCTCGACATGACCGAGGAACCGGGTGCCGAGGCCATGGCCCTCATGCGCGCCCTCGATGAGCCCCGGAATGTCGGCGAGGACGAAGCTCGATCCGCCGACGCAGACGACACCGAGCTGGGGGTTGAGCGTCGTGAAGGGATAGTCCGCGATCTTCGGTTTCGCAGCCGAAACAGCCGCGAGCAAAGTCGATTTACCGGCATTGGGAAGCCCCAGGAGCCCTGCATCGGCGATGAGCTTCAGTCTGAGCCACAGCCAGCGTTCCTCGCCGGGCTCGCCCGGATTGGCGCGGCGGGGAGCGCGATTGGTCGACGATTTGAAATGAGCATTACCGAAGCCGCCATTGCCGCCGCGCGCCAGCCGGATGCGGTCGCCGATCCTGGCCAGGTCGCCGATCAGCGTTTCATTGTCCTGCTCGAAGACCTGAGTGCCGGCGGGCACCTTTAAAACAATGTCTGGTGAATTGGCGCCGGCCCGATCGCGCCCCATGCCGTGGCCGCCGGTCTTCGCCTTGAAATGCTGCTGATATCGATAGTCGATGAGCGTGTTCAATCCATCGACGGCTTCGATCCAGATATCGCCGCCGCGTCCGCCGTCGCCGCCATCGGGGCCGCCCATCTCGATGAATTTTTCGCGCCGAAAGCTCACACTGCCGGCGCCGCCATCGCCGGAGCGCACGTAGACTTTCGTCTGATCCAGAAACTTCATAATCTTTGCCTAGCTCTCAACGCTTTTTAGGACGATATCCTTAAAATTTCTGCCCGCAAATTGCTCCGAGTACATCTTATTTTCGTCACATCACTTAGGCTTCTAAGAGGCTTCACTGCTGGTCGCGACAGGGAAAGTACGCCAGCGAGGGGATGTCTAAAAAGACGAGGGACCACCTGAATGAAGTCTGTTTACGCGCTGATTCCGGCTGCGCTGCTGGCCGGAACCGTCCTTTCTGCGTCCGTTGAAGCAAAGGGAACCGAAGACCCCACCGTGCATGCCGAGCACTTGAGCGCGAAGCAAAAATACCTCAAGACCAAGCTTGCGAAAGAGCCAGGCAAAATCACCAAGGCAGGAGAGGTCAAAACGCGTAAGGCAAGACGTGTCGCCGGCAAGATGAGCCAGACGCGCAAGACCGTGAGCCAGACGCGCAAGACAGCGAGCCTGACGCGCAAGACAGCGAGCCTGAAGCCGCGCAAACTTAAATTCGCACATGTCAAGATCCGCAAGCGCCTTGTTGTTGCGGTGCCGAAGCAGCCCGAGATCAAGGCCCGCAAGATGGCGCATTTCGATTCGACGTCGATGGCCACAGTGCTGCGCAGCGGACCGCGCGAATTGATAAAGCTCGCCGGCAAGAAGACTCTCATGTCCGAGCAGGCGCTGCAGACGGTCAAGGGCAACGATGAGGGCGTAGTCGCGGTCATTCGCGAGATGGCGCCGTCCTATGGCGTGCCGACCTGGTTTGCGCTGCGCATCGCCAATGTCGAATCCGGCTACAATCCATATGCGCGCGGGCGCGCCGGCGAGATCGGCATCTATCAGCTCAAATGCCCGACGGCGCGCGGCATGGGCTTCGAGGGCGATTGTGAGGCCCTCACCGATGTGCGCACCAATGTGCGTTGGGGCCTTAAGCACCTTTCGCTTGCCATCCAGTCGTCGGGCGGCGATCTGCAGCTCGCCGCATCCAAGCACAATGGCGGGCTCGGCCGCAAGTCGCTGGTGCACAGCTACATCGCGAAGGTGTTCTGATCGGCACAATTCCGTCATCACGCGGCGAGCCCTTCCCAGCGCTCGCGCGTGAGACAGAAACGATGGCCCGGCAGCTTCGCCTTGAGCACGAGGGAGTCGATTTCGTAGCGCCCGACATGCTCGAAGCCTGCCTTCTCCAGCACCCGGCGCGAGGCGATATTCTGCAGGCGGCAGCCGGACAGGAGCTTCCGATGCCGGTGGACCATGAAGGCGTGAGCGATGACGGCCTTCGCCGCCTCGCTCATATAGCCTTCGCCCCAATGGGGCTCGCCCAGCCAATAGCCGAATTCGGGCGCGTCTTCGCCATGCCATTCATAGCTGCACACGCCGATGAAGGTTTCTTCTGACTTGAGGTAGAGTCCGAAGGTTCCTTCGCCTTCGCGTTCCTCATTCACCCAGTCGATGAAGTGGCGAGCGTCCGCAAGCTTGTAGGGATAGGGCAGGCGCGCCAGCATGACCGCGACCTTGTAGTTGTCGGCAAGCGCGGTCAGGGCTTCGGCATCGCTTGCTCTGATTTTTCGCAAGATGAGACGGTCGGTGGTGAGTAGGTCGTTGTCCATGGGTCTGCTCCAAGCAAAACGGGGAGATGGTCTGCCCATCTCCCCGTTTGCTGAAACATTCCTTATTCGCACCGGATCGATGAGCCCGGTGGAACGATCGTGACCACCGGTATTATTCCGCCGCTTTCGGCGGCGCTACCGACACGATTTGCCGGTTGTCCTTGCTGGCGCGGAACGTGACCGTGCCGGCGACGGTGGCAAAGATCGTGTGGTCGCGGCCGATGCCGACGCCCGTGCCCGGATGCCATTTCGTGCCGCGCTGGCGCACGATGATGTTGCCCGGGATGACGGCCTCGCCGCCGAAATGCTTGACGCCGAGACGGCGGCCCGCCGTGTCGCGCCCGTTGCGGGATGAACCGCCTGCTTTCTTGTGTGCCATGAGGGGTTCTCCTTATTCCTTGCGCTTCTTGGCAGCCTTGGCCTTCTCGGCCTTGGCTTCCTTGTCGACCTTGGCGCGGGGCGGCTTTCCGGCTGCCAGTTCCTTGGCCTGCTCGGACCATTCCTCGCGTGCGATGCGGCCTGGCATCTTGATCTCGGTCTCGATCTTCTCGATCTCTTCCGCACTCAGATTGGCGACCTGGGCGTAGGTCGTATAGCCCAAATTGTTGAGGCTCTTGAGGATCTTCGGCCCGACGCCGCTGATGAGAGAGAGATCATCGAGCTTCGCATCGCCCGCGGGGGCGGCGAGAGGGGCGGCTTCCGCCTTAGCGGGCTCGGCGTCGGCCTTCTTCGCCACCGCTTGCTTCGCGGGCTTGGCGCCACCGGTCAAAATCTCGGTGATCCTGACCGAGGTCAGGTCCTGGCGATGGCCGTTCTTGCGGCGGAAATGCTTGCGGCGGTGTTTCTTGAAGATGATGACCTTGGGGCCGCGCACCTGGCCCAGGATCTCGGCGGCGACGGTGGCGCCAGCGACGAAGGGAGCACCGACATCGACGCTGCCATCATTGGCAACCATCAGCACATCGGTGAATTCAACGACGTCGCCGGCAGTGCCGGGAAGCTTTTCGATTTCGATCTTGTCTTCGGCTGCAACGCGATACTGCTTGCCGCCGGTCTTGATGACTGCGTACATGACTATCCTTTTCCCGCGCCCATCGGCGCCGCCTTGGAAACAGGCGGACTTGGTCAGATCATTAGGCCTGAGGCAGCGACTTTAAATTTGCGGGACGGACCAGGCCCCCCGCAAGTCGGCGCGGTTCTAGCCAGGACGACATATAATGTCAAGAATTCAGTGCCTCGGGCGGGTCCGCTGCCACGCCATGGCGCGCCAGGAAGAGGCAGGGGAGTCGCTCGGAAGCAAACTTGTGGCATGCCCATTGAAAATCAGTGAGTTACCCCACATTTTCTAGCGCTCCATACAGGCTTTCTGAGGTCACCGGCGGGAAAAAGATGTCATTCCATCGTCCGGGGTTGCCGCGCAGGTTTTCATTCGCTATCTAACCCCGCGCCGCCTTGAAAGCGCGCCTCGTGATCTTTGCGGAGAGGTGGCTGAGCGGTTGAAAGCACCGCACTCGAAATGCGGCATACGGGCAACTGTATCGGGGGTTCGAATCCCTCCCTCTCCGCCACTACTTGATGTTAACTATTTGTTTTTGCTGGATTAAATTTTTTAAACCCGCTGTTCGTCCTAGTCTACGTCCTAGTTTCGGCTTAGCGCAGCTGTGCGGCAATCGGTCGAGTGAGTTGCGGCGACAAAACGGGAGGGCAGGGCCACATGGCGTGTGTCGCCAAAATCATTTCCCTCTGCGCCATGGATGGGTAAGGCTGGTGCTAGAAGCTGCTCTAAATGACCATGCATATTCTTCGAAACATAGAAGGTGCCTCCCTTACTCATGCCGATCCAAAGATCCCTCCACTTGACGAGACGCAGATAGAATTGAGCAACTTTCGTCGCTGAAAAAAATAAGGTCAGCCAGCCCTCGATCAAACGTCTGCGCCAGCCATCGCGATAATTGAGCGCAATTGACCTGACGTACAACTTTCTTGCTGTTCGAGCTTTCCCACGCGCCTGAAGCTCCTGCGCAACCTTCCTGTAAAAGCCAGATTTTTCGCCTGTCGGTTACTCTCACAGCCCAGGGAGATCAGAGGTCCGGCCCCCGTTCAACGCTGATCTCATCTTTCTTGTTGCTGCTCCTTTCGCTTCGCTTGCGCTTGCGCTGGAACAGTCGATTAAGGAGCGAACGCTGGCGCTGCGCCCGTAGCTGGCGCTGCTTCCGCGGGCGGGCGCCGCCAACCGAGAGGTGCACGGGGTAGCGGGCTTCCAGCTTTGCATAGATGTCTTCGACCCGGCTGCGCCAAGGCTCGAGTTCCGGACGGTCGGCCGCCAGTCGTACATAGCCGTCGAGCACACCACTCCGGTCGATCTTCTCGCGCTGGGTAAAGAAAGCGAAGTGTGCGACGACGGCGCCAGTTTCCATCGCATTGAGCCGGCCGGCCCGAAGGGGAATTGTGCAACTCACGGCGGGCTCCTCGTCCTCGGGCACCTTGCCCCCGAAGGACGCAAAGTCGCGACCAAACCACGCGATGCAGTTGATGGAAAAGATGTTTCCCGACAGGGGAATGCGGCCGCAGTTGAGCTTCTGCACCTCGCCATCCGCCACGAGCGCCTGCAGGAACTCGTGCAGCGAGTGGGCGAAGTTGGGATTGACCCATCCGACCGTGTCGAAGCGGTCCGAGGAGAGCAGTCGTGGTATCCTGATCTTGCGGAACGTCTGCAGCAGGAAGGAGCTCATCGCATTGTTGATGATCAGGGGCGCAACGAGAAAGTATTCAGGATGCTCGAGCCGAAAGCGCAGCAAGGTGTCGAAGAACCGCGGATCAACCCACACAACATCGTCGTCGAAACGCACATAGACAGTGTCCACGTCGGTTGCGCCAGGCCAGAATGCGTGGATAGACGTTGCGCCCGGCGTCCTTCCCTCGGGCAGCGGCACAAGGCGGATGCGTTCATCGATCCCAGCTATCGCCTCCATGAAGGCGATATCGGCGTTGTCGGGCGTGTTGACCCATAAATCGTAGCGATCGATCATTGGGCAGGCGAGCACATAGGGGATGAGCAGTCTGAGATAGCGCCGGCGTCCGGCCGGCGTCACGCAGACGATTTTTTGGCCATCCAGCATTCGGTTGAGGTCCCCCGTTGTGCAGCGGCTTGCCATAGGTCATTCTGCCCGGAAAGGCAATCAACGGGGGACAGTTGAACAACGGGCGAATTCTTGTGATCGGCGCGGGCCTTTCCGGCGCAACCATGGCGCGCGTGCTGGCAGAAAGTGGCTTTGCGGTCACTGTCATCGAGAGGGAAACCCATCCCGGCGGGCATTGCCATTCCTATCGCGACGCCGAGACCGGCATCATGGTGCACGCGCACGGCCCCCACATTCTGCACAGCGATAACTTGGAGGTCTGGGCGTTCTTGCAACGCTTCGCGCAGTTCAGGGCCTATCGACACACCGTCTGTGCTGTCACCGGCGAGCGGATCTACCCGCTTCCCATCTCGTTGCCCACCCTGCGCCAGTTCTTCAGTCGCGACTTCACGCCGGATGAGGCGCGGGCGCACCTTGCCGCGATGGCCCGGAAATATTCGCGTGCTCCAGCCAACTTCGAGGAGCAGGGAAGAGCCCTGGTGGGCGATGCCCTCTACGAAGCGTTCTTCGACGGCTATACGCGCAAGCAATGGGGCATCGAGCCCTGCCGTCTGCCGGCCTCGATCATGAGGCGAGTTCCGGTGCGCTTCAGCGATGATCTCAGCTACTACCACCACAGCAGGGTGGCGATCCCGGAGCAGGGCTATTCGGTGATGATTGCCGGCATGCTCGACCATCCCGAGATCTCGGTCCGCTACGGGGCGTCGGCCGACCCGGAAATCGCTCAGGCCTTCCGGCATACGATCTACACCGGCGCCCTCGACGCCTGGTTCGGCCACCGATGGGGTCGGCTCAGCTATCGAACCCTCGATTTCGAGGTGTTTCGGGAAAGCGGCACCTTCCAGGAAGTAGCGCAGGTGAACTACTGCGATCTGTCCGTCCGCTGGACGCGCATCACGGAATACAAGCATTTCACGCCCTGGGAGCGCTACGACGCGACGATCTACGTGCGAGAGACCAGCCGTGCATGCGGCGCGGGTGACACCCCCTATTATCCATTGCGCCTGGCAGGCGACGAGCCGCTGGCCCACCGCTACCTCGCAGAGGCGCAGGGCTGCTCCGGCACAAGCTTCGTCGGACGCCTGGCCACCTACCGGTATCTCGACATGGATGTCGCAGTCACCGAAGCGCTGATAGCGGCGCGGAGCATTGCTGAGGCGCTTAATGCTGGGGTCGCGCCGCCTGCTTTTGTCTGCGACAGAGGCGCGACTTCGGCCAAAACGCAATCGGGCGCAGCGCGGATCATGATGTCGCTATTCCCGAAGGGGAGTTGAAAACGATGAAAAATCTGCCCTATGTGCTCGGTCATTCGGCATTCGAGCTTGAGCGGCTGGCGCGCCAGGAGCGCCTGATCGGCAAGATGACGCGCGAGTATTTCGCGAACGCCGGCATTGGCCCGGGCATGCGCGTGCTTGATGTCGGCAGCGGCACGGGCGTGGTCGCCTTCCACGCAGCTGAACTGGTGGGCCGTTCGGGCGAGGTGATCGGCACGGACCTGGCCCCTGAGGCGGTCGCGACCGGCAACAAGAATGCCGCCGAACTCGGCCTCTCACACGTCTCTTTCCGGCAGGGCAATCCTGTCGAGATGAGTTTCGATCAGCCTTTCGACGCCATTGTGGGCCGCTACGTTCTGCTCTTCCAAGCCGACCAGAGCGAAATGCTGCGGCGCCTGGCAAAACTGCTGAAGCCTCGCGGGATCATCGTTTTTCACGAACCGGACTGGAGTTTCGTACGCTCCGATCCCGTTGCGCCCGTCTATGATCGCTGTTGTGCGTGGATTACCTCCCGTTCCTCAACCTCACGCACAATAAATTTTTCGTCCGCTTTGAACTTCGCTATAACCCAATTTGAGCCGTCCCACCTAAAGCCAGTGCTCAGATCGGCAACACATAGGTACTTTTCCAACGCCAACGCCGGGGATGCGAAAGCGCAGGCTGCGAGTGTAGCCCAACTTATGCCGATGAGAGCCGCGGTTATTTCCAGTGCCCACGCCGCTCTGTACGTCCACTGCCCGTAGACTGCTAGTTTGTCGTCGATTTTTAGCATTGGTAATTCAGCTTCATCTATACGGTGCCCTCCAGCGCTCCGACCGAGAACATCCTGGTCGAGGCCGACGAAGACGGCCACTTCACTGCGCGCATCGACGGCGAGGAGGAAGGTACGGCCTCGCGCTACGCCAAACGCATGTTCGGCCCGGCCCGAGGCACTGACCCGATCACTCCGGCCTTACGATTTTGGCCCGAAATCGTTAGTTTTTGGCGCAGGTTCCGCGCCGCACTGATCAAGAGCGTGCCCGGCGACGGCAAGAAGGGCGCCGCCCAACGGGAACTGGCGATCCAGCAGATCGTGAGCCGCGCGGTGGTCTCGACGGAGATCGTGGACATCATGAAAGCTGCGGGATGGAGAGCCCGGACATATCCATCCTGTCGGACGAGTTCCTGGCCGAGGTGCGGGAGACGAAATAAAGAACCTCGCCATCGAGGCGTTGAAAAAGCTCATCAATGGCGATGTCCGGTCGCAGTCGAAGCGCAACGTCATCCAGTCGCAGGCTTTTTTCGGAGCGTCTCGAAGCGGCCATCGCCCGCTATCACGTCAACGCCGTCACAACGGCGCAGGTCCTCGAAGAACTGATCCAGCTTGCCAAGGATATCCGGGCGGCTCGCGCTCGCGGCGAGGAGACAAACCTCAGTGATGAGGAGATCGCCTTCTACGACGCGCTCGCCGAGAACGAGAGCGCACGGCAGGTAATGGGGAGCCGGCCCTGCGGGTGATCGCGCCTGAGTTGGTCACGAGCATCAAGGGCAACGTCTCGGTCGACTGGATGCACCGGGAGGCGGCGCGCGCCCGGATGCGGGTGACTGGTAAAGCGGCTGCTTCGCAAATACGGTTATCCGCCCGACTTGCAGGATGCGGCGGTGCAGAAAGTCTTGCAACAGGCCGAAGCGTTGTCGGCGGAATGGGCGGCGTGAAGTTATCGGCCAAGCCGCCGGCGAGCACCGGAAAGAAAAAGTCAGAGTTCGCTCCCATCCCGGACTGCGATATTGATAGGGCGTTCTCAAGATCGCCGATCCTTTTCCAACTTGGGATCGCGTGAGTGAGCGCGGGCCTCTTTCGCCGCCGCCTCGAAACGCCTTTTCGACATTGATCGTTGCGCTAGCCGGTGCCGTGATCTGGATCGTGATAAAAAAAGGCCCCGCTCCCGAAACGGGGCTTCAAGGATAGGGAGGGTCCGTCAATGCTGTCGGACCGGCTGAAGCATAAGTCGATTTCACGGGAGGCGTATATTGGACCTTGGGGACACGGCCCCCGATATGGCAGCCAGACCCTTGGCCGCTTTGGCGGCCTGCTCGCCCGCTTTGCCGCTTCGACTGAAGCCGCGCGATGTCACTTGGGCGATCACCAGAAAGAGAAAACCCCGCCGAGGGGAACCAAGCGGGGTTTTCTTCCCATAGGGTTCCGCTCGCTTTTTCGGGGAAAGCTTGCGGTCGGGATTGCAGCTAACGGAGAACGGAGATCGGGGGATCATTGTCCGTTAACGCGTGGATCATATTAACACCGATGACTGCCGGTGAAAATTAATTCGGACTTAATGCACGCTGGCCGCCTAGGCGGCAACGCGATGGTCCGCCGGTGCCACACAACTGACCGCGGGCGGCGCTTTCGAAGGGAAGGCCGACGTGCCAAAGTGTACTGATGGCGACGGGCAAGAAAGACGGCGACCGGGAGGCCGAACTTGAAGCGGCGATCGAAGCGATCCGCGTCGAGACTTGGAAGCCGGGGCAGACACTCGCGAAACTCCGTCACGAGATCGCGTGGATCATCCAACAGTTGAAGCATCGCGAGTGACGAAGGGCCTCGAAATGCGCAAAGTCTTGGCCTTGATGATGTTGATGTGCGGTGCGGCAAGCGCTGACGCCGCTGCCCAACCGCAAGAAACGTGGTGTTCAGACGGCTTCGACAGGCCCGCTGAACTGGTTATAAGCGCTGGCCCGAACTTCGTTCTGAAAATAGCGGGCAGTCCGGACGAGACCTTGGATAAAGCAGACGATACAATCTACCCCGCCATCATACGCAGCATTTCAAATGACACTCCACCGAAGGAATACCGAATTTGGATTGTCCGCGACCGCGTATTCTGGCCCTGCCCGTAGTGGCGATTTTCAAAGACACGATCATGATCCAGAGACCGCGCTACTTATGTTGATAGAACTGCAAAGCCCAAGGCCGCCCAGGACACGATTAAACCAATAATTAGGACGGCGACCGCGAAGTACTGTCGGTCCGCTTTTCCCGGTTTGCTATTTGCCACTGCCATTTTCGGCTTGTGCCGCCTCGCGTAATGTCCGCAGCCGAGCAATCTTCTCACGTAGCCTTTTGCGCTCGATGGCAACGATCGTGAGCGCATCAGGCGTTAAGAGCCGTGTGTCGGCTTGTGCGGAGGTATCCGTGGTCTGCATTTGCCTTATCCTCTCTGACGCCGCCGCTTCAATGCTCCGACAAATTAAGGTAATTCGCTACTGGACCTTGGATCAGCATCGCTATACTTATGGCGCGGAAATCAAGGTGAACTTGATGTGCGCCAGACGGGCGTAGGATGACCGCTGGCGGGTTTTCTGCCTTGCCCTTCTCTCCGGGGGCGCCGGCGGTTGTGAAATTGCCACTGGCGACGCCCTAAGAGCCTTACGCCCGCCGCCCATTCGAAAAATAGATCGGCAATCGAGTGGGGCCGATAGGCTCTTAGGTAGTGCCGCTCGTCGTCATATAGAACTTTGGGCGGCTTTGGGCGGCGCGGGTCGTTCTCATACTTTTCCTGATCGAATTGCGGCGGCCAGAGACCTGAATTTAGTTTCTTCACGAAAATGACAAGGTCAAGTTTGCGGTCAATCTTGGTCCAGCAAGGTTCGGTAATTGTCGGTTTCGTAGTTCCCGCCCTCGGCCATCAATTCACCCGCGTCGGCACCGCTCGTAATATTTCATCCGCCTCCTCGCAAACTTACTAGGTCTAAAAATGGCTTATCAAGTTTAGAAATGAACGGCGGCGTCAAACAGGAGGTTCTCATGACCACACGTATTGCTGTCACTAGCTCTCCCTTTCTTGTCATCGCCATGTTGTTGCTCCCATGTTCCATAGCGTCGGCAGAAGTGACGGGCGCTTGCCTGAGTGATGCCCAGAAGCTGTGCCCAGGGGTGACGGCTGGGGGAGGTAAGATCAGGGAATGCCTCAAGACGAACTTCAAGGGCCTGTCCGACCCCTGCCAGACAATGGTGCTCAAGGCTGTGACAGCCAAGGCCTGTGCGGATGACGTGAAAAAACTTTGCGCAGGCATCGAGCCTGGTGAAGGCCGCATTGAGGCTTGCATGAAATCTCACGTCGCCGAGGTTAGCGATACCTGCAAAGTATCGCTGGCGCACTCTGTAGCTGGCGAAGACTAGAAGTCAAAAGTAACAAGCCCTAGGGCGAGTTTGTGCATGCGCAACTGCCAACGTCCCGCCATCATGCGGGGCGGGGGCAAGAAGATTGATCCTGTTGGTATGATGGCGCGCATCGCCGGCGAAGCGGTTCACCGGCGAGCGGAAGGGCCGGAGTGATCCCAATCCTCCGGCCCTTCATCCATCAAGCAAGACTTGATTGCAGGCGTCGGCGATCAATGGATAAGATCGCTCCACTCGCTGTCCTTGTGCGGCGCATATTGCGACCAGCCGAACCTGGCCTGCAGCGCAGCGAAATGACGCGATGGGCCACAATCGGACTCTTCGGTCGGGCGGGAAGCGAAGGGCTAAGGGTTCTTGTTTCAGCTCATTCAGTCGCGCTTCCGCTTTCTGGGTCCTGGCGCGTCGAAGCCTTCGGTGAACCAGCAGTAGCTTGGCTCGAGAGGATCGCGGCTTCGATGCGCCCACCATACACAGCCGCAATCGACGTTTCCCATGGGTAGCCGTTCAGTGCCTTCTGGTAGGCGTAGTCAAAGAGCGCTCGCATGTAAGCCTGGTCGAATTGCTTGTGCGGCTTAAACTGAAAATCGGTGCCGATGTGGGCGAGACGGAACTGCGCGCCATCTCGTTGCGTCGTCGCATAGATCCGTATCGCATCGTTGACGCCGCTGTAGTGTAACATCGTGCGAATAGTTCGTTGCGCGATGGTGAGGAAGGAGCGCTCCGTGGTCGCCCAATCGGGGTCGAAGCGGCCGTTGCGAATTACGTAGGCATTCCTCTCGCGCACTATTCCGCGGCGGCCCGCTTCGCGCGACAGCTCAAGGGTCGGTGGATAAAGGAAAGCCTGCGCAATCGCTCCCCCGTCGACGTGCATTTCGCTGTAGCGTTGCCCATCGATTTCGACCTCGATTAACACTGGCGGGAATGCGCCAGGAATGGCCGCCGAGGCCAGCAGGATCTTGCGCACAAGATCCAGTGCTCCAGGGTGTTGGCTCGCCGCAATCGCACCCACGTTCCAGATTACTGGCCGTTGAACGTCGAGGTTAGTGGTGCCGATGAACAGGAGCCGCCCCCTGGAGTATTCCCGGGCAATGTCGGCCAGCATCTCTGCATTCACAAATTCAGAGATCAAGGTGAAGAGCGGAGCGGTATCGGAGAGCGCATCGTCATAAAGCGCCGCCATGAGCCATCGTGCACTGAAGACGTCCTTCTGTGTGATGTCGGTGAACACGCGCCGGAGCTGCTGGTCGCGAGAGGGGCCCAGAAAAGCAAACGGAGCGAGCAGGGCTCCCGTCGAGACGCCGGTCACCAATTTGAACTCGGGACGCTGGCCGCTCTCGCTCCACCCTACCATGAGGCCGGCGCCAAACGCGCCCTTCTCGCCGCCGCCGGAAAGCGCGAGAAAATTCGCGGGTGGGCGCTCGCCATTTGGGCCAGGCGGGACCGACGCAACCTCTCGATCCACAGAAAGCAAGCCCTCCTGCAATATCGCCTCGGTGGACCGATCCACAAAGAACCGGGCGTTCGGGATTCCGAGGACTTGAATCTTTTCCGTCTCTGCGGCGGGTGGCGCATCGAGCCGCGTGTGGAGCGAGTAAGCCATTTTCCGTCAGCTCTTGGGTAGCGTCAATATCGGCGACCATTCACTATCGCGCATTCCTACAGCGTCTCCAAGACCTCCTAGTGGACGTCTGACCAGCCGCCGTGTTGCGGACATCGCTGTGACTACCGACCACAACGCAGATCGGACGTCTCAAATCCACCGATTGTAACGAAGCCATTGAACTGGAAGCTTGGCCCGGGCATTCCTGGTGGTGATTGGCGCTTCGTCTCGCTTGGGCGCTTTTTTGGGGAAAGCTTGCGGCCGGGATTGCAGCTAACGGAGAACGGAGATCGGGGGATCATTGTCCGTTAACGCGTGGATCGTTTAACACCGATGACTGCCGGTGAAAATTAATTCGGCTTAATGCACGCTGGCCGCCTAGGCGGCAACGCGATGGCCCGCCGTGCCACACAACTGACCGCGGGCGGCGCTTTCGAAGGGAAGGCCGACGTGCCAAAGTGTACTGATGCCGACAGGGAAGAAAGACGCCGACCGAGCGGCCGAGCTTGAGGCGGCGCTCGAAGCGATCATACCCGTCTCGCCATGGTCAATTCTGGAGATTACGCGCAATTTGCACCAGCGCCGCGTCTGTGGAATCTGATGGCGTACTTCCCTCGTCCCCAGCCTTGAGCCAGAGTACATTCATGACGCGCAAGATTTCATCTTCGGATTTATCAACACTTGCGGCCTTAAAGTCATTGCGAATCCGACTGAGCACGTCGCTTTTTTCGGGTTCGAGCGTACCCATAGAAAGCTCGGTCGAATATGCTTCCGCGCGTTCGCCGACAAGCCCTAATTGTTCTGCCGCCCACATGCCAAGGAGCTTGTTGCGGCGTATCATTCTAAACAGGCCTTCATCGCGGTTGGCCATCGCAGGTCCTCACTCGCAACTTGCAAGTTTATCACGGGCGACCTGCAAATCGCAAGCGCCTCTGGCGCTTGGCCAACGGGACAAAAGGGCAAGCGAACACACGGGGCATATACCTAGGGCAAGGCCTATCGCGGACTGGTTAAGGACGTGCCAAACTTGCCGCGTGGCGACGGGAAAGAAAGACGACCGCGAGGCCGAACTTGAGGCGGTCATGCGCTACTGCGAACAGCGCGATCCCGCGTGCCGAAAACTCGTATCTGCTTGCCTTCCGCAATAGAGGCTCGTCTATGTCGAGGAGCTTGAACATGCCGCTTGGAAACTGGATGTGGCTTCGCCCGAAGCCGTTCTGCGTTCTCGCTTTCCTGTTGGCTTTGGGAAGTGTTGAGCTTCGATCAAATACTGTTGCCGCTCAGAGCGCGGCAACGCTAACGAAAGTGTGCCTCAAGCTCTACAAGTCATGGCAGAAGCAGGAAAGTTATGGGGCCTTTGCCGCTTCTGCGAGTGGACATTGTGGGTACGGTTCCCGTTATGCGACACGAGGGGAGCGCGTAGCGCAGCTATATCAGAGTGCAGGAAGAGCCATTCTGGACGCTGCAAAATCATCGCGGAACATTGAGCCCCGAACGCATCTCGGAACCAGATGATCGCCACGTTCCGCGAAGCCCATGTGGAGTCCGGAATCCAGCAACTCAAGACATAGACGCGATGTCGGCATGGGCGTGAACCTCATTTTTCCTTCACGTTAGAAACTCAAGGTCAGTGCAGCAGCTCAGCCCAGTCAGGGGGAATGTCTGTCGGCCTCGCGCTGAGCCAGCGCTTTTTTGCCCAGCCGCAGACGCCGTTCGGGAACGAGCCCGAAACGCGAATCCAGATACCGCATGGCAGCACACTGACCCGGCTTTCGCGGCCTTCTCAAGCCGCGTGAGGTTCTCAGCCGTCTTGATGGCGTGGCCAGTCATGAGTTCGTCGGCGAAATATTTACGCAGCGTGTTCTGCGCAGATGCCGAGCGCCATCGCGATGACCGACTCCGACGCGCCAGCAGCAATGAGCAGCATCGCCTGATCGCGTTGCGACCGCGTCGGCGCGAATGGTGTTCGCCCAAGACGTTTCTTGACCATTTTCCGAATCTATAAAATCTTGCAAAAATCCTCAATCAGCCAGTTTCGCCGGGTGAAAAAAATCTCCGCGTGACGGCCCCGGGGGTCAGGGAGCAAAAGACCTGCAGACTTTTTGCCCGCCCCCCTCATTGTTTTTGCGCCAGCTTGCTGAACATCGCATGCCCGATAACAGCGAAGCGCTCGCCGGTGGAAGCCATTCCGGGTTAGTCCGACGATCGCCTCTGCCTCGGATGTGAACGTCATCTCGTCGAAGATGCCGCCGGTGTCGCTGACAAAGTACACACGAACGGCGCCGGAAGCATCGGCCTCGATGGCAGCCCAGTTCTGCTGAAGCATTTCGACGACCCTGACCCAGAGATCGTTGCCGCTGATCGGTGGCAGCGCCAGCGCCTCGGCAAGCAGGGCATCAAGCAGGCGGCGGCGGGTGGCGGCCGTGGTGGTGAGGCTCGCTTCCAGCCGGTTGCAGATCGCCATAAGTTCATCGACCCGTGCGACGATGCGGCGCTGTTCGGCTAAAGGGGGGAAGAGCAATCGGCATTCGCCGGAAATCGCCAACGTTAACCCCTTGTAGCGCAACACCTTTTGTTTCGCCCGCCATCCAAGACTGGCAGAAAGGAGCGTCGATTGTCAGGCCTATGAATTGCCTGCAGACGCCGCTTGCGACGTCCGCAAAGGTGACTACCGCTGGGTCTCAAAACCGGGCATCGCAATTGGTAGCTGGGATGTCGCCTTAGGGGCCGTTTCCGGACTTGCGCTATTCTGGCAACCCCGCTTTGCGCAACCCATCGAGATAGTGATCCAGATCCTCAACCCTGTTGTAGCGGATGCGCTCTCGATACAATGACAGGCAAACAGATGGATCCAGCCTACGAATCTCTGCTATCTCTGTCTTGGCCTCGTCCAGGCGACCCATCTGAGCGTAGGCAGCGGCCAAGTGCCGACGCGGTGTGATGAAGCTCGGAAAACGATTGATAGCCGCTTGCAAGGGAGCGATCGTTTGCTCGTATTGCCGTGCGCCATAGTGCGCTTCGCCGATCCCAAATAAGTACCACGCCGGATGCAAAGGGTTCAGCCGTACAGCTTTTTGGAGCCAGTCGAGAGCTTCCGAAAATCGACCCATGTCAATAAACAGACCACCCATATGAGCGGCACCGTCGGCATCATTTGAATTCAGCGCCATCGCCCGCTGGTAATGCATTAGAGCCTCAGCGGCCTGTTTTCGATGCGCCTGAATAAACCCAAGCAATAGGTGGGCACGATAGTCGCCGCTATCGAGCGCCAACGCTTGCCGCGCCAGGCTGTATGCGTGCTCCAAGGTGTCACCTGTGGCGTCATTCCAGCGGCTCACCCAGTCGATAGAATGTGACCAGCCAAGGCCAATGAGAACGGGAACGCTTGTTGGCTCCAGGGAGAGGGCCTTCTCATAAAGTGCTCGTGATTGCTTATTGGTCTCTGCGCTTTCGCTGATGATCGCCCGCGCGCGCAGCACATAATCATAGGCCCCCATCGCCTCAGGCTGCTTGCGCTTCGAGCGCTCCTGCTCGGTCTTCTCCAACCGGTTCGCAATCGTGGCTACAATTTTTTCGGTAACCTCGTCCTGCATTGCGAACAGATCATCTATATCGCGATCGAGGCGCTCGGCCCAAATGTGGGCACCAGTTTGGGCGTCCACGAGTTGCGCGTTGATGCGAACGCGGTTCCCAGCTCGACGGACGCTGCCCTCCAACACATACTGCACCCCCAGCTCACGCCCAACCTGCTGCACGGTCACGGCCCTGTTCTTGAACGCAAACGAGGAGTGCCGCGCGATGACGATCAACGAGCGAAATCGTGATAGCTCGGTAATGATGTCTTCGCTGATACCATCGGAGAAATACTCCTGATCAGCATTGCCGGACATGTTGCTGAAGGGCAAGATAGCGATGGAAGGCTTGTCCGACGCAGCTCCGGGCTGGGGCAACGCGACAGATGGCATATCTTGGATACGATAGGCGCGGACCGGTTCGGCGATGTTCTTCAATCGTTGATCACCCAAATCGTCGAAGCCGACCCTGACCTTGTTTTTGATGTGGTCGTGGGCGGTCCCAGAGATGAGAATGCCACCAGGTTCCGCGATGCCTTCGAGGCGCGCTGCTATGTTGATACCCTCGCCATAGAGATCACTACCTTCAACAATGACGTCGCCGAGATTGACCCCTATGCGCAGGACGATCTGACAATCCTCAGCAAGACCACTATTGGCATCCGCCATTTGCTGCTGCAAATCGATGGCGCATTGAACGGCATTAACGGCACTGCCGAATTCGACCAGTACGCCATCTCCAGTGGCTTTAAATATCCTGCCCCGATGGTGGGCGACGAGTGGCTCCAATAGCTTTCGACGCCGGGCCTTCAGGGCACTCAGTGTGGCAGCTTCGTCCATCTCCATCAGCCGGCTATAGCCGACGACATCAGCGGCCAATATCGCGGCAAGGCGGCGTTCGACACGCTCATTGGCCATGAAAAGCAAAGCCTTTCAGCAAATGCTGTAAGTATATTTGCGGGCTGATGCTCAAGTCTATCGGGCCTTATAACTGCTT
>CAWJDZ010000017.1:0-143738 GCA_963841765.1 uncultured Alphaproteobacteria bacterium
ATCTGTAACTTACTCGTTCGTCGTCTTGTTCGATGAAGGCAAGCTCAACCATGTCGGCTTTACGTCCACAATCAGCAATGAAGAGCGCCCGGCCCTGACGCGCAAGCTCGAACGGCTGAAGGAGGCCCCGGGTTTCACCGGCGATGCGCCGGGAGGTCCAAGCCGGTGGAGCACCGAGCGCAGTGCCGGTGGCAACCATTGCGCACCGAGCTCGTCGCGAAGTGCGCTTCGACCACGTTACGGCTGGACGCTTCCGGCACGGCACGAAGTTCATGCGTTGGCGGCCGGACAAATCGCCACGGGAATGCACCTGTGATCAGCTTTCGCCGCCTGTGGCTGATGTCAAATGATCAGCTTCTCCATGCCAATCGGCAATTCGCGGATGCGCTTGCCGGTCGCGTGAAAAACCGCGTTGGCAACCGCGGCGGCGGTGCCGACATTGCCCAGTTCGCCAATGCCTTTGACGCCGGCAGGGTTCACCTTGTCGTCCTCTTCGGGCACCAGGATGACGTCGACCTGGTCGATGTCGGCATTCACCGGGATCAGATAGTCGGCGAGATTGTCGTTGATGTAGCGGCCTGGCGCGGGTCGATCTCCGTCGCCTCGTGCAGAGCCGAGGAGATGCCCCAGATCATGCCGCCCATGAACTGGCTGCGCGCGGTGCGCGGTGTTCATGATGCGGCCGGCGGCGAAGGCGCCGACGATGCGCGGCACGCGGATCTCGCGGGTGCGGCGCATGCATGCGGACCTCGACGAATTCGGCGCCGAAGGCGAACATGGTGCTTTTCGCCTCGCGCCGCCGACGATGCTCGAGCTTGCCTTGTGTAGAGTTCGTCGATGCGCCGACGGCTCGAGCCCTTCGGGCAGGAATTCGGCATATTCCTCGATGGCTGCCCGTGCCGAGCTCGCCGAAGGCCTCGGCAGAGTCTTGCTCTCATTCTGGAAGACCATCAGGCCGTCCTTCGACGGCGACAGGAGTCGCGTCGGCCTGTCGCCGGCGAGCACGGCGCGCGGATCGCGTCGCAGGCCATCTTCACCGCCGAGCAGGCTGCTGGCCGTGGTGATCGAGCCGCCGGCGACCGGGCCGGCCGGCAGGGTCGACTGTCGCCGAGCTCGACCGTCACCTTGTCCATCGGAGATGCCCAGCCGTCTCGGCGGCCTGCTGCGCCGATGACCGTATAGGCGCCGGTGCCGACATCCTGGGCGGCGATCTGCACGCGCACCTGACCGTCGGCGCGAAGGCGCACCCGCGCGGCCGCGGCGCCATATGCGTTGGATAGGCGGCCGTGGCGCAGCCCCAGCCGACCAGCCAGTCGCCGTCGCGCATGGAGCCGCGGCTCCGGATCGCGCTTTTCCCAGCCGAAGGCCTTCGGCGGCCTGCATCGTAGCACGCCATCAGCGAGCGGCTCGTATAGGGCGCGCCGTTGATCGGCATTCACGTGTCGTGTCATTCATGCGGCGCAGTTCGACCGGATCGATGTCGAGCTGATCGGCCAGTTCGTCGATCGCCGCTTCCAGCGCATAGATATAGGGCACGTCCGGCGGCGAGCGCATGAAGCCCGGCGTATTGCGGTCGGCCTTGCACGATGTTGACCTTGGTCGGCACATTCGGGCACGCCATACATCGCGACGCGCGTTCTCGTTGCCGCCAACGACATAGTCGTCGGTGCCGCGACGACAATTCCCAGCAACTTCATGGCTGTAGGCCGCGATCTTGCCGTCGCGCGCGGCGCCGAGCCTGATGCGATGGCGCGTCTCGGCGCGATAGGTCGCGATGGTGAAGCCCTGGTCGCGCGTGACCACGAGCTTGACCGGGCGGTCGAGCATCCTGGCGGCGAGCGCCACGAGCGCCGGTGCGCGGCGTCACCGAGCCTTTGGAGCCGAAAGCGCCGCCAATGTAAGTGAGACTGCACCTCGATGGCGCTTGCCGGCTCGATACTGAGCTCGCCGCGCGAGCCCGTTCTGCAGGCCGATCGACCCATTGGCTGGGCTCATAGACGGTGAGCTCGTCGCCGTACCCAGACGACAGGTGGTGGAGAAGAGCTCGATCGCATTGTGATGCTGGGTCGGCGTCTCGTAGTTCGGCGTCGAGCTTCACTTCGGCCGCCTGGAAAGCTGCATCGGCATCGCCTGCCGACCGGAGTCCTTGTGCTCTGGCGACACGGCCTTTCGCGCTGCAACGACTTCGGCGCCCTGCGCATCAAGGCCGTGAGCCGGCTTTTCTGCCTCATAGGTCGACTGCGACCATGTGTAGGCTGCCTCGCGCGCCGCTTCGAAGCTGCTCGGCAACCACCAGGGCGACGATCTCGCCCTCGTGATCGATGCATCGGAGCCCAACGGCGCTTTCGCCGTCGACGGCCTCGCCGCCCTGGCCGAAGAACTTGAATTTGCCGAGTGTCGGACGGTTCTCGTGCGTCAAGATATGGAGCACGCCGGGCACCGCGCTCGCCTCGGCCGTGTCGATCGCGGTGATGCGGCCCCTGGCGATCGTCGCTGGTCACGAGACAGGCATAGGCCGGATTCGTCACCGGAAAGTCGGCCGCATAGCGCGCCGGCGCCCGTCACCTTCAGCCGGGCCATCCAGCCGCGGCTCGGGCCGGCCCATATTTCTGTTGGGCTTCGGGGCGCTGCTGATCGCTCATGTCAGATCTCCAGGGCCTGGCTTCCAGCAGCGCCGCGATCAGCGTTTGTTTGCCGAGCGTCGACCTTGAAGCGCGTTATATTCGTAGCGGCTGCGCGTCGGCGAATGCCGCGTCGGCTGCGGCGCTGCAGTCGCTTTCGTCGAGCAACTGGGTTCCGACCAGGGCTTCCTCGGCCTCGCGCGCCCGCCACGGCGGTGGCGACCCCGCCGAGCGCGATGCGGGCATCCGCAACCGTATCCTGCTCGTCGAGCATCGAGCGCGACCGCCGCCGAGGCCAGGGCAAATTCATAGGACTCGCGGTCCCGGATCTTGAGATAGAGCGAGCGGCGATAGTCCTCGCGCGGCAGGATGATGAAGCGGTGATGAGCTCGCCCGGCTCAGGATCGTCTCGACGATGGGGCTCGTCGCCGAGCGGGCGGTGGAGTTCTGCGAAGGAATGCTGCGCGGCCTCCGCCTGGGCCGGTCGTCTCGACCTGCCGCATCAAGCGCGATCAGGGCCTGGGCGAAATCGCCGGGATAGGTCGCGATGCAGTCGTCGCTGGTGCCGAGCACGGCATGCATGCGGTTGATGCCGTCAAGCGCCGCGCAGCCGGAACCCGGGATTGCGCTTGTTGCAGCTCGCATAGCTGACGTCGCGGAAATAGGTGCAGCGGGTGCGCTGCAGGACATTGCCGCCGAGGGTCGCCATGTTGCGGATCTGCTGGCTGGCGGCGAGCTTGAGCGATTGGGCGACGACCGGATAGTTCTGCGCGGATGTGCGTGATGCTCCGCCGCCTCGGCCATGCGCGACCAGCGCGCCAAGCCTGAAGCCATCGTCAGCCTCGCTTCGATCTCGCTGAAGCCCGGCGGTCGCAGCGCGATTGAGGTCGACCACCTCGGCGGGCGCTTCGACGTCGAGCTTCATCAGGTCGATGAGCGTGGTGCCGCCGGCAAGGAACTGTTGCTCTCGGCGCCGACGCATGCAGTCGCCCGCTTCGACGGCGCCATCGTAGCGCGCAGATAGGTGAAGGGCCTCATGATTCAGCTCTCTCGTTCGCGCTGCCTGGATATCGACGATGGCGGCGACGATGTTGGGATAGGCGGCGCAGCGGCAGAGATTGCCGCTCATGTATTCGCGGATTCGGTGTCGGACTGTCGGCGTGACCTCGTGCGACGCAAGCGACCGCCGACATGATCTGTCCGGGCGTGCAATAGCCGCATTGGAAGGCATCATGATCGATGAAGGCCTGTTGCATGGGATGAAGCGTTCCGTGCTCGCCGCAGGCCTTCGATCGTCCTGACCTCCTTGCCGCAACGGCATGCGGCAAGCGTCAGGCAGGACAGCACGCGCCTGCCATCGATATGCACGGTGCAGGCGCCGCATTGGCCATGGTCGCAGCCCTTCTTGGTGCCGGTGAGGCCGATATGCTCGCGCAAAACGTCAAGCAGGGTAGTGCGGCTGTCGAGGTCGAGATTGTAGAGTCTGCCCGTTCACACTGAGGGAAAGGGAAGAGCGTGCTCTTGCGTCCGTTTCGGTCTTCATTTCGGCGGCGGCCTTTCCTTTGATCAAGGGAAGGGCAGCACCCGAGGCCGTGCCCGCCAAAAGCGCCCGTCGGTTCAAGAATGGCGTGGATTTTCTGGTCATCGAAAGGATCAATGAGCCTTGTCGATGATGGTTCCTGTCAGTTTGAATTCGACTTCACTTTTTCCAGGATGTCGCGTTCCCAGCCGAACACCGAGCGGCCGTCGAGAGCGGCGGAAGCGGCACGCTCTTTCGCAACGAAAGCTTCGAAAGAAGGACCGGTTGCGGTTCTCTCCAGCGACCGGGCCTGACGGTCGAGCCGCTTGATCGCTTCAAGCTCTTCGTCGCGCCCGAGCTTGGCCTTGTGGATTGCCGATTTCATCACCCGCAGGGTTTCGTCATAAACCTTGAGCGGCACCGGATAGGGATGGCGGTCCTTGCCGCCATGAGCGAGCGAGAAGCGCGCCGGGTCGGCGAAGCGATAGGGAGCTCCATGCACGACCTCGGCCACCATGGCGAGCGAGCGCACCGTTCGCGCGCCGACGCCGGGCGTGAGGAGGAGATCGGGAAAATCGACGGGCCCCCGTTCAGCGGCCGCCGCCAGAGTGCCATGCAAACGCCGCGTTAATACATCGCTCGAACGCACATCGTGATGGGCGGGCATTGCGAGATGCGGCAGGGATCGTTTTCCCAGTTCCGCCCGGTAAGCCGGCGCCATTCGCGTATGATACGGTCTGGCCCTTCCGCAACGAGCCCGATCTGCGCCGCGCGCGAGCCTTCGGCGCGGTGATCGGTCAGATTGACGATCTCGCCCTGCGCGGGACCATCGATTGCGCTGTGCGGCTCATCGACGAAGCTTTGAAGCTCCGCCGAATGCCAGTGATATCGGCGTGCCTGGCGCTTCTCGCCATTCATCCCTTGCTGCACCACGGTCCAGGTTCCGTCATCGCTCACGAAGAAACCATGCAAATAGAGGTCGAAGCCATCCTGCATGGCGGCGCTGTCGACTTTCGCCACCAGCCGGCTTGCGCGGCTGAGCGCCAGTCCGTCGAAGCCCATGAGATCGCCGAGGCGAACGAGTTCCTGCGGTGTGCGGCGCGAATGCTTGCCGCGTCCGCCGCAGACATGGATGCCAAGCTCCTCTTCGAGCGGAGAGAGGCCGCGTTTGAGCGCGCCGATAACGCTGGTCGTAATGCCCGAAGAATGCCAGTCCATGCCCATGACGGCGCCAAAAGACTGGAACCAGAAGGGATGCGACAGGCGCTTCAGGAGTTCATGCCGACCGTAGTGATGGACAATGGCCTGGCAAATGACGGCACCGAGCGCCGCCATGCGCATCGCGAGCCAGGGCGGGACATGGCCGCCGTGAAGCGGCAGATCGGCGCTGCCGCTGCGCTTCACCATCCGGGCAACTCGCTTCTTTCAATTGGCATCATGGCTTACCAAATAGAGCGTCAGGCACTTCAAGACAATGACCGAAACCCTCAACCTTTTCCCGCCCACTCTCGGCGGTCCTTCCGGCTTGCGCTACAAGGAAAACTTCATCTCCCCCGAAGAAGAGCAGGGGCTTGTGGCGCATATTCGCCAGTTGCCACTGACCCCCTTTCAGTTCGGCGCCTATGAGGGCAAGCGCCGGGTTGCATCCTTCGGCTGGCGCTATGACTATGGCGAACGCAAGCTCGAGAAGGCGCAAGACATCCCGAAGTGGCTCGCTCCATTCGGTGCCAGGATCGAGGCGTTTGCTGGTCCGGGGAGCGGTACCGTCGGGCAGGTCCTATGCACGGAGTATGACGATGGTGTGGGCATTGGCTGGCATCGCGACAAGCCGCATTTTGATGAGGTCTTCGGCCTGTCGCTTGCGTCAGCGTGCAAGTTCCGGTTCCGGCGCAAGGCTGAAACATCATGGGAGCGCTTCACACTCTCGGCAGAGCCAAGGCCACTTTATGTAATGACGGTGGAAGCCCGGAACTCATGGGAGCACAGTATCCCGGCCGTCGAGGCGCAGCGTTATTCCATCACCTTCCGGACCATGCGCTGAGTTGATTTTGCCGCTGTCGTCATGCAATGCCCGATGGCGCATTCGTGTTTCCACAAGTCTGTCGAGGCGCTCGGCGATGGAGGCGAGATTGAGATAGCCGTCGACGACGATGCCGTTCCGATCGGCGCCCGCAACGACGGCGCTGCCGAAACCGACATCCTCGATGATCGTCAGCAGATCGCTTTTGGTTATGGCTTGCATAATTGCCCTCTCTATGGAGCGGACACCTAACGCGCTTGTGTCTCTTTGGTTCCAAAATGGACGGGCGAATTGGGCGGGAACTTTCGTCTCGA
This sequence comes from uncultured Alphaproteobacteria bacterium, assembly GCA_963841765.1. GTDB lineage: Bacteria > Pseudomonadota > Alphaproteobacteria > Rhizobiales > Aestuariivirgaceae > Taklimakanibacter. The sequence goes on from CAWJDZ010000017.1 coordinate 6,475, forward strand.
CCCGTTCTTAGACGTCAAGGAAGAATTATCCGGGACCAGCGCCATGCCGAAGACGACAAATCCGCGGAAAACCGAGCTTCATCTCTATTGTCTCGAGCCCGTGTCGGCCATGCGCGAGCGCGACGAATGGGAAGCAAGCACGCTCAAGGAGACCTGCTTCGTCTGGGCGGCCGACGCGCAGGAGGCGCGCGCCATGGTCGAGGTCGAGACGCGCGCGCGCCAATCGGAGGCCAAGACCAAGCTTCCTTTCTTTTCTCCCTGGTCGAGCAGCACCTTCACGTCATGCGAAGAAGCGACGCCGATGAGTGACGCCGAGCGCTATCCCGCCGGCATGGTCTTCACCAGGAGCGGACCCGTGAAGGAAGCATCGCGGCCTCCCCAGCAAAGCAACTCGTGAGGATGCGCCGTGGCGCCCATGATCGATCATCTCGCCATCGGCGTACGCGACATTGAAACGGCCAAGATCTTCTATGACGCGGTCCTAAAGCCCTTGGGCCTCACGCGTCTCTATGAGGGGCCCGATTTCGCCGCCTATGGCCACGACGACAAGGATGATCTCAGCATCTATCAAGGCGGCGAGGGCTGGTGCCGCGACCCAAAGGTCCACATCGCCTTTTGCGCCAAGTCACGGGAGGCCGTCGAGGCCTTCCATCGCCGGGGCATCGAAGCTGGCGGCAAAGATGACGGCGCGCCGGCGATCCGCGAGGATTTTGCGGATGACTATTTCGCGGCCTTCCTCAAGGATCCGGATGGGCAACGGATCGAAGCGGTCTGCCGCCTGAAACAGCCTGAGAGCTGAGCTCAGGCCCAGCAAAAAATAGGCGCGCCCGTTCGATCGCCGCCTTGTCCGCCAAAATGTCGCCGGGCCTGCTGCCATAGCCCAGGAGAACGCCGCCGAAAGCCATCTTCATATAGTCGGCCGTCATGGCAAGGGTGCCAATGAGTGGGTCAGCCTGTTTCTGATCCTCATCGGAAAGGGCGCAAACGCCCCACAGCGTCTTCCCTGCCATGCGTGCCTTGAAATCCGCGCCGGGGACGCGCAGCCAGCCGCTCCAGTAATCGAGATAGAGCTTGGCGCTCGCGGGTACGCTGTACCAATAGAGTGGCACTGCGAAAACAAGGTCGCTTGCCGCAAGCGTCGCGTCGAAAAGGACGCGCTCGTTGCCCTGGGGCTCGGGGTAGACGCCTACCGAATGGCGGATATCCGCGAAGGGCGGCAGCGGCAAATCTGTCAGATGCAGCCACCGTTGAGCTATGCCGGCAGGGAGGTGCTCGGCCGCCTTGCGCGTGAGCCATTCGGTGTTGCCGTCGCGCCGGGCGCTGGCGACGATGAAGGTGAAGTGGCGCTTCGCCGAGTTGGCGGCATCGTGGGGCAAGTGTTTCTCCCAGGTTGGCAAAATAGCTTCAGGCAGGAAGCAGGGCGGCGCAAGCGCTCGACGACACTCAGTCGATCTGCACGACCCGGTCGGAAGCGAGGACGGATTGGATGAAGTCGGGGATCTCAAGGCCCCCTTTTACTTTGGCCTCGAGTGCCAATTCGGCTGCGCGAATGGCAGGCAGCCGGCCGATCACCTCCTTTATCCGCCCGCGCGGAACGATCACCACCCCGTCGTTGTCGGCGATGACGACATCGCCTGAGGCGATCGCGACGGCGCCCATCGCGATCGGCAGGCCGACCGAACCCGGACCGCTCCGTGCCGGCGAGTTGGGCGAGAGTCCCCTGCAGTAGACGGGAAGGCCGACACTGAGAATGCCGGCGAGATCGCGGGCGAGCCCGTCGGTCACGAGGCCTAACAGGCCCCGATTGCGCGCCATGCCCATGAGCAGGTCGCCGGTTACGGAGGTGCCGGCAAAGCCATCGGTGGCCGCGATGAGAATGTCGCCCGGCCTTGCGGTGGCGAGAGCGGCGAAGAGCGCGAGATTGTCAGCCGGGCCGCAATGGCAAGTGACGGCGGTGCCCACCAGGACCGAACCTACCGGCGCCAGGGGCTTGATCCGATGGTCGAGCGCTCCGCGCCCTTCCATCGCATCGACGGCATAGCCGGTCTGGACACTTGCCAAAGACGCAAGCTCGTCAGGCTGGGGCCGCGGGAAATTGCGCTTTATGGTGAGAAGCGGCGGATCCTTGATCATGCGTGTGGCCTCGAGCTTTTCTTGAAAATCAGGTCCTCGCCAATGTCGGCGATGCGTGAAAGGCCGCATAGACCCATCACGCGATCGATCTCGCGCCGATAGATCTCGAGCATATGGGCCACGCCCGCTTCGCCGGCGACGGCGAGGCCCCAGAGTTGCGGCCGTCCGATAAGGCAGGCCGCGGCGCCGAGCGCCAGCGCCTTGACGACATCGCTGCCGCGCCTGATGCCGCCATCGATGAGGACCGGGATACGGTCTTCTACAGCGGCGACAATGCCAGGCAGTGCTTCGATCGCGGCCGGCGCACCATCGAGCTGGCGACCGCCATGGTTCGAAACGATCAAGCCGTCGATGCCATGATCGAGCGCGAACTTCGCCTCTTCAGGATGGAGAATGCCCTTGAGGAGGATGGGGCCCGTCCATATCCGGCGCAGTTCATCCACGTCCTTCCAGGACATTGCAGGATCGAGGAGCGACGCCATCCGGCCGGCAAGCGTGCGTATATCGACGATCTCACCTGGCCTCACGTAATTGCCGAATGTGACGCGCTTGAGGTCGCGCCGCATGCGCCACAGCCATTCGGCCTTGAGCGCCATGCCGGCAAGACCTGAAAGTCCGAAACGCGGCGGGATTGCAAAGCCGTTGCGGATGTCACGCTCGCGGTTGCCGAGCATCTGGTTGTCGGTGGTGAGCACGAGCGCATCATAGCGCGCTTGTGCCGCGCGATCCGCCAGCTCGCGGGTGAAGCCGCGATCCTTATAGATGAAGACCTGCATCCATCGCGGCGAAGCACCAGTGGCGGCCACATCCTCGAGCGTTGCGACCGAACCATGGCTCAGGCAAAAAGCAGTGCCTGCTGCGTGCGCCGCCCGCGCCACGGCACGTTCGCCATCCGGCCAGAACAAGCCGGCAAGGCCGGCCGGGCCGATGATAACCGGCAGGCTAAGACGGGTCCCGAACAAGGTGACCGACAGGTCGCGCTCGGCCGATCCCGAGAGCGGACGCGGCAGCAATTCGATCTCACCGAAAGCCGCCTCGTTGCGCCTCAGCGTGTGCTCATCCTCGGCTCCGCCATCGGCGAAATCAAAAACCGGTCGCGGCAAGGCGCGCTGCGCGAGTGAGCGCATCGCGTCGATGCTGTAGGCCCGGCCCTTCCAGGCTGGCGGTGTGGCGTTCATGCCGCGCCGTCGAGGCGGTAGAAGTCCATGGCATTGTCGCGGAAGAGCTTGCGCTTCTCTTCGGCACTGGCGCCCTCGACCACCCAATCGACGATGTCGACCCAATCCGGATAGCTGCCGGCGAGCTCGAGAACATGCCAGTCGCCGCCATACATGACACGGTCGAAGCCGAAAGATATCGATCGCGTGCGCGATATAGGGCTTAAGCTGCTCGCGCGTCCAGTTCTTGTGATCGGCCTCGGTCGAAACGCCCGAAATCTTGCAGTGCACATTCGGCAGGCTCGCCATCTCCTTGAGATGCTGGCGCCAGGGATCGAATATTCCGGCCTTGATCCCAGGCTTGCCGATATGGTCCAGCACGAAGCGCACTTCCGGACATTGGCGGACCATCTTGATCGCATTCGGCATCTGATGGTGCAGGATGCAGATATCGAAAGCGAGGTCGTGGCGGGCGAGCAGCTTGACGCCGTCGATGAAATCGGGGCGGATGCAGAAATCGGGATCGGGCTGGGTCTGGATCAGCCGCCTGATGGCGCGCAGGATCTTGTGCCGGCGCAGCTGATCGAGCTCCGAACTCGATCGCCTTGCCGCGCTCGAGCGGGAGCGCCGCCACCATGCCGGCAAGCCGCTTGTCGGTTTGGGCGAGGCCCGCCACCCATTCGGCCTCGCCGAGATGCTGCGGGAAATTGACATCGACCTCGACGAAGACAAAGCGATCGATCTTGACCGGCGCCGCGGCCTTGGCGAGATCGGCCGGCAGCACCAGCCGCTTTAACGACGGCGCATTCTTCGTCCAGTCATAGCCAAAGCGGCTCGGGTCAGCGAGATGCACATGGCTGTCGACGATCGGAAAATCAGGCACGGGCATTCCCCTCAAGAAGCTGTAAGGATTCGCATTGTTGCCCGGGTGCCTTGAGACTTTCAATGCCCCGCCCTGGGCGAAAAGGCTCAACCCAGAAAACGGTCGAGGACGTTGCGGGTCACCTTCACGACCATCTCGTCCTGGCGCAAAAGGCCCGCCACCCATTCACAGGTTCCGGCATGGAAGACCTCGCCCTTGCCGCGGCGAAAATCGACGATCATGCCGCAGCCGCGCTTGGTGGCTTCGATCGCCGCCGCATCGGTGCGGCCGATGAGGACGCTTGCCACATACTCGGCATCCTCTGACCCTAAGAAAGTCTTGCCGGGCTCGATCGTCGGACCTTCCTCGATGGTCGAGGACAGACCGAGCGCCAGGATTTCGATGCCCTCGGGCGCAATCTCGTTCTTTGCAACATAGGGCAGGCCGCCGCGAATCTCATAATCGAGCCCATCCACTTCATAGCCGAAGATGACGGCGCGGGCGCCCAGCACATCGCCGTAGTAAAGCCCAGTGCCCGCAAAAGCCCAATGCTCTGGGCGATAGACGGGAAAGCCGCGAGCGCCACGCGGCGAACAGCCGGACCAGCCCGCATAAAGACCCCGCGTGGCATTGAGCCCGAAAGTGAGGGCGCCCGGCCGGCCGATCTCCTTGGCCTCCCAGGATTCGGTCACCAGATGCCGCGGGCCAGTGGTCATGAATGGATCGTTCTTCCGCGCCAGATATTTGTGGCAGACCTGGATGCGGCCTTCCTGCTCCAGCCGGATCTGCCACATGAAATTTCCTGCGAAACGGGCGATGTGCCCGCCCTGGTCGACATAGGCGTCGATGGCGTCGCGCATTTCCCACGACCAATATTCGTCATGGCCGACCATCACCAGGCAGCGATAGGCTGAAAGCACCTCGGGGCGAAAATGCAGGTCAGTCTGCGAGATGACGTCGACCGCATAGCCTTGGGCTTCGGCCCAGCGCAGGAAATGCCGCTCATAGCTGGCCCAGCCGGCGGAAGCATATTTCTTGCTGTAGCCATGGGCGTAGGCCCATTCCATATGCGGATAGCGCGGCTTCGTCATGATTGCCGGCGGCTCCAACAACGTCGGCCGCGGCGCTTCAGCCGGCAGGGTGACGAAGCCCTGGGCGAAGGGGCGGTGGATGCTGAGCACGCCGGAAAAGAGATCGCCATTGGGGCCGGCGAAGCCCTGATAGTGGTTCGATCCACCCCAGTCGTTATACGCGGTCCAGGTCGAGGTCGCGGCAATGAGGAGAAGCCGGCCTGACTTGTCGCCGCCGGGCTTCGGACGCACGATCAGCAGATGATCATGCGTGTCGGCCACAGCACCGTCATGCCGGCATTGCGTGCGCACAATATAGGCGCCGGAGCGCCAGTCGGCACCGATCTCGAATTCGAGCGCCACCGGCCACTGGCATCCGGCGATCGAACAATCTTCGGGGATTGGATGAAGCTTGCCCGGCAATCCTTCGCGCCTCAACACGATTTCTTGCGCAAGGCCGTCGCGAATGACGATAAGGTCGTAGGTCGCGGCATTGGTGCAGCTGTGAAGCCTTGCCTTGTCGCCCGGCGCATAGGATTGCGCATCCGTATAGGACCAGATGCGCGCTCGCTCGAGTGCATCGGCACTGGGCCGCTCGGCATAGTTGCCGAACACGGCTTCCTTCAGCCAATCGGGCGAGGGTTGTCGGTTGTCGCCAGTCATGCATAGCGCCTAGTGTGCATAGCGCCTAGTGTGCTGAACGCGAAGTTCCTGATATCTAACCGCTAGACACTTCGCGTTCAAAAGCACACTAGAAAATATCCGCTCTGTTCAAAAGCTCAGGATTGTGTTTTCCAATCAAGATCGTGCAGCACCAACGCATCACCTTTCCGGCCGGGCGGCCGGCTCCCAGAGGTCCCTGCCGCATCCTCATTGACGCCTATGGCGTCGCGCATCTCTATGCGGCCAATGAAGCGGATCTCTTTTTTCTCCAGGGCTTCAACGCCGCGCGCGATCGGCTATGGCAGATCGACCTCTGGTACAAGCGCGGCCTCGGCCGTCTGGCAAAGGATTTCGGAGAAGGTTTCCTCGCCCACGACATCGCGGCGCGCAAAGTGCTCTATCGCGGCGGTCTCGCCAAGGAATGGGCCGCCTATGGCCCGGATGGGCAGGCGATCTTCAGTACCTTCGTCGATGGAATCAACGCCTTCATCGCGTTGACCCGTTCGGGCGAGCAGCCCTTGCCGGCTGAGTTTGCTCATATGAAGACCGAGCCCGGTTTCTGGATGGCGGATGAAGCCATCACCATCCGTTTCCACGGCCTCATGCAAAATGTCGAAGAAGAGGTCGCCCGGGCCCGCCTGCGCGCCGATGGGAATATGTCTTGCGAGCCGTTCCTTGGGCCCCTGGAGCCGCCGCTCACGGATGCCTCGATCTTCACGCGTGGCGAAGCCGATCTTCTCGAAGCGGCACTCGCCGTCTATCGCCAGGCTGTCGATCCGATCGCCTTCGGCCCGAGCGCAAGCGGGAAGAACGATCCCGGCGGATCGAATGCCTGGGCAATTTCAGGTGCGCGTACCGCGAGCGGCAAGCCGATCCTCGCCAGCGATCCGCATCGCGCCTTGACTACGCCGTCCTTGCGCTATCTCGTCGGCCTGCATGCGCCGGGCCTCGATCTCATCGGTGGCGGCGAGCCGATGCAGCCCGGCGTTTCGATCGGCCACAATGGCACGGCGGCTTTCGGCCTGACAATCTTTCCGGCCGACCAGGAGGACTTCGTCCTCATCGATCTCCGCAAGGCCGATGAGATGAAGATCACAATGACAAGCGAACCGATCGAAGTGCGCGGGCGTACCGAGCCCGTGATGGCCGAGCTCGATCTGACGCCCGTCGGGCCTATCCTCGCCTGGGACGACACGAAGAAGACCGCCGTCGCGTTGCAATCGGTGTGGTTCGAGCCGGGCGCATTTCCCTATTTGCAGAGCCTGCGCTACCGCAACGCGCGGTCGCTCGCTGATTTCGGCGCGGCGGCGGCGAAGTGGGGATGTCCGGCGGTGAACGTCATCTATGCCGATCAGGCGGGCGACATAGCGCGGTTCTCGACCGGCTTCATGCCTGAGCGCCGGCAGAGCGGCCTGTTGCCGCGCCGCCTGCCGGGCGCTGCGCAATGGGCGGGCGTGTTTTCGGTCGCCGAGGACACAAAGGTCGTCAATCCAAAAGGCGGCTATGTCCACACGGCGAATGAATTCAACCTGCCGGACAGGTTGGTGCGCGATCGGATGATCGGCTTCGAATGGACGGAATCATCGCGCGCCCAGCGGATCAAGGCGATGCTCGACAAGGGCGGAATGATCACGACCGACGATGCGCTCGCTTTGCAGCTCGATAAAAAATCGTTGATTGCAGAGCGCGTCATATCCGCGATTGCGAGGATCAGCCTGACCGAGAAGCGCGCGCAGAGCGCGATGAAGCGCCTTTCTGGCTGGGATGCGGTGCTTGATCCTGAGAGCCGTGAGGCGGCGCTTTTCGAGATCTGGTATGTCCGGCATCTGAAGCCCGCGCTTCTTGTTCTCGCAGCCGGCAGGCCTTTAGCGATGCCGCGCATCGCCAATGCAGCGACTTGCGACTTTCTCGAGAGCCTCAGTGTCGATCGAGCGCTGAGTCTGGCCGAGCCCACGCTTCGCGGAGCGCTTGACGAGCTTGCCGGTCATGACGAGCGTCTCGGCAAAGAGACCCTGTGGGGCGATCTGCATCATGCCGTCTTCGCCCATCCTCTTTCCGGCCTGACCCAGCGATTTCCGACCGTCGGCCCGTTCTCGCAGGGCGGCAGCGAGTCGACCGTCTTCCACAGCGGTTTCGATGCTGCAAATTTCGTCAAATTGACCGGGTCGACCTTCAGGATCGTTGTCGACCTCTCCGACTTCGACAAGAGCTTCTGCATCAACGCGCCCGGCCAGAGCGGCGATAGCCGATCGTCCTTTTATGACGCCATGGCGCCATTATGGGCGGAAGGAAAGGTTGTCCCACTCCTGAACAGTGAAAGGGCGGTGCGCGCCGCCGCCCGAAATCGAGATCGAGCTGGTTACCCTATCGCCTGCTTGACGGGGACGATCGGAATTGCCCATCTCGTTCATTGCGTGTTCAGCGATTCTTACATAAGGTTAACGTTTCGAGGGATGGATCCTGCCACCATGGAGATCGTGAATGCGATGCCTTGGCTTGCTTTGTCTCGTGCTCATTGCATTCGCCACCTCTGGAGCAAAAGCTCAGGACAGCCAAATTTTGACGCGCGGCAATGCCGTGGTTACGGGCTTTTCCGGCACTAAATCCACCTTTTCTGGCAATCCGGTCGATCAAACCTTTATCGATCTTGATGGGGCCTCGGCGCGGATTTTGAAGCTCGAGCCCGGCGCGCCGCCCACAGGCCAGCTCATCACTGCGCCATCCGTTCTTCAGGTGAAAGCGCGCGACGTCGGTCAGGTCTTCGCCATTGGCCTCGATCAAAAGCTTCTTCCCGACGGGACAGAGGATATTCCGGACATTTATCTCGGCGCGACTTCAGCCTTTGGACTGCAGATCGTCATGCCTGACACCAACGGCGATGGACAGCCGGAACGTTTGAAAAGAGGCGATGCCAATGCCGAATGGATGGCGGGGCAATTCGGCAAAGGCGGAGGACCAGGCTCGATCTACAGGATCGACGGCAAGACGGGCGCTGTGTCGCTCTTCGCGACGATTCCCGGAAACAGCGGTCCAGGACTTGGCGATATTGTTTTCGACAGCGCCACCAAGCAGTTCTTCGTCTCCGATCTCGATACCGGCTTGATCCACCGCCTGGACTGCAGCCGGCACCCTCATCGATTCGTTCGACCATGGCCGGACCGGACGGCCGGCGATCGGCCTTCCTGCGGTCGCGGATGACGGCGTCGCGATGGACATCAAGTCGCTTTCCTTCGACCGAGATGACTCAGGGACCTGGGGCTTTACTCAGCCTGAGCGGCGCGTCTTCGGGATGGGCTTCCGGGCGGGGCGCCTCTATTACACCGCCGGTCCCGAAATCTGGTCCGTATCCATCAATCTCGACGGCACTTTCGGCGGCGATCCGCGCCGCGAGATCGAAGTTTCGGGAACGCCCAACAATCATCCGATTTCGGACATTGCCTTCGACGCTCAAGATCACATGTATATCGCTCAGCGCGGCGGCATCAAAGGCAGCTACGACTATTCCGTTTTCGCGGATGCAAAGCAATCCGTTGTCTTTCGCTTTGCGCGTGAAGTACCGGACGATCCGGTGACACCCGGCATCTGGGTGCCGATACCTGATGAATATGCCGTCGGTTTCCCGCCCGATCATCGCAATGCATCGGGCGGCGTGGCCTTGGGCTATGGCTATGACGAGGCGGGCGCAATGCGGCCCGGCACGTGCAATATGACCTTATGGACGACAGGCGACTCGCTGTTGTCCGAGGCGCCGGCGGCGCAAGAGGCGGCCACTCAGGAATCGAAAGTCGTTCACGGGCTGCAAGGGACGGATATTGCTCTGACACGGCCCGACAATGAGCCGCCGCGAAAATCCTGGTTCGTCGATTTTGACGGTGTGAGCAACGATCCGCAGAAGCAGGGCCATTTGGGCGACGTTGAAATCTGGCAGCCCTGCGAGCGGGGCGCTGACTCGACTGGCTCTGACCAGGCAGCAGATGTGCCGCCGGACTATTTCCCGCCCTCCGGAACGCAGCCGGAAGGCGTGCCGTCAGAGGATCTGCCGACGGGTGGGACACCGGAAGGGACATATAACCTGCGCCTCGAGAAGCGCTCGGTGCCCGGGGCCTGCGCCGCGGGCGGACTTGGATTCCTATGCGACTATGTGGTGCGCGTCACCAATACCGGTCCCGACGCCTATATCGGTCCGATCGTCGTCAATGACGAATTGCCGGCATCGCCCGTCGGCGCGGTCATGACGCTCGCCAGTGTCCCGCCCTGGGTCTGCTTTGCGGTCTCGCCCACCGAGCAGCAATGCACCTATGGTCCGGGCGCACTCCTTCCCGGTGAAAGCATCGACCTCCATGTGACGATCGATCTCCCCGTCGCCGCACCCGTTTGCCATCTCGACAATCAAGCCGGACTCGTCTGGGCCTGGGGCCAAGGTGATGCCGATTCCTCAGATGATTTCGATCTCGCGACCGCCACGATTCCGGCGCCTCACTGCCCGCCGCCCGCCGGTGGGAAGACCAACCTCCAGATCTCGAAACTTCCGCTCAAGGATGTATGCACCGACAAGCTCGCCTTCTTCGAATGCCCGTATCAGGTCACGGTTCGCAATATTGGTGCCGATGTCTACAACGGCGACATCCAGATTGACGACACCATTCCCGCAGGGGCGACGGCGACCTTCGCGCCGGCCTCATGGAACTGCATAGGCCCGCCCCCGAGCTATTCCTGCCAGAGAGGACCAGTAATTCTCTTGCCCGGCCAGGCGGTGAACATGAATGCCATCGTGAAGGTGCCCAAGAACCTCGCCGGGCCTCTGGGCTGTGAGGCGAAGAACGAGGTGAAGATCGTCGCCGCGGCAGGCGGCACCGACCAGAACACCGATCCCACCGATGATGAAGCCGACGCCACGATGGTCTTGCCGGGCGAGGTTGCCGAGTGCCCGGGCGTGCCCAAATTGAGCAACCTCAAGCTCACGAAGACGCGTCCCGATGGCGAGTGCCCCGTGTTATGGGGCAACTGGATTTGCCAGTTCAAGGTCACGGTGCAGAACTTCGGCAAGCCTTACACGAGCCCCGTCCAGTTCATCGACGCTTTGCCCTTCGGCAATCCTGCCGGTGCGGTGGCCACTTTCCAGCCGCCCGCGGGATGGACATGCGGCGGGCCGGTGCTGTTCCCCAATGTCTATCAGTGCAGCAGCGACAATCCCGATCTTGCGCATATGGAAAAGGTCGAGATCCCGGTGATCGTCAGGATTCCCGTGGCGCCCGTGGCGAAGTGCGAAGTCACCAACAACGCGGTGATCGCCAAGGCCCCGGGCGGCACGCTTCTCAACTCCTTTGACGGTGATGATGCAAGCTCGGCCAAGGCGCAGCTTTCCGCCGTGGTTGGGCAAGGTATCTGCCTTTCCAATCTCAAGCTCACGAAAAGCGGACCGGCCGAACCGTGCCCGGTCTCCGGCAACAGTTGGGAGTGCCCGTTCAAGGTTACGCTTCAGAACTTCGGCAAGGCGTACAAGAGTCAGGTCCAGTTCATTGACGCCCTGCCATTGGGCACGCCGCCTGGCGCGACGGTCTCGTTCCAGCCGCCCGCCGGGTGGAATTGCGGTGGGCCGATCCTGCCGAATTTCTATGTGTGCAACAGCAACAATCCCAACCTCGAGCATGGGGAAAAGGTCGAGATTCCAGTGACCGTCAGGATTCCCGTGGCGCCGACGGCGAAATGCGGGATCACGAACAGCGCGAAGATCGTCAAGGCGCCAGGCGGGAGCCCGCACAATTTCTTCAAGATTCGACGATGAGGACTCGGCCGAAGCCCAATTCGTCGGCGTTTTGCCGCAAGGTGGAGGCCAGGGCATCTGCCTTTCGGCCAATCTCCATCTCGACGTCATCAGCCGTAACCAGCTCTTTGGAGGCTCTTGCCCGGCCAAGGACGGAAACTGGATTTGCCACTTCGGGCTCAGGGTAACGAATATCGGCGAGCAACTCTTTGAGGGCGGGATCCAGATCGCTGACGCTCTGCCCATTGGCACGCCCGCCGGCGCCGCCATGACATTTGAGGAGACGCCCGGGTGGGATTGTGGCGGGCCGGCAATAAGCTCGAACCTCTATCAATGCAGGACCACGAATGCCAAGCTTGGCAAGGGCGAAAGTGTCCTCATCCGGGGTGCAATCAAGGTTCCCTTTGCACCTGTGGAGAAATGCACCATCACCAACAACGGTAAGATCGTCGGGCCGCAAGGGTCTCAGCTCAACACCCTGAAGAGCGACAATTCGGACACGGTCGCGATGCCTCTGCAGAAGGACGTGGTCCTACCGAACGGCCAGGTGGCATGCTCATCGAAGCAGAGCAACCTCAAGCTCGAGAAGACGGCCTGGGTCCTGAACAACAATTATTGCCAGGTGTCCGGCAACATTTGGGTGTGCGATTGGAAGCTCAAGCTCACCAACACCGGTCCGGATGATTTCGCCAGCCCGGTCGAGTTTGTCGATGAGCTGGTCGGTCCCTTCCATCTGGCGCTACTCTCTCGCTCAGTCAGCCGGCGGGATGGACTTGCAAAAATCCGGCGGCGCCGCGTGCGGAATGCAGAAGCGAAAATCCCAACCTTGGGGCCGGCGAGTCGGTCGAATTCGCGGCAACCGTCAGGATTCCCCTTGGACCTGTTACGGAATGCGCGGTCAAAAACCACGCACACATCGCCGCTCCGAAGGCCCTCACACCTCTCAACCTCATCTGGGTGGACGATTCCGGTTCATCTACGATGAATTTGGCTCCCCATCTTCCACCCGACTACCCCAATTCCCCGGCCATCTGCCTTTTGTCGGATGTCGGCGAGCCCGAGCCGCCGCTTGCGACGCCCGAAGGTAAGGAGAGCAATCTCACCATCGCCAAGACGGTAGCGGCGAGCGAGGTGACGGCGAGCGGCCAAAGCACCAAATTCACCATCACGGTCACCAACGAAGGTCCGGGTGTGTTCAACGCGCCGATCGAGATCCGCGATACGCTGTTCGACGGTGCGATCGTCGAGCCCTCAAATGGCAGCTGGTCGGCGCCTTGGGTCTGCGAAGGCCAGTCGGCGGTCGGTCATCCCGAGCAGGGGATCTGCGCCCATCCGCCAATCGAGCTCGATCCGGGCGAAAGCGTCGTGCTCGAGCTCGAGATCGAGGCGCCCAACAGCTTCATTGCGCCTTCCGGCACGCAAGTGAAATGCGGCTATGAGAACAAGGCCGAGGTCCTGAGGCCCGCTCCCGGCAGTCCAAAGAATGCGGATGCCGGCGACGATGTGGCCTTCGCCGACGTCAAGTTCGCGCCGTTTGAAATGCACGGCAAGAAGTTCTGCGATCTCGGCTTGACGACGCCTGAGCGTCCCAAGACCAATCTCACGATTGCGAAGACAGTTGGCGCCTGTGCCACCACCCCGGCCGGCCAGAATTGCCCATTCGCGATCACCGTCACCAATGCCGGACCGAATGCCTATAGCGGTGCGATCGAGATTCGCGATACGCTCTTCGATGGCGCCATCGTCGAGCCGTCGAACGGCAGCTGGTCGGCGCCCTGGACCTGCGAAGGTCAGTCGGCGGCAGGTCACCCCGAGCAGGGAATCTGCACGCATCCCCCGGTCGAGCTCGATCCGGGCGAGAGCGTCGTGCTCGATCTCGAAATCGAGGCTCCGGACAGCTTCGTGGCCCCTTCGGGATCCCAGGTGAAATGTGGTTACGAGAACAAAGCCGAGATCATCGATCCTGCCGGCGGCAGCGCCGGGAATACGAATGCGGGCGACGACATCGCCGTCGCCGAAGCGAAGTTCCCGCCGTTCGAAAAGCACGGAAGGACTTTCTGTGCTCCCCCGACAAACCTGACGATCGCAAAAACGGTCGACGCCTGTACCAGCACAACGGGCGGTCAGAATTGCGGGTTCACGATCACCGTCTCCAACAACGGACCAAATGCTTACGGCGGCCCGATCGAGATCCGCGACACGCTGTTCGACGGCCAGATCGTCGAGCCGTCGAACGGAAGCTGGTCGGCGCCGTGGACTTGCGAAGGCCAGTCGGCGGCGGGTCACCCCGAGCAGGGGATCTGCACCCATCCGCCGGTGAAGCTCGATCCGGGCGAAAGTGTGGAGCTTAAACTCGAGGCCGAAGCGCCGAACAGCTTCGTTGCGCCTTCGGGCTCGCAAGCGAGATGCGGCTATAAGAACAAGGTCGAGATCCTCGATCCTGCCGGCGGCAGCAACGAGAATACGAATGCCGGTGACGACACTGCCTTCGCCGAAGCAAAGTTCGCGCCATACAAAATTCACCGAACGACTTTCTGTGCTCCCCCGGCAAACCTGACGATTGCAAAGACGGCCGGCGACTGCGCCACCACAACGGGCGGTCAGAATTGCCCATTCACGATCACTGTTACCAACAAGGGACCAAATGCTTACAACGGCCCGATCGAGATCCGCGACACGCTGTTCGACGGCCAGATCGTCGAGCCGTCGAACGGAAGCTGGTCGGCGCCGTGGACTTGCGAAGGCCAGTCGGCGGCGGGTCACCCCGAGCAGGGACTCTGCACCCATCCGCCGGTGAAGCTCGATCCGGGCGAAAGTGTGGAGCTTAAACTCGAGGCCGAAGCGCCCAACAGCTTCGTGGCACCTTCGGGCTCGCAAGCGAGATGCGGCTATAAGAACAAGGTCGAGATCCTCGATCCCGCCGGTGGCGGTTCGACGAATACGAAGGCCGGCGACGACGCGGCCGCGGCTGAAGCGAAGTTTCAGCCATACAAAATGCACGGAACGACGTTCTGTGCTCCCCCGACAAACCTGACGATTGCAAAGACGGCCGGCGACTGCGCCACCACAACGGGCGGTCAGAATTGCCCATTCACGATCACTGTTACCAACAAGGGACCAAATGCTTACAACGGCCCGATCGAGATCCGCGACACGCTGTTCGACGGCCAGATCGTCGAGCCGTCGAACGGAAGCTGGTCGGCGCCGTGGACTTGCGAAGGCCAGTCGGCGGCGGGTCACCCCGAGCAGGGGATCTGCACCCATCCGCCGGTGAAGCTCGATCCGGGCGAAAGTGTGGAGCTTAAACTCGAGGCCGAAGCGCCCAACAGCTTCGTGGCGCCTTCGGGCTCGCAAGCGAGATGCGGCTATAAGAACAAGGTCGAGATCCTCGATCCCGCCGGTGGCGGTTCGACGAATACGAAGGCCGGCGACGACGCGGCCGCGGCTGAAGCGAAGTTTCAGCCATACAAAATGCACGGAACGACGTTCTGTGCTCCCCCGACTAACCTGACGATTGCAAAGACGGCCGGCGACTGCGCCACCACAACGGGCGGTCAGAATTGCCCATTCACGATCACTGTTACCAACAAGGGACCAAATGCTTACAACGGCCCGATCGAGATCCGCGACACGCTGTTCGACGGCCAGATCGTCGAGCCGTCGAACGGAAGCTGGTCGGCGCCGTGGACTTGCGAAGGCCAGTCGGCGGCGGGTCACCCCGAGCAGGGACTCTGCACCCATCCGCCGGTGAAGCTCGATCCGGGCGAAAGTGTGGAGCTTAAACTCGAGGCCGAAGCGCCAAACAGCTTCGTTGCGCCTTCGGGCTCGCAAGCGAGATGCGGCTATAAGAACAAGGTCGAGATCCTCGATCCCGCCGGTGGCGGTTCGACGAATACGAAGGCCGGCGACGACGCGGCCGCGGCTGAAGCGAAGTTTCAGCCGTACGAAATGCACGGAACGACGTTCTGTGGTCCGCCGACAAACCTGGCGATCGCTAAGGCAGCTGGCGCCTGCGCCACCACAGCGGGCGGTCAGAACTGCAGCTTCACCATCACCGTCACCAACAAGGGACCAAATGTCTACAAGGGTCCGATCGAGATCCGCGATACGCTGTTCGACGGCCAGATCGTCGAACCTTCGAACGGAAGCTGGTCGGCGCCGTGGACTTGCGAAGGCCAGTCGGCCGCCGGTCATCCCGAGCAGGGACTCTGCACCCATCCGCCGGTGAAGCTCGATCCGGGCGAAAGCGTCGAGCTTAAACTCGAGGCCGAAGCGCCGAACAGCTTCGTGGCACCTTCAGGCTCGCAAGCGAAGTGCGGGTATACCAACAAAGCCGAGGTCCTCGATCCGGCCGGCGGCAGCAACGAGAACACGAATGCGGGCGACGACGCGGCTTCCGTCAAGGCCAAGTTCGCGCCATTCGAAATGCACGGAACGACATTCTGTGGCCTTGGCCTAACAACGCCGCCCGCGTCAGCCTGCCCCCAGGGGTGGTCACGCACGCCCATCGCTGGCAAATGCTGTCCGCCCCGTTCGAACTGGGACGGCGAGCGTTGCCGCAAGATTGATGCCGCCGAAGAGTGCAAAGGGGGCATGGAGCTGATTGACGGCGAATGCCGGTGCCAGCGGGGGACACGCTTCCTCGATGGGAGGTGCCGCACACCGTCATCCGGACCGGAGCTGACATGCGGTGTCAATGAGATCGGCACCTATCCGAATTGCCGCTGCGCGCGCGGCTTCACCGGCGACCCGCCGAACTGCAGGCCGAGCGTCTGCCCGCCCGGCACGCGGGGCAAGTACCCCGACTGTCGCAAGATCGAATGCCCGGCGAACCAGCAGTGGATCGGCGGTACCTGCCGCTGCCCCGATCAGTTGAAGTGGAACGGCAAGCGCTGCGTGGCGGATACGCCAAAAGCCTGCCCAGCGGACTCCCTCGGCAAGTATCCGAACTGCCGCTGCAAGCGCGGCACGACCGGCACGCCTGGCGAGTGCAAAAAGGTCGAGCCCAAGAGATGTCCGGCGGACTCGTTCGGCAAATATCCGAACTGCCGCTGCAAGCGCGGTACGACCGGCGAGCCCGGCAATTGCAAGCGCATCGTCATCGAGCCCAAGAAGTGCCCCAAGGGCTTCCGCGGGACGCCGCCCAATTGCCGGCGCATCGTCATCGAGCCGCGCCGCAAATGCCTGCCGGGCTTCCGCGGCACACCGCCCAATTGCCGGCGGGCTGGGACCAATCCTCCTTAGCGCGCATCCCGGCGAAGTGGAATGGCTCGCCGATAAGGATTCGCGCCAAATCAATATGTTGGAGCAAATCCTTATCGCCAAAGTCTTCAACTTTGGCGGGATTTGCTCTAGAAATCCGACAGTCGGGACCGCAGGAAAATCGCACCTTCGGGACGGTAATACCGACCCATCGTCATCGATTACTATACTTTTGCGGAGATTGTCTGAGGGAATAGCTACAGGTTCTCGGCAAGCTCCTTGAGCCGATCGCGGTCGGCAATATGCATCTTCAGCACATCCTCGAAATTGCCCAAAAGTCTTCTGGCCACGGTTGTATCGTGACCGCCACTCATCAGATCGTCGATAACCTGCTTTTGATGGGCAATAGCCTGCGCCCCTCGGCGACGTGCCGCTCGGCCAACGCCAGGTGATCCAGGACCATGATCTTGTCCATGGCGTCCTTATCATAAGCCCTTCGGCAAGCGAATTTCCCTGAAAGAGGGCTCCTCACAACCGATGGCAATTCGTCCTTGAGAAGCACCGCGAGATCGGCGCGACCAGGGGTTCCAGCAGGTCCTCAGCCATCTCCGTCGGATCGCTGCGTCGCATCATTTTACTACGATCTTTCTCTGCCGCAGCACGATCCGTCGCCTTTCGAATACGATAAAGGGCCCTCTCCATCTTATGCGGGGGGGATGCCGGCCAACAACGGCGTCGCAGGAGGGTTCCCGAGCGCTAAATTCGGAACCCTCTGGCGACCCTGAGCATTCGCTTCCGCGGACCTCGTGTTCCGGCAAGGAGGCGTCATGGCCGCCCAGACACGCAAGCGCAGGGCGCCCGTGCGGTTGCCGCAGGAAAGTACGGAGGAAGTCTCTGGGACGCCGATGAACAAGGGATCGTCAATTCGTCCCAACCGGCTCGAACATTGGACCTCAAGACGCGAGCGGCAACCGTCGATGAAAGGCTTTGGGAGCTGGGTATTCACCACACTGCTTTTGGCTCTGATCGGACTCCTTCTTGGCATCATGTTTGGCGGGCTGATTTCCGCCTAGGCCCACATGTCGACATGCGCCTTTAGGAACTACAGACAGCGGGGGGAATTGACTTTAGGACAAACCGCAAAGGAAGGAAGATGGTGAACCGCGATATTGTTGCGATCGGCACGTCCGCCGGCGGGTTTGATGCTCTGCGTTTCATCCTTTCGAAATTGCCTGCCGAATTTCCGGCTGCCTTGCTCGTCGTCACGCATCTGCCCCCGAAAATTCCATCGGGTCTCGACAGCGTCCTCAGCCAATCCGGCTCCTTGCCGGCGCGCTTCGCCCGCAACGGGGAAGAGGCGCGGCATGGCCATATTTATCTGGCCCCGCCGGATCGTCATCTGCTCTATGACGGCAATCAACTCACGCTCGGCACCGGCGCTCGCGAAAATTATTCGCGACCCTCGATAGATCCGCTGTTTCGTTCGCTAGCGGAATGCTGCGGTCATCGCTCGATCGGGGTTCTGATGACTGGCACCCTTGGCGATGGCAGCTCCGGGCTTCACGTGCTGGGAGATTGCGGCGGCAAGACAGTGGTGCAGGATCCAGAGGACGCCGCCTTTCCCGATATGCCGGCGAATGCGTTGCGCAAGGGAGCGGTTGATCACGTTGCGGCCCTTGCCGGCATTCCGGCACTGCTCAGGGACCTCGTGCGTCAGCCCGCCGGCATGAAACGTAAGCCGCCCGAAAATCTCCGGCACGAGGTTGAAATGGCAAGGACCGGCAGATCCACCATCGGGGAAATTGACCAAATAGGCCGCCGCTCGGCTTTAACGTGTCCCGAATGCGACGGTGTGCTGTGGGAGATCCAGGAAGGCGATGGCTTGCGCTATCGCTGCCATATCGGACATGCCTTCACGACCGAACTCGTCAATATCGCTTTAGAGGATGCGGTTTCCCGCGCGCTGGCTGTCGCCTTGCGCTCATTCGAGGAGCGGGCCGAGATCGCGCACAACCTCGAGCGCCAGGCACTCAGCAGATCGCAACCGGCCAGCGCCAAGATGTGGCGGCAAAGGATCGGCGAGATCGATTCCCAGGCCGAGATCATCCGCGACGCCATCAAGCGGATCAATCGGCTTGCAAACCCCATGCCGCCTGCGAAAAGCGCCTAAGGACAGGTTCAACCTCCTCGAGGTTTGGATTGCGGCTTTGACCGCTTCCGTTGCAGCATTTGCGCTGCAGCTTTGCGCTCGCAAATGGCCGCGTGCTGCTCAAAGAGCTCAGCCACGAGACCGGAATCGCCCTCGGCGAATTGGCGCGCGCGTTGTGCTAGAATGAGAAGTCGGTCGGGTCGGCGTTTCAGTCGCTGCATGATTGCTGTCCTTGGGGCGGAGAGACCCCGTCGCTACGGCCTCGCAGGGCCTCTCCGCAGCGCAAATCGGGTCACACGATCGCGCATTGTCAGTTAAGCAACAGGGCTAGAGGCGCGCATTAACTTATGTGAAATTACGTTCGATCATGTGAATTCACGTCTCGTACGGTCTTATGGTCAACGATCCCTTGGTCAGCGATCCCTTCGGCGGGGGATTTTTTTTGCCTCTTCCATGATCCGGGCCGCGATGAGGTTGCGCTGCGCGGCCGTCACATAGCCGTTCGCCCGAGCGAACACGGCGCATTCGTGATCTAGCTCCTGATACAGAGCGGCAAGCTGCTGCGCATTGAAGTAACCGGTAGCCATCGGGACCTCCCTGACAACAAGTCTTTTCTAGTGAGCGAGCTCGTACCAACGCTTGGAAATGTAGACCTCGCGATCAACCCGCCGGATCCATTCCCTGGGAATGGTTTGACTGGACTTACTCATGAAAATCTGATTCGCCGTGCATTTGCTGACATGACCGGCGCAGCGGCCATCGGCCGTGATGATTTCCATTTCCTTTCGGACACGTGTGATCGGATCGTCTTGCAATATGATTGCGCTCATTGATGCCTCCGCTGTGCGCATAAGTGCACTCTTTTGAGACAACATAGAAGCTCGCGGCGGGGCAGCCTTAACATAGGCGAATCAGACGAAGTGCGGCGACGAAGTATTTTTTCGCCGGGCACGGAACTTTCGGCGAAATGCAAGTTGGCAAGCCCCATCGGGCATCTAGCATGCTATAACTCGCTGGAAAGTCCCGAGCGACTGGCGCGTCCGCCAAATAAAGGCCGCTATCCGGGTTCCTGAGAGCGCGCTATAGAAGGAGGCTAGGGATGAGTGAAAGACCGTGGCCGAGGACCTGAACTCCGAGAAGAAGCCAAGGATAGCTGGTGTCATTTTGGTTGCCGCGCCAGAGCGCGGCCTAGATTCCCTCACCAGAATTTTTTCCGACCTGCCCGGAGGGCTCGCTGCCGCCTTCATCGTGGCGGTCCCCGGCTTCAATGGGCCGGCCGAGAGATTACGCGAGATTATCGGAAGGCCATCCGGACTCGCCATCACGGTCGTCAAACAGAAAGACAGGCTGGAGCCGGACACGATCCATATCTTGCCGAGTGACCGCATTTCAACCTTGAAGAAGTCGCGTTTTGCCCTCGATCAGAAAAAGGGTGTGCAGAAGGGACTGGTTGACAGTTTCCTGCTGTCGCTCGCCAACGACCAGGGCGAAAAAGCGATTGGGGTCATCCTCTCCGGCCTCAATGGCGATGGCACTTTGGGCCTCACCGCCCTCAAGGAAGCGGGCGGCCTCGCCATGGCGGAGCGCGTCGACGGTGTTTCGCCGAATGCCGCAAACCCGACCGGCATCGCCGACTATCTGCTTCCGGGGGACCAGATCGTCCAACGCCTGATGAGCCATCTGGCCCATCGCGATGATGTCGAAGAGGGCGGCGATAAGTTCGAGCCTGCGCCCGAAGAGATCCGCCGGATCGCCACGATCCTGCGCAACAAGACCGGGCACGATTTTCAAAATTATAAGCAGAACACGTTTCTGCGTCGGATACAGCGGCGGATGCAGGTCAATCAGATCGACACCGTGGCGCGATATGCCGAATTCCTGCGCGGCGATGGCGACGAAGCCAACCACCTCTTCCAGGATCTGCTCATCGGCGTTACCCAGTTCTTCCGCGACTCGAAGGAATTCGACGTCCTCGAAAACAATGTCATTCCAAAGCTGTTTGAGGGCAAGGCGACAGGCGATCATATTCGCCTCTGGGTGCTCGGCTGCGCCACTGGCGAAGAGGCCTATTCGATCGCTATCCTCCTGCGCGAGCACATGGCGCGCATCGACGTCGTGCCGCATGTGCAGATTTTTGCGACGGACATCGACGGCCGCGCGCTGGCCGCCGCGCGGGTCGGGCGCTTCTCGGAAAGTATCGCCCGCGATGTCTCACCCGAGCGGCTGGCGCGTTGGTTCGTCCATGAAGGCGATACCTACTGCGTCGTCAAGGAGCTGCGCGAAATGTGCATCTTCTCGGCGCACAACCTGATCAAGGACGCGCCTTTCTCGCGTATCGATCTCATCTCCTGCCGCAACCTGCTCATCTATCTGAACGCCAATCTGCAGAACCGCATCATCCCGCTGTTCCATTTCTCGTTGCGTTCGGGCGGATTTCTGTTCCTGGGACCCTCCGAGAGCGTCACGCGGCACGCCAAATTGTTCACGCCTATCGACCGGCGGCACCGCATCTTCCAGCGCCAGGATACGAGTGCTCGCGTGCTACCTGAATTCCCGCTCTCGACCCGCGTGGAAAGACCGGAAGGCGGAGCGGAGGTTCACCCGGTCGCCAGGTCCCGGACGGTGGAGCCCGGCATCGCCAAGCGGGCCGAGCGCGCAGCCGAGCGCTATATGCCGGCCTATATCATCGTCGATGACCAGAGCGAGGTCCTGCATTTTTCCGGCCGCACCGGCCGCTATCTCGAACCTGCGTCGGGCGCCGCCAATCTCAATCTTTTGAGCCTTGTGCATCGCGACCTGCGCCTCGATTTGCGAGCCGCGCTGCTCAAATCCGCCACTGAGCGAACGTCGGTCAAGACCGATAAGATCCTGATGGGGCTCAACGGCAGTCGGCTCGGCGTCAGCCTGATCGTCGAGCCACTGCTCAACAATCCGGGCGAGCCGCAGGCCTTCGTCATCTTCTTCCAGGACGCTGAAATTACGGAAGACGACAAGGCCCATGACAATATCAACTCCAGCATCATGCGCGACGAGCATGTCCAGCGCATCGAAGCGGAATTGCGCCTGACCAAGGAGCGGCTGCAGGCCACGATCGAAGAGCTCGAAAGCACCAATGAAGAGCTCAAGTCCTCCAATGAGGAATATCAGTCGATCAACGAGGAGATGCAGTCGGCCAACGAGGAGCTCGAGACCTCGAAGGAAGAGCTGCAGTCGGTCAATGAGGAATTGCAGACGCTCAATGGCGAGCTGGCGCATCGCGTGCATGAGCTGGCCCGCGCCAATAGCGACCTCAAGAACCTGCTTGAGAGCACCCAGATCGCCACGATCTTTCTCGACAATGAATTCCGGATCAAGAGCTTCACACCGGCCGTGGCCGAGATCTTCCACCTCATCGACAGCGATGTGGGTCGCCCGATCGTTCATATCGCGCCGCGCATCGCCTATGACGATCTCCAGGAGGACGTCCGCAAGGTGCTGCGCACGCTCCATACGGTGGAGCGCGAAGTCGAGGACGCGGCAAGCGGGACGCGTTACCTGGTGCGGGTCCTGCCCTATCGCAGCGTGGAAAATTTCATCGCCGGCGTCGTGCTCACTTTCATGGACATCACCGCGACGGCGAAAGCGGAAAAGGCGCTCCTGGACAGCGAGGAACGCTTCCGCAACATCGCTCAGACCGTGCCGGCTTTCCTGTTCATCGCCACGCCATCTCTGGAATGGGAATATGTGAACCCGCCCTTCTACCACTATACCGGGCTCTCCGAGGGGGATGCGCTGGGATCGGGCTGGTTTTCGGTTCTGCATCCCGATGATGCGCAGGAAAATCGGCGCCGCCTGACGCAAGCGAGCGAAACCGGCGCTCCCTTCGAATCGGAGTTCCGGCTGCGCAGCGCGTCCGGCAGCTATCAATGGTTCCTGGGGCGCGCCGAAGCCATCATCTCATCGGATGGGAAGATTTCCCGCTGGTTCGGCAGCTGCATCAATATCCATGCCCGCAAGACCGCCGAAGATCGACAGCAGCTGTTGCTGGCCGAACTCCAGCACCGGGTGAAGAACATCCTGGCAGTGGTGCGTTCGCTCGCCAACCGGACCGCCGACAGCTCCGAAAATCTCGAGGATTTCACGGCGCATTTCGACGGCCGTTTGAGCGCGATGGGCCGCACCCAGAATATCCTGGCCCGAACCCCGGAAAGCGGTGTCGATCTGGCGGAGATTGTCCATGAGGAACTCGTGGGGCATGTCGCGCATTATAGCGGGCAGGTCGATGTCGAGGGTCCCGAAATCAAGCTGCGGGCAAAACCGGCCGAAACCTTAAGCCTCGCGATCCATGAGCTGGCAACGAATGCCGTGAAATACGGCGCTCTATCCTCACATTCCGGTCATATCAAGGTCTACTGGCATGTGGAGGAAATCATCGGAGGCTCGCGTTTGGTATTTGAGTGGCAGGAAAGTGGCGTGCCTGTGATCAATCAGGAACCAATCCACAGCGGCTTCGGACGCGAGCTCATCGAGCGCGGCCTGCCTTATGAGCTCAAGGCGAATACTGCGCTGGAATTTCGACAAGGGGGTATAAGATGCGTCATTGAGGTTCCGCTCAGTGACAGGATCATAGTCCGGGAGAAGAGCTAAATGGAGGCGCAGCTGCCGATCTCCCTGAAAAACAAGCGGGTCCTCATTGTCGAGGATCAATATCTGATCGCCTCCGATCTGAGTCGCGCTTTGGCGGAGCTCGGCGGGGTGATCGTCGGACCAGTCTCCAGCAACGAGGCAGCGCGCGAAGAGATCGCGCGGGCTGATTTAGATCTGGCGTTTCTCGACGTCAATCTCGATGGGCAGATGGTCTTTCCCCTGGCCGACGAGCTCGAGCGGCGCGGCATACCATTCATTTTCGCTACCGGCTACAATGCGGCCATTCTTCCCGAGCGTTTCAAGTCGAAGCTCCGCCTTGAAAAGCCATTCACCGTCCAGTCCGTGCAAGACGCTGTTCGCCAGGCCACTCCATCAGGCTGATGTCCATGCCCCGTACGGCCCTATTGGCGCAATCATCGGCTTTGATCAGCCGGCTCAGGTCATTGGCGCCGATTTCCGATGGCGATGTCGCGTTCCTGATGCGCACGCTCGGCCCGGTCGAGCGCCATCCGAGCGGCACCGAATTGCTACGCGAAGGAGAGATCATTGCGGGGCCGCGCTATATTCTGGAA
The DNA here is from genome assembly GCA_963841765.1 of uncultured Alphaproteobacteria bacterium. Taxonomy (GTDB): domain Bacteria; phylum Pseudomonadota; class Alphaproteobacteria; order Rhizobiales; family Aestuariivirgaceae; genus Taklimakanibacter. The sequence continues at coordinate 30,673 of CAWJDZ010000017.1, forward strand.
GGCTGGGCGTTGCGCACCCGCTACCTTGCTGACGGGCGGCGCCAGATCTTCGGCTTCGTATTGGCTGGCGATGCCATCGGCCTGTGCGAGCGCGAGCAGCCCCTCGCCCTCACCAATCTCATAAGCTGCACGCCCCTCGCTCTGTGCGACGCCACAGCCGCCAGGCCCGCTTGTCTCGGCATCAATCGCGACTTTCCCGAGATCGCGCGGGCTCATGAGCGCGCCATGGCACTGGACGAGGCCTATCTGTTGCATCAGATCATCCGCATCGGGCGCCAGACAGCCTATGAACGACTGGTTCATCTCATACTGGAGCTTCATTCCCGCTGCTTTGCGGCGGGCCTTTGCAACGACACGAGTTTCGAATTGCCGCTGACCCAGGAAATCCTGGCCGATTGTCTCGGGCTGAGCATAGTTCATATCAATCGTACACTGCAGACACTTCGCCGCGAGCAGCTGATCGAGCAGCGATCATCGCTTCTCACCCTCAAGGACAAGGCACGGCTGACGATGATCGCCGAATATTCCGATCCCCAGATCGTTCTGTCGCGCTGGCCGAGCTAAGTCACCGCGCAGCTTCGATCGCCTGGGCCTCGGCCTCCCATTTCGAAGCCAATGTCAGAAAGCTCTCCTTCAGTTCGGGCGACTTGAGGGAGCATGCGAACAGGCGGGCGCGCAGTGCCGCTTCACGCAGGTCGGCGGCCAGCTTTTCCTTTACGACCGGAGGAGCTTCTTCGATGCCTGGCGCGAGAATCGCCTTTTCCGCGCGGGTCTCGGGATCGCGATGATCAGGAGCGGGAGTCACCGGGATAACTCGCGGTGTTGGAGCGCGCGCGCCGCAGAAGGGCGAGTTCATGCGCGAGATACCGGATCTCCTCGCGCAATTGCGTTTCGGTCCGGCTGAGCCGGTAGTCCGCTGAAAGGATGAGAGCTTCACTCTCTTTCGGGAAAGCGCCGAGCTGGCAAAGGCCTGCGGTGCCGGCGATGGTGACGGCCATGCCGAACACACTGCCCACGACGAATTCCCGGCGGGCCAGCGCAGCCGTGACGTCAAGGATGCAAGACATGTGAAATCCCCTGGATTGTCGATCGCACGGCAACGGCGGCGATGCTGTTCGTTCCAAAAGGAATCGACCGGCGGTGGAGAGCGGTCATGCCGCTTAACAAATGTTAAGGCGCGGGTATTTTGACCTTGGCAGGATCAAATCGTCCCTATCGTCCGTCGCGGGACATCGGAAGGCCTGCCGGAAACCGCTGCTCATGCGCCCCATCCTGGCAGGCCTTCTGCTTTCTCTCGAGCTTGGCTTTGCCGAGCGTTCGGAAAAATCTCCCGATCATGTTGTCGAACAAAAACGGACAATCGCATTGCGGGCTGGCGCGCGAGCGTCCGTGGATGGTAAAAGCAAAGGGCCCCGAAAGGCCCTTTACTATTCTGGCAACTATTTGTTTCACTCGCTGCCTTGACTGGCTGGGTCTCTGCCGCGAGTGAGACCGGACTGGTCCGGCTGACCTGCGTCGGCGCCGCCGCCCTGCTGTTTTTGGCTCTGACGGCCGGGCTGATTGCCCTGCTGCTGCTGGCCGCCCTGTTTTTGGTTGCCGCCTTGCTGCTGCTGACCAGCCTCGTCCTTGTCCTGATTTGTCACTGAAACCTCCTAAATCTTCAAACTTTCGTTGCGATTGAAGCAACGCCCGCAGTCGCGCATCGTTCCGGGTAAAGAGAAGGATCCTGCCGGGCGCCAGGGGCGGCGATGGACGGCGGCATCCTCAACATGAAGATGGTGGAAGATTTGCGGCCCGGCAGCGTGCTTTCGCCCGCGCAAGGACGAGCGACCAGGCGCTGGCGAGCTTCTCGGCTTCAGCGAGTTGCTCGCCGGTCATTTGCGCGGAAATCGCATCGCGCTGTTTGGCCGCATTCGCGTGACCTGTGGCAGAAGCGAGGCTCAGCCACATGTAGGCCTGTACGTAGTCGCGCGAAATGCCGCGGCCTTGCGAATAGAGAAGGCCGAGATTCATCTGTGCCGTGGCATCGCCCTTCTCGGCGGCAAGCCGGTACCATTTCTCAGCCTGCCAGTCATTTTGCGGCACGCCGCGGCCCTCATCGTAAATGAGGCCGAGCGCCAGCTGGGCGGCGATGTGGCCCTGCTGACCGGCGAGGCGATACCACTTCATCGCGATCGACTGCCTCTTCGGCACGCCGCGGCCCTGCTCATAGAGGCGAGCCATGGCATACTGGGCCGGCGCATAGCGCTCGGTGACGGCTCGGCGATACCATTTAAGCGCCTCGGCATCATTGCGGGCGAGGCCCTGGCCTTCGGCATGCATGAGGCCGAGACTGTACATAGCGGCCGCGTGTTGCTGCCGGGCGAGTTCGCCCCAGAGAGCAAGTGCCTGCGCATAGTCGCCGCGCTCGCGGGCGGCCAGACCGTCCTCGAATTGCCCGGCGCGGAGCGGCTGCGTCAGAAGAAGGCACAGGGGCAGGACGCTGAGTTTCATTGGTGAGCTGAAAATCATGCGGCGTCGTCCCTCTCTGCGCCGCACCCTAACACAAAAGGAGGTGAGCGGACCTGCCTCGGATCGAATCGGAATGCTACTCGTTTGAGGGCAGAACCGTGGCGGCAATGAGCACGCCACTTGACCGCTCTTCAGCCAAAAAGTCTTTTTGCATGCCAGGCGATGTGATCAGGCATGAAGGTGGATATGAAGAAGTATGAATGGTCATAACCTTCCTGCATTCTGAGCGTCAGAGGAAAGCCGGCCTTGTCGCAGGCATACTGCAGAAGCTGGGGCCTGAGCCCGTCAGCCAAGAACTGATCTTCAGTACCCTGGTCCACAAGAAGTTCCGGCAATCGGGCGCCGTCCTCGATAAGGGCCACGGCATCGTACTGGCGCCAACGCAGCTCATCGTCACCCAAATACGCCTTGAGTGCCGGACGTGACCAGTCAGCCGTGATCGGATGAACGATCGGGGCGAAAGCGGAGCAGCTTCGAAAGCGGCCGGTGCTCCGCAAGGCGCCGACGATCGCACCATGTCCACCCATCGAATGACCAAATATGGATTGCCGGGACATATCCGCGGGAAAATGGGCTTTGATCACTGCCGGGAGTTCATCGTGGACATAGCTATACATCTTGTAATGGGTCGACCACGGCGCCTGTGTCGCATCGACGTAAAAGCCGGCGCCTGAGCCAAGCATCCAGTTGTCCGCCGCATCGGGCACGCCCTCGCCGCGGGGACTGGTGTCCGGACACACGATGATCACGCGATGTTCTGAGGCTGCCTTTCGATATTCGCCTTTCTCCACCACATTGGCATGCGTGCAGGTCAGCCCCGAGAGATACCAGAGCACCGGCAGTTTTTCGCCGGCCGCGTGCTCGGGCACGAACACGGCAAAAGTCATCAGGCAATGGCAGAGGTCACTTGGATGCGTATAGACACCCTGAATTCCGCCATGGCTTTTTGCTGAACGAACGCCTCTCAATCGTCATGAAACCCCCGTTGCCGAAGTTTCCATGCTTTGCTGGGCGATCAGGCTTCCCGATAGGCGCCGGATTTCTTGGCTGCGGTTGTCAATCCTACATTTTTGTTTTCAGGTAGGCGATCAAGTCGGCTCGTTCCTCGGGCTTCTTGAGGCCCGGGAACACCATCTTTGTCTTGGGGACTATCGATTTCGGGTTCTCAAGATAGGCGTTGAGTGTCGCCTCATCCCACGTCTTGGTGGAGGCGGCATAACTTTTCATTGCATCCGAATACTGGTACTTGTCGATACTCGCTACCGGTCGATTTACCACTCCCACCAGATACGGTCCGACCTTATTGGCTTTTTCGGTAACCGAGTGGCATGCCAGACATTTCTTGAATATTTTTTCTCCGTTCGCCACATCGCCGTCCGCATGGACCGGGCCGGCAATTAACAGCGGACTCAGGGCCAACATCGGCCATTTCAGCCCCAAAACTCGCTGGGCAATCGAATTCAAACGCTTGTTCACGGCCCCTCCCCAAAAACCTGCTCGCCCATAAACTGGTAGCATTGTCCTTGTTCCGCGGCAATCTGGCCATCGGGCATTGTCGGAGACTCACAGTGACGCTTGAAGCGTGCAGTGCAACAAAAGACGTGCCAATGAAAGGGCAGTGCTGCGTTTCCGCTTGTTCGCGATTGTGAGTTGTGATTAGGGTTTCTCCAACAAAGAATGAGTGCAGGGGAGGAACGCCATGAAAACGCGTGCGGCAATTGCTTTCGAGAAGGCCAAGCCGCTCGAAATCGTCGAACTCGACCTCGACGGCCCCAAGGACGGCGAGGTCCTGGTTGAAATCAAGGCAACGGGAATCTGTCACACCGACGAATTCACCCTTTCCGGCGCCGATCCGGAAGGGCTGTTTCCAACGATCCTCGGCCATGAGGGAGCGGGCATCGTCGTGAAGTGGGCAAGCGGTGTCACCTCGCTGAAGCAGGGAGACCATATCATCCCGCTATACACGCCGGAATGCCGCGAATGCGAATATTGCCTTAATCCCAAGACCAATCTCTGCCAGAAAATCCGCGGCACCCAGGGCAAGGGCCTGATGCCCGACGGCACCTCGCGATTTTCCTACAAGGGCAAGATCGGTGCACCACTACATGGGGTGTTCCACCTTCTCCAATTTCACGGTGATGCCCGAAATCGCCCTGGCGAAAGTCCGCGCGGACGCACCTTTCGACAAGATCTGCTACATCGGGTGTGGCGTGACGACGGGTGTGGGGGCGGTCATCAACACAGCAAAGGTGGAAGTCGGCTCAACGGCCATTGTGTTCGGTCTCGGCGGCATCGGTCTCAATGTAATTCAGGGTCTGAGGCTAGCCGGCGCCAGCATGATCGTCGGCGTCGACCTCAATCCGGAGCGCGAAGCCTGGGGCAAGCGCTTCGGCATGACGCACTTCGTCAATCCCTCCAAGGTCAGCGGCGACCTCGTCGCCCATCTCGTCGAACTTACCGGCGGCGGAGCAGACTACACCTTCGAATGCATCGGCAACGTCAAGGTGATGCGGGTGGCCCTCGAGGCCTGCCCACAAGGGCTGGGGCCAGTCGATCATCATCGGCGTTGCGGGCGCAGGCCAGGAAATCTCGACGCGTCCATTCCAGCTCGTGACCGGCCGCTCCTGGCGTGGCACGGCCTTTGGCGGCGCCCGCGGCCGCACCGATGTGCCGAAGATCGTCGACTGGTACATGAACGGCAAGATCGAAATCGATCCGATGATCACCCACACGATGCCGCTCGAGGAAATCAATAAGGCCTTCGATCTTATGCACGAAGGAAAATCCATCCGCAGCGTTGTTGTCTACTGAATTTGCAGACAACAACCATGCAAAAAAAGCCAGAGAAGGGAGGCCAACATGCCAGCAGTGCCAATTCATCCATCGGTGGATAGCGGGGTAAGGCCCGGATCCAAGGATTTTGCCGGAGGCACGCTCCAATGCCTTTGTTCAAGCAACCCCGTCACGGTCAGCATCGGGGCGCAGTCCGCGCACAATCACGTCTGCGGCTGCACCAAGTGCTGGAAACCCGCGGGCGCCCGGTTTTCGGTGGTCGCCGTGGTTCCACGCGACAAGCTCACAGTCACAAGCGGCGAGAGCAAGCTCAAGGTGGTCGATGCTAGCGCGACGATACAGAGATATGCCTGCAACGATTGCGGCGCGCATATGTATGGCCGCATCGAGAACACGAAACACCCGTTCTACGGGCTCGATTTCATCCATACGGAACTGTCGAAGGAGAACGGCTGGTCGGCGCCGGAATTCGCCGCCTTCGTTTCCTCGGCGATCGAGGGGGGAGTAAATCCGAGCGAAATGCCCGCCATCAGGACGCGGCTGAAGGAACTGGGGCTCGAGCCATATGATTGCCTGTCGCCTCCACTGATGGACTACATCGCAACGCACCTTGCCAAAGCGGCCGGTGTCTTGAAGGCGTAAGCTCCGATCGGATTTCACACATGGAATAGACGCCCCTCGGAAGGAGAATCTTCGGGGGGCGACTGCATGCCGAAGTGTTCCCGTAGCGTATCCTCGGCATTGCTGCGTTGCAGTAGGTTTTTTAGTTGCGAGCCGTGAAAAATCAAAATAGCATTGACCAACCAGCAACATATCACTGAAGCTGGTGAACATTGTCGCATGTGAGAAGCTCAAGCTCCGCGCGAAGCGGATACCAGACAAATAATCATGGGAGGATGCCATAATGCGGAAATTCCTAGTGGCCGCATCGAGTCTTGCCGCAATCCTTGCGTTCGCGAGCGGGCCGGTAGCGGCGAATGAAGAACTGATAAAAATGTCGGCAGACCCAAAAAACTGGGTGATGCCGGCCGGCGATTTTTTCAATCAGCGCTATTCCAAGCTGAACCAGATCACCGCTGAAAACGCCGGCAAACTGCAAGTCGCCTGGACGTTCTCGACCGGAGTGCTTCGTGGTCACGAAGGGGCGCCTCTGGTGATCGACGGCATGATGTATGTCCATACCCCCTTCCCCAACACGGTCTATGCCCTCGATCTCAACGACAACGGCTCGATCACGTGGGCATACCAGCCCAAGCAGGATCCGAATGTCATTCCGGTCATGTGCTGCGACACGGTGAACCGTGGGCTGTCCTATGCCGATGGCAAGATCTTCCTTTATCAGGCCGACACCACTCTGGTGGCGCTTGATGCCAAAACCGGACAGGAAGTCTGGAAGGTCAAGAATGGCGATCCCAGTAAGGCCGAGACCGGCACCAACGCACCCCATGTGATCAAGGACAAGGTCTTCGTTGGCATTTCGGGCGGCGAATTTGGCGTCCGCGGGTCGATGGCCGCCTATAACATCAAGGATGGCTCGCTTGCCTGGCGTGCTTACTCCATGGGACCCGATTCAGACATCCTCATGGATCCCGAGAAGACCACTCATCTCGGTAAGCCGGTCGGCAAGGATTCCGGAACCAACACCTGGGAAGGCGATCAGTGGAAGATCGGCGGCGGCACGACGTGGGGCTGGTATTCCTACGATCCGGCGCTGAACCTCATTTATTACGGCACCGGCAATCCCTCGACATGGAATCCGAACCAGCGCCCCGGCGACAATCGCTGGTCCATGGCAATAATGGCCCGCGACGTCGATACCGGCATGGCGAAGTGGGTCTACCAGATGACGCCCCATGACGAATGGGACTTCGATGGCGTCAACGAAATGATACTCGCCGACCAGGAGATCGGCGGTACAACCCGCAAGATCCTGGTGCATTTCGACCGCAACGGCCTCGGCTACACCCTGGACCGTGAAACCGGCGAACTGCTGGTTGCCGAGAAATACGATCCTGTCGTCAACTGGACGACCGGTGTCGACATGGACAAGAACAGCCCAACCTACGGGCGACCTGCCGTGGTGCCGGAGAAATCGACCGAGCACCAAGGCGAAGATGTGAACGTCACCGACATCTGCCCGGCAGCGCTCGGGACCAAGGACCAGCAGCCGGCCGCTTTTTCGCCGGACACCGGCTTGTTCTACGTTCCGACGAACCATGTCTGCATGGACTATGAGCCCTACAAGGTTTCCTACACGGCCGGACAGGCCTATGTAGGTGCGGCGCTCAGCATGTATCCGCCGAAGGGCGAAACCGACATGGGCAACTTCATCGCCTGGGATGCCAGGACGGGCAAGATCGTATGGTCGCTGCCCGAGAAATTCTCGGCATGGGGTGGTGCTCTTGCAACTTCCGGCGGCGTCGTGTTCTACGGCACTCTGGAGGGCTATCTGAAGGCGATCGATGCCAAGACCGGTAAGGAACTCTACAGGTTCAAGACCCCGTCCGGCATCATCGGCAATCCGATGACCTACGAGCATAACGGCAAGCAGTATGTCGCCGTGCTGTCAGGTGTCGGCGGCTGGGCCGGTATCGGTCTCGCGGCCGGCCTGCTGAACCCCGAAAACGCCGCCGGCTGGCATGCCGCGGTGGATCAGGGCAATCTGCCGGCGGCGGAAAAGCTGGTCGGAACGGCCGGCCTCGGTGCGGTGGGCGGCTACGCCGGCCTCACCAAATACACCTCGCTCGGCGGCTCGCTGACGGTATTTGCGCTTCCGTAGCCGATGGGGCCTGACACGCCTTAGGAATTCTTGGGCCTGGTGCGGACTTGCCGGAACTCCCGGCGCACCAGGCCCTTTACTTTGTTGGCGGCATGTATCGGCGTGATGGAATCAGGGAACTGCAATGATACGTTCAGGAATCGTGTTAGTGGTGCTCGCTCTGGCCTGCGGCTCGGCCGCAGCCGACCCTCCCGGCGATCCCAAGCCCGTCAAGAACGAAGACGGGAAATATTTCGATGCCAATGGGGATCCCACGTTCAACGTCGAACAGGATGGGACCGTCGACTGGTATACATTCTCCGGCTATCGCCGCTATCATTCGGATTGCCATGTCTGCCACGGACCGGCTGGCCTCGGCTCGACCTACGCGCCGCCTTTGGTGGAGACGATCAAGAGCATCAACTACACGGATTTTCTGGAAGTGGTGACCAATGGTCGCCAGAGGGTCGGTGCTTCAGGCAACAGCGTCATGCCGGCATTCGGCGTCAACAAGAATGTCATGTGCTACATTGACGACCTCTATGTCTATCTGCGGGCACGGGCCAACAATGCCGGCGGCACCGGCCGCCCGCCCAAGAGAGCCGAGAAACCGGCGGCCGCTGCGGAGGCCGAAACAGCATGCATGGGAAGTTAAGGGTTAGTCGCGCAAATCGAGCCGCTTTTGTGGGAAGCGTTCTAGGTGTCCTGGTTTTATCCGGTGCGCTGATATTTCCGGCGGCCGCGCAGAAAACCGGACTGTCGGGTGCTGTGGAACTCGTCGATCCAAAGGTACTGCGGGTCTGCGCCGATCCCAACAATCTCCCCTTCACCAATGAGAAGGAGGAAGGCTTCGAGAACCGGCTCGCCGAGCTCGTGGCGAAAAAACTCGGAAAATCGGTTTCCTATACTTACTTCCCGATGGTGACCGGTTTTGTCCGCAACACGCTTGGCGCCCAGAAGTGCGATGTCATCATCGGATACCCACAGGGCGATGAACTGGTGCAGAACACCAACGCCTATTATCGCACTGCTTACACCCTGATCTACAAGCCGGGCAATGGCCTGGACGGGGTTGAAACGCTGGCGGATCCGCGTCTGAAGGGCAGGCGCATCGGCATCGTTGCCGGGACCCCGCCGGCCGGCGTCATGGCCCGCCATGGACTGCTGGCCAGGGCCAAGCCCTATCCCTTGATGATCGACACGCGTTTCGCCTCGTCTTCACAAGCGATGATCAACGATATGCTGTCTGGCGAGATCGATGCCGGAGCGTTGTGGGGACCGATCGCCGGATACTATGCTAGGAAATCCGCCGAGAAGCTGACCGTCGTGCCGTTGCTGCACGAACCAAAAGCTTCACATATGGTCTTCCGCATCACCATGGGGGTGCGCGCCTCAGACCAGGAATGGAAGCGGGAGCTGAACCGGCTGATCCGCGATAATCAGAAAGAGATTAACGCGATCCTGCGCCAATACGGCGTGCCCCTGCTTGATGAACAAGACCATCTGATAACCCAGTGAGCGGCTGCCATCACGGCTCCGCCAGTGCCTTCTGTATTACTCGCGAAAGCGCGAACAGCCGCTGCTCAATCAGCACCGGCACCTCGCAGACGAAGCGCAGGGATTTCTGGCGTTCCTCGAAGATGCGGAGACTCCAGGCCAGTTGCCCGCTCAGCTCATTGAGCCTCGCGGGATCGGCCTTCGCGTCTGCGCGCAGTCCAGCCAGCCTGGCGTTTTCCTCGCGCAGTCGAGCCGCCATCTGTTTCTGCGCGGCGCCAAACCGCTCAAGGCCGGCAATGACTTCGCCGCGCTCGGCGTTGACGGTCTCGATCAGACCCGCAACGAGCGCCTGAAGCTTGCGTAGCTTTGCGGCACCCGAAGAAGAGGCAAGTTCGGCGATCGCCTGACGGGCCTCTGTTTCCGAGGTGCGCCGCGCCGCGAGCCGCTCAACCAGCCGAGATATGTCCGGATCGGTCCGCCATCGAGGAGCGGCCGCGTCAAGCGGCGGCCCCATCCATATGGCGGCGACGGAGATTTCCGCGACCTTGCGCTGCACGCAGGGCCAGTCATCCACGGCAGCGGCCGCAACCGTTGCCGATGCCAGGAGAAGACAGGCGCCGGCCGCCGACAACTTCCATGGCAAATGTCGCTTCACTGCGAGGTTCCGCGTCTGGCGATGAGGCCACGGGTCGGATCATAGGCGAGGATGGCGGCAATCAGGAAAGCAGCAGTTGTCGCGGCGACGATTGAAAGCGCCATCCAGTTCACTTTGCCGTGCAGCGCGAAGCGGATCAGTTCAACGGCGTGGGTGAACGGGTTCCACTGGCAGATGTGGTAGAGCAGCGGGCTCGATTCCCGAACCCGCCACAGGGGATAGAGCGCCGATGAGGCGAAGTACATCGGGAAGATGACGAAGTTCATGATACCGGCAAAATTCTCGAGCTGCTTCACCAGCGAAGAAAGCAGCAGCCCTATCGATCCGAACAGGAGCCCGCACAGAACCAGTATCGGCAGGATCGCCAGATAGCCGATCGGCGGCGGCTCGACCTCCCAAAACCAGGCGATGCCCAGGAAAACATAGACCTGCAGGACTGACACCGCGATGCCAGCGATCAGCTTTGAAACGAGCAGATACCAGCGCGGAAACGGGCTCACCAGAAGCGTGCGCATGTTTCCCATCTCGCGGTCATAGACCATCGACAGGGATGACTGCATGCCATTGAACAGCAGGATCATCGCCACTAGGCCAGGGGTAATATAGACTTCATAGAGTACATAAGTCTCATAGGGCGGAATGATCGACACGCCGAGAACCTGACGGAATCCCGCGGCGAAGATGAACAGCCACAGAAGCGGGCGTACCAATGCGGCAACGAAGCGTTCGCGCTGGTGCAGAAAGCGCAAACTCTCCCGCCACACGATACCGATGAGGCAAGTAGCATACTGTCCTATGGTAAATCCGGCTTCAGGGACAGCGGTGGGATGAACGACTGTCATGCGGCCTCGCTTTCTTCCCGCCGACCAGCGCCGGTGATCGCGGTGAAGACCGCCCTGATGTCATGTCCACCGTGCGCCCTGACGATATCGCTCGCCGCACCTTCGGCCAGCACCCGCCCCTTATGCAGAATTACAACGAAGTCGTCCGGCGCCACCTCTTCGATGAGATGCGTTGCCCACAGGACGCCGATATTCTCCGAGCCGACCAGACGCCTGACATGGCCGATGATATCGGCACGCGAGCGGATGTCGAGCCCCACGGTTGCTTCATCGAGCAACAGGAGTCTCGGCCGGTGCAACAGCGCGCGGGCGATTTCAACTCGCCGTACCTGGCCCCCGGAAAGGCTCCTTACCTTTTCGTTTCGACGGTCGGAAAGGCCGAACCACTCCAGGATTTCGTGCGCCCGGCGGCGGCCGTTGCGGCCCGAGATCCCATGCAGTGCTGCGTGATAGGCGAGGTTCTGCATGATCGACAGGTCAAGATCGACAGTGCGTGACTGGAACACAACGCCGAGATGGCGCAGCGCTTCTCCGGGAATTTGCGCAAGGTCGTTTCCAAACACCTCGATTGAACCCTCACGGGCATCGTATAGGCGGGTGGCCAGCGCAAACAGAGTTGACTTTCCAGCCCCGTTCAAGCCAAGCAATACCGTAAACCGTCCGGCTGGAACCTCGAAAGACACGCCTTCGAGAGCCCGCCTCCTGCCATAGGCATGGCCGAGATTCCCGACTTTCAGTGCAACCGCATCATTTGTCATCTGCCAGGCTACACGTAGCGCATATGCGGCGTTCCCTGCCACTGCAAAAGTTAATGTCACAGCGGGGATCTATTGTGGCGATACAGCCACTCCCCAGGGCAATTGCCCGACCTGCACCGACTTGAGAACCTTGAGTCGCTCGACGTCGATGATCGAGATGTCGTTCGAGACGCCATTGGTGCTGATCAGCAGCTTCTCATCCGGCGTAAAAGCCAGCTGCCATACCCGCTGGCCGACCAGCAGATAGTCCAGGACCTCATATGTGACCGCATCAACCACGGCAACGCGGTTGGCCGGACCGAGCGCTACAAAAGCCCTTTTGCCATCCCGGGCGATGCGCACACCCACCGGCTGGATGGCCTCGGAGCGCAGGCCGGGTATCTCGAAGGTTATTTTCTTGATGGTCTTGAAGTCCTTGCTGTCGATCACGCTGACAGTGCCGCCGATCTCGGAACTTACCCACACTTGGGAATTGTCGCTTTTGAACTCCGCGAAACGCGGGCGCTGGTCGACGAGGACATTCTGAACAATTTCGTTGGTCGCCGTATCAACGAAATGGGCCATGTTCGTGGTCTCCGACGTGTTGACGAGCATCTTTCCATCGGGGCTTATGCCCATGCCCTCGGGTTCGACGCCCACCGGGATCTCACCAACGACTGACTTTGACGCCATATCGATGATGGTGATGAGATTGTCGTCTTCATTGGCGACGTAGAGTCTCGCCCCGTCAGGGCTCAAGACAAGGAGTTCCGGATCCGGTCCTGAGGGAAGTGTGCCAACCCGTTCGAAAGTCCGAGCGTCGAGAACTTCGATCGTGTCGTCATCACCCGCGCAGACAAGAATAAATTTGCCATCGTTGGTAACGGCGATGCCGCGCGGCCGCTGTCCGACCTTGACCGTCTTGACAACTTCCATGGTTTCAGAATCAACCACGGTGACGGAATTGTCCTTTTCGTTGGTAACATAGATCGAATAGGCGAAGGCTTCGCTCTGCCACAAGCCAAACAACAGAACCGCGACGCTCGAATAGCATGTGCGCATCAATTTCTCCCCAATCTTGGGCTTACTGCAATTTGCATCTGGTCTCGGGCTGATCGATGCCGAGCGTATCGAGTTCGGAGAACTGGTGCAGGAAACCTTCCTGCGGCGAAACCGAGACCACGTTTCTTGCATCGCTGAGCAGGATCGGCTGGCGCAATTGCCAGTTCCACGTCCGGAATGTGACCCTCTGGCCCTTGAAAGCTGCGATCGAGAAGTTGGGCGATTTGATGAAATTCGCGATCCCGGCGGGTTCCGGCGGCTGCACGCGCGCCGCGGCTTCCCCAATTGTCCTGATCGCCGTCCACGCCTGCATGTCCTTGGAATTCATCGGCCGCCCGCTGGCCTTCATAAAGCGATTCTGAATCTGCTTTGCACCCCATTGCTCGAAGGACGGGTGCCAGCTGCCGGGAACCAGACCCGCTGAGCCCGCGACCGGCCGCGGGATCCACGTTCGATACGGCACATAGGTGGCGAAAACTTCGCTTTCGTCGGCGACGACGACAACATCGTGATCCGGCGCTCCCTGGGTGAAGACCGGCATCTCGCGCTGAATGAGGACATTGCCGCTATCGGTCTGGCGCGAACCGCCCCGGTCCTCGAATACCCGCTCGGCGACAATCGTGGCACCGAAGCGCGTGGCCGCCCGCTTCAGCGCTTCTGCCCACAATTTGTCCTTCTCGTGGGAGCCGGAGATCAGGAACCAGTTCCGCCACTGCTTCCAAACGAGATATTGGGCGAGCCCGTCGGCCAGCATTGAGCGGGCCGGTGCGGTGTGGAAGACGTTGCCCCGGCAATCTTCCTCTCTGAGCAAATCATCAGTGGCGCCGACGTTGAATACCATGACGCCGCGAGGGGCAGCCGCATCGGCAGCCTTGAGCAGCATTGCTGCGGGCAAGTCCGCGATAACATAAAGGACGCCGCCGGCGATCAGCTGCTCCACCACCGGGGTCGGATCTGCGTCCGCCGCGAGCTCGATCTCTTCCAGAAAGAATTTTTGATTGAGGAATTTCCCGGTGGTGTTGTTGTCGCTGATGGCCACCCGTGCGCCTGCGACCCCATTGTCCGCGGGCGGCACATCGAGGACCGAGATCGCAAGCCTGCTCTCCTCGGTTCTCAGGTAGCCTATGCGAATTTCAGCAGCTTCCGCCCCATGGGCGCGGCTGATCTGGTTCAGGAACAGGAACGCCGCCAGGAAAGAGATGCCGGCCAATCCGAACAGCGGGGCCCACTGAAGATTCCACAGGCGCATGATCGGCAATGATACCCAAAGATCGTTCGCATGTTCAACAGTGAATGCCTCTGTCCATGGAACAAGAAGTCGTTATAATCCGGGCAATTGCCGATTTTGGATACCGCCATGCTCCGCCTGTCGTCACTGCTGATTGTCGCCGCGATGCTTTGTGCATCGGCCTCATTGGCACCTGCCGGAGCCGCTCAGGCCCGACCGGAAAAGTGTATCGCGGTCTTTGAGTTCGAACTCCTCGACATGAGCCTCGAAGGCGAGATCCGGGGCACCAGCGGCGCCGAACGGAAGCGTCTCCTCCTTCTCACCGACCAGCTTCGAACATGGCTAATCACCGCAAACCATCAGGTCTGCGACATGAGCCCGGTCGCGGTCGAGGCAAGGGCCGCCAATCTCACTGCCTGCGGCTGCATCCAGCGGCTGGCAAGGAGCGTCAGCGGAAAGCTCGCCATCATTGGCGCGGTCCACAAGGTATCGAACCTCATTCTCAACATCCGCGTCGATGTTTTCGACGTCGCTACCGGCAAACGCGTCATCCAGCTCAATGCGGATATTCGCTCCAATTCCGACCGGTCATGGACACGCGGTCTCGACTGGTTGATCGAGCACCGTCTGTCCGGGGCCCTTGGATCTCTTGAAGGCGACTATCTGTGAGCCGCTGCAGCGTCTTGACGATCGTTGCGGCAATCCTCGTTGCAGTGACGACGCCACTTTCCGCCCAGGATACGATGTCCGGCGTCGATTTGAATTCGCCGATGATGACAACCGCCGAAATGAGCCGGGAAGATGTCGTTGCACTGATTTCAGGGAGTGCGAAGGTCGATCTTTCGGGAAAGCGGCTGTCCGGCATCGACATGTCGGGCCTCGATCTTTCCGGCGCCGTACTTCGAGGCGCCTATCTCAACAAGGCCAATCTCAGCGGCGCAAAACTCGACGGCACAATACTTGACCAAGCCTGGGCGCTGACAGCCAATTTCGAAGGCGCCAGTTTGCGCGGCGCCAGCCTGATTGCCAGCCAGCTGCGCGGCGCCGATTTCAGAAATGCCGACCTGTCAGGCGCCCGTATCACCGCCGATTTCACAAATGCCAATCTCTCCGAGGCACGGTTCAAAGGCGCCGACCTGTCCGCCGACATGAAGAACCAGTCGATGGGCCTCATGCGGGCGATTCTTCGTTCCACGAAGCTTGAGGGCGCCGATTTCACTGACGCCAACCTGTCACGCACCATTCTCGAGTTCGCAGTAATGAAGGGTGCCGTGCTCGACGGAGCGAACCTTTTCGGGGCCGAACTGGGCGGCGCAAACCTGACCGGCGCCTCGGTGGCTGGCGCCAATTTCGATTCGGCCGATGTAACATCGACTGTGTTGCAGCAGCTCAGCGGATTGGAAAAGGCGCTGAATTTCGACAAGGTCAGGAACCTCAAGCGCGCCTTTCGCGACTGATCGCCATTCGGTCTCAGAAGCAGCGTATCTCGGCTTCGGCGCGGGCGCGGAGTAAGTCTTCAATCGCCTTTTTGGCGGGCTCGCTCTGGCGGAACAATATGCCCTTTTCGCCCTGGAGCTGACCAACGCTCAGAAAGGACGCCGCGGCTTCATAGTTTTTGTAAGGCAGAAGCGACGCGATGACGTCGATAGCGCAGGAGCATTTCTCCATGGACTCGCGCGTCTCACCGTTCACTTTCATGCATGCGAACACAAAGTCCGCTCTTGCAACGGTTGGATAGTCGTTCTGGAGCTGAGCCCGAGCTGGCGCGGCCGCAACGACAACAGCAATTAAAGGCGCGCAAAGCAACCAACAAATGCGCATCAGGATTCCTTTTCCTTGATGCAAAACGATGGCCCTTTCCGTTTCGCACCGGAAAGGGCCAATTCTGAATCAAACCGCGGCCGTCAGGCCTTGACCAGCGAACCGGCGATCTTCTCGGAAATGTAGCCGAGAACATTGCCGATCACTATAGATATGGCTACGGCCAGGGCGGCCTTAACTACGGCTCCCGCACCCTCACCGTAAGCAGCGGCGCTGTGCAGAAACAGGGCCGCGGTCGCGGCATAGCCGTAGACCGAGGCGGGTATGGCCGACAGTGCCGGCACCTTCGCGCCAAGAATCAAGATCGCGACGGTGACACCCACGCATATGGCGGCGGTGACGGCGGTGAGGCCCATCGCCAACGCCGCGATCAATGCGACGGCGGCGCAAACGACACCCCAGACATTGGCAATCGCCGAGTTCTTCAGACCTGCCTCTTTGCCACCAGTATGGAAGAAAGATGCCCAGCCGAGGAAGATCGCCCAGATCAGCACAAATGGACTGCCGAGCGTGACGGCGATCCATGTTGCTATTCCTCCCATGATGCCGATAACGATGGCGAGAGCTGTTACCAAATCCATTTCGTTTCCTCCAGATTGTTCTTTCCAAAGGGACAAAGACGGAATCGGATAAACTTGGGCTATTCGCCCCTAATGACCTGAGGTTTCCTGCTGACGTGATCAGGCTCGCAGGTGGCCAGAAACCTACTTCGCGACCCCCTCCCCAAAACTCTCCCTCCGGTCAGCCAACTCGGATCTATGCCCCACAATCTTGTTACAATGATTGGCAAGTGTGAGGCAACAGCCCTTCCAACACTGTGGATTAGCCGTCAAACCTCCGATAGCGGAAATCCGGCGCCGCGGTCGACGAAGCCGCTGCAATGGACCTCACGCTGCTGTTGAAAGCCGAAAGCGAACAGGCGGGGTCGGCGTTTTCAGCGGTGCCCGTCAATGCCATCGCCTGGCAGCGGCAGCCGCCCCAGTCGATTTCCTTGCGCTCGCAGGATTGACAGGGCTCCGGCATCCACGCGGTTCCCCGATAGGCATTGAACGCCTGGGAATTGAGCCAGATGTCATCGAGCGATTTGTCCTTCACATTGTCGAAGACCAGGCCCGGGATGGTTTCCGCCGCGTGGCAGGGGAGAGTCTTGCCCTTCGGCGTGACGTTGATCACCCGGCTTCCCCAGCCGCCCATACAGGCCTTGGGAAAGCGTGCATAGTAATCGGGAATCACCGCGTCGATGACGATGATGCCGTCATAGCGGCGGCGCAGGTCTTCGATGAGCTTGACGGCCTCCAGCGCCTGCTCTTGGGTTGGCATCAGTGCGTCGCGGTTGACCAATGCCCAGCCGTAGTATTGCGTATGAGCGATCTCGATCCGTCTCGCGCCGAGACCGACCGCAAATTCGACGAAAGCCTCGGTACTGGCAATATTCTGGCGGTGGATCACCGCGTTTACGGTCAGCGGCAGTCCAAGCGCCACAACCTGCGCCGCCAGCCTGCATTTCTTTTCATGTCCGCCCTTGTACCCGCCGATCCGGTCGGCATTCGATGCGTCCACGTCCTGGAACGAAAGCTGCACATGATCGAGACCTGCATCGGAGAGCTCGCGCATTCCTTCTTCGCTGAGCAGGACGCCAGAGGTGATCAGATTGGTGTAAAGGTCCTCGGCCCGGCAATGCGCGATAATCTCGGCAAGATCCCGGCGCGCTGTCGGTTCTCCGCCTGATAGGTGCACCTGGAGCACGCCCAGTGCCGCCGCTTCGCTAAACACCCGTTTCCAGGTTGCCGTATCGAGCTCGCCTGATTTGCGATCGAGTTCGACCGGGTTGGAGCAATAGGGGCATTGCAGCGGGCACCGGTGGGTGAGTTCGGCAAGGAGGCCTATGGGCGCTGGGATATTCATAGGGTCACGAAACGGCTGGCGGCAAGATCGCCAAGCATCTCCTTTACATCGCTCATGATGACGGATGTCTCGGCGTTGTAGGTCTTAGCCAACTCACCCCCGATTGAGGCCACATTACGGCTGCCATCACACAGAGCGAGTACTGCACGGGCGGTCTCGTCGAGTTCCACAATTCGCTCGGGCGCCAGCAGCACCCAGCGATTGCGGACGCGGTCTTCCATCAGCCGAACGCCACGCGGGATACGCGGGATTGCCGTGTCGCTGACCATGATCATCGCGTCTGTTCCGGAACGAAGGCCCCCGGCGGAACCAGGCCGGGAACGACATAGGCGAAATAGAGAGCGTCCAGCATGGACCACAGCATATCGCATTTGAATGTCAGCGCATTGATCGCCGCGTGCTGCTGTTCAGGCGTGCGGGCCTCTCGCCGCACATGGTCGAGGGCAAAGTTCGCATCGCGCGGTCCCTGCGAGAGCCGTTTCTCGAAATAGGCGAGAACCTTGGGCGTGATGTAATCATAATTCCTCAGCATGCCTGCGACACGGATGCTGATGGTTTCGGCTGAAAACATTTCAGTGAGCGATGAAGCGATCGCCTCGAGGAGTGATTTCTCACGCACGAAATGCACATATGCCTCGACCGCAAAGCGGGTGGCGGGCAGTATTCCTGACAGCCCACCGACATAGGAGCGATCGAGGCCGAGCCCTTCGGCAAGGGCAAACCAGCGGGCGATGCCGCCTTCCTGCACATCGTCGCCATCGTGATCGATGATGCGCTGTCGCCACTGGCGCCGCATGGCGGCATCGCTCATGCGGGAAAGGATGACCGCGTCCTTGATGGGAATTATCGCCTGATAATAGTAGCGGTTGAGCGCCCAAGCCTGAAGCTGGCCCCTGCTCAGTTGGCCGGCATTCATCATGACATGGAAAGGGTGTTTGTCATGATAGCGCTCGGTGCCGATACCCCTGAGTCGATCCTCGAGTTCGTCCGGCGAAAGCAATTCAGTCACAGCTCAATCTCCAGGCCGTCATAGCCCGTTTCCGCGCCCGCCGCCCGGACCGCCCGGTGTTCATCCGAACCGTCGATAAGCATGGGATTGGTGTTGTTCATATGCGTATAGACCAATCGCGTAATACTGAGTTCTGCCAGCGCTGCAAGGGATCCGTCGGCTCCGCCCACCGGCATATGTCCCATGCGCCGGCCGGTCTTTTGCCCTGTCCCCGAAGTAATCATTTCATCGTCCGACCACAACGTCCCGTCGAAAAACACCAGCGCAGCGTTGGCGATGCGTGCCGTAGTATCTTCGTCGAGATAGGCGCAGCCAGGAATGTAGTAGAAGCTCTTGGCCGCATCGCTCACTTTCAACCCAACCGTATGGCCGGACTTCAGTTGCGTATTGGGCGTCTCGTCCTCCAGGTAGAGCGGGAGCTTACCGGGCACTATGAAGCATTCGATTTCAAGATCGCCGGATACCACTTGCTTGACACCGATCTCCAAGCAGCGGCGGCTCACCGTGTTGGCGGCGAGAACGTCAAAAACCGGGTTCTGGCGTAAGACGTCCAGCGTGTCGCGCGTCGCATGGACGGCCAGGCGATGGCCCTCGCGCAAAGACAGCAGCCCGCCGATGTGATCGATATCCGCGTTGGTCAATACCACGTCCCGAAGGGGACTGTCTCGCACTCCCTGCTGGGGGCGCAAGTGCGTACTAAAGCCTATTTGCTCTCTGATGTCCGGCGAGCAGTTCAGGAGACACCACGACGTGCCGCAGACGCTTACCGCAACACTCGCCTGTGTCCGGCGACCTACTCGGGGATCGCCTGACCAAGCAAGAGTGCAAACCCTACACTGGCAGTTCCACTGTGGAGAACCGCCACCAGCCGCACTTCCAAGCACTATGATCTTCACTTAACTCGTAAGGATAGACTTGGACTATACGTCGCTCGAGATTATACGTCGCCCGAGGTCTTACTCGGCAGGGAAATAGTCATTAATTTCCATGGCGACGCAAACAACCTTCACTTTTGGCTTGTTCCAGCTCATGCAAACCTCCCAAAACTTCAGTTGAGCGCCATTCTGGACGCTTCACCATCTAGGCTAAGGTGGTTGGCCGCCGGCGTCAACCCTTTATAAAGCCCCGATATGAATTTTCCAAATAGTGTCTTTGGTCGTACTGCAGGTTGTGATGAAGCTGGCGCACGTCATAATCAATTGACACCCGAACTCCGTGCACGATAGCTTCGTTCCGGAATTGAGGATCAGTTGCATCGGGATCAATCCACGGCGCTTCGGTTGAGGAATGCATCTAATCGACCTTATTCTGACGGTTTGCCTTGCTGGGGATCCTGCCGTCTGTCGCGATGAGCACCTCTTGTTCGAGAGTCGCGGCGATATCAGGCAATGCATGTTTCTGGCACCGGCCGAGATTGCCCGATGGTCAGCAGAGCATCCCGCCCTAAACGTGCTTCGGTGGAAATGCGCCTTTCCCAAGCGCGGGAAGGCAATTTAGCTAGCCGTAATTCGACGAGTAGACTCGCTCGGAGCCAGATGAACTCAAGTTCCGGGCGAGAAATGTTTTGTCGAGATTAAGGACAAGGCCTGCCGGCATATGTGAGCCACCAAGAATCGACGGAAGGTCACCAAGGCCGCCGCCAATCGGGTGCGCTGAGCGGGCCGCGGCAATAACAATGCCATTGATGTGGCATTCGTTTCTGGGGCGGAGCGGAATTTTGAGGTAGAATCGGCGATGCTGGAAAGGTCAGGAAAGATGAAGCGGTACAGGGATTCAAGGAATGGTGGGCAGTACTGGGATCGAACCAGTGACCCCTACGATGTCAACGTAGTGCTCTACCGCTGAGCTAACCGCCCTGGCCATTTGCGTGAACGGGGCCAGCCTATATCGAGAAGCAGCCCCGAGCGCAAGCCTTATGGCGGGTCCCCCTAGGCCGCCATCATCCGGTCGACCTCGGCCACGAGTTCGCGCAAATGGAAGGGTTTGGAGAGCACCTTGGCTTCCTTTGGGGCGCGGGAATCGGGGTGCAGCGCCACCGCGGCGAAGCCGGTGATGAACATGATCTTGAGCGACGGGTCGAGCTCGGCCGCGCGCCTCGCAAGCTCGATGCCGTCCATCTCGGGCATGACGATGTCGGTCAGAAGCAGGTCGAACGTCGTCTGCTTAATCTCCTCGAAGGCGCTGGCGCCCTCGCCGAAGGAGGTGACGGCGTGACCCGCGCGTTCCAGCGCCCGCACCAGAAAACGGCGCATGTCCTCATCATCCTCAGCCAAAATGATCTTGGCCATGCTTTCAGGCGTCCCGCGGCTCTGTCACTAGGTCATGCTTCCCCAAGTCCTGCCAGCCTACCCCTGACAGGTAAATGTCCTATAAAGCGCGTCTTGCTTGTGGACAACGGCGCATTTGACCGCGATACTTGCCGTCGTGAAGTCACAAGGAGCCAAGGGAATTGGGCAAACCCTCTGAAATGGAGCCCTTCGCCATCATTTCCCCGCGCCAATGGACCCGGCCGGCGATCTTCAATTCACCGCACAGCGGCCGCATGTATCCCGAAGATTTCCTGGCCGCCTCCCGCCTCAATCCGCATGCCTTGCGAAAGTCCGAGGATTGCTACATCGACGAGCTCTTCGCGTTCGTCGCCGATCTCGGCTCGCCCTTGCTCCACGCGCATTTTCCGCGTGCGTATCTCGATGTGAACCGCGAGCCTTATGAGCTCGACCCGCGCATGTTCCGCGAGGAATTGCCGGGCTTTGCCAATGTCGCGTCCATGCGGGTGGCGGGCGGCCTCGGGACCATTCCGCGCATCGTCAGCGAAGGCGACGAGATCTATCGCGGTCACTTGCGGCTCAGCGACGCCATCGCACGCATAGAAACGATCTATCGGCCGTATCATCGCACCCTGTCCGATCTCATCCAGCGGGCGCGGGAGGCTTTCGGCTATGCGCTCCTGATCGACTGCCATTCGATGCCCTCGACCGCATGCTCCCATGTGATACCGCACCCGATGGGACGGGTGGATATCGTCATCGGCGACCGGCATGGCGTCGCCTGCGCCGATGAGATCGTCTCGACACTCGAGGAGCTGATGCGAAGTCAGGGCCTAAGGACCTTGCGCAACAAGCCTTATTCGGGCGGCTTCATAACTCAGAACTATGGTTCGCCAGCGCATCAGCGCCATGCGCTCCAGATTGAGATCAATCGGGCGCTGTATCTTGACGAGCGCACACTTGAAAGATGCCGCGGCTATGCCGCGATCAAGCTCACCTTGCACCGGGTATTCGCCGGATTGCTTGCGGCCTTGCCTGACATCATGCAGCCGCGCCGGCAGGCGGCCGAGTAGGGAGACAAGAAAAAAGGCCGGTGTCACTTTCGTGAACCGGCCCAAGTCTAGGGAGGAAACGCCCAGGAAGGGCATGCGAGACGTCTCCGTCTCACGCAGACTATTTGGCAGTGCAGCAGCGAAATTTCAAGGGAAAGAGTCAATCGAACTGAATAATCTGGCTCAGCTGTAAGAAAACGCAGATCCGGGGAGCGCCAAGCAAACTCTTGTTTGCATTATTTAAATTTTCATTTCGGACACTCCACATCATGCATCATTCGATAAATGATATGTGAGCAATGCATGGCTGAATTGGGGATAATCCTGCTGCGCTGCAGCAAATATCTCGCAGAGATTTGAGCTTGGTCGTGGGTTCCCCTATTAACCGATCAGCTCAGGACCAGCGCCGAAACAACTGACCCATGGCCGTACAGAATTGGACCGAACTCACTGAATTCGCCCTCGACCTCGCGAGCGCCGCCGCGAAAGAGATTCTCCCCTACTTTCGGCAGGATATCCAGGTCGACGTCAAATCAGGCGCCGTCTGGGATCCGGTCACCGAAGGTGACCGCGCAGGGGAGCGAATCATGCGCAGCATGATCGAGGCGCGTTATCCCGATCATGGCATTCACGGAGAGGAATACGGGCTGAAACCCGGGCGGTCGGGCTTCACCTGGGTGCTCGATCCGGTCGACGGCACGCGCGCCTTTATCTGCGGCATGCCGACCTGGGCCACGTTGATCGGCCTCAATATCGAGGACAGGCCCGTGGTCGGGGTGATGAACCAGCCCTTTGTCGGCGAGAGCTTTTACGGCAATCCGGAAGGCGCATGGTCGCGGCATCAAGGAGCGTCCCGCAAGCTTTCGACACGGGCCGCTCGCCCCTTGAACCAGGCGGTCTTCACCACGACGGCGCCCGAGCTCTATCGCAGCGCCGCCGAAAAAACCGTGCTCAAGCGCTTGAATGAGGCCACGCGGCTTACGCGCTATGGCGGCGATGCCTATTTCTTCTGCGTGCTTGCTGCGGGTCGGATAGACCTTGCCCTTGATGCGCATATGGAGCCCTACGACATCGCCCCGCTGATCCCGATCATCGAAGGGGCAGGGGGCATCGTCACGACATGGGAGCGAGGGCCCCCGGCATATGGTGGCAATGTGATCGCCGCAAGCTCGGCCGAACTCTATGAAGAGGCCCTTGCGGTCATAAACGCATAAGCTCGAGCTACGTGGTGAAGGCTTCGAAGGCCGCGAAGAACTGTTCGCGGATGCTGTCGCGCTCGAACAGGATCTCGTGACGAGCTTCCGGAATGATGGCGAGCGACACGCCCGTGGCGGCGGTGCAAAATCGGCGGATCGCCTCATTGTCGACGACCCGGTCGCG
Organism: uncultured Alphaproteobacteria bacterium; assembly: GCA_963841765.1. Classification (GTDB taxonomy): domain Bacteria; phylum Pseudomonadota; class Alphaproteobacteria; order Rhizobiales; family Aestuariivirgaceae; genus Taklimakanibacter. The sequence continues at coordinate 54,190 of CAWJDZ010000017.1, forward strand.
CCCCGCAGCGACGATGAGGACGGGCGCGCGGAACGTCGCCTTGGCGCATTCGGCATTGATCCGGTCCATCGACCGCAGCGCCGCATTGAGCCAGGAAAAGGTCGGGCCCCCCAGGCCGAGATCGGGTTTTTCCGCCAAAGTTCTGGTTGACTGGTGGAAGCGCCGCTGATCGCTGGTCAGGTTATTGCCCGGAAAGTTCTGGGGCGTCAGCGGCCGCTTGCTCTGACCGGGAAGGAACAGCCGGCCGAGGCCAACTTTCGGGAGAAACGAGCACAGGAAGCGGACCAGCGGCATGGGCCATATGCCGACTTCGACGCCAAGCAGCGGGGCGGAGAGAACCGCTCTCTCGAACCAGGTGCGCCTTGTCAGGGCCCTGAGAAGGATGAGACCGCCTGTGGAATGGCCCACGGCGAAGAAAGGTGGCGGGCAATCCGGCAGGACGACTTGCGTCATGAAGGACGCGAAGTCGTCGTCATATTCCGAGAAATTCCGAAGGCCGTCACGATATCTATCAACGACGACGCGCTCTGAACCGCCTTGGCCGCGAAAATCGAATGTGGCGACGGCAAAGCCGCGACGGATAAAATCCCCTATCGTTTCGAACCACCGTTCGATGAAGTCGCCGCGTCCGCAGAGCAGCACGACCGTGCCTTTCGGTGAGTTCGGGATTGCGTAAACGGCTCTGAGCTTGCGGCCATCCTTGGCCTTCACCATGGCGCTCACCAAACCCTCGGGCAGGCCGTTGCCGGGAAGGGGGGTCAGAGGAATCAGGGGGTGACTTCAGAGACTGATTCAAGCGCTAGTTTCCGGGAGCTCGCCAATTGGCATCAGTAGCGCTTACATGATGCGGTTCGCCGCAGCAAGGAACGGTAGGTTTCGGCTACCGTTCCTTGCGCAGGGAATTATCGCTTCTTGACTTCAGTAAGCTCGCCCGACGCCGCACTGAGCTTGATGGCAAATGGCTTGCCGTCGCGGGTGGCGTTGAAGGCATAGACCTGACCTGAGCAGCTCACCTGCTGGACACTCTTGAAGCCATAGCCGGAAACGATCGCGCCGGCCTTTGCGCAAGAAATCGTGGTTGCCTTCTTGGTGGCCTGTGCCTTGGGCTTGGTCTCCACCGGCGGCCGTGCATAGGATTTGCGTTTCTTGCGCGGGGGTATGTATTCCGGCTCGTAGTAATCCGGGTCATAGGCATAATCGTCTTCGTCGTCCTCGTAGCGATAGGCTGGACGATCGCGCCTGAAATAGCGGTAATAGCGCGGCTGCGGCACATATTCCGGGCCATAATAGAAATCATAGTCCGGGTCGTAGTTGTAATATCTGAATTTCCAGCGCGAGTCCGCGTCAGCACCGCTTGCGAAAGCCATCGTCACGGACACCAAAACCGCTGCGATAAGTCCTAGCCTGATCAGCATGGATTTTAATCCTTCAAGAACCGGAGCGTGGAGGCTCCGCGCACATCTCTCAATATTCGTCGTCGTAGTCGTCATAGTCGCCACCATAGCGGCCGCTGTCGCCATAGGGCCGGTCATCATAGTCATCGTCATCATACCCGCCACCCCATCTGCGAATCCGGTCGACGTCCTTGATGCGGCCATTGCTGGACCTCAGCGTGATCCTGTACATGCCGTCGCGCCGAATTCCGCGATAGGTGTATTCGCTGCCATGGCAGTCGAGGACGCTCACCTTGCGAAAACCGGTCGAAGCCACGATTCGTCGGCCTTCACCGCAGCTGATACCGCGACGGGCCGGCGAGTAATAGGGACCCGAATCATATACGCCGCCACGACCGATGCCGATACTGACATTCGTATCGGCGTGAGCAGCACCCACAGGGCCGGCGATAACCAGACCAAGGGACAAGGCTCCCGCCACCGCTATGTATTTTAGCATGTCCCGTCTCCTTTCCCAAAGATGCCGCTCCCAGGGACGATCGTCACGTTGCGCGAGGATCGTGAAAAAAATGCGGCGGCCTGAACCTTGCTTCGAATATTGGCAGCCGGAACTTGCCGCAACCTCACCGAATCGAAGGGAGGGATTCTTACCAAAGCTGCTGGCGCTCAATCCGGGAAGGCTGGCAGAGCGCATCTGAACCAGCGCTTGCCGGAATCGATGGCCGGTTCATCTTCGTGAAGCGCAGGGCGAAACAAAAAGAGCGCCCCAAGGGGGCGCTCTTTTCTGCGCTTTCGCGCAAATCACATGCTGTCGACGTCGACAATATGGCCCCAGCGGTCGACCTTCACGCGGTGCCAGTCGCCGGACTTCTTGGCCTTGAAGCGCATGTACTTGCCACCGCAGTCAGTCGGGTAAACCTTGTAAAAGCCGTGGTTCTGCACGATCTTCTTGGCCTTGCTGCAACTGATGCCGTCATAGTCACCGGCATAGACCGGGTAGTAGCCGCCGCCATAATAGCCGCCATCATAGTAGCCGGGGCCGAAACCCAGGCCGAAACCAACACCAACGTGGACTTGCGACTTCGCTTGCGCCGGCGCGGTCATGACAACCGCAGTTGTCAGCGCAGCAGCAGCAACAAGAAACTTCGTAAACATGGACATCTCCTTGACGTTCATTTGAGTGATGGCGCTCGCCATCGATGGGCGCGACATTAGGATCGTGCGACTGAACGGGGCGCGAAGGTCCCGTTCATTTCGCGTTCATCCGCGGAGGCGATGTTCCTTAGATAAGCTATTGTTTCTTTTGGATAAATTAGAATTGAGGCTAGGCCCTTGAAAAACCGCGGCGAAAAATTATTTGAACTATGCGAGCGCCGCCCCGGCGGGTTCGCGGATTTGAAATGGCCCGATCAATCCCGATGGGCCGAACGCAACTGCACCTTGCTCAAGGAGGATGTGCACAATGTTTGATCTTTCCCCCCTTTATCGCTCGACCGTAGGCTTCGATCACCTTGCCCAGCTTCTCGACAATGTCGGAAGCTTCGAGGTTCCGGCTTATCCGCCCTACAATATCGAGCGCGTCAGTGACGACGAATATCGGGTGACCATGGCGGTCGCCGGCTTCGGTCAGGACGACGTTACGGTCGAAGTGAAGCAGAACATGCTGACCGTCAGCGGCAAGAAGGCCGACAAGACCGAATCGAAGACCGAATTCCTGCATCAGGGCATTGCTCAGCGAGCCTTCGAGCGCCGCTTCCAGCTCGCCGACTATGTGCAGGTCGTGGGCGCCGAACTCGACAATGGCTTGCTCCATGTCGTGTTGAAGCGCGAGATTCCGGAAGCGATGAAGCCGCGTACGATCGCCGTCAAGAGCGCCAAGAGCGCGCCCAAGGTCATCGAAAGCCAGAAGGCGGCCTAATCACAGTCTGAACGGTTGAGATGAAGGCGTCCGTGCCTGTGCGCGGGCGCCTCTTGTATTGGTCTAATGGTAGCGGCCGGTGTGAATTCCGACGAGATTGATCAAGTGAATGAACGCGAGCAGGGCAACAAAGCCGCTGGCGATCATGACCGGGGTTGTCGGGATCAGACGCGGATTGAGGTCCTTTCGCGGCCGCTTCTCCAGGATGATCATTCGAGCGGTGAGCAGCAGAGCGGCCATCAGGACGAGAAGGGTGAGCGCAAATTGCGGTGTGAGCATCAGATCGGAACCCGCTGGAATTGACAGGCAACGCCCATAACACTATGGTCCCGCCTCCGAAAGAGGCACCCCTTCCCAAAGGAATGGGTGCGATTTATTTGGTGATTGTCATGAAGATCCGTAACTCGTTGAAATCGCTCCTGAAACGCCATCGCGACAATCGCCTCGTGCGGCGTAAGGGTCGCATCTACATCATCAACAAGACCAATCCGCGCTTTAAGGCTCGCCAGGGCTGACCTTCATCTCCACGGTTTTGTGATCACCGCTGCGGCGCCCCCCGGCGGTGATCATTTTGTTGCCGCATCGGTTGCGTTGTATACTGCCGCAATGATGCTCTGGCGCAGTCTTCTCCTTCCATTCGCCCTTCTGCTCTTCGCTTCGGGCGCTGCCGCTCAATCGGCGCGTGAAGCAAGTCCTGAAGCCATTCCGGCGGTGGCGCGAACTCAAGCCCGCCGAGATCCGCTCCGAACAGGTCGACAAGCTTTTTGCTCGCCTGATCAAGAGCACCGATGACGCGGAAGCCCAGCGCATCGAGCAATCGATATGGTCGCTATGGATGACATCGGACAGCGCGACCGCGGATGCGCTACTCGCCCAGGCGATGAAGGCCTCCGCCGTCAATGAAACCGCGACCGCCCTTTCCATCCTCGACAACGTCATCGAAGTCCATCCCGACTATCCCGAAGCGTGGAACAAGCGGGCGACGGTCTATTTTCTGATCGGCCGCTACAATGACTCGCTCAAGGACATCGACAAGGTGCTCGAGCTCGAACCGCGCCATTTCGGTGCCCTCTCCGGGCGTGGCATGATCAAGCGCCAGCAGGGCGAACTCGCTGCGGCGCGCGCCGCCTTTGAGGAGGCGCTGAGCTTCAATCCACACATGGACGGCGTCAAGCGTGCGCTCGAGGAAATTGAAAGCCAGGAGCGGCCGATCTGAAGCCTGCGCTTCCTGCGAAATGTCGATGGACGCGTCGGGCTTAAATCAGTCGCGATTGAGATAGGCGATGCGCAGCATGTTGGTGGCGCCGGGCGTGCCGAGCGGAACGCCGGCGGTGATGATGATGCGCTGGCCGGGATCGGCAAAGCCTTCGGCCCGCGCGATGTTGCAGGCGCGAGAAACCATGTCGTCGAGGTCATGCGCGTCGTCGGTCAAGCACGCAATGCAGGCCCCAGACAAGGGCAAGGCGGCGGCTGGTGGCCGTGATCGGCGTGAGCGCGATGATCGGCACATCCGGGCGCTCGCGCGACACGCGAATGCCGGTGGAACCCGAGGCCGTGTAGCAGACGATGGCCGAGAGATTGAGGGTTTCGGCAACCTGTCGGGCGGCGGCCGATATCGCGTCGGCGCTCGTCGGCTCGGGTTCGCTTGCGCTGGGCGGTGATGATGCCGCGATAGAAGGCGTCGTTCTCGACCGATCGGGCGATGGCGTCCATGGTGGCGACCGCCTTGTCGGGCCATTTGCCGGTGGCGCTTTCGGCCGAGAGCATGATGGCGTCGGCGCCTTCATAGACGGCGGTGGCGACGTCGGAGACCTCGGCGCGGGTCGGCACCGGCTCGATGATCATCGATTCGAGCATCTGGGTGGCGACGACCACAGGACGTCCGGCGCGGCGGGCGGCGCGGGTGATCTGCTTCTGGCGGGCCGGCACGGTCTCGAGCGGCAGTTCGACGCCGAGATCGCCGCGCGCTACCATGATGCCGTCGGAAATTTCGAGGATTTCCTGCAGGGCATTGACCGCCGAAGGCTTCTCGATCTTGGCCATGACGCCGGCTCGTCCGGCGATGAGCTTGCGGGCTTCGGCGACGTCATCGGGACGCTGCACGAAAGAGAGCGCGATCCAGTCGACGCCGATATGAGCGGCGAGATCGAGATCGGCGCGGTCCTTGTCGGTCAAGGCCGGGATCGGCAGGATCGTGTCCGGCAGATTGAGGCCCTTCTGGTCGGAGAGCGTGCCGCCGAATACCACTGTGGTCACCATGCGGTCGGGCTTCACATCGGTGATCTCGACGCGCAATCTTCCGTCATTGACAAGCAGGTTGTCGCCCGGCTTGACGGCGGAAAATATCTCGGGATGGCCAAGATAGACGCGTGTTGCGTCGCCGGGCGCCGGGTCGGTGTCGAAGGTGAAGAGCTGACCCGCCTTGATGCGCGCTTCCTTGTCCGTTGAAAGCGCCGATGCGCAGCTTCGGACCCTGAAGGTCGGCGAGGATGCCGATCGGGCGGTTGAGCTTCGCCTCCACCTGGCGGATCGAGCCATGCAGCTCTTCGAGGAGCTTGTGCGCGGTATGACTCATGTTGATGCGGAACACATCCGCACCCGCCAGAAATAGCTTTTCGATCATGTCCGGACTGGAGGAGGCGGGCCCGAGCGTGGCGATGATCTTGACGCTACGATTGCGTCTCACTGGGCTGGATTACCGGTGGCCGTCTTTTCGCCAGACAGCGAAATCGTCCAATCAGTTTCCTCTTTCGTGTCGACTTCGAAAAAGCCGGTCTTCTGATAGCCGCGCTCGGGGCAGTTGCCGATGCCGCGGATGGTGAAGATCTTGTCCCTGGTGCACATCATCGACTTGCCGCCCCAGGAGCCGCCTTTGTCGTAGTCGACAGCGAAAATATAATAATAGCGCGCGATGAGGGGGCCCTTGAGCAAAGTTTCGCAACCATTGGCGCCGATATTCCACCAGCCCTCGGAGGCCCAGCCTTCCTTGTCCTTATAGCCGAGTGCCACGCCGACGCGGCTCGCGGTCTTGTTGCATAGCTTGAGATCGGCCTTGGCGACCTCAGTCGTGAAGGCCAAAGTCAGAATTGCGGCAGCAATCGTTGCCGGCCATCGTGCCATCCGTCCCATGGCCTCCAGAGATACTATCGAATCAGACATAACATTCCCTGTCGGTGAGCAGGCGTCAACTGTCGGCAGGGCAGCTAGACCGCATGCCGACGTTGTGCCGCACTTAGTCCTGCCAGCAAGTTTGGCAAGATGATGACTGGCCATTTCGGACCCCCTATAGAACCCGCAATGTTTGAAACAAGACTTAATGAGAGTTTTGCAAGGATTTCCGGGGATTTGAAGCGCGGAATCATCCTCATTGCCGATCACGCCCGCAATTCGCTTCCGGCGGAGTATGACGCGCTCGGATTGCCGTTGCAGCAGTTCGACCGGCATATCGCCTATGACATCGGGGTCGAGGCGGTGACGCGCGGCCTTGCCCTTACGCTTGATTGTCCGGCGTTTTTCGCCACTTTTTCTCGCCTTCTGATCGATCCCAATCGCGGCGCCGATGATCCGACGCTGATCATGCGGGTTTCCGATGGCGCCATCATTCCGGGCAACGCCTATATCGGTGAGGCCGAGCGGGAGAAACGCCTTGCCCGGTTCTACCGCCCCTACCATGCCGCCATCGCCGCTGAGATCGATGCCGCCTTGGCGCAAGGGATGGATCCACTCCTGGTTTCGATCCACAGCTTTACCCCCTATTGGAGGGGCATCGCCAGGCCCTGGCATGTGGGCGTCCTATGGGATGAGGATCATCGCTTTGCGCATTTCTTGCTCGGCGCGTTGAGGGCCTATGGCGATCTATGTGTCGGCGACAACGAGCCCTATTCGGGTGCGCTCGAGGGCGACACCCTATATACCCATGGGACAAACCGCGGCCTGAGGCACGGCCTAATCGAGATCCGTCAGGACCTGATCGCCCGGCAAACAGGTGTGGATGAATGGATCTCGCGGCTGGCGCCGATCCTCGAAGCGTTTATGAAAGGTGGTTCATGATGATCGACCAGAAGACCCAAACCGAACTCGAGGCGGCGGTTTTTCGCCGTCTCGTCGAGCATCTGCGCCAGCGCACCGATGTCCAGAACATCGATCTGATGAATCTGGCCGGCTTCTGCCGCAATTGCCTGTCCAACTGGTATGAGGAAGCTGCCAAGGCCAAGGGCCTGACGATCACGCGCGAGGACGCGCGCAGTCTTGTCTATGGCATGCCTTATGCCGACTGGAAGGCCAAGTATCAGGGCGAAGCGAGCCCGGCCCAGGACGCGGCCTTCAAATCCACCCACAAGCACTAGCAGGACCGGACCCCGCCATGGATACCAAGACCAGTTTCGCCCAAGGTCAGCTCACCAGCCTCGTCGAGCGCATCGAAAGGCTGGAAGAGGAGAAGAAAGTCATCGCGGGCGACATCAAGGAAATCTATGCCGAGGCCAAGGCCAACGGGTTCGACATTAAGATCTTGCGCAAGGTCATCGCCCTGCGCAAGAAGGACCGGCATGAGCGCGAGGAAGAGGAAGCGATACTCGATCTCTATCTGAACGCGCTGGGCATGCTGCCGGCCGAAGCAGCAGCCTGAGATCGGCGCTTCTTGGACCTAGTCTATGACGCAGTAAGACTAGAGCAAATCCCGCCAAAGGCCTGCCCCGGACCCGATCCGGGGTTAAAGACTTTGGCGATGAGGATTTGCTCCAAGATATTGATTTGGCGCAAATCCTTTTCGGCGAAGTGATTCCACTTCGCCGGGATGCGCGCCAGGCGCAGCGAAGATCGTCTGGTTCGCTTTGTGAACCGAAGCGAAAACTCCGAACTGAATTTTTGCGTTCTCTGATGCGCAATGAAAGGCATCGAATGCCCCATTCGTGCTCTGGCCGAACATGGTTAAAAATTTGTAAAATAAGCCTGAATCGAGAGGAACCACTCGGGGACTTGCGCATTGATGGCGAGGTAAAAATCCGAGGGCCCGACTATGAGCGAGCATCCGTTGAGCCGACCCACCCCCGAAAGTTCGGAAGTTCTTGAGATGCTGTTGCGGATGACCGGCGGCGGTCTGACCGTCGGACTTCTGATCGTGTTGCCGGCGTTGAAGATTCTTGGCTTGGCCTGACACAGCTGAACGCTGGGAAACCCCCTCACTGCCGCTCGCCCGGTGCCGCAGAAATGCCGGCATTCGCCGATCAAACAGCTGAACCTGCAAAGAACTGAATTTCATGGACGAGCGATCTCGATTGATCTTGACGCGAGCGAAACAATTGCTCGCTCGTGACCATCCAGGCTCCGGCTGGCGCGACCAAGTCTCGGCACTCGATGAGAAGACGATGAAGCGCCAGGGGACCTATCTCACGCTCGCCGAACACCAGCTTCTCGATGAAGGACGGATCGACAACATCGATCAAAGCTGACGGATTTGTTCCAGACTGCGTGAGTCCACAACGCCGGACAGGCCCAGACCGATCAGTTGGTGCCGGTAAGACTTCGGATGAAATCGCTCAGTGACTGACGCTTCTTCCGCATCGCAACCGGTTCGTTCATCAGCATGCTGCCTTTGCTCGACCGGTTGACCTCGAGGAGATCGCCTTTGCTGCTCGACGTGGTCTGCAGCGCGGGGATCGACGGCGGCGTTGCGGCATTGGCCTGCGCAACCATCAACGTGTTCGACGAGGACAATTGCGGAGTCGCCATGTCGGCGATCGTCTCGCTGTCATCCGGCACGAGCTGCTGCGGCGCGCCGTCCCGGCGGATGGCTTGGTCGGGGCTGAAAGTCAACTGCTTCGGCCACCAGAAAAGGTCGTCATCGCTCGCAGAGGCCGTGGTCAGAGGTTTGATCATCGGCACATTCTCGGCCGTCCCGTCACGCAGCAAATCGGCAAAGCTGCCCTTGGCGGAAACATTGGCCGTTTGCGCCACATCCGGTTCCTCGGCCATCAATTCGGCACCAGCGATAACGCCGAGCGACTCGGAATCGAAGCGCGATTTGAAGTTCGTCTGGACATCGGTCGGTGGCGCCGCAGCGGGCTCGATCTTCATATTGGCGGCTGCCATCATGAGAACTTCGATCGGCTTGGGTCGGGGCAACGGTATGGGATATTTGTCGACCACCTCGGCGGGCCGCTGCGCCGGCTTCGCGCGCGGCACCGGTGCCGCTGTCTCATCTGCCTGCGCCGCAAATTCAACGGCCGTTTCGGCGGCGTCCTCATCGTCATAGTCCGTTGCAGCGAGGCTCGCCATCTTGGACTTCATCGCATCATTGTCGGATTCAGACGTCACCACCAGGATCTGATCGTCGCGATTCAGGCGGGCACCGACAGTCTTGCGGTAGTCGCGGAAAATCTTCGCCAGCTGCATGGGCGCCAAGCGCGGCCACGTGCGAACCTTGCCGGAATCGATATGCACGAAGCCGTTAGCTCCGCGGTAGTAGCCCACACCACCGACCTGACGGACAAGCGCGCTATTGCGCAGCTTTTCGGTCGGGACATCAGGGAAATAGAGGTCGATCGCCTTGCCCACCATGTGCTGGCTCTTCTTGGCCACGTTGCGCCCGATGCGCTTCAAGAAGGCGTTGGTGTTGGGCGAACGGTATCCGCAAATAATGTGGACGGGACGCGTGGAGCCCAGATCCGCGTGCAACTCCCACATGAGATCGATGGTCTTGGGGTCAATGCGGATCACTTCCTTGCGGCGCCAGTCGCGCATGAGATAGTTGATCTTCTCGAGAGCGGAAGGAATGTAGCGACCATCCACCTTGTAGGTGATGGTGAGGCTTTCCTTGGTGTGGACGTGATAAAGCGAGAGGGTGCGGGTCTCGCCGCCGGCCGTCGCGTCATGGCCATATCCGAAATACAGGCCCGTGGTCAGGGCCCCGGCCAAAGCCGTCGTGAGAGCGATCCGTTTCGCGCGCGCGATAACAGATCCATGGAGTCCGTTTGCAGCGGCCAGCAAACCCATTCGTACTTTTAGACCGGAACCCCGGTTCCCCTACTATTATCCCGAAAGCGCATCCGTCCTGAACGGATTACACTACTTCCATGCTTGCGACAAGAATGCGGCCACTCTTAGGCAGCACTTGCCGAAGGCTAATCTAAATCACCATGATTAACAGCGGCTTAAGTCAAAAGACCTTTCACTCTAGGACAGGCCGCGAGGTCACTTTGCCGCCACAGCTGTTGCCGAAATCGCAGATTCCATGCGCTGATCCCGGCCATAGACGTCATCATGATAGATGATCTTGCCGTTCTGGTCGGGCCAGGCGGTGAAATAAGTGATATGGACCTTGATATCGCCTTTGACCCTGGCGCTCTGGCTTCTGCCGCTGTCAATGCGCTTGGCCACCTCCTCGGCGCTGAAGCCGAGCAGCAATTCAGCGAAGATCCGCGGATTCTCAACGCGCACGCAGCCATGGCTGAAGGCGCGGGCCGAGCGGTCGAACAGCGAGCGCGCCGGAGTGTCATGGAAATAGATGCTGTGCGAATTGGGAAACAGAAATTTGATTTCGCCAAGCGCGTTGTCGTCACTCGGGGGCTGCTGGACCGAAAAGGGGACGCCCTTGTCATAGGCTGACCAGTTGATCGAGCTGGAGTGGACGATCTGCCCATTCCTGGCGATGACCCGATAGCCCAAGCGGTCGAGATAGGAGGGATCCCGCCTGAGAATGGGCAGCATCTCCTTGCGGATGATCGATGGCGGAACGCCCCAGGACGGGTTGAAGACTACGGACTCCATCTGGTCGTGGAAAGCAACCGTCTGGGTGAGGGGCTTGCCGATGATCACCTTAGTGCGCCAGGCTTCGCGGCCGTTATCGATGATTTGCAGTTGATAGGCGGCCTGATTCACAAAGACATATTTGCGGCCGAGATCCTTCGGCAGCCAGCGCAGCCGCTCGATATTGTAGATGAGCTTGGCGACATTGCGCCGTTCGGTGCGGTCGTTGAGCGCATTGACGGTCGCCTGGTCGAGACCACCCCAGGATTTTAGCTGCGCCTCTGTCTGGAAGGCCTTGAGCGCTTCCGTCATATCCTGACCGAGAACCGGGCTTGCGGCCGCATGCTTCGGGCGCGCGCTCGTGGCCTTCAGGTAGCCCAGCCTTTCGAGATGGTGGCGAACGAGCAAAAGCCGGTCATCTTCATCACCGGGTTGCACTCTTTTGCCGGGCGGAATCGCTTCGCTCTCGGCCACATGCAAGAGCGCCCGTTTTTTTGCAAGCTCCGCTTTGAGCAAGGCAAAAGCAGGGTGGGTCGGTTCAAGGCTCTCCAGATAGTCGAGCGGGAAGGGCGACCAAGCGAGGACCTTGACAGCCGCCGCTGGATCCACCGGCTCGGGCGAGATGTCATTGTATTTCGTCAGCCGATTGGGAACGAGGCGGCCGCCGGAGACGTGGCGGGCATATTTCAGGACCGTGGCGGTGAGGCCGAGATCGAGACGGGCGAGATGCACCAGGTCGCCCTTGAACATGGTCGGGCTGTCGGTGAAGGAGCCAAGGGCGGGAGGCAGGTAGTCGGTGGGCTCCAAGGCTTCGTCCGCGCTCTTCGCCAACAGAGCCAAAATATCCTGGCCGCGCTGATCAAGACCGTCGGCCGTCGTCCAGAGCGGCTTGAAGCCGCCCGCCCGGTAGACGTCCAGAATTGCCGTCCTCTCCTCAGGCGTGACGCGGATCGCTGCATCTTTGCTCAACAACTCCCGATAGATGGCGACCGAAAGGGCTTCCCGAGGTTCGGCTTCCTCGAAACTTTCGGCATTGAGCGCCTGCAACTTCTCGGACCGATAGACCAGCGGCGCCTCTGGCACGTCCTTTTCGATCGCCGGCGCATTCTGGATAGGCGGGCCGGGCAGAAGATACCGGCGAACCTCGCGGCTGCGCCATTCGCGCTTGCGCCTGAAATATTCGAAAATCGAACCGGGTCGCTTTACGACAGAGTCGTCATGCCCAAACCAGTCGGTTTCGGCCTGCGCCGTAGGGCACAGGAGGAACAGAGTCAGAACAAGCGCAGAGGTCGCCGTTAGTCCCCGCGTCAGCGGCATTGTCAGTCTTCTCCCATGGCTGGGGACATAGCTAACCGCCGCTTCGTGGCATTTCAACGGTTCAAGACGCCAACCGTCATATTAAACGAGGAGTGTAGCGTTTTTGCCGCAACTCATGGAGCAATATGGCAAAATCATGCCGTCGAGCGTCCGTTTTCGGCGTCTTCGAGTCCGAGGTCACGCATCTTGCGGTAAAGTGTCGAGCGGCCGATGCCGAGTTTGCGGGCCACTTCCGACATCTGGCCGCGATAGCGGTGCAGCGCCAGGCGAATCATGTCGGCCTCGATTTCCTCGAGCTTGCGGATATGCCCGCCATCGGTGACCGCTGGGATGCCGAGCGCCATGCCGTCCGAAATGACGGCCCCGCTCGAACGGGATGCCGGCGGATGTACCGGCGCAGGCTGCAGCGGAGGCGGCAGATCGGGAATCTTCACCTCATAGCCTTCGACCAGCGAGGCGATCTGGGGGAAATCCTGGATCTCCAGAACATCGCCTTCGCAGAGCACGATGGCGCGGAACACAGTGTTCTCGAGCTGGCGGACGTTTCCCGGCCAGTTATAGCCCTGCAGCATGGTCAGCGCATTGGGATCGATGCCGTGCACCTTGCGCCCTTCCTCGGCAGCGAACCGGGTGATGAAATGATTGACCAGGGCCGGAATGTCATCCTTGCGCTCCTTGAGGGGCGGCACCATGACGGGGAAGACATTGAGCCGGTAATAGAGATCCTCGCGGAACTGTCCGGCCTTCACCATTTCGATCATGTTGCGGTTGGTGGCCGAGATCAGTCGGATATTGATCTTGACCGGCTTCCTCGACCCGACCGGATCGATCTCGCCTTCCTGGATGGCGCGCAGGAGCTTCACCTGCATGTCGAGCGGCAATTCCGCCACCTCGTCGAGAAACAGCGTGCCGCCATCGGCCTCCTGAAATTTGCCGATATGTTTGGACGTGGCGCCGGTGAAGGATCCTTTTTCGTGCCCGAAAAGGATGCTTTCCACCAGGTTTTCCGGGATGGCGCCGCAGTTCACGGCGACAAAGGGACGGCCGCGCCGGTCGCTCTCGCCGTGAATGGCGCGCGCGATAATCTCCTTGCCGACGCCCGACTGGCCTTCGATCAGGATGGGAATATTGGATTGGGCGCCGCGCCGGCCGAGCCTGATGACGCCCGCCATCGCCGCCGATGAGGCAATGAGATCATCGAAGGTCAGCGCGCCGCCGACCTTCTTGTTGAGACGTTTGACCTCTTCGGTGAGCGCGTTCACCTTCAGAAGATTCTGCGCCGAAACCCGCAGACGTTCGGGCGAGATCGGTTTAACCACGAAATCGTCGGCACCGGCACGCATGGCCTTGATGACTGTCTCGATCGATCCTTGCGCGGTCTGCACGATCACCGGAAGGTGACCGCGCACTGCCGTCATGCGTTCAAGAAATTCAAGCCCGTCCATGCCCGGCATCACAAGATCGAGAATGACGAGCTCGATCTGGCCGCCGGACGCGCCGGCGAGAATATCGATACCCTTGGCTCCGTCGTCGACGCTTGCCGCATCGAAACCGAACCGTTTCATCATTTCTTCCAGTATTCGTCGCTGGGCTGGATCGTCTTCGACAATAAGGACGCGCGCTGTCATGCTTGACCGATACCACTCAACTGTTTAGCCGCTCGGGTAAAGCTGCCCTTTGGCGCGCCGCCCAGCCGCGCCGTGGCCTCTCCCCATCGCGGCCGACTGTGACAAAGAAGGGTAAAGAGGCGATTAAAGACCTGGCGAGAATGGGGACAGTTTCATCTCCTGTCCATAGCCTTCCAAAGTTGCTTTACGTTGCGGAGCCAGCATCTCATCCCTTATTGCCGCCGAAGGGTGCATGGGCCATATCAGCACAAACCCCAAGATCGGATGCCCGCCTATGGACTCTGCTGCCGCTTCGAAGAAACTCGGTTCCCTTCCCGAATGGAATCTTGGCGATCTCTATGCCTCGCCGGACGACCCTGCCTTTGGCGCCGACATGAAGCGCGGCGAGGCGGAGGCGAGGCGCTTCGCGGACAATTACAAGGGAAAGCTTGCGGCCCTCTCGGGCGACGATCTGGCCCACGCCGTAAAAACCTATGAAGGCCTGAGCGATCTCCTCGGCCGCACCGGTTCCTATGCGCAGCTCTACTATGTCGGCGACACGACCGATCCTGCCCGGGCGAAATTCTACGGCGATGCCAACGCCAGGCTGACCGACATCTCGAGGATCCTGCTGTTCTTCGAACTGGAGCTCAACAGGATCGCCGATGACGAACTGGCGCTGAAGATGGAGGTGGCGGCGCTCGCTCACTACCGGCCCTGGATCGACAATCTGCGCAAGGAAAAGCCCTATCAGCTCGACGACAAGCTCGAGGAACTGTTGCTGGAGAAATCGCAGACCGGCTATTCGGCCTGGAACCGCCTGTTCGACGAGAGCCTGGCCGGCATGCGCTTCACCGTCGATGGCGAGGAACTGCCGCTCGAGCCGACGCTGACGCTGCTGATGGCGGCCAAGGAAACCAAGCGCAAGGCTGCTGCCGAAGCTCTGGCCCATGCCTTCAAGAGCAATTTGCGGCTCTTCACCCACATCATGAACACGCTCGCCAAGGACAAGGAGATTTCCGACCGCTGGCGTGGCTTCAAGGACATTGCCGATGCCCGCCATCTCTCCAACCGGGTCGAGCCGGAGGTCGTGGCTGCCCTCGTCGAGGCGGTGCGCCAAGCCTATCCGCGCCTGTCGCACCGCTATTATCAGATGAAGGCGAAATGGCTTGGAAAGCCGAAGCTCGATTATTGGGACCGCAACGCGCCCTTGCCCCAGGAGGACACGCGCGAAGTGCCGTGGGACGATGCGAAGGCGACCGTTCTCACCGCCTATCGAGGCTTTGCGCCCGAAATGGCGGAAATTGCCGGCCGCTTCTTCGACAGCAGATGGATCGACGCGCCGGCGAGGCCCGGCAAGGTATCGGGCGCCTTTGCGCATCCGACAGTCCCCTCCGTGCATCCTTACGTGCTTCTCAACTATATGGGCAAGACGCGCGATGTCATGACGCTCGCCCATGAATTGGGCCACGGCGTGCATCAGGTGCTCGCCGCTGATCAAGGCGCCCTCATGGCGCAGACGCCGCTGACCTTGGCGGAGACGGCGTCCGTCTTCGGCGAGATGCTCACCTTCCAGTCGCTGCTCAACGCCGCAAAGGATTCGAAGAAGCGCAAGGCCATGCTCGCCCAAAAGGTCGAGGATATGCTCAACACGGTGGTGCGCCAGATCGCCTTCTACACTTTCGAGCGCAGGGTCCACACGGCGCGCAAGGAGGGCGAGCTCACCGCCGATCAGATCAATGCGCTGTGGCTCGAGGTCCAGGGCGAAAGCCTGGGGCCCGGCATCGCCTTCTCGGAGGGCTATGAGACTTTCTGGGTATATGTCTCGCATTTCATCCACTCGCCCTTCTACGTCTATGCCTATGCTTTCGGCGACTGTCTGGTGAACTCGCTCTACGCGCGCTACCGCGAGAGTGCTGAGGGCTTTCAGGAGAAATATTTCGCCATGCTGAAGGCTGGCGGCACAAAGCATCACAGTGAGCTGCTCAGGCCCTTCGGCCTCGATGCGAGCGATCCCACCTTCTGGCAGAAGGGCCTCAAGGTCATCGAAGGCTTCATCGACGAGCTCGAGGCAATGGAAGCCGTTTGAGGATCGCGTGACCGACGACGAGAACAGCCTGACCGGACGATTGCTGCGCTATGCCAATGTCGGAACAGGCGTCGGCAGCGCCGTCGCGCGCATCGCGGCGGGCAGGCTGCTCGGCGGAGAGAAAGGGTCGGCGGCGGAAGGCCAGCTTCTGGCAGAAGCCCTGGGCAATCTGAAGGGCCCGCTCATGAAGGTGGCGCAACTCCTTGCCACCATTCCCGATGCGCTGCCGGCTGGCTATGCGGCCGAACTCGCGCAGCTCCAGTCGCAGGCCCCGTCCATGGGCTGGGCCTTCGTCAAAAGGCGCATGGCGGCGGAGCTCGGGCCTCAGTGGCGGACGCGCTTCACCGATTTCTCTCACGAAGCCGCGCATGCCGCGTCGCTCGGACAAGTGCACAACGCAGTGTCGCTCGATGGAAGGCAGCTCGCCTGCAAGCTGCAGTATCCCGACATGGATTCAGCCGTCGAGGCCGATCTCAAGCAGCTCAATGTTATCTTCGCCCTGCACAAGCGGATGAATCCGGCAATCGATACGACCGAGGTCGGCCAGGAGATCGCGGCCCGCCTGCGCGAGGAGCTCGACTATATCCGCGAGGCAAAGCATATCCGCCTCTACACCGAAATCCTGAAGGATCACGCGAGCATCCATGTGCCGGTGGTCGATCCCGAATTGTCGACTCGCCGGCTGATCACCATGAGCTGGCTCGAAGGGCGCAAGCTCCTCGAATTCAAGGACCGCGATCTCGAAACGCGCAATTTTCTGGCGCGGCATCTCTTCGCCGCCTGGTGGACGCCGTTCTGCGGCCACGGCGTGATCCATGGCGACCCACATCTCGGCAACTACTCGGCGGCCGTCGATGTGGGGGGCACGCCCAGAGGCCTCAATCTCCTCGATTATGGCTGCATCCGCATCTTCCCGCCGCGTTTCGTCGAGGGTGTGGTCGATCTCTATCGCGGACTCATGGCCAATGATCGCGCGCGCATCGTTCATGCCTATGAGATCTGGGGCTTCGAAGGGCTCTCGAATGAGCTCATCGATATCCTCAACATCTGGGCACGCTTCATTTACGGACCCCTGATGGAAGATCGGGTGCGCGCCATCGCGGGCGATGTTTCACCCGCCGAATATGGCCGCAGGCAGGCTTTCACCGTGCATCGGGCGCTGAAGGAGAAGGGGCCGGTCAGGGTGCCGCGCGAATTCGTCTTCATGGATCGCGCGGCAATTGGATTGGGCGGCGTGTTCATCCACTTGCGCGCCGAGCTCAATTTCTACCGCCTGTTCAACGAAGCGCTGGAAGGTTTCAGCGTCGATAGCGTTGCGGCGCGGCAGCGCAAAGCGCTGGCCGGGGCGGGGCTCTAACCGTTGTCCAAGGGCGAGGATGGCGCCTCATGGGACTTATCGCCGCGCCGGCCCTCGGTTCTTGCAGGCCTTGAGGCTCTAGGCTAGGTAAGCTCCCTGGATTCTATGGTTTTCGAGGGGATTTTCGACATGGCGGAGCAATCGGTCGACCATCACCTGGACATTGCGGCGCATCGAAGCGCCTATGCCAATTTCGTGCGCGGGTCCGTGGCGCTGGGCCTCATCTGCGCCTTCGTGCTCGTCGCCTTATGCTCCTTTGCCTTCGGCCACACGCTCAGCGTCTTCGTCGGCTTTGCTGGGTTGATCATCGGCATCATCGCCGTCCTGATCGATGCCCGCTCAGGCTCGCAGCGCTGGCTGTTTTCGCTCGGCGTTCTTGTGATCTTCGGACTGATTACCGCCATCAGCGTCAGCTAGGGCCCTTCGATATGAAGATCGCGGTCTCTGCCGAAACTTTTCCGGGCGAGAGCCGCGTTGCGGCGACCCCCGACACGATCAAGGGTTTCATCAAGAAGGGACTTGAGGTCGCCGTCGAGGTGGGTGCGGGGGCAGGGGCGTTCATTTCGGACGATGCCTTCGCCGGGGCCGGCGCCAAGGTCGTCAATGGCGGTGCTGTGCTGAAGGACGCCGATATCCTGCTCAGCGTTCGCCGGCCAGAGGCCAGGACCACCGAAACGCTCAAGAAAGGCGCCATCGTCGCCGCCATCCTCGATCCCTATGGCGACCGCGCCGGGCTCGAGATGCTGGCCAAGGCAGGGGCTCACCCTTTTCGCCATGGAACTCATGCCGCGCATCACCCGTGCGCAATCGATGGACGTGCTGTCCTCGCAGGCCAATCTCGCCGGCTACAAGGCGGTGATCGATGCGGCGGCGCAATTCGGCCGCGCCTTCCCGATGATGATGACGGCGGCGGGCACGGTGCCGCCGGCCAAGGTCTTCATCATGGGCGTCGGCGTTGCAGGTCTGCAGGCGATCGCCACGGCGCGGCGGCTCGGCGCCATCGTCTCGGCGACCGATGTGCGCAAGGCGACCGAAGAGCAGGTCAAGAGCCTCGGCGCCAAATTCGTCTTCGCCGATGTGGCGGATGCGGCGACCGCGGGCGGCTATGCCAGGGAACTCTCGGCGGAAGACAAGGCCAAGCAGGCGGCCCTCGTCGCCGAGCATATCAAGGCCCAGGACATCGTCATCACCACCGCGCTCATCCCGGGCCGGCCGGCGCCGGTGCTCGTCACGCCAGAGATGGTCGAGACCATGAAGCCCGGTTCGGTGATCGTCGACCTCGCGGTCGAGCGCGGCGGCAATTGCCCGCTGTCGAAACCCGGCGAGGTCGTGACGCACAAGGGCGTCACGATCATGGGCACTCTCAATCTTGCCGGGCAGGCTCGCCGGCAATGCCTCGCCGCTCTATGCCAAGAACCTCGCAGAATTTCCTCGACCCTGCTGATCGCCAAGGACGGCGCGCTCAAGATCGACTGGGACAGATGAGATCATCACGGGCACGCTCGTCGCCAAGGACGGCGAGCTGGTGCATCCGATGTTCAAGTCTTAAGGACCTCCCGATGGAACAGATGCGCATCGATCCCTTCGTCTCGCTGTTCGCGATTTTCGTGCTGGCGGTCTTCGTCGGCTACTACGTCGTGTGGAACGTGACGCCGGCGCTGCACACGCCGCTTGATGTCGGTGACCAATGCGATTTCCTCGGTGATCGTGGTCGGCGCGCTTGCTCGCGGTCGGCGCAGGGGCCATCGCCTCGGGCTCGACGCTCGCCATGATCTTCGGCTTCCTCGCGCTCATCCTCGCCTCCGTGAATATCTTCGGCGGCTTCCTCGTCACCCAGCGCATGCTGGCGATGTACAAGAAGAAGGGGAAGTAAGCGCATGTCGGCCTCGCTCGCTGCCTTCCTCTATCTGGTCGCCGGCGCATTGTTCATCATGGCGCTGCGCGGGCTGTCGAGCCCGGAATCGTCGCGGCACGGCAATCTCTACGGCATGAGCGGCATGGCGCATCGCCATCCTCACGACCTTGCGCTTGGCGGCGCCTTCGGGCGGCCTTGCCTGGGTGCTGATCATCGCCGGCATCGCCATCGGCGGCGGCCATCGGCGCGGTCACCGCCAGGCGCATCGCCATGACGGCCATGCCGCAGCTCGTCGCCGCCTTCCATTCGCTGGTCGGCCTCGCCGCGGTGTTCGTCGCGGCCGCCGCCTTTATGCGCCGGACGCCTTCGGCATCGCCAGCAATGGCGAGATCCACGCCCAGAGCCGCATCGAGATGGCGCTCGGCGCGGCCATCGGTGCCGTTCACCTTCACGGGCTCGATCATCGCCTTCCTCAAGCTCGATGGCCGCATGAGCGGCAAGCCCATCATCCTGCCCGGCCGGCACTACATCAATATCGCGCTCGGCCTCGCGCTCGTGTTCTTCATCTACGGTTTCTTCGCAAGCCAGAGCGCCGTCGATTTCTGGCTGATCGTGATCATCAGCCTGGCGCTCGGCTTCCTGCTCATCATGCCGATCGGCGGCGCCGACATGCCGGTCGTCATCTCGATGCTCAACTCCTATTCGGGCTGGGCGGCGGCGGGCATCGGCTTCACGCTCGCCAATACGGCGCTCATCATCACCGGCGCGCTGGTCGGCTCATCGGGCGCCATCCTCTCCTACATCATGTGCAAGGGCATGAACCGCTCCTTCATCAGCGTCATCCTCGGCGGCTTCGGCGGCGAGACGACGGCCGCGGCCGGTGGTGCGGAGGCGAGACCCGTCAAGCAGGGCTCGGCGGATGATGCGGCCTTCATCATGAAGAATGCGGGCTCGGTCATCATCGTGCCGGGCTACGGCATGGCGGTGGCGCAGGCGCAGCATGCGCTGCGCGAAATGGCGGATCATCTGAAGAAGGCGGGCGTCACGGTCAAATATGCGATCCATCCGGTGGCGGGCCGCATGCCGGGCCATATGAACGTGCTGCTCGCCGAAGCCAACGTTCCTTATGACGAGGTGTTCGAGCTCGAGGACATCAATTCCGAATTCGCCCAGTCCGATGTCGCCTTCGTCATCGGTGCCAATGACGTGACCAATCCCGCCGCCAAGGACGATCCGGCAATCGCCGATCTACGGCATGCCGGTGCTCGAAGTGTGGAAGGCGAACACGGTGATGTTCATCAAGCGCGGCATGTCGTCAGGCTATGCCGGCATCGACAACGCGCTGTTCTACCGCGACAACACGATGATGCTGTTCGGCGACGCCAAGAAGATGACGGAAGAGATCGTCAAGGCGATGTGAGGCGATACTGGGCAGAGCAGCGGCCCAACTTTGGGAAAATAGGCCGATTTCCTGCTTCGTAATCCACTGGGCACGAAAAGCTTGATGGTCTCGCTGTTAAGCCGCCACGCAATCGTCTAGATTTGACGCCATTACCGCCGCTTGTGAGGTTCCGAAGGCGACCATGGCCAACTCAAAAGAGCACACTGTCCTCGAACTGCCTAAAGTCTATCTCGTCCGCATGCTTGTCTTCATGCTGGTCGTGAGCATCCTTGCGGTTGTCCTATTTCCCCATATGCAACGGGCCTTTATGGCCAATCCCGGCCTCAATGCGGTGATCATCGGGGCGTTGTTCCTGGGCGTCATCTATTCGTTCCGGATGGTCTGGCGGCTGTGGCCCGAGATCAACTGGGTCAATGGCTTCCGAATCATCAATCCCGGACTGGAACTCACCCACACGCCAAGGCTCCTCGGACCGATGGCGACCTTGTTTCGCGACCGGCCGCATAGGACGGTGCTGTCGCCCATCTCGATGCGCTCTCTGCTCAATTCGATCGCCTCCCGCCTCGATGAAGCCCGGGACATCTCGCGCTACATGGTCGGGCTCCTCATCTTCCTGGGGCTGCTCGGGACCTTCTGGGGCCTGCTCGAGACCGTGTCCTCGGTCGGCGATGCCATCCGCTCACTCGATGTCTCCTCCGCCCAGTCGGCGACCGTGTTCGAGGAACTGAAGTCGGGGCTCGAGGCGCCTCTTTCCGGCATGGGCCTTGCTTTCTCGTCCTCGCTCTTCGGTCTTGCGGGCTCCCTCATCCTCGGCTTCCTCGAGCTGCAGGCGAGCCAGGCGCAGAACCGCTTCTACAACGATCTCGAAGACTGGCTGTCGACGATCACCGATATCCAGGCGGGCGAGAGTGGCTCACTCGCTGTCCCCGGTCATCTCAGAGTCGACATCGCCGGCCTCCAGAAAGGCATCGAGCGCATCAACCAAACACTCGACGACGCGCTCGCGACTGATGTAGGGGGCCCTGGCTTGGCGACAGGCATGCCCAATCTCTCGGCGCAGGACAATGAATCGATGGAGAAGCTCGCCGACGCGGTGGCGGGCCTCGTCCAGCAGATGCGCGAAGAACAGAAGATCGTCCGGCAATGGGCGCAGGCGCAGCAGGTGCAGCAGAACGAGATGCAAAAGCTCATACTGCGCACCACCAAGCAGCCGGCCTCAACCGGCCGCTTCAGCCAGGCGGCCGCGGTCGAGGACGAGGAATAGTCCATGGCGCAAGCCCTTGCCCGCCGCCGGCGGCACTATGAGGCGCCCTATTGGCCGGGCTTCGTCGACGCGATGGCGCAGCTCCTCCTCGTCATCACCTTCCTGCTGTCGGTGTTCATCGTCGCGCAATTCCTGCTCGCGCGTGAGATTTCGGGTCAGGACAGCGCGCTCGGGCAATTGCGCTCGCAGATCGCCGAGCTCACCCAGTTGCTGGCGCTGGAGAAAACGGCCAAGGCGGAGCTCGAGCTCAATCTCACGACGCTCGGCGATGATCTCAATGACGAAAAGGCGAAGTCGGCCGGCCTCACGCTTCAGCTCGAAGGCGAGAGCGCCAAAGGGGAAAGTGCGGGTACCGCGGTATCGGGCTTGCGCACCCAGCTTGATGCGGAAAAGCAGATTTCCTCGGAGGCGCTCGCCAAGGTCGAGCTCCTCAGTCAGCAGCTTGCGGCTTTGCGCCGGCAGATTGCCACCCTCAACGGGCTTCTGACCGATGCCGAGACGCGCTCCAAGACCGACCAGGCCCAGATCATCGATCTCGGCAAAAGGCTCAATTCAGCGCTGGCGCAGAGAGTGCAGGAGCTGACCCGCTACCGCTCGGAATTCTTCGGCCGCTTGCGCAAGATCCTGAGCCAGCGTTCCGACATATTGGTGGTCGGCGACCGCTTCGTCTTCCAGTCGGAGGTGCTGTTCCCCAAGGGCTCGGCCGACATCCAGCTTGCGGGACTCCTGGAGGTGGACAAGCTCGCCACCGCCATCAAGGAGCTCGAAGCGGAAATACCCGCCGACATCGCTTGGGTACTACGAGTCGATGGCCACACCGATACGGACCCCGTGACGCAGGTGTTCAAATCGAACTGGGAATTGTCGTCGGCGCGCGCGATCGCTGTTGTCAACTACCTGATCACCCAGGGAGTGAGCCCCAGGCATCTGGTGGCCGCCGGCTTCGGCGAGTTCCAGCCACTCGATCCGGGCGATAGCGAAGAAGCGAAGACCCGCAATCGCCGCATCGAGCTCAAGCTGACCGAGCGCTAAACCAGGCTCAATTCCACGGCTTTCACGCCGACTGTGCGCTGAACTGAAGCTCGGCGAGGCGCGAATAGAGCGGGTTGGTTTTGGTGAGCTCGCCATGCTGACCCTGCGCCACCAGCCGCCCCTCATCGAGGACCAGAATGCGCGCCGCACTCCTGACGGTGGCGAGGCGATGGGCGATCACCAGCGTGGTGCGGTTCCGGGTAAGCTCCCTGAGCGCCTCCTGGACCAAAGCTTCGCTTTCGGCATCGAGCGCGCTCGTCGCTTCATCGAGAAGCAGAATGGGGGAGTTGCGCAAGATCGCGCGGCCAATGGCGATGCGCTGGCGCTGGCCGCCCGAAAGCTTGATGCCGCGTTCGCCGACCTCGGTGTCATAGCCCCTGGGCAGGTTCTGCGCGAATTCCTCGACATGAGCGGCGCGTGCGGCTTGTCGGATCTCGGCCTCTGACGCCTCGGGCCGGCTGAAGCGAATATTGTCCAGGACGGTACCTGAGAAGATCACGGTCTCCTGCGGCACGACGGCAATACGCGCCCGCACATCCTTGGGATCGGCCGATTTGACAGCGACGCCATCGATCAGGATGCGGCCCGTTTGCGGATCATAGAAACGCTGCAGCAGCGCGAAGACGGTGGATTTGCCGGCCCCCGAAGGACCGACGAGCGCCACCGTCTCGCCAGGCGTCACCGCGAAGCTCACTTCCTCCAGAGCGGAAGCCTCGGACCGTGTAGGATAGTGGAAGCTCACACCTTCGAAAGCGATCTCTCCCTTGGGCGGCGAGGGCAGGGGGATGGGAGAGGCAGGTGGCGCTATGGCGGGCTTCTCGTCCAGCAGTTCGGAAATGCGCTCGGCGGCACCCGAGGCAAGCTGGATCTCGCCCCAGACCTGAGAAAGTTCACCCAGGGCGCTCGCGGCAAGGACCGCATAGAGCACAAACTGGCTGAGCGCGCCTGCCGTGATGGCGCCCGAAATGACCTCGCGCGCGCCATACCACAGCACCATGGTCACCGAACCCAGCGACAGGAAGATGACGGCACCAGTGAGAAAGGCGCGAGCCCAGGTGCGCTCGGCTGCCGCCCTGAAGGCGGTTGCGGTCGCCTCGCGGAAGGCGTCGACCGCGGTCATCTCCTGGACAAAGGACTGAACCGCCGTCACTGCCAGCAGGCGTTCCTGGGCGTAGGCGGCCGAATGAGCGAGCGTGTCCTGGGCGTTGCGCGACAGCGAGCGCACCTTGCGGCCGAAGAAGATGAGCGGCAGGACGATCAGTGGTATTGCGAGAAGCACGAGACCCGACAGCTTGGCGCTCGTCACCACCATCATGACGGCAGCCCCCACCAGCATCACCAGATTGCGCAACGCGATCGAGGCCGAGGTCGCGAAGGCGGATTTGATCTGGGTGGTGTCGGCAGTGAGCCTGGAGACGATCTCGCCCGAGCGGTTCGCCTCGAAGAAGGCCGGGCTCAGCTCGAGGAGGTGATTGAACAGGAGATCGCGCGTATCGGCGACGATGCGTTCGCCGAGCCAGGTGACGAGATAGAAGCGCGTGGCCGAGGCCGCAGCCAGCACGGCGACGACCATGAGCATCACGGCGAAATACTGGTTGATGAGGATGTTGCCGTCGGCCGAAAAGCCATGATCGATGACGCGGCGCACCGCCACGGGCACGATGAGGGTGGCAACCGCGGCGACTACCAGGGCGAGAAAGGCCAGGGCCACTTGAAGGCGATAGCGCCCGAGGAGAGGCAGAAAGCGCTTGAGCGGCTCGAGGCTCTTGCCGGCCGGTCGGGACAGGACAGTATCTTTGGATGAACGGGTCATCGCGCTCCAGTTAGACCAGACTCCAGGGCCTATGAAGGCGCCAAGCCGCCGCACTTGCAAGCAGGAGCCCCCTCCTGTATAGACGCCGCCCGAAACCCTTCAATTTGCAGTTTTCCGGCGCCGAGCCACGCGCCTCAAGAGAGTTTACGCCATGAAAAAGGACATTCATCCCAAATATCACACGATCAATGTGGTCATGACCGACGGCACCAAATTCCAGACCCGCTCGACCTGGGGCAAGGAAGGCGACACGCTCAATCTCGACATCGATCCCAAGTCTCATCCGGCGTGGACGGGCGGCCAGCAGACGCTCGTCGACCGCGGCGGCCGGGTCAGCAAGTTCAAGCAGAAGTTCGGCTTCCTCAACAAGTGACAACCGGGCTGGATTAAAAATTCGTCAGGGCGCCTTTTGGCGCCTCCTCATCTGGGAAGTCAGCCCACAATCGCGTGGTTGGGGGCATTCATTATCCTTCCGATTGGAAATGGGCAAAATCTCCGGCAGCGTGATCGCCGCTATCTTCATGCAGCATGACGACTTCAACGCGGAATTCGCTGAAGCGAAATCGGAATTGCGCGGCGATCTCGGCATGTGACGCCAATTTGCGCTATTGCGCCATCCGAAGGGACGCCCGAAGCGCGTCCCTTCTTGTCTTCGGCTACCATAGATCGGATATGATGGGGCTGTATGACCCACAAAGCCCGCATCGCCATCACCTATTGCACCCAATGCCAATGGCTGCTCCGCGCGGCGTGGATGGCGCAGGAATTGCTTTCGACTTTCGGCACCGATTTGGGCGAGGTCGTTCTCATACCGGGCACCGGCGGCGTATTTCAGATTGCGTGTGATGACGCGCTGATTTGGGAAAGGAAGCGCGATGGCGGCTTTCCGGATATCAAAACGCTGAAGCAACTGGTGCGCGACAAAGTGGCGCCCGAGCGCGATCTCGGCCACACGGACCGCTAAACGGCAAGATTCACGAGTTCGACGAGCGAGTCGCACTGTTCTGGCATTTGATGCTAATGTGCTGGACGCGCAGTTTTGGCTCTTCAGAGCCGCAGGCATTCGAGAACTTCGGGCGCAAGGCACACTAGAATTGTCAATGGCTAGGAGTGCGCTGAAATGACCAATCAATGGCTATTCAAGAGTGAGACCTACGACAACTGCAGTTGCGCGATGAATTGCGGTTGCCAGTTCAACTTGCCGAGTACCCACGGTTATTGTCAGTCGGCCTTCGTCGGCAACATCGTGGAAGGCCATTTCGACGACACGCCGCTCGCCGGCCTGAACTGGGCGGCGCTGTACAAGTGGCCCGGCGAAATCAAGGACGGGAACGGCCAGCGCCAGATCGTCATCGACGAGCGTGCGGATAAAGCTCAACGGATTGCGCTTGAAACGATCGTCTCAGGCGAGGCCTGCGTACCATTGAGCAATCTTTTCGCCGTATTTGCGTCCACATGCTCGGATTTTTGCAAGACGCTGTTTCTGCCGATCGATCTCGAGGCGGATCTGGAGCGCAGAACCGCAAGAGTGGAGATACCGGGAGTCATGCGGAGCAGCGGCAGGCCGAAGATCAACGAATTTACCGGCCAACCATTCCATATTGCGCTGGCGCGTCCGAGTGGCAGTTTCGAGTTTACCTACGCAGAAATCGGGCTGGGCACCACGTCGGTCACGGGTGACATGGAAATGGCGTTCGAAAACTCATGGGCACACTTTTGTGTTCACTACTTCAATCAGGACGGCATGGTCAGGGAAAGGTCAAGGCTCACGGCATGGCTTGGCAGGTGATTCTGTGTCCGTTGTTCTATCGGGTCAAATCACTATCGGGCTGGTTGACATAGATCAGCACGCCCAGGACAGCGACGCAGAACTTGAAGGCGGCATCCTGTCCGTTCCAGGTTTGCGACTGCCACATCGCGAACCATTCGCCGCCGATCACCATGAAGCCGAAGAACCAGACGAGGAAGCCCGTGGTCGCGCCGGTGATGGCGAACCGCTTGGCGTGGTTGAAGCCTGTGCCTGTTCGATGGCGCGCTTGCCAGAGATGAAGCGCCCCGATGAAAAAGAGAAGGCACGTCACGCCCTCGCCGAGGATGATCAACCAGTAGGCGGCATGCCATAAAGGCTCGCTGGTGATGGCGCGATACATCAGCTTGTTGCCGGGAAAGGTCGTGTCCATGCTCAGCACATGCTGGACAAAGGCGAAATTCGAACCGTAATCGGTGATATTGCCGAAAGTCACCAGAAAGGCGAAAGCCGTCAGGCACAGGCACAGGATGATCTTGGAAAGACGGACAGTCATGACGGAGAGTCCCCCAGTCGAATCGCCCGAGGATCATAGGGACGAAGCCACGGCCCTACCAATGTGCAAATGCATCGTGCGCCTGACCGACAGCGCCCTGCGTTATGCCAAGCGCCATCGGCTCGAGAATGAGCTCGAAGGGCTGGCGCTTGGTCCGAGATGCGCGATGGGAGATCTCGTCTCACTCGAGACAGGGGACCGCCCCCACGATTTTATCATTTGCAGGCGGCGCTGGGTCGTTTCAAGAGAAGGCAGGCGTCTCGAATTGACACTCGATAATCCGGTGAGAAGTAGGTGATTTAACCTAGCCCCGTGCCATTTTGAAGACCTGGGCCAGCCGGTCGATCTGATGGCTGACTGGGCTCGGCTGCGGATTTCCCAGCCTGGCCTTGGCTGCCAGCATCTCATCGAGCTTATGGATTCGCTCATGCAGGCGCAGGGACCGATCGACAAGATCTTTGAGGGCCACGGGAAGCTGATCATAGCCGGTGAGCGTATGGCCGGCGCCGATCTCGGAGAGGTTGATGCGGTGCTTCTCTTTGGACGCATCGGAGAGCGAGACTTCGCCGGCGCTCACCGCGCGCTGGAGCAGGAGCCAGGAGGCGAGCTGCATGAGACGGGTCGTGAGCCGCATGCTCTCGGTCGCGTAGGCAATGGCGCCGGTACGGTCGAGCAGGCGGGCATCCTGGCGGCCGGGGCCATCCAGATAGTTAGCCGTTTCTTCGACTAACCCCATGCCTTCCTTGAATATTCCGGCGAATTGCTCGGATGCGGTAAACCGTGCGAGGAAATCGACCAGGCCTTCATCGCGGTCACTTCCGGAACTATCGCCTGGAGCCTTCATGAGAATCGGTTCTCTCTTTTTTTGTCCGTCGCACCCTCAACGAATCGGGATTAACGGAGGATTAATCCTGGTTCATTCTAGGCCACAATCCACAGAAAATGGCCTTGCAGGGGTCGTGGAGCAAGAGCCGGGCCAAGAAGAGGATCAAATGCCGGGCAAAAAAAAGCCGCGCAAAAGCGCGGCTAAAGGTTCTAACAGGGAGGCGTCAAACAGAGTGGACAGGAGCCACTCGGAGAATCCAGATGACTGGATACATTGATAAAAATACAACCGAATCCCTTACCGATTGGTTAACGAAACGGTTGCTTAACGCAAAAAGAGTTTGAACGGCCCCCTCAATTGCGAAAGAATGCGTCGGCAGCGGCTTTGCTCGACTGTTTGCCGGCGATCGTCTCGCGAATGCGGATGACCTCGGATTCCAAAAGATGAACGCGATGTTCGAGTTCGGCAACCGACAGCAAAGCGAGGTCCTCGCCAATGACGATCTCGGATTTCTTAATCGGACGAATGTCGTCGAGGTCCATGGGCCTGCTCCTTGACGATATGAAAACCAACGGCATTTTGGCCCCGGCTTCCCAAGGTTGCAAGTCTGCCCGGTTACGTGACCCTGTCGGCGTCGATGCTCGCGCCAGCGACCTCGACAAGCGCCGATAAAAAATTCACTCTTGGCGCGATCGGCTTTGAGGAGCTTCGAATGACCGCGTTGCCCCGTGAGATGACCGCCATCGCCATTACGGAACCCGGCGGACCCGAAGTCCTGAAACCGCAGCAGCTCGCGGTGCCGGCACCCAAGGACGATGAAATCCTGATCGAGGTCAAGGCGGCGGGCGTCAATCGGCCGGACGTATTCCAGCGCCAGGGCCACTATCCGGCGCCGCCCGGCGCACCTTCCACACCCGGCCTCGAAGTGGCCGGGCATGTCGTCGCCAAGGGCGCATCCGTCAAGCGCTACAACGAAGGCGATGCGGTCTGCGCCCTCGTGCCGGGCGGCGGCTATGCCCAATATTGCGTGGCGGCCGAGGACAATGCACTCCCGGTTCCCCAGGGCCTTTCGCTCATCGAGGCTGGCGGCATTCCGGAAAACTTCTTCACGGTATGGACCAATGTCTTCGAGCGCGCCGCGCTCAAGCCGAAGGAGACGCTGCTCGTCCATGGCGGATCGAGCGGCATCGGCACCAGCGCCATCATGATGGCGCATCACCTGGGTTCACGCGTCTTTGCCACCGCTGGCTCGCCCGAGAAATGCCGGGCTTGTGAAAAGCTCGGCGCAGAGCGCGGCATCGACTATCGGAGCGAGAACTTCGTCGAGATCGTCAGGGCCGCAAGCCAGGGCAAAGGCGTCGATGTCATTCTCGACATGGTCGGGGGCGACTATGTCGGGCGCAACCTCGCCGCGGCGGCCATGCATGGTCGCATCGTCAATATCGCTTTCCTGAAAGGCTCCAAAGTCGAGGTCGATCTCCTGCCGATCATGGTGAAGCGCCTGACCCTCACGGGATCGACGCTCAGGCCAAGGAGCGTCGCCGAGAAAGCCCAGATCGCCCGGGCGCTCGAGGCCAGGATCTGGCCGCTTCTCTCGGGCGGCAAGATCAGGCCGCAAATCTATCAAACCTTCCCGCTGGCCGAGGCGGCCGAGGCGCATCGGCTCATGGAATCGAGCGCCCATGTCGGCAAGATTATGCTTGTACCCTAAGGGGCGGCGCGCCTATATAACCCGCATTCCACTTCATTTTTGATCTTTGAGATCACAGAGCCGATCGGTTCTGAAGGAGTTTTACCCCATGTCACGCGCACCCCTTATGCCCAAGGCCACCGCCGTCTGGCTGGTCGAAAACACCGCGCTCACCTTCCGCCAGATTGCCGATTTCGCCGGCCTGCACGAACTCGAAGTGAAGGGCATAGCCGATGGCGATGTCGCGCAGGGCATCAAGGGCCTCGATCCGGTGACCGGCGGCCAACTCACCCGCGAGGAGATCGAAAAGGGCGAGAAGGATCCTGACTACCGGCTCAGGCTGCTCGAGCCCAAGGTCAATATCCCGGTGCAGAAGGCGACCAAGGGACCGCGCTATACCCCGGTGTCCAAGCGCGGCGACCGTCCGGACGCCATTGCCTGGCTGCTCCGCTATCATCCGGAGCTTCCCGATTCCCAGATCATGAAGCTCGTCGGCACGACCAAGTCGACGATCGCGGCCATACGCGACCGCACCCATTGGAACACGCCGAATATCAAGCCGGTTGACCCGGTGTCGCTCGGCCTGTGCTCGCAGATCGATCTCGATTTCGCCGTGCAGAAGGCGGCGCGCAAGGCCGGTCGCGGCGTCACCCCCGAGGCCGAGCCGGTGCGCACCTTAATCCCGGCCGCTGCCAGCGTGGCTCCGGAACCGCCGCCCTCGATGCCGCAGGCGGAGTCCAAGCCCAAGAAATCGGATGAGGAGGAATATGATGCCGATTCCGTCTTCGCCAAGCTCAAAGGCCTCAAGGCGCCGTCGGAGAACGAATAATGCGCATACTGATCGTCGGCGCGCATGGCACGCTGGGCCAGGCCGCTGTCGCTGCGCTCAAGGGCCGGCATGAGATCATCACCGCCGGGCGCTCGGCAGGCGAAGTGACGGTGGATCTGCTCGATCGCCAGTCGATTGCCGACATGTACAAAGAGGCGGGCAAGCTCGATGCGGTCGTCGCCTGCACCGGGCATGCACATTTCGGGCCGCTCGCCGGCATGACCGAAGACCAGTTCATGATCGGGATCAGAGACAAGCTGATGGGACAAGTGAATGTCGTCCTCATCGGCCAGTCGCTCATCAATGACGGCGGTTCTTTCACATTGACCGGCGGCGTCCTCGACCGCGATCCAATCCGCAAGGGCGCCAATGCCTCGACCGTAAACGGGGCCCTCAACGCCTTCGCCATGAGTGCCGCCATCGAGCTCGAGCGTGGCATCCGCATCAATGTGGTAAGCCCGACCGTCCTTGAAGCCTCCGCCAAGAAATACGAAGGCTTCTTTCCCGGTCACGTCCCCGTCCCCTCCGAGCGCGTCGGATTTGCCTATGTGAAGAGCGTGGAGGGCGCGATAACTGGCCAGGTGATTGCGCTCGACTGAAAGGCAAGAGCACTAGGCCTCATTTTGAGATGACACGGCCGGCCTACGCCTGGCTGCCGCCGGCTATTCCTGAAATTATTTCGCTCTTTTGTAACAGAGAACGCTGGCTTTCTGCTCATTTATGTTGTAAGTACAACATCAATCCTGCAACATAGAAACCAGCTTACGACCTGTTTATTTCGCTTTAGTTCTATCTTCATTTCGCGCCGGACGACTGCAAAAGCCTCAGTTTTGCGGTTGTGAACTGCACATGAATGGACCGGCAAGCGTCCGTTCAGTATGCAAGTGTTATGTTGTGAACACAACATGCAAATAGATGTTCAACCTATTCACTGCCGGGACTTGGTCTTGGCCGATCGTGCTGAGCTCCAACCTGGAACTGAAGAGGCCACTCACCTTCACGGATGCCGGGTCGTTCGACCCGGCGCCGATCGGCAACCGAGCGGAGACCGGCCCCCGTGCCGATCTCGTTCACAATGAAGCGGCATAGAGATGAACAAACTCGTTTGGCATGAATTCAGCACCAATGCGTTGCCGGACAGCGAGCGCTTTCCGGTGTTCTGCGAGGAATTGGTCCGCCACCCGGCGCTTGATGCGGCACAGCCGGATATGCGTTTCTCAGGCACGATCAAGCGCTGCCTGCTGGGCAACATCGATGTGGCCAGGATCACCGCCACCGTCGCGAGCTATGTACGCACGCCTGAGCTCGCCGGCGATGGCCGCGATGCGGTGTCCGCCGTGATCTGTCTGCAAGGCGGCATGGTGTGCACGCAAGGCGAAGAGCCCGTCAGGGTCGGTCCGGGCGAAGGCATCATCTGCGACAACAACGAACCCGGCGGGCTGCAGATGGAGACCGAGACCCATTGTTGGGCTTTGAAAGTCGCGCGCGCCGACATCGCGAAAATGGTGCCGCATGTGAAGCGCTTCGCCGGTCTCAAGCTCAATAATACCGGAATGGCGGTGAAGCTGCTGGCGGGTTATCTCGACGGCCTGCATGGCGGTGACGTGGTGGGCGATGAACGCGAAGCGCGCATCTTCGGCGAGCATCTCCTCGACCTCATCAGCATGGCGATTGGCGTCGACGGCGAGACGCGGCAGTTGGCCGAACGACGCGGGATCAGGGCGGTGCGCCATGCCGCCGTGCTGCGCGAAATCGAAAGAAATATCCGCGACAGCCGGTTGAGCGCCGCCATTGTGGCGGAAAAGCTCGGCGTCACGCCACGCTATGTGCATTTCCTGCTCGAAGAGAGCGGCCGCACGTTTTCCGAACATGTGCTCGTCCGGCGGCTCAAGATCGTCGAGGCGCAGTTGAGCGATATCGAGAAAAGCAATCTCAAGATCTCGGTCATCGCGCGCGATGCGGGATTCACCGACATGTCCTATTTCAATCGCTGCTTCCGCAGCCATTTCGGCGACACGCCCTCCGGCTACCGCAGGCAACGCGCGGGCGAGGGCGGCGCTCCGGTGCAGCGCCCACGCTTTGATCACGATCTGACAGGGACCGTATAATTGAGCGGCAGCCGGCCGCCATCGGCATAGATCGTCTGGCCGGTGATATAGCTCGCATCATCGGAAGCGAGGAAGGCCGCGATCGCGGCGACCTCGGCCGCCTCGTCGAATCGGGCGAGAGGTGTGCGCGACAACAGCCGATGGCGCGCATCCGGATCGGCATTCACCGTCGTCAGCATGTCGGTCATGATCGAGCCCGGCCCGATGGCATTGACGCGTATGCCGTGTTCGGCAAGGCCGAGCACCATTACCTTGGTGAGTTGATTGATGCCGCCCTTGGAGGCCGAATAGGGCACTTGTGCCCGCGATGGCGACGACCGTGTTGACCGAGGACATGTTGACAATCGCGCCTGGTTTGCTGCCGGTCTCCACCTGCTTCACCATCTGGCGGGCGACCGCCTGGCCGATCAGGAAGGCGCCCTTGAGATTGACCCTGATCACCTTGTCGAAATCCGCCTCCGAAATCTCGAGGATGTTGCCCGAGGCGCTGATCCCGGCATTGTTGATGAGGATGTCGATGGCACCATGCTTTGTCGTGACGTCCACGACCATTCTGTCGACTTAGGTTTTCTCGCCTAAATCGCAATGAAGGTAGTGGGCCATGTCGCCGAGCGCCGCCGCCGCCGCGGAGCCCGCCGCGTCGTTGATATCGGCGAGGATTACGCGCGCACCCTCGGCGAGAAGGCGTTCGGCGCAAGCACGGCCGATGCCTCGCGCGGCGCCCGTTACAATGGTGGTTCGGTCCTTGAGTTCTCATTCTTCCATGCTTTGCCTGCAGATGGCGATCAGTCCGGCAACGTCCCGCCGTGCTCCGGATCGATGACGACGGAGGACAGCACGACATGGCGCGGACGCGAGAGCGCGAATATCCCGGCTTCCACGATATCGCGATTGGTGGCGAATGAAGAGGGCGGACGCGGCGCATCCCAGGCCACGGCATCGAGCGGCGAAATGTCGACCAGGTTGGGCGGATAGAGCGCGCTCACGCGAATGGGACGGCCACGCAATTCCTGGCGCAAGCCTTCAGTCATGCCGGTCTGGCCGTGCTTGGCGGCATGGAAGGCGATCGACTCGCCATGCAGCGGCACATTGGGGAGTCCTGAGATCGAAATGATGTTGAGGATGTCGCCCGCACCCGAGGCCTCGAGCGGCTTGATGAGGCCGCGGGTGAAGAGCAGCGTGCCGGTGAGCCCGGAAGAGATGGTGCTGACGATGGCATAGGCATCATGCTCGTCCATGCGGCCCGGCAGCCATTGCGCGCCATTGTTGATGAGGATGTCGATATGCCCCATCTCATCGCGCATCTTCTTGGCGGTGAGCGTGACCTGGCCCGGATCGGCAAGGTCGAAGACCAGCGTCTGCGGACGCTTGCCGGTGCGCTGGCCGATGGCTTCGGCCGCGGTCGTGACCTGCTCGGTATTGCGGCCGGTCATGATGACCTCAGCACCCAGATCGGCAAGAATGACGGCGAAGGCGGCACCCAGCCCGCGCCCCGCGCCGGTTATGACCACGATCTTGCCCGTGAAATCCGGCCTGTCCATCAACGCCCCCCTCATGTTAGCGCACGAACCCGCATCCGCTATTTCGGATCGTGCGCATGTTCCGGCAATCCTAGCTAATAGGCATCGGCGGCGCCAGCAGCCCGCGAAGAGGCAGCGATCACCAGAGATGCCAGCACGACGAGGCCGAGCGCGAGCGGCAGTCCGGTAATCTCGGCGACAAAGCCGATGAGCGGCGGGCCGGCGAGGAAGCCCGCATAGCCGAGGGTCGTCACCGCCGCAATGCCGCGGCCCGGCGCCTGCGGCTCGAGCCGGCCGCCGCCGGCAAAAAGGATGGGCGCGGCATTGCCGATGCCGATGCCGGCGAAGCCGAGAGCAATGATCGCAATGGCGACGGAAGGAATGACGAGAGCCGCGGTGAGGCCGGCAGCCATCAGGAGCGCGCTCCAGCACACCAACTGCACGGCGCCGAATTTCATCCGCAGCCAGTCGCCGAGAAGCCGGGACACCGACATGCCGCAGGCAAAGGATGCAAAGCCCAAGGCTGCCGTGCTGGCATCGAGCGGGAAGCGCTGAAGCAGCATCAGGCCGGACCAGTCGACAACGGCGCCTTCCGCCATCAGAGCGAGGAAGCACAGGAGCCCAAGTCCGATCGTCGCCCGCGTCGGCCACACGAAACCCTCGCCCGACAATCCCTTATCGCTGGCGTTGGGCAGGAAGAACCGCGTCGCCGGAACGAACAGGATGAGGGCCAGCGCGAAGCTCAGAGATATATGTCCGGCGTCGCCTATCACTCTGAGCGCCAAAGCGCCGATGAGCGACCCTGTCATGGCGCCGATGCTGAAGCCTGCATGCAGAAGCGACATGGTCGCCCGGCGCAAGGCCTTCTCGACCGCGATGCCATGCGCGTTCATGGCGACGTCCATGCTGCCGATCGCCGCGCCGAATATGAGAGCCACCGGGAGGAAGGTCCACAGGTCCGGCATCATCGGCGGAAGGATGAAAGCGAAGCAGAGAGCAACACCGGTGATGGCGGTAACGCGCGCGCTACCGAAACGATTGATGAGGATGCCGGACAGCGGCATCGAGATGATAGCGCCAAAGGCAATGACGAGCAGCGCCAGACCGAAGATGCCGGTGCCGACGGCGAGCCTTTCCTTGACCAGGGGGATATGTGGAATCCAGCTGCCCACGACGAAGCCGTGAATGAGAAAGGTCAGCGCGATGGCCCAGCGCGCTCGATGAATTGTAGAAGCCGAATGAATCGTGGAAGCTGACATTGGGGAATGATGGGAGAATTGGATGCTGGCCGGATAGTTCCCTATCACCTTGTTGTAGCCGGATCACGGTCCAAATTTTGGGGAACTCGTGAATTTGCGGATTGCGTTCGCGGCTCAATTGTACGACAAGACCGCTTGGCGCAGAACATGTTTGCCGTGGGGAAAAGGCCGGGCTGTGCCGACGCTAGTTGCGACAGACGGGTGAATTGAGGGACTAACGGCATGACGCTGGGCAGGTTCGCTGCCGCCATATTTTTCATGGCGGTCGCGACGAGCACTATCTGCGACGCAGCCGATCATCGGCTTCTGGTACTGGAAGGATCCTGGGTCAAATGGGGCCAGCCCAAATGGAGCGCGGGCGCCACAGTGACCTATGCGTTCGCGGCGGACTCCAAGACGTCGCCGGAGGCGCGCAATTGCGCATCACTTCAGCCCTTCGAAGAACTCATCGAGAAGACGGGCCTGCCCGCTCGCCAGGTGCAGAGCGAAGCGGAGGCTGCTTTTGCCGCATGGGCCGAGGTCACCGGCCTCAGCTTCGTCGAGACCAAAGATTCGGCTGGGGCCGATATCGTGATCGGCGTCCAAGGCAATCCGGCGGGGCGCGCTTTCACCAATGTCGAGCTTGAAGCAAGCCCGATGGCCGAGGCGCCCGCCGCAGAGCGCGGGTTCACCGTCTCGGCCGACCCGCCCTCGTCAGGCACCAAGCCGCGAGGCTTGCGGCCCATCCGCAAGGCGCTGATCTGCTTCAATCCGTTGGCGAAATGGAAGATCGGTTTCGATGGCAATCTCGATGTCTATGACATCCGCTACACGCTGATGCATGAGATCGGCCATGCCATCGGGCTTGACCATCCTGGTGTCGCTGGCGCGCTCATGGACTTTCGCTATGACGAAAAGCGAAAGGGCCCGACCAAGGCCGACATCGATGCCGCCCAGCGGCTCTATGGGCCGCAAGCGCGGTAGGTTGCGCGCTGCTTCCGGGCATTTTCCTTCCCCCTTGTGGCTCTAACCCAGTCCCTTCGCCTTCAGCGCAAGCGTGATCTCGTTGAGGATCGCCGGATCGTCGATGGTCGCCGGCATCTTCCATTCCTCGCGGTCGGCGATCTTGCGCATAGTGGCGCGCAGGATCTTGCCCGACCGGGTCTTGGGCAGACGGGCGACGATCATCACCGTCTTGAAGCTGGCGACCGGTCCGATCTGGTCGCGGATCATCTTCACGCATTCTGTCTCGATTTCCTGTGGTGAGCGTGAAACGCCGGCCTTGAGCACGACGAAGCCCACCGGCACCTGGCCTTTCAGCTGATCGGCGATGCCGATGACGGCGCATTCGGCGACATTGGGATGGCCGGCCAAAACCTCCTCCATGCCGCCGGTCGACAGACGGTGGCCGGCAGTGTTGATGATGTCGTCGGTGCGGGCCATGATGTAGAGATAGCCGTCATCGTCCATGAAGCCCGCGTCGGCGGTCTCATAGTAGCCGGGAAAATGCTCGAGATAGCTGGCGCGGAAACGCGCATCGTTGTTCCACAATGTGGGCAGACAGCCGGGCGGCAAGGGTGTCTTGATGCAGATGGCGCCCAGATTCCCGCGCTTCACCTCATGGCCGCCTTCATCGAGGACGCGCACGTCATAGCCTGGCATGGTGACGGTGGGGGAGCCGTATTTCACCGGCAGTTGCCCCAAACCCACCGGATTGGCGGCGATCGGCCAGCCCGTCTCGGTCTGCCACCAGTGATCGATAACCGGCACGCCGAGCTTCTCCTCGGCCCACTTCACCGTGTCCGGATCGGCGCGCTCGCCGGCGAGGAAAAGCGTGCGGAATGGCCCAAGATCATACTTGCGGATGATATTTGCCCTCGGGGTCTTCCTTCTTGATGGCGCGGAAAGCCGTGGGCGCCGTGAACAACGCCTTGACGCCATGTTCGGCGATCACCCGCCAGAATGTGCCGGCATCGGGTGTTCCGACGGGCTTGCCCTCGAAGAGAATGCTGGTCGCGCCATGGAGCAGGGGCGCGTAGACGATGTAGGAATGGCCGACCACCCAGCCGACATCGGAGGCGGCCCAAAAGGTTTCGCCGGGCGCGATGCCGTAGATGTTCGACATCGTCCATTTGAGCGCCACCATATGCCCGCCATTGTCGCGCACCACGCCCTTGGGCTGTCCCGTTGTGCCGGATGTATAGAGGATATACAGCGGATCCGTCGCCTTGACCGCGACGCAATCGGCCTTGCGGTTCGCAGCGCGCGCCTTGGCGACCAACGCCGTCCAGTCGTGATCGCGCCCGTGAGTAAGGTCGGCGGCGAGTTCGGGGCGCTGCCAGACCAGTCCTGAGCCAGGCTTGTGCGTGGCGATCTCGATCGCCCTGTCGACCAGAGGCTTGTAGGCGACGACGCGCCCAGGTTCGAGGCCGCAAGAGGCCGACATGATGAGCTTGGGCTTGGCGTCGTTGATGCGCGTCGCGAGCTCCGCTGCGGCGAAGCCGCCGAACACGACCGAATGGATGGCGCCGATCCGTGCGCAAGCGAGCATACCGAATACGAGCTTGCGGGATCATCGGCATGTAGATCAGGACACGATCTCCCTTGCCGATGCCGAGATCCACGAGCACGCCCGCAAGCGTCGCCACTTCATCCTGAAGCTCGGCGTAGGTGAAGCTCTGTTTTGTGCCGGTGAGCGGGCTGTCATAGATAAGCGCCGTCCGCGCACCATTGCCCGCCTGGACATGGCGATCGATGGCGTTGAAGCAGGTATTGCAGAGGGCGCCGACGAACCAGCGGTCGAGACCGTCGACCTTGGCATAGACCTGGTTCCAAGGCTCGATCCAATCGATCTCGCGCGCGGCCTTGGTCCAGTACTCTTCGGGATCGGATTGCCAGCTCTGATAGGTCTTCGCGTAGTTGCTCATCGAGTATCCCCGGATTTGTCCATGTAGTCTTCGCCATTGCCGCCATGGGAACAACAAGAAAATGATCTGGTCTCGGAAAGCGAGACTTGCTAGGACGTGGCCCGTTCTCCCCACCTCACTCAGGATCCTATCTTGGCCCAGTCGGCTTATCTCAACGTCATGATCAATGCCGTGCGCAAGGCGGCGCGCGGCGTGCAGCGCGATTTCGGCGAAATCGCCAATCTCCAGGTCTCGGTCAAGGGACCAGGAAATTTCGTCACCGCCGCCGACAAGCGCTGCGAGAAGGTGATCCGCGAGGAACTTGAGAAAGCACGTCCGGGCTACAGTTTCCTCATGGAGGAATCAGGCAGCGTTACCGGCAGCGACAAGGATCATCGCTGGATCATCGATCCGATCGATGGCACGACGAACTTCATCCATTCCATTCCCTTCTTCGCACTGACGGTTGCGCTCGAGCGCAAGGGCGATCTCCTCGCCGCCGTTACCTACAATCCGATCAGCGATGAGCTGTTCACGGCCGAGCGCGGCCAGGGCGCCTTCCTCAATAATCGCCGGCTCAGGGTCGCGGCGCGCAAGACGCTTGCCGACAGCGTCGTTGCCTGGGGCATTCCGATCATCGGCGATGAGGATCGCCACGCTCAGTTCCAGAGCGAAATCGCGCGCATCCAGCCCAAGGTCGCGGGCATCCGCCAGATCGGATCGGCCGCACTCGAGCTTGCCTATGTGGCGGCCGGCCGCATCGACGTGATGCAGGCGAGGGGGCTCAATCCCTGGGACAGTGCCGCCGGCATCTTGATGGTGCGCGAGGCGGGCGGGGTCACCATGTCGGCGGAAGGAGAGAAGACGCCTTTCGAGACCGGCACGATCCTCGCCGGCAATGCCGATCTCGTGGCCCTGATCAAGGGCGAGATCGCTGCAGCCCGTAAAGCCACCTGATTGTCCTCGGGCAATCAGAAAGCAAAAGGCCGGGAATCCCCGGCCTCATGAATTTCCCACTCTCAAGCGGGAATATGATTACGGCTTCACGACCTTCTTGGGCGCGGGCAGCAGGCCTTCACGCTGCAGACGCTTGCGCGCGAGCTTGCGGGCGCGGCGCACCGCTTCCGCCTTTTCGCGGGCCTTCTTCTCGGAGGGCTTTTCATAGTGGCCGCGGAGCTTCATCTCGCGGAAAATGCCCTCACGCTGCATCTTTTTCTTGAGGGCCTTGAGCGCCTGGTCGACATTGTTGTCGCGAACGATAACTTGCACGAGTTTTGCCTCGGTTCCTTTGCCTGAGGGGTTATGATAGAAAACTGGCCCGAATGACCGGGCCGTCCGAAAGGGTTGCCCCTTTCAAGCTGGCGGGCGAAATAGCACAGGCTTTCACTCCTGTCGAGGGGCCAGCCGGTTGATATGACCCATCTTGCGCCCCGGGCGGCTTTCCGCCTTGCCGTAGAGGTGCAGCCCGGCATGAGGCTCGTTGGCGAGATTTTGCCAGTTTTCAGCCTCTTGCCCGAGGAGATTGGTCATGACCACGTCACTGTGGCGCTCAGGGCTCCCGAGTGGCCAGCCCGCTACGGCGCGAATATGCTGCTCGAATTGTGACACGGCACAGGCGTCCATGGTCCAATGGCCGGAATTGTGGACACGGGGCGCGATCTCATTGACGATCAGCCTTTCCTTGCCATTTTCGCGGGCCAGGAACAGCTCGACCCCGATGACCCCGACATAGTCGAGTGCTCCTGTTATGCGCGCCGCGATGTCGCGCGCCGCCCTCGCGGTGCCTGGGGCGATCCCTGCGGGCACGATCGATTTGCGCAATATGTGATTGGCGTGCCGGTTCTCGGGGACATCATAGACCGCAATGGAGCCGTCCCAGCCGCGGGCAGCGATGACGGACACTTCCTTCTCGAAATCGACGAAGCCCTCGAGGATTGCGGCCTTCCCCCCAATTGTGGCCCAGGCCGCATCGAGCAGTGTTTCGGCCTTGATCGTGGTCTGGCCTTTTCCGTCATAGCCGAAGCGGCGCGTCTTGAGGATGGACGGACGGCCGATCCTGGCGATGGCCTCCTCCAGGCCGTCCTTATCCTCGACGCCCGCGAAGGGCGCGGTGGTAAGTCCGATCTTCGCCAGAAAGGTTTTCTCGACAAGACGATCCTGGCTGGTGGCGAGCGCCTCCGCGCCGGGCGCCAAGGGCCTGATAGCGCCCAAAATTGCGGCGGTCCCGGCCGGCACATTCTCGAATTCGTAGGTGACGACATCGACCGCACTGGCGAAGGCTTTGAGCGCCTCGCGATCGTCATAGGCGGCGCAAGTGTGCCGGGCCGCGACATGGAAGGCGGGGCTTTCAGTCTCGGGCGCGTAGATGTGACATTTCAGTCCGAGACGAGCCGCGGCAAGCGCCAGCATGCGGCCAAGCTGGCCGCCACCCAATATGCCGATGACGGAATTGGGCGGCAGAGGCTTTTCCAGCTTCATCAGGCGCCGTCCTTCGGACGCTCGGCCACGGCTTCCGTCTGCTTGGCGCGCCAGTCCTTGAGTTGCTTGGCTAGCGGATCGTCATTGAGCGCAAGGATGCTGGCAGCAAGGAGGGCGGCATTGATGGCGCCAGGCTTGCCGATGGCAAGTGTGCCGACCGGAATGCCGGGCGGCATCTGGACGATGGAGTAGAGACTGTCCTGGCCTTTCAGCGCCTGGCTTTCGACCGGGACGCCCAGCACCGGCAGGGTCGTCAGGGAAGCGGTCATTCCGGGAAGATGGGCGGCGCCGCCGGCGCCAGCGATAATAACCTGGAAGCCTTCCTCCCGGGCGCCCTTGGCAAAGGCATAGAGCCGCTCGGGCGTGCGATGGGCCGATACGATGCGGGCTTCATGGATAATGCCAAGCTCGCTCAGCGTCTCGGCTGCGTATTTCATTGTGGACGGCCAGTCGGACTGGCTGCCCATGATGATCGCGACCTTGGCTTTGGTCATGCGATGATATCCGGGATCAGCTTGTCCTCGACCTTCTGGATCTCGTCCTTGATCTGGAGCTTCATCTTCTTGAGCCGGCGCAATTGCAATTGGTCGCCGGTACCCGAGGCCTCGAGAGAATAAATCGCGGCATCGAGATCGCGATGTTGCTGCCGCAGCGTCATGAGCCGTGTCTGTAGAAGGTTCTCTTCGGTCCCGTCGATCATCCGGCGCCTTGACACCCCGTTATGCACCGATTTTCCACACTCACCTATGCCGTTGCAGGGGGTTCGACAAGCCCCCAACTCTGTGTCAAACTTGTTTGGTCACTACAAAGGAGGCTCTGATGAGCGTTCAAGCGCATCTCGGTGAACTCGCAGCCAAACATAAGGCCTTAGAGGCGGAACTTGAGGAGTGCCTCTCCCACCCCGCCTCGACAGATGCCGAAATTGCCGAGCTGAAGCGCAAGAAACTCCGAATCAAGGACCAAATGTCCAAGCTTGAAGTGCAAATGAAGCACTAGACTAAGACTTCTGACGCAGCCGATCCGGAAGGCCGTCATGGGGCCCAAGCGGCCGCGAAGGTTCTATTTTCCAATGCCGCGCGCCAATTTCGGCGTTGCGATGCGGGTGAAGTGGGTAGTGAATACGGCTGCGGGAGCGTGTTGCCTCACCCACAACCAGAAGTCTTACATCCGTTTCCGTATTGTTGATGAAAGTGTGGGCGAGGCCGGTACCGGCCGCAAAAGCCACGCCGTCACCGGGCTTCAGCCGCTTCAGATAGCCGTCGGCCCACAGATCGGGCTCACCCTCCAGCACGAAGACGAATTCCTCCTCATCAGCCTCGGCATGGGGCCAGGAGACCCGCCGGCCGGGCATAAGCCTTTCATGGTGGATGCCGAGCCGCATCAGGCCGAAATCATTGCCGTATGAGGCGCTGATCGTCTGCAGTTCGTCCGAGCCGTCATAGTGGTTGTTGTCTTCGCCTTCAATGTCGCGCCAATGAGCGACGAAGGTCGAGAAATCGATAGGGGCGGTCATGTCGGTGATCTCCCAGTTTGGAGTTCAACGATACACTACCGCCCCCAGGCTCAGGTAGCTGTCAGCAGACTGAATCAGGCTGCTTTTTTCTCGAGCTTCTCCGACCATTTGCCGGAAGCGGCGAGCGCATTCATCTGGGCGCGGTGGTCGAAGGCCCGCTGGGCGGCGGCGACATTCTCGGCCTTGCCCGCTCCAGGCCTTGAGGGCTGCCGCCTGCAGCGCGCGGCCATAGGAGAAGGTGAGCTTCCAGGGCAGAGGGCCCAGCGGCGTTCATGTAGATGGAGATGCGCGGTCGCATCCTCATCCGACTGGCCGCCCGACAGGAAGGCGATGCCGGGCACGGCCGGCGGCACGCAGCGCTTCAGCACGATCAAGGTCTTCTCGGCCACTTCCTCGCGCGAGGCCTGCTTCGGGCGCTTCTTGCCGGAGAAGACCATGTTGGGCTTGAGGATCGTGCCTTCGAGCTGCCACGCCGGCATAGAAGAGCTCCTGATAGAGTTCCTTCAGCGCCCATTCGGTGACCTTCATGCAGGCGTCGATGTCGTGGTCGCCGTCCATCAGCACTTCCGGCTCGACGATCGGCACGAG
The DNA here is from genome assembly GCA_963841765.1 of uncultured Alphaproteobacteria bacterium. Lineage (GTDB taxonomy): Bacteria > Pseudomonadota > Alphaproteobacteria > Rhizobiales > Aestuariivirgaceae > Taklimakanibacter. Next base: position 96,983 of record CAWJDZ010000017.1, read on the forward strand.
GCCGCCTTCCTGGCAGATGGCCGCATAGCGGGCGAGCGCATGGGCATTGGCATGGATGGCATTGTGGGTCGGCATGCCGCGGCCAATGTCGATGACCGCGCGCCATTTGGCGAATTGGGCGCCAAGGCCGACATATTCCTTGATGCGCTCGCGCAGGCCGTCGAGACCTTCGGTCACCGTCTCGCCGGGCGAAAGGCAGGGGCTTGGCGCCGGTATCGAGCTTGATGCCCGGGAATGGCGCCGGCGGCCTTGATGAGATCGACCAGCGGCGTGCCGTTCTTGGCCTTCTGGCGGATCGTTTCGTCGAACAGGATGACGCCCGAGAATGCATTTCGACATGCCTTCCTTGGCGGAGAACAGCATCTCGCGATAGTCGCGGCGATTTTCCTCCGTAGACGGAATATTGATCGAGTTCGAAGCGCTTCTCGATCGAGCCGGTGCTCTCATCGGCGGCGAGAATGCCCTTGCCGGGCGCCACCATGCGCTTCGGCGACTTTCGCGAGCTTTTCGGTCATTGTCTGAACTCCTCTCAAAGCCTTGAACGCCGGGCAGCGGCTTGCCTTCCAGCCATTCGAGGAAGGCGCCTCCGGCCGTTGAAATATAGGTGAAATCATCGGCCACGCCCGCGTGATTGAGGGCGGCCACCGTATCGCCGCCGCCGGCGACCGAGACGAGCTTGCCCGCCTTGGTCAGCTCTGCCGCATGGCTGCGCGGCAGGCGACGGTGGCGCGATCGAAGGGCTCGATCTCGAAGGCGCCGAGCGGGCCGTTCCAGACCAGCGGTCGCGCCTTGTCGAAGGCAGCCTTGATCGGCGGCACCGTGTTTCGGGTCCGGCATCGAGGATCATGTCATCGGCGTCGACATCGGCGATCGCCGATCGTGCGACTGGCGGACTGCCTGCCTTGAATTCCTTGGCGACCACGACATCGACTGGCAGCAGGATGTGCGCAGGATTTTGACTTCGCGGTGGCGAGTGATGTCCTTGGCGGTCGGAGCAGGTCGTGCTCGCACAGCGACTTGCCGACCGGATAGCCCTGGGCTGCGAGGAATGTGTTGGCCATGCCGCCGCCGATCACGATGATGTTGGCCAGGCCGGAAAGATTGCCGAGCAGTTCGAGCTTGGTCGAAACCTTGGCGCCGCCGACGACGGCGACCAGCGGGCGCTTCGGTTTTTCCAGGGCGGCTTCAAGCGCCCTGAGTTCGGCCTCCATGGCGCGGCCGGCATAGGCCGGAATCAGATGCGGCGATGCCCTCGGTCGATGAATGGGCGCGATGGGCGGCGGAGAAGGCGTCATTGACAAGACATCGCCCAGGCTCGCGAACAATTCGCAGAGGCACTGCGATCGTTCTTCTCCTCGCCGGCATGAAAGCGCGTGTTCTCCATGAGGAGGCACTGACCGGGTTCGGCCGTCTTCGCGGCGGCGATCGGCCTTGCCGTCGTGCCAGTCGGTGAAGACGAAACTCGACCGGGCGGCCGAGCGCCTTTTCGAGCGCCGGCGCCACGGGCTTCAATGACATTTCGGGCACGACCTTGCCCTTGGGCCGATCGAAATGGGCGAGCAGGATGACGGCCGCGCCCTTGTCGAGAAGTTCGCGCAAGGTCGGCACGATGCGCTCGATGCGGGTCGCGTCGCGCACCTCGCCATTCTCGATCGGCACATTGAGATCGACGCGAACGACGACGCGCTTGCCCTTGGCATCGAGATCATCGAGGGTCTTGAAGGCGGGCATCAGCGCCTTCTTCTTGACGGCTTTGCAGACGTGCTTGGCGGTGATGCCGAAATGCTGGATAGAGCTTCTCGGCCGGGCCTGAGGCGCCGAAGCCCGTCATGCCGATGAAGATGCCATCCTGACCGATGAAGCGGTCCCAGCCGCGCGCGCACGCGCGGCCTCGATGGCGATGCGGATCTTCTCGGTGCCGAGCACCTTCTCCTTGTAGGCCTTGCCTTGCTTCTCGAAGAGCTCCATCGACGGCACCGAGACGACGCGCGCCGGAATGCCGGCCTTGTCGAGCAGGGCCTTGGCATCGAGCGCGATCTCGACTTCGGAGCCCGAAGCGAAGATCACCGCCTTCGCCTTTTTGGTGCTCGCGGCGATCTCATAGGCGCCCTGGGCGCGAGAGATTCTTCGCCGAATAGGTGAGGCGCGCCGGCTTGAGCTTCTGGCGCGTGAGCGCAAGGATGCTTGGCGTCTTCTCGGCGTGCGAGCGCCAATTGCCCAGCATTCCGCCGTCTCGACCGCATCGCAGGGGCGCAAGACCTGAAGATTGGGAATGGCGCGCAGTGCGGCCAGATGCTCGACCGGCTGATGGGTCGGCCCGTCTTCGCCAAGGCCGATCGAGTCATGGGTCATGACATAGATGACGCGAATGCCCATCAGCGCCGACGAGCCGGATGGAGGGGCGGCAGTAATCGGTGAAGACAGGAAGGTGCCGCCATAGGGAATGACGCCGCCATGCAGCGCCATGCCGTTCATGGCCGCCGCCATGCCATGCTCGCGAATGCCGTAATAGATATAGCGGCCGCCGTAGTCGGCCGCGGTTAGGGGCTTCAGGTCCTTGGATTTGGTGTTGTTCGAGCCGGTGAGATCGGCCGAGCCGCCGACGGTCTCCGGCACGGCGGCATTGATGACGTCGAGCGCATTCTGCGAGGCGTTGCGGGTCGCGAGCGCCGGCGGCGATTTGCGCCAGCTCCTTCTTGTAGCTGGCCATCGCCTCGTCGAAATTCTGCGGGCAGGGCGCCGGAGATGGCGCGCTTGAACTCGGCCTTGTGCGGAGCTCTCGGCAAGGCGCTTCTCCCAGGCCTCGCGCGCGGCGCGCCGCGGCTTCCGGCGGCGCGCCAGGATTGCAGAATGTCGCCGGGCACTTCGAAGGGCGGATATTCCCAGCCCAGGGTCTTGCGGGCGGCCGCGACTTCATCGACGCCCAAGCGGCGAGCCATGGGTGGCGGCGGTGCCCTGCTTGTTGGGCGCGCCATAGCCGATGATGGTCTTGCAGGCGATGAAGCGAGGGCTTGTCGGACGTCTGCGCGGCTTCGAGGGCCGCCGCAACTGGCGTTGGCGTCATGGCCGTCGACGCGGGTCACATTCCAGCCCGCAGCGGCGAAGCGGGCGAGCTGGTCGGTCGAATCCGGCGATGCGAGACTTTGCCGTCGATCGAGATGCCGTTGTCGTCGAAGAGTACGATCAGATGATTGAGCTTGAGATGGCCGGCGAGCGTGATCGCTTCCTGCGAGATGCCTTCCATGAGGCAGCCATCGCCCGCCAGCACATAGGTCTGGTGATTGACGAGATCATCGCCGAAGCGGGCATTGAGATGGCGCTCGGCAATCGCCATGCCGACCGCATTGGCGAGGCCCTGGCCCAGGGGTCCGGTCGTCGTCTCGATGCCTGCGGCATGGCCATATTCCGGATGGCCGGCAGTCTTCGAGCCGAGCTGGCGGAAATTCTTGATGTCCTCGATGCGTCATGTCCTTGTAGCCGAGGAGATAGAGCAGCGAATAGAGCAGCATCGAGCCGTGGCCGGCGGAGAGCACGAAACGGTCGCGGTCCGGCCAATGCGGATCGGCGGCATCGAATTTGAGGAAGCGCGTGAACAGGACGCGTGGCGACGTCGGCAGCGCCCATCGGCAGGCCGGGATGGCCGGAATTGGCCTTCTGAACGGCATCCATGCTCAGAGCGCGGATGGCATTCGCATAGGTCCTGAGCCTGAGGCGCTCTTGATCCGAGTTGAGGTCGGAGCTTGAGGAATTCGCGGCTTGCGCTGCCGTGTCGGAGGTCATGGGCTGCTCGCTTTCGGTGAATGCGGTGGCCAGAGATAGCACCCAAGCCCCTTGAGTCAACCTCCCGAAAGGGCACCGAAGCGGTTGCGCGAGTGGGCGGCTTTCGCCTAACTTACTGTCAGGGCCGGGAGGGATTCGCTGAGGCCGGCCAGCAGTTGGGATAAGATGGCGGAAACGCGCAAGCTCGATGAGGCCTTCAACCGCTTCGATGCGGCGCTCACTCAGTTTGAGGCCGCGCTTGCGCGGCACAATGAGCGCAAGTCGCAAGACCAGTCGCTCGATGCGGCGGCGGAAGCATTGCGGCTCGACCGCTCGCGCCTTGCCCAGGAACTCGACGGCGTGCGCGCCAAGGCCAACGAGCTCGTCTCCACGAACCAGAAAGCCGTCGGCAAGATCGATGCGGCGATGTCGCGCATCAGGGCCGTCCTCCACAGCAACAGCGGAGGTTCGTAAGGGCCAATGTCGCAAGTGATCGTCCAGGTAAATGATCGTCCCTATGTGATGCAATGCCCGGATGGCGAGGAAGAGCATCTGCGCGAGCTGGCAAAGCTGCTCGACGCGGAAGTGCTGCGCATCAAAAGCAATGTCGGTGCCGTCGGTGATATCAGGCTTCTGGTGATGGCGGGGCTCATGGTGGCCGACCGCCTGTCCGAATCGGTGAAGCGCATCGAGGAGCTCGAGGAACAGCTGAAGGGCGCCCGCGAGGCGCGCAACGTCACGGCCCAGCAAGCGCGCGATATGGAAGCGAAGTTGACCGAGCGCCTGGAGACGGCGGCGCAGCGGCTCGTGGGGCTTGCCGGGAAGATCGGCTAAAACCCATGTTGCTAGCCTAGTACCAGTTTAACCGGGTCTCTGGACGGAGACGTCGATGCTGCAAGCCTGTCTCAACGGTGCCCGAACGCGCCGCGACCATCCGAAAATCCCGCTGAGCCCCGAGGAACTGGCCCAGGATGCCAAGGAAGCCATCGCCGCCGGCGCGGCGGAGCTTCATGTCCATCCGCGGGGCGGCGATGGCGCAGAGACGCTCGACCCCGACGATATTGCCGTGACGCTCGCGACGATCCGGGCGCAATTGCCTGCCGTTCCCGTCGGCATCTCGACGCGCGAAGGTATCCGAACGGATCGAAGCCGCGGCTTCGACCAGATGCGGGCCTGGCGGGTCATGCCCGATTACGTCTCGGTCAATCTCAGCGAAGAGGACGCGCCAGAGATCATGGGACTCATGCGGGTCAAGGACATTGGCGTCGAAGCCGGACTTCGCAAGCGTCGCGGATGCGCGGCGATTCGTTTCGCTTCCGATCGCGACTGAGTCCTTGCGCGTCCTTGTCGAGATCGATTTCGAGAAGGATGTGGCGAAGGCGATAGCGCTCGCCGACGACATCTTGCGTGTTCTCGCCGATCATCGCATCACGCTGCCCCTGCTTCTGCACGGCTTCGACGAAAGCGTGTGGCCGCTCTATCGCAAGTCGCGGGAGCTGGGAATCGATGCGCGCCTCGGCTTCGAGGACGGCGTCCGTCTTCCCGACGGCCGCATCGCCGCCTCGAACCGCGACATCATCGCCGCGGCGCATGCCCTGAGCTTGTGAACTCTTTTCGTCTGGTTCTGGATTTCTCCGCCGCTTGCGCCTAAATAGGAAGCGGCGAGCTGCCCGGTGCGTGAGGAGAACTTTTCCCTGGGGCCTATACGATTCTCGCGGGAGCTGTCCCTAGGCTTGGCCGTGGCCTTGCCCACATGGCGCCCACCTACACTTGTAGGTACCCGGGATCGTCATTCTCCCACGGCCATGGCGGCCCGCCACACTCTTTCTGCAAGCGAGGGCTGACATGCAAGTTGCAAAACGTTCCGGCGATCTCATTGACCTAAAGCGCCGGGCGCGAACCGCGGCGAATGCCCAACGCTTGCAGGCCCACAAGACTCTCGGTGAGAGAGCCGGTCTCATGCTGGCGCAACATGAATTGCCGGTGAACCGCACGGAGGACTTCGCTTCCGTCTCCGGCTTCTATCCCTATCAGGCGGAAATCAACGTATTGCCGCTGCTCGCCCGGCTCGTCAGCGAAGGCTGGCGGACGGCCTTGCCGATCGTCATGAGCAAGGGCAGCGCCGCTCACTTTCCGCGCCTGGGCGCCGGGGGAACCCACCGGGCGCGGCATCTGGGACATCCATATACCGCTCGAAACCGCAGCCGAGCTTCAGCCTGACGTGCTGCTCGTGCCGATGCTCGCTTTCGACCGGCGCGGTTATCGCCTGGGCTATGGCGGCGGCTTCTACGACCGCACTCTTGCCGAATTGCGCAAGCTGAAGCCGGTCGTGGCGATCGGCGTCGCCTATGCGATGCAGGAGATCGACGAGGTCCCGACCGCTTCCTATGACGAGCCGCTCGACTGGATCTTGACCGAGCGCGGCGTCATCGAGCCGAAACACTGATCGTCGAATGCGCCTCCTGTTTCTCGGCGATGTTGTCGGTCGCACCGGCCGCGACGCGGTGGCGCGCGTGCTGCCGCAGTTGCGTGAACGCCATGCGTTCGATCTCGTCGTGATCAACGGCGAGAATGCCGCGCATGGCTTCGGCATCACCGAGGATATCTATCAGGGTCTCGTCGACGCCGGTGCCGATGTGGTGACCCTCGGCAATCACTCTTTCGATCAGCGCGAGGCGCTCGTCTTCATCGAGCGCGTACCGAATATGCTCCGTCCACTCAATTACCCGCCGGGCGTGCCCGGCAAGGGGATCGGCATCTTCACGACGAAGGCCGGCGGGCGCGTGCTGGTGATGAACATCATGGGCCGGGTGATGATCGAGCCGCAGCTCGATGATCCCTTCCGCGCCGTCGATCGCGAGCTCGACTTGTGCCGGCTTGGCCAAGGGTGCGATGCGGCGATCATCGATTTCCATGCCGAGGCGACCTCCGAAAAGATGGCTTTCGGCCACTATGTCGACGGGCGCGTGAGCCTTGTCGTCGGCACGCACACGCATGTTCCGACGGCCGATCATCAGATCCTCAAGGGCGGCTCCGCCTATATGAGCGATGCCGGCATGTGCGGCGATTATGATTCGGTCATCGGCATGGACAAGGAAGAGCCCTTGACCCGTTTCACCCGCAAATTGCCGGTCGAGCGCATGCGTCCCGCGGAAGGCGAGGCGACTGTGTCGGGTGTCGGCGTCGAAACCGACGACAAGACCGGCCTTGCGGTCAAGATCGCGCCGGTGAGAATCGGCGGCAGGCTGTCGGAAGCGCGGATCGATTTCTGGTAGTGGTCAGCGCGCGTCCGGCGAAGTGAAATTACTTCGCCGATGAAGATTCGCGCTAAATCTTTTCAACCCCGGATCAAGTCCGGGGCAGGCCTTTGGCGGGATTTGCCCTAGCGGCGGCGCAGGGAGCTCGGCTGGTCGGTCGTGGGCGCCGGCTCTTGGTCGCGCGCTTCGTCGGCCATCTGGCCCATGACCTTGACCGCGCTGGTCCATTGTTTCCGAGCGTCGGGAACGCTTCCGCGATCGAGAGCGTCCGTGCCGGCCCTGAGATGGCCTTCTGCGGTCTGCGAAAGCTCGCTCAACGTGGCAATGGCGGCGAAAGCCCGTCCAGCGGGAGCGGCATTGGCAAGAGAGCGGACTTTCTTCAGCGCCGCGGCGCCGGCGGTTCCCGCCACTCCTTCAGCCGCAAACGCAATCGAATCGATCGAACCTGGCTTCACCGTCATGGAACGCTCCTGTTACTCACTTTCTCGGCAAAATTCGATGATCCGGCTTAAGGACGGGTTAAGCGTCCATGGCCGGGCTTGACCCGGCCACCCAGAGATCTTGGACGCCGTTAATGACGGGTAAAAGCACCTGGACTAAAGGCGCTGGATGGCCGCTTCGAGGGCGGTCATGGACGGCTTGTTAATCTTGTTGGCTGGGGTCTATAAGGCGCCAAAACGACAGGTTTGATGAATATGGCAGGTCATTCCCAGTTCAAGAACATCATGCACCGGAAGGGCAAGCAGGACGCCATCCGGTCACGGCTGTTTTCCAAGCTCGCACGCGAGGTGACGGTGGCGGCGAAAAGCGGCTTGCCCGACCCTGAGAAGAACCCGCGGCTCAGGCTCGCGGTGCAGAACGCCCGCGCCGAGAACATGCCCAAGGACAATATCGAGCGCGCCATCAAGAAGGCGATGGGCGGCGACGCCGACACCTATGAAGCGATCCGTTATGAAGGCTATGGGCCAGGGGGCGTTGCCATCATCGTCGAGGCCTTGACCGACAACCGCAACCGCTCGGCGAGCAACGTGCGCTCGCTGTTCGCGAAATATGGCGGCAATCTCGGCGAGACGGGTTCGGTCGCCTTCATGTTCAACCGAGGGGGTGAGATCACCTACAAGGCGCAAGCGGGTTCGGCCGACAAAGTCATTGAAGCGGCGATCGACGCAGGCGCCGATGACGTGCAGTCGGACGAGAACGGCCATGTCATCCTGTGCGCCTTCGAGAATATCGGCGAGGTGACTTCAGGCCTCATCGCCAAGCTCGGCGAAGCCGAGACAGTGAAAGCGGTGTGGAAGCCGCAGACGGTGACGCCGGTCGATGAGGAAACGGCGCAGGCGCTGATGAAGCTCATCGACAGCCTCGATGAGGATGACGACGTGCAGAACGTATTCACCAATTTCGAAGTCTCCGACGAAGTGATGAAGAAGCTCACTGCGGCGTGAGACGCGCTGTCGGTCGCAAGTTTACTTCAGGAACTCAAGCACCGCGTGGTTGAACGCGGCCGGATCCTGCAGCATGGCGAAGTGACTCAGGCCCGGCAGGATGACGAGCTTGGCGCCCGGAATCGCCTTGGCCATCTCGACGTTGTGTTCCTGCCTGATTGCTTCGTCGTGCTCGCCATCGGCGATCGCCACCGGTGATTTGATTTTGGCGAGCTGGTCCGGCTTGTAGTCGGGCTGCGTCGCCCACATCTGGCTGATCTGGGTGACGAAGTCGTTGAACTCCTTGGGCGTCTTCGACAGTCGCTCATAGTCTTTGCCGGTCTGCTCGATATATTTGGAGAAGGTGGGATTCTTGTCGATGTTGGGTTTCAGCCCCGCGACATTGGTGTTGGCGCCGAAAGCGAAGAGCCGATCGAGGCGATCGGGATAATTCATCGCGATGTCGAGGCCGATGATCCCGCCATCACTCCAGCCGACGATCGAGGCCTTGTCGATCTTGAGATAATCCATGAGGCCGATGACGTCCTTGGCCATAAGAGCGTAGCCGTAGGGTTCGGCATTGCGAGAGGAGCGGCCATGACCGCGGCTGTCCATGGCGATCACTTTGTACTGCTTGGCGAACTCCGGTACCTGGCCGCCGAAGTATTCCACGTTGCCGAGGCCGCCATGAAGCAGGATAAGTGGTGAGCCTTCGCCCCACACTGCATAGTAGACCTGAATGCCGTTCACCGGCGCCTCGCCGCTTTCGGTGGGCGACGGCAATGGTTTGGGAGCGGGCAGCGTCTTCCACAGCTCTTCCGCCCGGAGAGGCAGGATGGCGAGAACGATCGTTGCGACCGTGATGGCGATGGACTGAAGAAACCTGCGCATGATGCCCTCTCGCGAAGATGTGACAGCCGGGAAAGGATGCTATGCCTCACGCCATGGTCCTGTCCACCGTGCGAATCATCGGCATCGATCCCGGCCTCCGGCGCACCGGCTGGGGGGTGATCGCCTGTCAGGGCACCCGTGTCTCTCATATCGCCGATGGCGTTATCTTGAGCGATCAGGCGCTCTCTCTGGCCGAGCGGCTGGTGCAATTGCGCAGCGCGCTCGCCAAGGTCATCGCCGAATGGCAGCCGGATGAGGCGGCGGTCGAGGAGACCTTTGTCAACGCCGATGCCCGCGCCACCTTGAAGCTTGGCCAGGCGCGCGGCATCGCTCTCCTGGTGCCGGCGGAGGCGGGCATCCTCGTCGCCGAATACGCGCCCAATCAAGTGAAAAAAACGGTGGTGGGTGCCGGGCACGCGGAGAAAGAGCAGATCCACCATATGGTGAAGGTGCTGTTGCCCCGGGCGCAGCCCAAATCAGCGGATGCCGCCGATGCGCTCGCCATCGCCATCTGCCATGCGCATCACCGCGGCGCGCAAAGTCTGGCCCGAAGGCTGGGCCGTTCTTGACTTGTTCCATGTGTGCTCCTAGGGATGAATCCGAGGGATTTGCCCCATGATCAGCAAGCTCAGCGGCCGCATCGACGCCTATGGACCAGACTGGGTGGTCATCGACGTCAATGGGGTGGGCTACCATTGTCACTGCTCGGCCAAGACGCTGTCGCATCTGCCGGGCGTGGGAGAATTTGCGGAGATTCTCACCGAGATGCTGGTCAGCCAGGACATGATCCGCCTCGTCGGCTTCGCCACGCAAGGCGAGCGTGAATGGTTCAGGCTCCTGCAAACGGTGCAGGGCGTCGGCACGAAGGTGGCGCTTGCCGTGCTCTCGACGCTCTCGACGCATGAACTCGCCAATGCGATTGCTCTTCAGGACAAGGCCATGGTTTCGCGCGCGCCCGGTGTCGGTGCCAAGGTCGCGCAACGGATCGTCAGTGAACTGAAGGATAAGGCACCCGCCTTCGCGCCCGCTGATCCTGCTTTGGCGAAGCTGCAAGCCGATCTTTCGGCGCCGAAGCCGACCGCCGCATCGGACGCGGTTTCGGCGCTGGTCAATCTGGGCTATGGCCAGACCCAGGCGGGTGTCGCAGTGAGTGCCGCAATGCGTAAAGCGGGAGACGATGCGACGACTGAGAAACTCATCCGGCTCGGCCTCAAGGAATTGGCTGTGGCATGAGTGACCGTCTCATAGACCGCGACCTGCGCCCCGAGGACCAGCTCGACACGCATCTCAGGCCGCAACTGCTCAAGGAATTCGTCGGGCAGACGAAGGTCAAGCAGAACCTGCAGGTGTTCATCGAAGCGGCGAAGGGCCGCGACGAAGCTCTTGACCACGTGCTCTTCGCCGGGCCTCCGGGCCTCGGCAAGACGACGCTCGCCCAGATCGTGGCGCGCGAGCTCGGCGTCAATTTTCGCGCCACGTCGGGGCCAGTCATCGCCAAGGCCGGCGATCTCGCGGCCCTTCTCACCAATCTCGAAGAGCGCGACGTGCTCTTCATCGATGAGATCCACCGCCTCAATCCTGCGGTCGAGGAGATCCTCTATCCCGCGATGGAGGATTTCCAGCTCGATCTCATCATCGGCGAAGGCCCGGCGGCGCGCTCGGTGCGCATCGATCTTGCCCGCTTCACGCTCATCGGCGCTACGACCCGAACCGGGCTTCTGACGACGCCGCTCGGGATCGCTTCGGCATCCCGGTACGGCTCGATTTCTATACCGATGAGGAATTGCTCGACATCGTCCGGCGCGGCGCGCGCGTCCTGCAGGTGGCGATGGCGGAAGAAGGAGCGCGTGAGATCGCGCGCCGCTCGCGCGGCACGCCGCGCATCGCCGGCCGGCTTCTGCGCCGGGTGCGGGATTTCGCCAGCGTCGACGGTTCGGCAGCCATCGACGCCAAGGTCGCCGACAGCGCCTTGCGCAATCTCGAGGTCGACGCCGCGGGTCTCGATGCGCTCGACCACCGCTATCTCACCTGCATCGCGCGTCAATTTCGGCGGCGGGCCGGTCGGCATCGAGACGATCGCCGCTTCGCTGTCGGAGGCGCGCGATGCGATCGAAGAGGTCGATCGAGCCGTTCCTCATCCAGCAGGGTTTCGTCAACCGCACGCCGCGCGGACGGCTGCTGACGCCGCATGCCTTCCGGCATCTGGGGCTCGCCGTGCCGCAGCGGCCGGAGATCACGCAAGGCGTGTTGCCGCTCGGTAATGGCGATGACTGAGGCTGGCCAGAACTCGGCGGGCGGCATCGAGCGCGGCCTGCATGTGCTGCCGGTGCGCGTCTATTACGAGGACACGGATTTCTCCGGCGCGGTCTATCACGCCAACTATCTCAAATTCTGCGAGCGCGGCCGCTCCGATTGCCTGCGCCTGCTCGGCATCCATCACCATGAGATGCATTGGCAGGAAACAGGGGAGCGCATGGGCTTCGTGGTCCGGCGCATGGTCTGCGACTTCCTGAAGCCCGCGCGGATCGACGACCTCCTCGAAGTCGAGACTCGCTTCCGCGACAATGGCGGGAGCGCGCATGGAGCTCGAGCAGAAGGTCCTGCGGCGAGGCGAGGTCCTGTTCGTGGCCGAGGTCACGGTGGTGCTGGTCGATGCGGCGGGCAGACCCAAGCGCTTTCCCAAGGCCATGGCCGAGGCTCTCAAGGCCTTTTGACGCAACGGGCACGAGCGTAATGGCACAGACGGCCCGCCATCGCGCCTAACTTTTTGTTTGCGCATGATCTTTTCGGTCAGTTGGCGCCCGGTCGGCGGTTCAGGGCGCCGGCAGCCGTAACGAAACATTAACCATAGCTTGCTGTTGTGTGGCCGGAAGCCGGTATGCAAGGGACGGGGAGCTGTAGGTTCGGCGCCAAATCGCCGATTCGCCGCAGTTTCGACAGATTTAACCTGTTTCTACCTCGCTCTCTTCACCAGAGGATCGGGCGGGGTTTTGCGGATCGGAATTCCGGCGGTGGGAAAGAAAGCAAAGCATGGAAGTTGAGACGGTACAGAACGTGGCGCAGACGGCGGGCAGCTTTCGCTCTGGCATCTCATCTGGAATGCAGGCCTCGTCGGTTCAACTGGTGATGCTGGGCTTGCCGCTGCCTCGGTTTGGTCCTGGGCGATCATTTTCGAGAAATTCTTCGTCTACCGGCGCACCCAGGCCCAGTCCGAGAAGTTCGAGCAGACATTCTGGTCCGGCCAGTCGCTCGAAGACCTCTATCTGACGCTCGGGGCCGCGCAACACCAGCGGGCTCGCGGCGATCTTCATGGCCGCCATGCGGGAATGGAAGCGCAGCCAGGAGAGCGGCGACGCGCGCGGGCTTCCAGGGCGTGCAGAAGCGCATCGAAAAGGTCATGGACGTCCAGATCCAGAAGGAAATGGGCTATATCGAATCGCGGCTTCTGTTCCTGGCGACGGTCGGCTCGGCCACGCCCTTCGTCGGCCTGTTCGGCACCGTCTGGGGCATCATGACCTCGTTCCAGGCCATCGCCAATTCGCAGAACACCAATCTTGCGGTGGTGGCGCCTGGCATCGCCGAAGCGCTCTTTGCGACGGCTCTTGGCCTTCTTGCTGCCATACCGGCGACAATCTTCTACAATAAGTTCGCCGCCGACGCGGCGAAGATCGGGGCGCAGATTGGAGAATTTCGCCGACGAATTTTCCGCGATCATCTCGCGCCAGCTGGACGAGCGGGTGTAAGGCATGGGTGCCGCATCGGGCGGAGCGAACGGGGGATATACGCGGCGCGGCAGCCGCCGGCGATCTTCCTTCTCGGCAATGAGCGAAATCAACGTGACGCCGCTGGTCGACGTCATGCTGGTGCTGCTCATCGTATTCATGGTCGCGGCCCCGCTGATGACCGTGGGCGTGCCGATCGAACTTGCCGCAGACCAAGGCCAAGCCGTTGCAGGGCGACAGCGAGCCGATCAACATCATCGGTCGACGCGGACGACAAAATCTTCCTCCAGGAGACCGAGATCGATCTCGAGACGCTGTCGCCAAGCTCCAGGCGATCGCCAAGAACGGCTATGAGGAGCGGATTTTCGTGCGCGCCGACACCAAGCGTGGACTACGGCTCGGTGATGAAGGTGATGGGTGCGCTCAATGCAGGCGGGCTACAAGCAAGATCGGGCTCGTCACCGGCTCCGACCCCGACCACAAGCCACAGAAGAAGGCGCAGAACTGAAGCGATGCGGCGGAGCCTCACGATATCGCTTGTGCTGCATGTGGCGATCCTCGCCGCCGCCTTTGTCGTGCTGCCCGATCCCGACAGCTTCAAGGTCGAAGACCAGGAGATGATCCCCGTCGACATCGTGTCGATCGACGATGCTCGGCAAGCGCCAGGCGACGGTGAAGACGCCCGAGCAGCCGGTGGAGAAGCCGGCGCCGAAACCCGTCGAGGTGATGAAGCACGCTCAGCCCGCGCCCGAGGTGGCGCCCGAGGTCAAGACCGCGGCGAAGGAAGCCTCGGCCCCGCCTGAGCCCAAGCCCGAGCCCAAGAAGGAAGAGCCGAAGAAGGAAGAGCCAAAGCCCGCGCCCCGGCCCGAGGAGATGGCGGAGCTCCTGAAGAAGATCGAAGAGAAGCCGGAGGAGAAGAAGCCCGAGCTACAGGCGGAGGCGAAGCCCGAGAAGAAACCTGAGCCCAAGCCGCCGGAGAAGAAGCCCGAAAAGAAGGAAGCCGAAGAAAGAGTTCAATCTCGACGAGATCGCAGCCTTCCTCAACAAGACGGACGACAAGCGCACCGCCCCGCTCAAGCCCAAGACCGAGACCGGCACGCCGAAGCAAGGCGAGTTCAATCTCTCGGGCGAGGACGATGCGGTTGCCGCGACCATCAGCCGATGCGATCATGCAAGCGGCTCGCCAAATGCTGGAATATTCCGCCCGGCGCGCGCGAGGCACAGATCAGCGTGAAGATCCGCTTCCAGCTCAATCCCGACGGCACAGTGTCGGGCCTGCCGGAGGTCTTGAACGGCAGCTCCGATCCGCTGTTCGCCACGACAGCGCAGTCGGCCGTCTCGGCGGTCATGGACTGCCAGGCTTACGACTTCCTGCCGCAGGACAAATATGATCTGTGGCAGGAGAACACGGTCAATTTCAATCCCGATCAGATGTTTCCCAGCTGAGACTATAGAAACGACATGGTGCACAGACTGGATTTTACGGCGAAGACCGCTCGCGGTGATCGCAACGTTGCTGATCGCGCTCGCACTCATCGCCTGCCGCCAAGGCGGTCGAGATCGACGTCAACAGGGGCCAGATCGATCCCTTGCCGATCGCCATCCGGCTTTCATCGGCGGTTCGCCCGAAGCGCCGCAGGCCGGCGCCGACATCTCGGGCGTCATCGCCAACAATCTCGGGCGCTCCGGCTTATTTCCATCCGCTGCCGCCTGAATCCTTCATCGAGCAGATCACCAATTTCGATCAGGAGCCGCGCTTCTCGCGACTGGCGGCAGATCCAGGCCAAGGCACTGGTGACCGGCCAGGCCGTCATGGACGGCGGCGGCTCAAGGCGCAGTTCAGCTTGTGGGATATCGGCTCGCCAGCAGCAAGCTCGCCGGCTACGAATTTGCGACATCGCCCAAGAACTGGCGGCGCACTCGCGCATCTGATCTCCGACAAGATCTACAGCGATGACCGGCATGACGGCTATTTCGACACGCGCATCGTGTTCGTCGACGAAATCGGGACCCAAGGACAAACGGGTCAAGAGGCTGCGATCATGGATCAGGACGGCGTCAACGTCCGCTACGCTGAGCGACGGCCGCGATCTCGTGCTGACGCCGCGCTTCTCGCCCAATTCGCTCGAGATCACCTACATGTCCTTCGGGCGCGGCGACCCCGCGAGTCTATCTTTACAATATCGAGACCGGCCAGCGCGAGATCGTCGGCGAATTTCCTAATATGAGCTTCGCGCCGCGTTTCTCGCCTGACGGCCAGAGCGTCATCATGAGCCTGCAGGAAGAGCGGCAACTCCAACATCTATCGTGCTCGACCTGCGCTCGCGCCAGGTGCAGCAGCTCACCAACGTGCCGGCGATCAATACCGCGCCCTCCTATTCGCCCGACGGCAGCCAGATCGTGTTCGAGTCCGACCGCGGCGGCACGCAGCAGATTTATATCATGAATGCCGACGGCTCGAACCAGCAGCCGCATCAGCTTTCGGGAACGGCCGCTATTCGACGCCGGTGTGGTCGCCGCGACGGCAGATACATCGCCTTCACCAAGATGGCAGGCGGCCGCTTCGCGATCGGCGTGATGAGGCCGGACGGCGTCGGTGAGAGAATATTAACCGAAGGTTTTCATAATGAAGGTCCAACATGGGCGCCGAACGGACGCGTGATCATGTTCTTCCGCGATGAGCCGGGGGAGAGCGGCGGCCCCAGGCTCTATTCGGTCGATATCTCAGGCTACAACGAGCAGCTCGTCAAGACGCCGGGCTTCGCGTCCGATCCGGCGTGGTCGCCATTGTTGAACTGAGTGGCGCGGGCTATACGCGATGAAATCCATCGGTTGCGGAAACGAGGTTGGTATTCGGGGCTGGGGGTCCTTGCTTGCTCTTGAGGTTGATCTCTCGCGCAGGCGTCAACGACTTAGAGGAGTGGGATAAGTCATGTTGCGTATGAGTGCGGGGTTCAAAGCCTTAGCCTTGTGTTGCTGTTCCTGGCCCTTGCCGCCTGTTCGAAGAAGAACACGCCGAATCTCGAGGCCAATGGGCGCGCCGCGATCGCTGGTTCGGAAACCAGTTCAAGACCGAAGTCGGCGACCCGTCTACTTCCTTGAGGACAAGTCGACGCTGACGCCGGAAGGCCAGGAGACCCTGCGTCGGCAGGCCACCTGGCTCAAGAAGTATTCCGACGTGATGATCCAGGTCGAAGGCCATGCCGACGAGCGGGGCACGCGCGAATACAATATCTCGTTGTCGGCCCGCCGCGCCACCGCTACCCGGCAATTCCTCGTTGCCCAGGGTATCGATGCGAGCCGCATTTCGACCATCGCCTATGGCAAGGAGCGCCCGGTGGCCTTGTGCGATGCCGAACAGTGCTGGTCGCAAAATCGCCGCGCCGTTACGGTCATCACCGTCGGGCGCCAAGACGAGCTAGCCTTTCGCGCACAAAGCGCAGGAATGGGGCGGGCGCGGTTGCAGCGCTCGCCCCTTTGTTTCCTAGTGTGCTGAACGCGAAGTTCCTGATATCTAACCGCTATACCGACAGGAGCTTCGCGTTCAAAAGCACACTAAAATCATTAGATTTTCTAGTGTCCTTTCGAATCCGAAGTTCGCTCGGAAGACGCTGCGAGATGATGCGAACTTCGGATTCGGGACACTAGCCGATTTTGCGAAAATGGCGGCGTTTGTCACAAAATCGCCGCGCTGATACGGTCATAAGCCCAGCATTCCGTGCTCCCTGGCTGTCCGAGAGGGGGAATATTAACCCTGTTTGAGCAGAGTGCGGTAGCAATTTGGTCCTGTAGGTGGGCAAGCAGCGCCGGTCATATTGGTCGCCGCCGCGCAGGGCGGGACATAGGAGTGGGATGACATGTTGCGTCGGTTGGCGGAATTCAAGATCGCTTTGATTTGTTGCTGCTTTCTGGCCTTGGCAGCGTGTTCGAAGAAGAATCAACCCAATCTTGAAGGCGACAACGCGGGGTCCGCCGTTCCGGGCTCGGAAAAGGACTTCGCCATCAATGTCGGGGACCGTATCTATTTCATCGTCGACACCTCGACGCTGACTCCCGAAGCCCAGGAGACGCTTAGGCGCCAAGCCGCCTGGCTCAGGCGCTATCCCAATGTGACCGTCCAGGTCGAGGGCCATTCCGACGAACGCGGCACCCGCGAATACAATATTTCGCTGTCGGCGCGCCGGGCCACCGCAACGCGCGAATTCCTGATCGCCCAAGGCGTCCAGGGCAATCGCATATCCTCGATTGCCTATGGCAAGGAACGGCCCGTGGCATTGTGCGATGCCGAACAGTGCTACTCGCAGAACCGACGCGCGGTCACCGTTATCACCGGGGGAGCCGTTTCAGGCTAGTTGACAAGAGGGGACCTGTGGCCTTCCGGCAACAGGTCCCAGATCTTATTTCAACCCCCTCGCAAAGCCTCATTTTTACCGCCTTTGAAGATCATTCCCACATACGGGGTGCTGGGGACGGCTCGGCACAGCAGCGGTTTAAGTGATGAAGACAGTATTGAAGTTTACGCTTGCGACGGCCCTCCTGATGGCTTTCGCCCTTGCCAGCGCGCCCCGTTCATTCGCTCAGTCGGATAACGAACTCGCCGGCCGCCTCAGCCGGATGGAAGAGCAGATGCAGCAACTCATCGGCCAGGTGGAGCAGCTGACCCTCGAGGTCAGGCGCCTGCAGGGCCAAAAGCGGTCCGGCGCCCTCGGCCAGCCGGTCCAGGAGAAAAAGCGTCAGGCCGCGGTCGAGGATCCCGCCGAAAGCCAAGGCGTCGAGCAGATCGAGGGCGATACCCAATACACCCAGCAGCCGCTCAGGACCATCGGCGACAATGAGGACCTGCCTGAGGGTGCCGTCCAGAAGGCGCCCGGGCCCAAGATCCTCGGCACCTTGCCCAGCAGCGAATACCAGTCGGGTAACAATGGTGCCTATCAGCCGGACGGCAACGGTGAATTCCAAGGTCAGGTCCTGGTCGCGCCCAGTGGTGGCGACGGGCAGGTCCTGGTGCCGCCGGCTGGCGGCAGCGGCGGCGACAACCAAGTCCAGAGCCGGGTGCTGGTCACCCCGGCTCCCAATGCCAACAATGACAATGGCGGCCAGGTTCTGGTCCCGCCGGAGAATGGCGGCGCCGGCGGCAATGATCTGGTGCCGGAAAAGGTCGAGACGGTGGCGCTCGGCCATTCGGCCACGGGCGATCCGGAAGCCGTCTACGAGCGCTCCTATGAGAGCTTGCTCCGGCGTCGGTTCAACGACGCCGAGGTCGGCTTTCGCAGCTTTCTCGACCAGCACCGCGACCACAGCCTCGCCGGCAATGCGCAATATTGGCTGGGCGAAACCTATTATGTGCAGGGCGACTACAAACAGGCGGCGCAAGCCTTCCTGTCGGGCTATCGCGACTTCCCGAAGAGCCGCAAGGCGGCCGACAGCCTGCTCAAGCTCGGCCTGTCGTTGAACCGGCTTGGCCAGAAGGAACAGGCCTGTGCCGCCTATATGCAGGTCGGTTCGCAATTCCCCAAGGCGGCCGAGGCGAGAAAGCGCGCTCAGTCGGAGATCAAGCGTGCCGGCTGCTGAGGCAGCTCGGCCGATCAGCCTTGAACGATCGAAAGAGCTTTTCGAACCCTTGAGCTTCCACGCCCATATGGCGCTCGCCGTCTCGGGCGGCAGCGATTCCAGTGCGCTCATGTGGCTCGTCTCGCGCTGGGCCAAAACGATGGCCCGCCGGCCGAAAATCAGTGTACTGACGGTTGACCACGGCTTGCGGCAGGAAGCGGCGGGTGAGTGTGCAGAGGTCGTCCGCCGGGCGAAAGCCCTGGGTTTCGGTGCCCATGTCCTCGCCTGGCGGGGCGAGAAACCCTCGAGCGGGCTCCAGGCGAAAGCGCGCGAGGTGCGTTACCGTTTGCTCAGCGCCTGGTGCGCGGCCGAGGGCGCAACCGTCCTGGTCACCGCGCATACGCTGGAAGACCAGGCCGAGACCTTCCTCATGCGGCTCGCCCGCGGCAGCGGCCTCAAAGGACTTGCCGCCATGCGGGCCGACGAAATGGGACCGGTACTGCTCGAGCGGCCGCTCCTGCGCGTGCGGCGTGCCGAGCTCAGGGCAACGCTTATTGCCGTGCGCCATCCCTGGATCGATGATCCGAGCAATGAGGATGCGCGCTTCGAGCGGGTGCGGCTGCGTCAAGCCGCACCGGTGCTGCGGGAACTGGGCCTCACGCCCGAGGCCATCGCCCGCTCGGCGATGAGGCTCGAGCGGGCGCTCATTCCGCTGCAGGGGATGGCGAGTGATTTCACGGCGCGCCATGTCGAGGTGAGGCCACAGGGTTTTGCCATGGTCGAGCTGGCTTCGTTCCGGAGGCTCGATGATGAGATCGCCATCGCTGTCCTGGAGCGGCTGCTCGAGCGCCTGGGCGGCGGCGATGAGCCGCCGCGTCTCATGGCGGTGGAAGCGCTGCAGGCTTGGCTCAGGCGTGGCGAAAGCCAGGTGCGGACACTGGCCGGCTGCCGCATTGCCCGGCGCAAGACCCATCTCCTGATCGGACGCGAGGCAGGCCGCATCAACGCGACGCCGGTCACCATTGGCGCCGGCCAAAGCATCGTTTGGGACAACCGGTTCACCGTCTCGATCACCGGTGCCGACCGTCCCTGTGCCATCGTGCCGGTGAGGACGCTCAAGCTGGCTCGCCAGGGCGATATCCCGGCCTTCGTTCAGGAAAGCCTTCCGGCAATATTGGCCGATGGCCAGATCGCCGCGGTTCCCACGCTGGGAATCGTTGGAAAGACAGCACCGCCAGGACTGCGGGCCGAGGCGGAATTTCGGAAAATTGGCTTTTGATTGGGGTTTAATTGCGCCGGGAATGCCGCTACGCTTGGCAATCCCGAAGCCCATCCCTATGTTAGCATTAACTTTTGGGCGGCAGAATTGAGCCTGCATCCGGGCTAGCGCGCCTTGTGAGAGAGGAACGACGTGAATAATTTCCGCAACTTTGCCGTCTGGATCGTCATCGCCATCCTCCTTTTTGCTCTGTTCAGCCTTTTCCAGGGCCAGGCGACGCGTTCGAAGACCGATGATCTCGACTATTCGCAATTCCTCAGCAAGGTGAATGCGGGCGAAGTGCAGACCGTCACCATCACCGATGCGGGCATGGGATCAAGCTACCTGACGGGCAAGCTATCGAGCGGCGAGACCTTTGCCACCTACGCGCCGCTCGACACGGATCTCGTCAAGACGCTGAAGGACAAGAACATCGCCTTCAGCGCCAAGCCGGCGCAGAACAACTCGTTCCTCTCCAATGCGCTGTTCTACTGGCTGCCGACGCTGCTCCTGATCGGCGTGTGGGTGTTCTTCATCCGCCAGATGCAATCGGGCGGCGGCAAGGCCATGGGCTTCGGCAAGTCCAAGGCGAAGCTCCTCACTGAGCGGCATGGCCGCGTCACCTTTGAAGACGTGGCCGGCGTCGATGAGGCGAAGGAGGACCTGCAGGAGATCGTCGAGTTCCTCAAAGACCCGCACAAATTCCAGCGCCTCGGCGGCAAAATTCCGAAAGGGTGCGCTGCTCGTCGGTCCTCCCGGCACCGGCAAGACGCTTCTGGCACGCGCCATCGCGGGCGAGGCCAATGTGCCCTTCTTCACTATCTCGGGCTCGGACTTCGTCGAAATGTTCGTCGGTGTCGGTGCGTCGCGCGTGCGCGACATGTTCGAGCAGGCGAAGAAGAATGCGCCCTGCATCATCTTCATCGACGAAATCGACGCCGTCGGCCGCCATCGTGGCGCCGGTCTCGGCGGCGGCAATGACGAGCGCGAGCAGACGCTCAACCAGTTGCTGGTGGAGATGGATGGCTTTGAGGCGAATGAAGGCGTGATCCTGATCGCCGCCACCAACCGGCCGGACGTGCTCGATCCCGCCCTCCTGCGTCCGGGCCGCTTCGACCGGCAGATCGTCGTGCCCAATCCCGACATTATGGGCCGCGAGCAGATCCTGCAAGCGTCCATATGCGCAATGTGCCGCTGGCGCCCGATATCGATCCCAAGGTCATCGCGCGTGGCACCCCCGGCTTCTCGGGCGCCGATCTCGCCAATCTCGTCAATGAGGCGGCACTCCTTGCGGCGCGGCGCAACAAGCGCTCGTCACTCAGCATGAATTCGAGGATGCCAAGGACAAGGTGATGATGGGTGCCGAGCGCCGCTCGATGGTGATGAGCGAGGAGGAGCGCCGCAACACCGCCTATCACGAGGCGGGCCACGCGATCGTCGGCCTCTCGGTTCCCTACGATCCGCTGCACAAGGTCACCATCATTCCGCGTGGCCGGGCGCTCGGCGTCACCATGAACCTGCCCGAGGGCGACCGGCATTCAGCCGCACCCGCGAATGGTGCGAGGCGAGGCTTGCCGTGCTGTTCGGCGGACGTGAAGCCGAACTCGTCCTCGGCGGCGAGAAGAACGTCACCAATGGTGCCACCGGCGACATCCAGATGGCGACTGCTGCTGGCGCGCTCCATGGTCATGGAATGGGGCATGTCCGACAAGCTCGGGCGCGTGCGTTACAACGGCAATGAGCAGGAAGATGTTCCTCGGCCATTCCGTGACCCAGACCAAGAACATCTCCGATGAGACGGCAAAGCTCATCGATGAGGAAATCCGCAAGCTCATCGAAGATGCTGAGCGCAAGGCGCGCGATATCCTCAAGAAAAACCGCGAAAAGCTCCACATACTGGCCAAGGCTCTGCTCGAATTCGAGACACTGTCGGGCGAGGAGGTGAAGCGTGTGCTCAAGGGAGACAAGATCCAGCGCGACGATCAGGGCGGATCGAAGAAGTCGGACAAGGCTTCGTCTTCGGTGCCGGTCACCGGGCGGCCGAAAGGCGGCGAGGCGCCGGGTGAGATGGAGCCACAGCCGCAGATCTGAACTGAAGTCACTTGGGCGGAGTGCCGTAAGCATTCCCCTCTCCCGTGCGCAAGGATGAGAGAGGGTGCCCGAAGTGCGGGTGAGGGCTCTTGGACGTCTCATCATGCGCCGAATTGGACGGTCGAGCTCGCCCCGGGGATCAAATGGAATCATTTGGCAAT
The DNA here is from genome assembly GCA_963841765.1 of uncultured Alphaproteobacteria bacterium. Classification (GTDB taxonomy): domain Bacteria; phylum Pseudomonadota; class Alphaproteobacteria; order Rhizobiales; family Aestuariivirgaceae; genus Taklimakanibacter. The sequence continues at coordinate 119,096 of CAWJDZ010000017.1, forward strand.
TCGCCACGCCAAGCGGAAAAGCCCTCATCGGGCCTTCGGCCACCTCTCTTCCACGCTCCGCGGGGGAGCAGGGGGAAAGAGGTAGGAAGGCAAGGGTGCGCAGATGACCCTTTACCTTCGTCCCTTAAGCCTGCTTTACGGCCCGGATGCGCGCCGCGCGATCCATGCGCGCGAAGGTGGGGCGCTTGGCGGATCGGACTTCATCGCCTTCACGCAAGTGGAGCTCATCGAGCGCGAAAGCGGACGGATCACGAGGCAGGTCATCTCCTATAAGGATGCCGAGGCCCATACCGACAAGCTTCAGGTGATCGAAGCGCGGCGTGCAGACTTTGCCGGCCTTGCTGTCGGGCGGCCGAAGCTCATGGGCGTCGTCAATGTCACGCCGGATTCATTCTCCGATGGCGACCGCCTGGCGGATGCCGACGAAGCGATCGCCTATGCAACGCGGCTCGCGCAGGAAGGCGCCGATATTCTCGATATCGGCGGGGAATCGACCAGGCCAGGTTCAGATGCCGTGTCCCTCGAGGCGGAAAGCCGGCGCGTCATACCGGTCATCCGGATGCTGGCCGAGGACGGTCATCGCGTCTCGATCGACACGCGCAAGGCGGCCCTGATGCACGACGCCCTTACGGCGGGTGCGGCCATCATCAATGACGTCTCGGCCCTCACCTTCGATCGGGCAAGCCTTGACGCCGTGGCCACGCTCGGTTGCCCGGTAGTCCTGATGCATGCGCAAGGCGACCCCAAGACCATGCAGGACAACCCGGTCTACGACGACGTGGCGCTCGATGTCTTCGATATGCTTGAAAAGCGGATCGCCTCCTGCGCCGCGGCCGGCATTGTGCGCGAGCGGATCGCCGTCGATCCCGGCATCGGCTTCGGCAAGACCTTCGCACACAACCTGGCGCTGCTCAGCCAATTGCCGCTGCTCGCAGGCCTTGGCGCGGTGCTTGTGGTTGGGCTGTCGCGTAAGGCTTTCACCGGCGCTCTTTCAGGTGAGACGCAGGCGGGCAAGCGGATTTTCGGTTCAGTGGGCGGCGCCGTCCACGCCGCTCTCAATGGCGCCCAGATCCTGCGCGTCCATGATGTCAAAGCCACCCGGCAGGCGCTCGCGGTGGCACTTGCCGCCGCCGACCCGGAGGCCGCCGGACTTTAACCCTAGAGCGCGATGCGAAAAAGTGGCACCGGTTTTTCGCAAGAATCGCGCTCTAAAATATTAGAATCGATCACGTTTATGAGTTTGGATTAATTCAATCCAAACTCATCGTGATCTAGAGCGAATACCGCCGCATCGCAGGATGCATGCTGGCGGGTCGATCTGGTATAGAATAGCTGTCTGTAAACCACTGGTCAGTTTCGGGGGAAGATAAGGATGTCCCGCAAGTATTTCGGAACCGACGGCGTGCGCGGCGTCGCCAACCGGGCGCCAATGTCGCCCGATATGGTGATGAAGATCGGTCTCGCCGCCGGCAACCTATATTCCAAGGGCAACCACCGCCATCGTGCCGTGATCGGGAAGGACACCAGGCTGTCCGGCTATATGATCGAGCAGGCGCTGACGGCGGGCCTGCTTTCCGCCGGTGTCGATGTGTTCCTGTTCGGGCCCCTGCCGACGCCCGCCGTTGCCATGCTGACGCGGTCGCTGCGTGCCGATCTCGGCATCATGATCTCCGCTTCGCACAATCCTTACCACGACAACGGCATCAAGCTCTTTGGGCCTGACGGCTACAAGCTCTCCGACGAACAGGAACTCGCTATCGAGAAGCTGATCGACACGGCCGATGGCACGAGCCTCGCGGCCCCCCAGGAAAGGCTCGGCCGCGCCAAACGCATCGACGACGCCCAGGCGCGCTATATCGAATTCGCCAAGAGGACTTTCCCCAAGAAACTGCGGCTCGAGGGCTTGCGTATCGTGATCGATACCGCCAATGGCGGCGCCTACAAGGTTGCCTCGGCTGCGCTCTGGGAATTGGGTGCCGAGATCATCGCCATGGGCAACGATCCCAACGGCTTCAACATCAATGAGAAATGCGGGTCGACGGCGCCGGAAGCGATGTGTGCCAAGGTCATCGAGACACGCGCCGATATCGGCATCGCACTCGACGGCGATGCCGACCGCGTGGTCATCGCCGATGAACACGGCACGCTGATCGACGGCGACCAGCTGATGGCGCTGATCGCCACGTCCTGGCATCGCCAGGAACGGCTCTCGGGGGGCGGACTCGTCGCCACCATCATGTCCAATCTTGGCCTCGAGCGTCATCTCGCGAACCAGAAGCTTACTCTCGCGCGCACCAAGGTGGGCGATCGCTACGTGGTCGAGCATATGCGCCGCTATGGCTTCAATATCGGCGGCGAGCAGTCGGGTCATATCGTGATGTCGGATTTCGCCACCACCGGCGATGGGCTCATCGCGGCGCTGCAGGTGCTGGCGGAAGTCGTGCGCACCGGCAAGCCGGTAAGCCAGGTCTGCCATGTCTTCGAGGCGGTGCCGCAAGTGCTCAAGAATGTGCGGTATGGCGAGGGCAAGCCCCTCGAGGAAAAAAGCGTGAAGGAAGCGATTGCGCAAGCGACCTCGAGGCTCGGCAGCGCCGGGCGCCTGGTCATCCGCCCATCCGGCACAGAACCTTTGATCCGCGTAATGGCGGAGGGCGATGACGCCGGCCTCGTCAGGAAGATCGTCGATGAGATCTGCACGGTGATCGGAAAGGCGGCGTAGAACAATAAGACTCTCGTCCTGAGGTGCGAGCGAAGCGAGCCTCGAAGGACGTGCTGCAGCGTACTCGCTCTATCCTGACGGATGCTTCGAGGGCCGCTTCGCGGCCACCTCAGCATGAGGGGTATTGATAGGTGAATGCTTCGTCCTGCGTATGCGGCTCGCGGCAATGCCGGCGAGAATGAGGAGGAGGCCGAAGCCGACGTTGGCGGTCAGGGTCTCTCCCAGCACGATGGCGCCAAGACCCAGCGCATAGACCGGCACCAGGTAGTTCGAATAGGCGATGAAGCTGACGCCGGCCGAGCGCACGATGGCATAGACAAGCAAGGTGGCCGCCGCCGTCGGCAATATCCCGAGGCCGATGACGCATAAATAGGCGAGTGGCGTCGCCGTCGTGAGGCCGTGCGGCGCATAGAGGCCGGCGAAGATCGCACCCATGATGCCGCCCGAGAGGCAGACGGCGGCGGCCTGCTCCATTGGGCGCTGAAAGGGAATGCGCCGCGCGAGCAGCGCATGCACGGCATAGCAGACGCAGGAGAGCAGGACCGCGAACTCTCCGACGAGCGCCATCCCCTGACCCTCGAAGTGCAAAAGCTTCTCCGGGCCGAGCACAATCATGAGACCGATGAAGCCGGTAACAAAGCCCAGGGTCTTCATGGGAGTCAGCCTTTCATCGGGAAGGAAAATATGAGCGAGCACGATGACGACGAGCGGAATGGCTCCCATCAACACGCCGGAGAGGCCGGAAGAGATGAACTGAGTTCCCCAGGAAATGAGGAAGAAAGGTATGGCATGGCCGATCAGGCCAAGGCCGCCGAACCACATCCACAAGCGTCTTTCGCGTGGCCACGGCCGGTGGGTCAGCGTCACGATGGTGCCAAGAAATACACCGCCGACCAGCAGGCGCAGCGCCATGACCCCCAAGCAGGATCGATCGACGCAACGGCAACTTTCGTCATGGCGAAAGAAGAGCCCCATGCCGCCACCAGGGCCGCGAGCGTGATCCAGTCTCTTGTCGTTGCGGCGGGCGTCATGACGTCGCGGTTCCTAGAGCAAATCCCGGCAAAGTTGAAGACTTTGGCGATAAGGATTTGCTCCAACACATTGATTTGGCGCAAATCCTTTTCGGCGAAGTGATTCCACTTCGCCGGGATGCGCGCTAAAGCAAATCCCGGCAAAGTTGAAGACGCTTGCGGAAAGCAATTGCTCCGTCCGCAATTCGACTTCATTGGCAGGCGCTGATGGTCAGTGCACGGTCAATGACATGTCCCGTTCGGGCACAGAGCAATGTGATGTTTTTGCAACATCCTTGAACTGCCACCTTGCTGCCCGATTGGGGCCCGGCTGTCGTCACATGGCGCTCCTAACTAGGAACTCATCACGTAACTAGGAACTCATCACGAGGGATCTGAGTTACCGGGCAACCGGAGAGGAGAACATCAATGCAGTCTTTGAAGCTTGCTTTGCTTGCCACCGCAATGACGGCAGGCCTCGCGGCCGCCGCGCAAGCCGCCGATCCGAACGTGCCGGAGCCCATGCCAACCCCCGAGCAGTATCAGGAGATGGGCTTTTATCTGCGCGGCGATATCGGCTGGTCGTTCCTCGATTGGGGCGACAGTGACAGCGCCTTCACGGCCGGCGGCGGTGTCGGCTATCAGTTCAACGACTATTTGCGCTCGGACGTGCGCGTCGATTGGTCGGGCGACTATGATGTCGGCGATGATGCCGAAGCCAGCATGACGACGGTCCTCGGCAATGTCTATTTCGACTGGAAGAACAACTCGATCTTCACGCCCTATATCGGCGCCGGCGCCGGTTATGGTTGGGTCGATGCCGATCACGGCCTGAGCGATAACGGCTTCACCTATGCCTTGATGGCGGGTGCGTCGGTCGACTTGTCGGAGAGCATCGCGTTGGATGTCGGCTATCGCTATCGCGAGCTGATGATCAGCGGCGAGGATCCGTCCGACCATTCGGGCCTTGCCGGTATCCGCTTCAAGTTCTGAGACTTGATCGAGAGTTCTCGCTTGAAGAACGACAGCGGCGGTGGAGCAGTCCACCGCCGCTTTTTGTCGCACGGCGACTCACTCTCTCCATCATTCCCCTTCCCCCGCGCGCAGCGTGGGGGAAGGTGGCCGAAGGGCGGGTGAGGGCTCTTTCGCGCAACACGCAACGATCTCAACGAGTATCCCTTGCTGAGACAAAGAGCCCTCACCCGCCCTTCGGGCACCCTCTCCCATTGCTTCGCAACGGGAGAGGGGGAAATTTGGCGACGGCTCGCCCGCATGGCAAATGGGGAGGAAAGACGCAGCTACTCATAGATGTTGACGAAATCTCCTGTCTCGGGCATGTGCGTCAGCGGGACACCTCTCCCCACCGAGAGGCGGCCCATCTGAAAGGATGGAGCAGACATGACGACTGAGAAGCCGGCTATGCGGCCGGTCAACCCGCACTTCTCCTCCGGCCCGTGCGCCAAGATTCCGGGCTGGTCTCCTGATCTCCTCACCCAAGCCTTGACCGGACGTTCGCATCGCTCGAGCGAAGGCAAAGCGCGACTCAAGCAGGCGATCACGCTGACGCGCGAGATCCTGGAAGTGCCTGACAGCCACCTCATCGGCATCGTGCCCGCATCTGATACAGGCGCGGTCGAGATGGCGCTATGGTCGCTGCTCGGTGCTCGCCCCGTCGATCTTCTCGCCTGGGAGAGTTTTGGCGAAGGCTGGGTCAGCGACGTCGTGAAGCAGCTGAAGCTCGAGGATGCGCGCATCCTGAAGGCGCCCTATGGCGAGCTTCCCGATCTCGGCCAAGTCGATTTCAGCCATGACGTCGTCTTCACCTGGAACGGCACGACTTCGGGCGTGCGTGTGCCCGATGCCCGACTGGATTGCGGCCGACCGCCAGGGCCTCACCATTTGCGATGCGACCTCTGCCGCCTTCGCGCAAGCTCTCGATTTCGCCAAGCTCGATGTCACGACCTTTTCCTGGCAAAAGGTGCTGGGCGGCGAGGGCGCGCATGGCGTCATCATCTTGAGCCCGCGCGCCGTCGAACGGCTCGAGACCTATATGCCGGCGTGGCCACTGCCCAAGATTTTCCGGATGACGCAAGGCGGCAAGCTCATCGCCGGCATCTTCAGCGGCGAGACTATCAACACGCCCTCTATGCTCTGCGTCGAGGACTATCTGGTGGCGCTCAATTGGGCAAAAGGCATTGGCGGCCTCAAGGTCCTGCGCCAGCGCGCCGATGCCAATGCCGCCGTCATCGATCGCTGGATCACCGCGCGCGCCTTCGCCCATCATCTGGCGAAGGACGCCAAGATACGCTCCAACACCTCGGTGTGCCTCACTCTTGATGGCGGCGAGCAAGTGCCGAAGACGATGGTGAAGCTCATCGAGGCCGAGCGCGCGGCTTTCGATATTGGTAGCTATCGCGATGCCCCGCCGGGACTTCGCATCTGGTGCGGCGCCACCGTCGAGACTGCCGATGTCGGGGCGCTCATGCCGTGGCTCGACTGGGCCTATGCGCAAGCGACTGGCTGTTCCTGGACATGAGCAGTTTTTTTAGCCCCCACACAACCCTCACCCTGAGGTGCCCGCCAAAGGCGGGCCTCGAAGGGTGGCAAGCGGCAAGACCTGTGTACCTGGATCATGCTTCGAGGGCCGCTTCGCGGCCACCTCAGCATGAGGGTAGTTTTTGTTGAACGTATTTTCGGAGCTCTTCCATGAAACCCCGCGTTCTCGTTTCCGACAGGCTCTCCGAAGCGTCCGTACAGATCTTTCGCGACCGCGGCATCGATGTCGACTATGAGCCCGATCTCGGCAAGGACAAGGATGCCCTCTTGGCCGCCGTCCCGGCCTATCACGGCCTCGCCATCCGCTCGGCGACCAAGGTCTCGCCGAAGCTCATCGCCGCTGCGGCCAGACTCAAAGTTATCGGCCGCGCCGGCATCGGCGTCGACAATGTCGATATTGCGGCCGCAACCGCGCGCGGCATCGTCGTGATGAACACGCCGTTCGGCAATGCGATCACCACCGCCGAGCATGCGATTTCGCTGATGATGGCGCTGGCCCGCCAGATCCCCGAAGCCAATGCCTCGACCCATGCCGGTAAATGGGAGAAGAACCGCTTCATGGGCGTCGAGCTCTTCAACAAGACGCTGGGCGTCATCGGCTGCGGCAACATCGGCGCCATCGTGGCCGACCGTGCTCTTGGCCTCAGGATGAGGGTGATCGCCTTCGATCCCTTCCTGTCGCCGGAGCGCGCCGTTGACATCGGCGTCGAGAAGGTCGAGCTCGAGGACATCTTCAGGCGCTCGGATTTCATCACCTGCACACGCCCCTGACCGACAAGACGCGCGACATCATCGATGCGGTCGCGATCGCCAAAATGAAGAAGGGAGTGCGCATCATCAATTGCGCCAGAGGCGGCCTGGTCGTCGAGGATGCGCTCTATGACGCGCTCAAATCGGGCCATGTCGCGGGTGCGGCCCTCGATGTGTTCGAGACCGAGCCGCCACAGCAGCACAAGTTCTTCGGCCTCGACAATGTGGTGGCGACACCGCATCTCGGCGCCTCGACTGCCGAGGCGCAGGAGAATGTGGCGATCCAGATCGCCGAGCAGATGGCGGATTATCTCATCACCGGTGCCGTCTCCAATGCGCTCAACATGCCGTCGATCTCGGCCGATGAAGCGCCGCGCTTCGCCCCTTCATCGCGCTCGCCGAGAAGCTTGGCTCCTTCGCCGGCCAGCTCACCGATGATCCGATCACCGGCATCGTCATCGAATATGCGGGCGAAGTCGGCGAGATGAATACCCGCGCGCTCACTCGGCGGCGCTCGCGGGCGTGCTCAAGCCCATGCTGGGCGACAGTCAATATGGTGTCGGCGCCCGTCGTGGCGAGGGAGCGCGGCATCAAGGTCGACGAAGTGCGCCAGACGCAGCGCGGAGCCTATGAGACCTATATCCGACTGACCATCAGGACGCAGAAGATGGAGCGGTCGGTCGCGGGCACGGTGTTCTCCGACGGCAAGCCGCGCATCATCCAGATCAAGGGCATCGAGCTCGAATCGGAATTCGGCCCGCATATGCTCTATGTGACCAATATGGACAAGCCGGGCTTCATCGGGGCGCTCGGCACGCTGCTCGGCAATGCCGGGGTCAATATCGCGACGTTCCATCTCGGCCGGCTGGCGCAGGGCCAGGATGCCATCTGCCTCGTCCAGATCGACGAGCCGGTGCCCGATCAGGTGCTCAGGGCGGTCGAGAAGCTGGCCCAGGTGAAGCAGGCGAAAAGGCTGGCGTTCTAGCCATCGTCCGCGTGGCGATCACCGAATTGGTTCTACCGGGTTTCCTTGCCGCTGGCGCCCAGCATCTTCTTTTCAAGGAACTCGACGCGGGCGGATAGATCGTCGGTCTCGCTCTGGAAGTAAGCGACGATCAGGACGGCGAGCAGGAGGCTCGAATTGAAAACGCCGATGGTGGCGGTCAGCCACGGGCCCAAGTATGCCAATACGCCGGCGAGCACGATGACGAGAACGACGACCTTCAGCGCGCGAACCGGACTTGATCTCTTTTTCCTAGTCATGTCGTCAGTTTAATCCGAGCCTCGGGTTCCCTCAAGTCACACTTAATCGATACACGATTCGCGCCCGCCACACTCGTTAAGAGACAGCTCCCGGGGGCATTTTGGGCCACGCCAATACGCGTTTGCCTTTCCGTTATTCCGGTGTAAAAGCCTGCAACGGCCCCGGCGCTGGCGCGCGATTTTTCCGTCCGATCGCGTGCCCAATCAGGAAGTCGATCACGTTCATCACTTCAGGCCGACTAAGCCTGAAGTGATCGTGATCTATGCGTAGCGGGGCCGGTTTCATGTCGGAGATCGGATAGAATGGCGAATGTCGCGGTCGTGGGTGCTCAATGGGGCGACGAGGGCAAGGGCAAGATCGTCGATTGGCTGTCTGAGCGCGCCGATATCGTGGTCAGATTCCAGGGCGGCCACAATGCCGGCCACACGCTGGTCATCGACGGGGTGACCTACAAGCTCTCGCTCTTGCCATCAGGAATAGTGCGCAAGGGCAAGCTCTCGGTCATCGGCAATGGCGTCGTCATCGACCCCTGGGCGCTCTGTGCGGAGATCGACAAGCTGAAAGGGCAGGGGGTTGCGGTTACGCGTGAAAACCTGCGGATCGCCGGCAATGCGACGCTTATCCTGCCTCTGCATCGCGAGCTCGACCAGATGCGCGAGGCCGCCGCGGGCGATGCCAAGATCGGCACCACTGGGCGTGGCATCGGCCCCGCTTATGAGGACAAGGTCGGCCGCCGCTCCATCAGGGTGCATGACCTCGCCAATCTGGCGACGCTGGGCGCCAAGATCGACCGCCTCCTCGCCCATCACAATGCGCTGCGCCGGGGCTTGAGCCAGCCCGAAGTTAAGGCAGCCGACCTCAACCGGCAGCTTGCCGAGGTGGCGCCCAAGCTTCTCACCTATTCCGATGCCGTCTGGCACCTCCTCGATGAGGCGCGGCGCGACGGCAAGCGTATCCTGTTCGAGGGCGCCCAGGGCATCCTGCTCGACATCGATCACGGCACCTATCCTTATGTGACCTCGTCCAACACGGTAGCGGGCCAGGCCTCGGCGGGCTCGGGCATGGGCCCGTCCTCGATCGGCTATGTGCTCGGCATCGCCAAGGCCTATACGACCCGGGTCGGCTCGGGCCCATTCCCGACCGAGCAGCAGAACGACATCGGCGAGCTCATCGGCCAGAGGGGCCGCGAATTCGGTACGGTGACCGGGCGCAAGCGGCGCTGCGGCTGGTTCGACGCGGTTCTGGTCAGCCAGACCATCAAGGTTTCGGGCATTCATGGCATCGCGCTCACTAAGCTCGACGTGCTCGACGGCCTCGCCGAGATCAAGGTGTGTGTGGGCTATGAGCTCGACGGCAAGCGTATCGACCGCTTGCCCGCGGCCGAGGAGGCGCAGAAGAATGTCGTTCCCGTCTATGAGACGCTGGAAGGCTGGAAGGAAACGACGGCTGGGGCGCGCTCCTGGGCCGATCTCCCGGCCCAGGCGATCAAATACGTGAAGTACCTCGAGGAGCTGATCGGTTGCCCGGTGGCGCTGCTCTCGACATCGCCCGAGCGCGACGACACCATCCTGATGAAGGATCCGTTTGAAGATTGAGATGCTGCGGTGTTCGGGCGCGATCGAGGCGATCGGCTCGCGCGAAACGCCTGCAAGTCCTATATGTGGAATATGGAGCCTGGGTGAGGCCCGGAGTCCGCCATGCATCCTATCCTGCTTTTCAATCCGTCATTGACGCTCAAGATCGTCATTGCGGTCATCACGGTCGTGGCGCTGGTCCTGTTCATCAGGTCGTATTGGAAGAGCGGGAAGCTCTGACCGGCGCCGGCTCGACGACACGATCCAGATGAGGATCCGTTTGAGAATTGAGTTTCGAAGCTCCCTCGGCGGCGCGAAAAAAGCGCGATATCGTCCCTCATAACAGGGTAGGGACGGCAAATGAACGCATTCCTGATCGAAGGCTTTACCGACGCCTATCGCAATCTCGGCGCGGCATTGCGGCTCTTCTGGCCGTTGCTGGCTATCATGCTACTCGGTTATGTCGTTTCGTTCATGCTGGCAGCAGCCTGGTTTTCCTCGGACGCAGCTGACAATCCAAGGCTGTTGGTGATGTGGCCAATCGGGGTTTTCGGCGTGCTAACCTATATCCTCTTCATTGTGTGCCAAGGCGCTGTGAGCTGGCATCGCAGAGTGCTGCTGAACGAGAACTCCGGGTTGGATTTCGCCCGTGCCGCGACGCCGTGCGTTTCAGTATGCTCTCGCGGTTTTCCTGTTCGTTCTCATGTTCTTGGTCGCGCATATGGCCGTCGGGTTTTTCCTGACGCCATTTATTCATCACTGATGGCTCCGATGGTACAGGAGCTTGACCCGGCAAGTTCCACAACCGACCAACTCGAAACGATGTGGAAGCTCACGTGGCGGGTACAGATCGCCATGTTTCTGTTTAGCGTTGCGATCGTCTCCGCCGTTCTCTGGCTTGCCCGGTCCTGGTTGCTCGTCTTTCCACATATATCGATCCGCACGGTTCAACCCGCATTTGGAAGCATCAAAGACAGCCTGAACATTTCCGGCTGGCTTTCTTGCCGCGTTGCTGGTTGTGTATTTCCTGCCGTCTCTGCTTGCTCTGATCTACGGTCTGGCTATTCCATTCAAGATGCAGCTCCTGCCATGGATCGCCGGGGCATCCACTATCCTTCAGTTCATCATCTCCGTTTTTTGTTTTCTGTGGGGTCTCAGCATTCTTTCGAAAACCTATGCAAGAGTGGCGGCAGGCAAGGTACACTATTAGCGTTCAGGTATAAGCAACGCAGCCCCCGCGTGGTGCGAGGCCGCTGCGCCGGCTCGGCAGGGCGCAGTGGGCGCGCGCCAATGCTTATGTCATCGATGCCAGCGACCGGTGCCGTCACAATAAAGCGGCGGAATAGAGTCAAAAATCGCGGCCTTCGATGAAGAAGCCGTAGAGCGAGGTCAGGATCGTGATACTGAAGATGGTGAAGACCCAGTTCACAACAAGCCCGAGAATGATTGCGATAACGACAGCCAGCGTCGCACTGATCTGGTTGGCGAGGTAGGCAAGGAGACTGATCACCGCAATTACGGCCACGGCGCCGGCGACCTCAAAAAGGACGACGAAAAAGATCGGTAGGTTGTTGCCGGCAGTCGCAGCCCATGCATCCCTCATGGAGAAATCGCGGCGGCCAAGCGCAATCGCCGGAAATTTCGTGCCCAATCGAAGCGCCACAACTCCCGCCACTGGAACGACGAGCAGGGCGGTGAAGATCACGATACCCTCTTGGGATCCGGCGAGGCCGCCGATGAAACCAATCGGCAGACCGATGACGCCGCCGATCGTCAGAAGAATCAGGAACAAAAGAATCATGTTGCCGAAATAGCGCCATGCTTTTTCATCGAGACGCAAGATATCGCGGCCCCGCGGCACCTCATCGAGAAGGATGTAGCGATGCCAATTCACCGCGATGGACGCAAAAGCCACCATGGTGAGGAGACCTCTGATCGAATCGATCAAAGCCGTGCCGCCGGCGCCGGAATCCGGATTGCCTGCAGTGAAATAAGTCGATAGCAGCATCAGCATGATGACGAGGGGGGCCATCACCGCATACCAGGGCCAGCTGATACGGAAGGCATAGGCCAGATTGTTGCGCACGCTGTTGATGGCATGCCAGATGCACGTTCCGGCAGAAAGCTGACGGGGCATTTAACTTGTGTCTCCTCGCCGCCCGCCTTAAGAAAGCCCGACCCGCCCGTCAAGCACTTTGCCCATGGCGGATAGAACGATCGATACGGCATTTCCATGAGCATGATTTTTCCTCGCAGGCGCGGTGTGCAGCTCGTTGCCCTATTGCTGCTGGCCGCTTCATCCTGCTTTGCGGGCGATGAGCCCGCTCAAGCCTCGAGCGACTATGCTTATTATGCAAGGGCGCTTCTGTCCAAGCTGCCGGAGAATGCGGGTGCCCGGCCCGATCTCGAGCAATATCTCGACCGGCTCGTCTCATCCTATCGGCAATCCAAGGGCCGCAAGAGGCTGATCGCTTCTGAACTGATGCGCGAGGCGGCGCGGGCCCAAGCCGCCGACATGATGATTGCCGGCAAGTCGAACCACAGGTCGCGCGCCGGCCACAGCTTCGATCAGCGTTTCGGCGCCTATGTGGAGGATGTCGAGCTCTATCGGGCGCGCGGGGAGAATGCCGCAAGCGACCGCAAGAAGAGTCCGGCGGATGATGGCAAGGCACGGGACCTGTTCGCTTTGTGGCTCGCCAGCGGCGGCCATCGCAGCAATCTGATGAAGCGCGACTACGAATTCGTGTCGACCGGCGTCGTCCAGCGCGGCGAGGAATTGTGGGCGGTGCAGATCTTCTGGTCTAAGCCCAAGCCGCCCAACAGCAATCCGCTCGTCTTCGGCGAGTAGGTCTTCCTTCTCTCATCCTCTCCCCGCGCTCCACAGCGCTGTCCGGGAAAAGTTTACGAGACGAGTGAAATGCCTGTAGAAGCAATGATGTGTGTTGAATTTCGTCAACCGAGACTCAGGCTTCCAAATTTTCCCCTTCCCCCGCGCGGCACGCGTGGGGGAAGGGGAAACCTTGCAGAGGTCCTGCCGATTGCATCAATTTTCCTCGGACAGCTCTGCGCGCTCCGCGGGGGGAGGAGCAAGAACATGGGTGAAGGGGGGACAAACAAACGAAAAGCGCCGCTCCGGCGAAGAGCGGCGCTTTGCTGACCTGATCGTTCAGACCCGGGCTTCGGCGGTAATCGCCGCGGTCTTGGGCGCGAGGGCCTTCTGGGCGGCGTTCTTCACCGCCTTCTGCACCTTTTCGAAGGCCCGGACCTCGATCTGGCGAATACGCTCGCGCGACACGCCGAATTCCTGGCTCAGATCCTCGAGCGTCGCCGGCTCTTCCTGCATGCGGCGCATCTCGAAGACGCGGCGCTCACGGTCGGTGAGCTTGTCCAGGGCGTCGGTCAGGAGGTCGAGCCGCAGCCGCTTCTCCTCGCTCTCGACGAGCATGTCTTCCTGCGTCTCGCTGTCGTCGACCAGCCAGTCCTGCCACTCGCCTTCGGACTCGGCGCGCACGGGCGCGTTCAGCGAAGCATCGCCGGACAAACGGCGGTTCATCGATATGACATCTTCTTCCGGAACGCCGAGCCTGCGGGAAATCTCCTTGACCTGGTCGGGCCGGAGATCGCCTTCCTCTAGAGCCTGGATCTGGCCCTTCACCTTGCGCAGGTTGAAGAACAGCTTCTTCTGGCTGGCGGTGGTGCCCATCTTCACGAGGCTCCAGGAGCGCAGGATGAATTCCTGAATCGAGGCCTTGATCCACCACATGGCATAGGTCGCAAGCCGGAAGCCTTTGTCGGGCTCGAAGCGCTTGACCGCCTGCATGAGGCCGACATTGCCTTCCGAGACGACCTCGGAGATCGGCAGTCCATAGCCGCGATAGCCCATGGCGATCTTGGCCACGAGCCGCAAATGCGAGGTGACGAGCTTGTGCGCCGCCTCGCGATCGCCATGCTCCTTCCAGCGTTTGGCGAGCATGAACTCTTCGTCCGGCTGCAGCATGGGGAACTGCCGGATCTCCTGCAAATAGCGGGAAAGACCGCCTTCGCTGGAGACGCTCGGAAGTGTGGCGCCTGGTCTAGCCATGATTAATGCCCCCCTTTCACGGGCCGGCTGGAAGGAAGACCCTCCGCCGGTAATGAGGATATAGGGTTCAATGCGCTCATTTTAAGACTGTTCCCGAAAAAGGAAACTTAATTAGTTGCAATATATGACCGAATTGACGTTTAGGTAAATTTCAGACTGGGGGGACTTCTTCCCAAAGCAATTCCTCTTGTCCCGGGCGAGGATTTAGTGGAAGCAAGTCCATGATCTGGCTTTATCATTTGCCTCCGATCGGGCTGTTCGTGATCCTCAACCTGGCCATTGGCGCAGCCCTGGCCGCACTCTGGTGGCTGCCCAAAATCTCGATCACTTTCCCGTTGGTCAGGGCCGGGCGAGAACTTTCACCCGCCCTTCAGACCATCTGCGGCACTTTGTTCGCCCTTGCCACCACGTTCCTTGCCTCGAACGTATGGACCATCGAGGACAAGGCGTATGAGGCGGTTGCGATCGAGGCCCGCGAGGTGCGCCTCCTCAGGACCCTGTCGCAGCTTCTGCCCGAGCCGCGGCGCAGCGAGGTCGTCAACCTCGTCACCGACTATGCCGAGCAGTCGGCAGCCGAATGGCCGCAGATGGCGGACAATGGCGGCGACCGCGAGGCCGAGCGGGTGCTCGCCGCGCTCTACAACACCGCCGTGTCACTGGCGCCCGATGAGCAGATGCTGTCGCAGGAATTCATGACCGCGCTCAAGGCAGTGGGCGAGGCGCGCGAGCGCCGCCTCGATATCGCCCGCAACAATGTGAGCCCCGACCAATGGGCGGCGATGCTGATCCTTGCCTTGGTCACGGCGGTCGCCGTAACCCTCGTGCATGCGAGCAGCGAGGGCGGTCGCGCCATCGCGCTCGGCCTTGTCGCGGTTGTCGTGAGCACCGCCCTTTTTCTTCTCATCGCCCATGACCGCCCCTTCACGGGGTGGGATGAGCTCGGTCCCCAATCGGTGATCGCCGCGGCCAAGGGCCTATGACGAAAGGGCTGCGATAAGGGCTGCGAGATCGGCGGGGGCTTCGCTCTCGAAATGCATGGGCTCGCCCGTGACCGGATGCTCGAAGCCCAGCACCGCCGCATGCAGCGCCTGGCGGCCGAGCGCCTTGAGCGCCGCCTGCGCTTCTCCCGGCAGTTTCCCGATCGAGGCCTTGAAACCTTTGCCGTAGGTCTCATCGCCGAGGAGTGGATGGCCGATATGGGCCATATGCACGCGGATCTGATGGGTGCGGCCTGTCTCGAGCCGGCAGCGGATGAGGCTCGCATAGGTTGGCTGGCCGAAACTCTCCTCGACCTCATAATGCGTCACGGCCTCGCGCGAGCCCGAGCGATGGGCGACGCTCATCTTCTCGCGCGCCGTCCCATGCCGGCCGATCGGGGCATCGATCGTACCGCGCCGGCGCTCCGGGCTGCCCCAGACGATAGCGAGATAGGCGCGCTCGAGGCGGCCGTCGCGGCCATGAGCGGCAAATTGCGCCGACAGGCCCTTATGGGCTTCATCGGTTTTCGCCACCACGAGCAGGCCTGACGTCCCCTTGTCGAGGCGATGGACGATCCCTGGCCGCCTCACCCCGCCGATGCCCGACAGGCTCTCGCCGCAATGCGCGATGAGGGCGTTGACGAGGGTCCCGGTCTCGTGCCCGGCCGCCGGATGGACGACGAGACCTGCCGGCTTGTCGATGACGATGAGGGCGTCGTCCTCGTGGACGATGTCGAGCTGCATCGCTTCCGGCGCTGGCTCGGCGGCAACGGCGGGAGGCAGTTGCACGCTCACATGCTCGCCCGCCTTGATCTTGCGGCGCGCCGCGCGGACGGCCGCCCCCTCGACAGCGACGCAGCCATTGGCAATAAGGGCCTGGAATCGCGCCCGGCTCGTTTGCGGGAACCGGCGCTGCAGGAAGCGGTCGAGCCGATCGCCCGCCTCCTCGGGCGAAACGGCCGCTTCCAGCAGTTCTGATGATGGAGACGTCATGACGGATAACCAGCTACCGGCGGAACAGATCAGCGAAAACCCGTCCCAGCCGGGCTTACGATTCCTCGAAACGACCGTCTATATCATGGGCGGGCTGCTCGTCATCATGCTGCTCGTGCTTCTGGGCGGCATCGCCTGGAAGGTCATGCGCGGCAAAGCTCCGGAAGGGCCGCCGAAAGCGAGCCTGGTCGAGATAGCGGCCCCGGCGGGGGCGACGATCGCCGGCGTCACCCTTGATGGCAACACCATGGCGGTCCAGGTCGTCGCGGGCACGAGCCACGAAGTGATCGTCGTCGACACCCGCAAGGGAACGATCCTGAGCCGGGTCCGCCTCAGGCCCGCAGCGCCCTGAGCAACATATCCATGGGCGCTTGCACTTTGACCGAGGGGCCCGTATATCGGGTCCTCTCGAGCAGTAGCGCCCCCTTCGTCTAGCGGCCCAGGACGCGGCCCTCTCACGGCTGAAACAGGGGTTCGAGTCCCCTAGGGGGCGCCAATAAAATCAATCAGTTAAGATTTTCGGCCCCGGCGGTGTCCAATAGGTGTCCAATATCCGGATCCGGCGCTGCGCGCTATGAGGGCCCGCCCTATCGCGCGCAGGACGGCAAGATCGCGGTCAGAGGTAGCTAGATGGCCCCGAACGCAAAC
This sequence comes from uncultured Alphaproteobacteria bacterium, assembly GCA_963841765.1. Lineage (GTDB taxonomy): Bacteria > Pseudomonadota > Alphaproteobacteria > Rhizobiales > Aestuariivirgaceae > Taklimakanibacter. Next base: position 135,668 of record CAWJDZ010000017.1, read on the forward strand.
GGCCGCTGGCGGGGCGATTTCCGCGCGAGCCCGCCCTTGAACGAGAAAAGCCCCACCGACGGCTTGGCGAGGCTTTCCCTATGCGGACCAAGCCAAGCATAGGCCGAATTCACGGTGCGTAAAGCGGAGCTTGACTGGCTCATGGCCCTCGATATGGCATCCAGACTTTGGCCTCTTTCGCCGCCGCTTCGAAACGCCCTTTTCGACATTTGATCGTTGCGCTAGCCGGTGCCGTGATCTGGATCGTGATAAAAAAAGGCCCCGCCGTCGGAAACGGGGCTTCAAGGTTAGGGAGTGTCCGTCGCTATCGGACCGGATGAAGCATAGGTCTATTTCACGGGAGGCGGATATTGGACCTTGGGGACATGGCCCGCGATAGGGCAGCCAGACGCGGGCCGGAACGAGAAAAGCCCCACCGACGGCTTGGCGAGGCTTTCCCTAGTCCGCTTGCAATTAGGGGTTGGTTGCGAACCAAGCCAAGCATAGGCCGAATTCACGGCGCGTAAAGCGGAGCTTGACTGGCTCACGGCCCTCGATATGGCATCCAGATTTTGGCATCTTTCGCCGCCGCCTCGAAACGCCCGCTTTGCCGCTTCGATTGAAACCTTGCCTTCAAGCGCGTCGGCCACCCAGTAGCGCCGCGTGATCCCGCTTGGCAGACTTCGGCCATTTCAGCAGCTCTTCGGCCGCGGCTTCGACGGAACTGACCTGCCGGACCTTCCCCGGCTTGGCCCAGTCGATGACACATACAGGAGGATGAGGAAACCAGATCATGGCTTGGTATTTACAGGCAACTTTGCCACCATCCCGTCGGCCGTTCCAGCCAAGGCGGAGGTGCCTGATCGGCCTTGCAGTTCAATGGCTTCGTTCCGAATAACGAAAATTTACAACCATTAACTCCTCCTCAAGCGGCGCTCAGCGCATATTGTCGGCAGTTGAGATGCAGGGAGATCAGAACATGCACACTGTCGGACCTCGCGCAATGAGCCGCCTGAGCGTAATGGGAGAACTGACCGCCTTGCTGGCTGACGAAATCACGCAACCGGTAGCCACCGCGCTCAACAACGCCCGTGCGGCCTTACACTTTCTGGACAGAAGCCCGCCGGATCTTAGCGAAGTCAGGGAAGCGCTCGAGTGTATCGTGGCCGATGCTGATCGAGCCACAGATATCATCGACCGGGTGCGTGACCAGATTAAGAAAGCGCCACCACGCGACAAGAGCGGCCGCGTCCTCCTTTGGGTGTATTCCAAAGGCCAACGATACCGCGAACCACAAGCGCCCGACTAACCCCGGCGCCAAGCGGGGAGCCGTGCGTGTCACTCGACAAAAGAAAAAACCCCGTCGGAGGACCGACGGGGCTCCACGGCCTAATTCATCGCCATCACCCTAGACGCCGGGCGAAAGTCGTTTGTCCCGCGCGCTTTCGGACAACTTATTCGAACCAGCAGCGAAATGGGTTTTGCCACCCTTGCAGTAAAGTGGGATGCGGAAGCCGACGCTCTTAAATCTGCGCCTTAGATAAAAGAAAACCCCGCCGGCGGTCACGACCGGCGAGGCTTCCTTCCCGACTTAGGGAAACTGGGCAAAGGGCTTAATGCCGGGTTGTCGATGAGGCCCCGATACGAGAGCGGCGAGTTTGTGTACGAAAGCGCACGCTCGGGAAATGAAAACTGGTGTTGAAGAGCCCCGCCCCGGCGGGATCAGAGATGGCGATACTTATCCTGATAGATATGCAAAGCCCAAGGCCGCCCAACACAGGATTAAACCAATAATTAGCGCGCAAATCAGCCAGCCGCCGCACAGTCTTACAAACCGCTCTACCATTCTCTTTTGATCTTAGGCCTAGCCAGAGCGCTGACGAGTTTTTGTACGAATGCGCACCCTCGGCCGCGCGGATCGTGGATCACTGGCGGCGGCGTGACTGTCAAAGTTCGGGCGTTCAGGCGCTAGGGAACCTTTCTCGAGCGCCATCATTGACCGCGTCTCGCCTCCCGCACCCCAACCCGAGGCGAGACCACCTCACCTAGCCCGCCTCGGTGCGTATCATCCGGCGGTTTTTTTCTTTCCTTAGGAAAGTGGTAAACTCTCCCCATGGCGACAGGGAAAAAGACGGCGACCGAGTAGCCGAATATCCTGTAGAGGAACCAAAGTGAGGCACCTGCCGCTTACCATGCTTGCCCTTGGCCTGCTTGCATCGCCCGCCAGCGCTGCCTCGTGGTTATTCTACTGTGGCCCAGTCGATCCCAAGACAGACGCCAAGACGTGCGCCGTGTTCGATGACAACATCGGGTTGAGCGTTGTGTTTGAAAAAAAGTCCGCGCGCACGGCCGCTCAAGCCATTTGCCTTTTCGAGGGCAATTTCAACTTTGGCCGCCGCGGGATGATCAGAATTGACGACCAGAAAGCCATCGAAAGCGACCAGGGCGGCTGCATCGATCCAAAGGAAATTTTGCCACAGTTGAGGACCGGCAAGCGTCTCCATACTCGGATATATGGACAGGGTCATCAAGCGAGCGTTCTAAACACGCGCCCTCGCCAAATTTTGACTTTGCGTGACCTCTGGCCTTAGCTCTGTCTCATGGTGACGGGCAAGAAAGTCGGCGAATTGCGTTGCTCTACCCGGTGCCGTGATCTGGATCGTGATAAAAAAAGGCCCCGCTCCCGAAACGGGGCTTCAAGGATGGGGAGGGTCCGTCAATGCTGTCGGACCGGCTGAAGCATAGGTCGATTTCACGGGAGGCGTATATTGGACTTTGGGGACACGGCCCGCGATATGGCAGCCAGACCCTTGGCCGCTTTGGCGGCCTGGTCGCCCCGCTTTGCCGCTTCGACTGAAGGCCGCGCGATGTCACTTGGGCGATCACCAGAAAGAGAAAACCCCGCCGAGGGGAACCAAGCGGGGTTTTCTTCCCATAGGGTTCCGCTCGCTTTTTCGGGGAAAGCTTGCGGCCGGGATTGCAGCTAACGGAGAACGGAGATCGGGGGATCATTGTCCGTTAACGCGTGGATCGTTTAACACCGATGACTGCCGGTGAAAATTAATTCGGCTTAGGGTCTGTTTACAATCATTTGCACCACAGGGATGCTGCGACGATATTGATGAACCCTGCAAAGCAATTGTCGGTTTTTCGTAGCGTGTGGCAATCCTACGGAACGCCTTGAAATCACAGAAGAAATTTTCGATCAGATGGCGCCATTTGTACATTTCGACATCGTAGGGAATTCGGCCAGCCCGATCGGCCTTGGAAGGAATGACGGCGGCCGTGCTGCGCTAGTTCAAGGTTGCACGCAGCCAATTGTTATCGAAGGCTTTGTCGCCGATGAGGGCTTCAAAATCGAATCCGTGATCAAGGGCTCGACGGCGATGCTGTCGTGGCGCTGGCCCGGCAGAAGAGTAAACCGGACAAGATTGCCGAGCGCATCAACGAGCGCCATGATTTTGGTCGTCGGGCCTCCGCGCGAGCGGCCTATGGCCTGATTTTGAGTCCCCCTTTTGCGCCGGTGCCATGCTGGTGGACCCGGACGATGGTGCCATCGATGAGGACGAACTCGAAATCGGGGTCATCGGACAATGCCCTGAAAATCCGCTCCCAGACGCCCTTTTGCGCCCACCGCCAAAAGCGCGTGTACACTGTGAGCCATTTGCCGAAAGCGTCCGGCAGATCGCGCCAAGGCGAACCGGTGCGCGCAATCCACAGAACAGCTTCGACAAACAGCCGGTTGTCACGTCCGCTGCGACCGGGATCTCCCGGCTTTCCAGACAGTTCCAGCGCCATGCGCCGCCACTGCACATCGCTCAACACCATTCGAATCAAGGCTGACCTCCAGTTTTCAGCCTTGAATTAAATTTCCGATGATTTGGGAATCGCCCCAGCTGCTATGATTGTAAACAGACCCTATGCACGCTGGCCGCCTAGGCGGCAACGCGATGGCCCGCCGTGCCACACAACTGACCGCGGGCGGCGCTTTCGAAGGGAAGGCCGACGTGCCAAAGTGTACTGATGCCGACAGGGAAGAAAGACGCCGACCGAGCGGCCGAGCTTGAGGCGGCGCTCGAAGCGATCATACCCGTCTCGCCATGGTCAATTCTGGAGATTACGCGCAATTTGCACCAGCGCCGCGTCTGTGGAATCTGATGGCGTACTTCCCTCGTCCCCAGCCTTGAGCCAGAGTACATTCATGACGCGCAAGATTTCATCTTCGGATTTATCAACACTTGCGGCCTTAAAGTCATTGCGAATCCTACTGAGCACGTCGCTTTTTTCGGGTTCGAGCGTACCCATAGAAAGCTCGGTCGAATATGCTTCCGCGCGTTCGCCGACAAGCCCTAATTGTTCTGCCGCCCACATGCCAAGGAGCTTGTTGCGGCGTATCATTCTAAACAGGCCTTCATCGCGGTTGGCCATCGCAGGTCCTCACTCGCAACTTGCAAGTTTATCACGGGCGACCTGCAAATCGCAAGCGCCTCTGGCGCTTGGCCAACGGGACAAAAGGGCAAGCGAACACACGGGGCATATACCTAGGGCAAGGCCTATCGCGGACTGGTTAAGGACGTGCCAAACTTGCCGCGTGGCGACGGGAAAGAAAGACGACCGCGAGGCCGAACTTGAGGCGGTCATGCGCTACTGCGAACAGCGCGATCCCGCGTGCCGAAAACTCGTATCTGCTTGCCTTCCGCAATAGAGGCTCGTCTATGTCGAGGAGCTTGAACATGCCGCTTGGAAACTGGATGTGGCTTCGCCCGAAGCCGTTCTGCGTTCTCGCTTTCCTGTTGGCTTTGGGAAGTGTTGAGCTTCGATCAAATACTGTTGCCGCTCAGAGCGCGGCAACGCTAACGAAAGTGTGCCTCAAGCTCTACAAGTCATGGCAGAAGCAGGAAAGTTATGGGGCCTTTGCCGCTTCTGCGAGTGGACATTGTGGGTACGGTTCCCGTTATGCGACACTGAGGGGAGCGCGTAGCGCAGCTATATCAGAGTGCAGGAAGAGCCATTCTGGACGCTGCAAAATCATCGCGGAACATTGAGCCCCGAACGCATCTCGGAACCAGATGATCGCCACGTTCCGCGAAGCCCATGTGGAGTCCGGAATTCAGCAACTCAAGACATAGACGCGATGTCGGCATGGGCGTGAACCTCATTTTTCCTTCACGTTAGAAACTCAAGGTCAGTGCAGCAGCTCAGCCCAGTCAGGGGGAATGTCTTCCGCCTCGCGCTGAGCCAGCGCTTTTTTGCCCAGCCGCAGACGCCGTTCGGGAACGAGCCCGAAACGCGAATCCAGATACCGCATGGCAGACACTGACCCGGCTTTCGCGGCCTTCTCAAGCCGCGTGAGGTTCTCAGCCGTCTTGATGGCGTGGCCAGTCATGAGTTCGTCGGCGAAATATTTACGCAGCGTGTTCTGCGCGATGCCGAGCGCCATCGCGATGACCGACTCCGACGCGCCAGCAGCAATGAGCAGCATCGCCTGATCGCGTTGCGACCGCGTCGGTGCAAATGGTGTTCGCCCAAGACGTTTCCTGACCATTTTCCGAATCTATAAAATCTTGCAAAAATCCTCAATCAGCCAGTTTCGCCGGGTGAAAAAAATCTCCGCGTGACGGCCCCGGGGGTCAGGGAGCAAAAGACCTGCAGAGTTTTTGCCCGCCCCCCTCATTGTTTTTGCGCCAGCTTGCTGAACATCGCATGCCCGATAACAGCGAAGCGCTCGCCGGTGGAAGCCATTCCGGGTTAGTCCGACGATCGCCTCTGCCTCGGATGTGAACGTCATCTCGTCGAAGATGCCGCCGGTGTCGCTGACAAAGTACACACGAACGGCGCCGGAAGCATCGGCCTCGATGGCAGCCCAGTTCTGCTGAAGCATTTCGACGACCCTGACCCAGAGATCGTTGCCGCTGATCGGTGGCAGCGCCAGCGCCTCGGCAAGCAGGGCATCAAGCAGGCGGCGGCGGGTGGCGGCCGTGGTGGTGAGGCTCGCTTCCAGCCGGTTGCAGATCGCCATAAGTTCATCGACCCGTGCGACGATGCGGCGCTGTTCGGCTAAAGGGGGGGAAGAGCAATCGGCATTCGCCGGAAATCGCCAACGTTAACCCCTTGTAGCGCAACACCTTTTATTTCGCCCGCCATCCAAGACTGGCAGAAAGGAGCGTCGATTGTCAGGCCTATGAATTGCCTGCAGACGCCGCTTGCGACGTCCGCAAAGGTGACTACCGCTTCGGGTCAAAACCTGGCATCGCAATTGGTAGCTGGGATGTCGCCTTAGGGGCCCTTTCCGGACTTGCTCTATTCTGGCAACCCCGCTTTGCGCAACCCATCGAGATAGTGATCCAGATCCTCAACCCTGTTGTAGCGGATGCGCTCTCGATACAATGACAGGCAAACAGATGGATCCAGCCTACGAATTTCTGCTATCTCTGTCCTCGCCTCGTCCAGGCGGCCCATCTGTGCGTAGGCGGCGGCCAAGTGCCGACGCGGCGTGATGAAGGTCGGAAAACGATTAAAGCCGCTTGCAAGGGGGCAATCGTCTGCTCGTATTGCCGCGCGCCATAGTGCGCTTCCCCGATCCCATATAGGTACCATGCCGGATGCAAAGGGTTCAGCCGAACAGCTCTCTGGTACCAGTCGAGAGCTTCCGAAAATCGACCCATGTCAACAAGCAGACCACCCATATGGCGGCACCGTCGGCATCATTCGAATTCAGCGCCATCGCCCGCTGGTAGTGCATTAGCGCCTCAGCGGCCTGTTTTCGATGCGCCTGAATAAAGCCAAGCAATAGGTGGGCACGATAGTCGCTGCTATCGAGCGCCAACGCTTGCCGCGCCAGGCTGTAGGCGCGCTCCAAGGGTCACTGTGGCGTCACTCCAGCGACTCACCCAGTCGATCGAAAGCGACCAGCCAAAGCCAGTGAGAGCGGGAATGCTTGTTGGCTCCAGGGAAAGAGCCTTCTCGTAGAGAGCCCGTGATAGCTTATTGGTCTCTGCGGTCTCGCTGATGATCGCCCGCGCCCGCAGGACATAGTCATAGGCCCCCATCGCCTCAGGCCGCTTGCGCTTCGCGCGCTCCTGCTCGGTCTTCTCCAGCCGGTTCGCAATCGTGGCTACAATGCGTTCGGTGACCTCGTCCTGCATTGCGAACAGATCATCCATATCGCGATCGAGGCGCTCGGCCCAAATGTGGGCACCGGTCCGGGCATCGATGAGTTGCGCGGTGATGCGGACGCGGTTCCCAGCCCGACGGACGCTGCCCTCCAACACATACTCCACCCCCAACTCACGTCCGACCTGCTGCACTGTCACGGCCCTGTTCTTGAACGCGAACGAGGAATGCCGCGCGATGACGAACAACGAGCGAAATCGCGATAGCTCGGTAATGATGTCTTCGGTGATACCATCGGAGAAATACTCCTGCTCAGCATCGCCGGACATGTTGCTGAAGGGCAAGACGGCGATGGAAGGCTTGTCGGGCCCAGCTCCGGGCTGGGACAACGCGACAGATGGCATATCTAGGACACGATAGGCGCGGACCGGTTCGGCAATGTTCTTCAATCGTTGATCACCGAAATCGTCGAAGCCGACCTTGACCTTGTTCTTGATATGGTCGTGGGCGGTCCCAGAGATGAGAATGCCACCCGGTTCCGCGATGCCTTCGAGGCGCGCTGCTATGTTGATGCCGTCGCCATAGAGATCACTACCTTCAACAATGACGTCGCCGAGATTGACCCCTATGCGCAGGACGATCTGGCGATCCTCAGCAAGACCATTATTGGCATCCGCCATTCGCCGTTGCAAATCGATGGCGCATTGAACGGCATTAACGGCACTGCCGAATTCGACCAATACGCCATCGCCAGTGGCTTTAAATATCCTGCCCCGATGGTTGGCAACGAGTGGCTCCAATAGGTTTCGACGCCGGGCCTTCAGGGCACTCAGTGTGGCAGCTTCGTCCATCTCCATCAGCCGGCTATAGCCGACGACATCAGCGGCCAATATCGCAGCAAGGCGGCGTTCGACACGCTCATTGGCCATGAAAAGCAGAGCCTTCAGCAAATACTGTGAGTATATTTGCGCGCTGATGC
>CAWJDZ010000018.1:0-133048 GCA_963841765.1 uncultured Alphaproteobacteria bacterium
TCGACCGCTTCCTCGGCGAGGCTTACATGGATGGCGAGATCGAGCTCACCGACGGGACGATCTATGATCTGCTCGAAGTGCTCTTGAAGAATGTCGAGGATCGGCCAGATCCCGGCGCATCCAAATTCTTCAACAAGCTCCGAATCGCCTTGAAACGGCTCGACCAGTACAATCCGGTCGGCAAGGCGAAAGCCAATGTCGCCCATCACTACGATCTGTCGGGCGCGCTCTATGATCTGTTCCTCGACCGCGACCGGCAATATTCCTGCGCCTATTTCGAGGCACCCGATGCCTCGCTCGAGGATGCGCAGCTCGCCAAGAAGCGACACCTCGCGGCCAAGCTCAACATCAAGCCCGGAATGAAGGTGCTCGACATCGGATCGGGATGGGGCGGGCTCGGCCTCTATCTCGCCGAGACCTGCGGCGCCAAGGTGACGGGCGTCACGCTTTCCGAAGAGCAGCACAAGATGTCGGTCGAGCGCGCGCGCCAGCGCAGCATCTCCAACACCGTCGACTTCCGCCTGCTCGATTACCGCCTGCTCGACGAGTTCTTCGACCGCATCGTTTCGGTCGGCATGTTCGAGCATGTGGGTGTCGGCCACTATCGCGAATTCTTCCGCAAATGCCGTGCGCTTCTCAAGGACGACGGCGTCGGCCTGCTGCATTCCATCAACCGCTCCGACGGACCGGGAGCCACAAGCGCCTGGACCAGGAAGTATATCTTCCCGGGCGGCTACATCCCTGCACTCTCCGAGGTGATGCCGCATTTAGAGAAGAGCGGACTCTACGTGACCGATATCGAGATCCTCCGGCTGCACTACGCCGAGACCCTGCACGAATGGGGCAAGCGCTTTGCCGCCAACCGGCATCGAGCCAAGGCGATCTATGACGAGCGCTTCTGCCGCATGTGGGAGTTCTATCTCGCCGGCGCCGAAACCGCTTTCCGCTATTCGGGCTTGAACAACTTCCAGATCCAGTTCACGCGCAGCCAGCACGTGCTGCCGATGACGCGCAACTACATGATCGCAGAGGAAGACCGTCTGCGGGCGATCGACAGCAAAAGTCCCCGGCTCAAATCGGTTCCGGCGCAGTAATTCGAAAACGGCGGCCAAGTTTGGGCTTGATCGAGCGTGGCGGTTGGCAGCGCGGCTTGATCTTGCTTGCCTCGGGTCGGCGCGCCGAAGTCTGCCTTGAGATATTAACTCCACTTTTCTCGATCCCGCGGTACAATGGACTCATGCAACAGCTGACGGACATTATCGCTAAGGCCGTGACCGCGGCCTTCTGCGCCCTGCTGGCAATCGTGCTCGCGACCGGTTCCGGCCTCGCCCAGGACGTCAAACCGCCCAAGGGGGTGGCGCTGGTCATCGGCCAGTCAGCCTATTCGGCCCTGCCCCGGCTTCCCCATACGGCAGAGGATGCCCGCACGATCGCAGACGTCTTGGGCAAGCTCGGCTTGGCGACCGATATCGCCAACGACAGTAAATCACAGGACCTGCGCCGAGCGATCGACGGCTTCATCGAGAAGGCGCAAGGCGCCGACGTCGCCCTCGTCTATTACGCCGGTCATGCCATTGAATTGGGCGGCACCAATTACCTTTTGCCCACCGATACCGATCTGAACGCACTCGAGGCCGCCGGCCAGACCCTCATTTCACTCGAGGATGTGCGCGAAAGGCTGCGCCAGAATGCCAGGACCACCATCCTGCTTGTCGATGCTTCGCGGCCAAACCCCTTCCCGAGATATGCCGTGGTCCAGCGCGCCAAGGGTTCCGCGGGCGAGCCGATTGGAACAATGGGCCTCGGGCCGCCGAGCGGCTCGGTCGCGACTTCGACTTCATCCGACGCCGCCAGCGAAGTGATCGGCTTTGCCGCCGAGCCGCGACAAGTCGCGGTTGATGGACCTCCAGGTGGCAACAGCCCGTATGCCGCCGCTCTCATCAAGCATCTCCCGGCCATCCCCGCCTATGACTTCGGCCAGGTGATGACGATGGTCTCCGAAGAGGTTTCGCTTGCGACCCAGGGTCGGCAGCGGCCGTGGACCAGCGCCAGCTTGAAGCAGGTCCTGAAATTCGGCGGCCATGTCGATGAGTCGTCCGATAATGCGCAGATCGCCGGCGAACGCCGCAAGCTTCTTGTCGCCATTGCTGAGATGCCTCAGGATGCGAGGCTGTCGGTCGAGAATCTCGCCCGCGACCAGGCGCTGCCGCTCGATCCCCTCTTCGGCATGTTGCGGGAGATGCAGCCAGTCGCGGCCGCAGGCGTAGACCAGGGCGACGATCAGCTTCGCGCCGGCGCGGACGCCCTGAAGACGCTGCTGGCGGCCCGGAGCGTTCCCTTGCGCAAGGATCCGGAACTGGTGCGGCTGGCCGGGCTCGCCGACCAGGCGCTGGCGCAAGGAACGATAGAGCTGTCGAGGAGGTACCGCTCCATGGCGGCGGCGCGCGCCAATGACCTCGACGTGAACCTCGATCAGCAGGGGCCCGCCGCAGCACTTGCGGAGAGGATCGAGCTTGCCTCCATTTTCGGTGACTACGGCGATACGGCGATTCTCGCTTTCGACTACCGCCGGGCGGCCGAACAATACCGCAAGGCGCTCGAACAGATCGGTGGGCGCAGCACAATTTGGTCCATGCAATACAGCATGGGTGAGGGCGATTCCCTCTTCAACTACGGCCGCTACAAGGGCGATGATAATGCCATGCGCTCCGCGATCGCCATCTATCGAGCGGTGATCAGCGAAAGCACTGATGGCAGGAACCCGATCGCCTGGGCTCAGGCGCAGAGCAACATGGGCAATGCGCTGCAGGTCCTTGGCGACCGCACTGGCGATCTTGAATATGCCGTCAATTCAGTTGCGGCTTATGAGGCGGCGCTCACCGAATGGACGCATGACCGATTTCCGCTGGAATGGGCGACGACGAAAAACAGTCTCGGCAGCGCCCTCTCAAATCTCGGCGAACGCGAGAAGGGTACGGAAAGCCTGACGAAAGCGGTCGTTGCCTTCGAGGCCGCACTTACCGAATTGCGGCGCGAGCAATCGCCACGCGAATGGGCGAAGGCGCAATTGGGCCTTGGCACGGTGCTCAAGATCCGCGGAGAACGCGGCAACAACGCCGACGATCTGTCCAAATCGCTTGCTGCCCTCGATGCCGCACTCGGCCTGTCGAAGCGCGAGCGTGATCCACTGGGTTGGGGTGCGATACAGCACAGCATGGCCGATGCCTTGCAGAGCCTTGGCCGGATGGAGAAGAACACTCAGAAAATGCGGCAGGCGGTTACGACCTATGAGGCGGCGCTCACCGAGCTGACGCCTGAGCGCGTGCCGCAGCAGTGGGTGAAAATCCAGAACAGTCTCGGATCGGCGCTGCAGATGGTCGGCGAGCGGGACAACGACATCGTTGCTCTGCGGAAGGCGGCTTCCGCCTATGAGGCAGCCCTGACGCAGGCGCCCCGCGAACGCGATCCGCTCCTTTGGGCGATGATCCAGAACAATCTCGGCAGCGCGTTGCAACGCATCGGTGAGCACGAGGGCAGCTCCGAGAACCTGATCAAGGCCGTCTCCGCCTACGAGGCGGCACTGAGCGAGAGGACGCGCAGCCGGGTTCCGCTTGAATGGGCTGCCACCCAGAACAATCTCGGAGTTTTGTACCAATCGCTCGGTGAACGCGAAAACAACAGAGACTATCTGGCCAGAGCGGTGGCCGCCTATGAATTGGCTCTGCTCGAATGGACACGCGATCGCGTACCGCTTGATTGGGCCAAAGCGCAGTACGGCATTGGAGCGGCGCTCGCGTCCATGGCCGCTCAGGAGAGCGACACCAGCAATCTGGTCAGGGCCGTCGCCGCCTATCGGTCCGCTCTCGAGGAAAGGCAGCGCAACCGGGCGCCGTTCGACTGGGCCGAAACCCAGAATGCCATTGGCGATGCGTACCTGGCCCTGGGCACCCGCGAACCCGGCACGCGGTATCTCAACAACGCGGTTCTTGCCTTTGATGCGGCCCTGTCCGTGTGGACACGCGAAGAGGTGCCGCGCCAATGGGCGAACGCGCAAAACAATCTCGGTATCGCGTTGCAGCGGATTGCGGAACGCAAGAACAATACGGATGGCCTGTTGATGGCCATCGAGGCATATGAGGCGGCGTTGCAGGAGCGGACACGTGAGCGTAATCCGCTCGACTGGGCCATGACGCAAAGCAATTTCGGCACGGTGCTGCGCCTTCTCAGCGATCGCGACCGCAACTCGCCGCGCATGGCGCGCGCAATCGCGACGCTGCAGGATGCTCTCACCGTTCTCACCCGCGACAAGCAGCCGCTCGATTGGGCGAAGACCCAGCTCAATCTTGGCGCCGCGCAGTTCAATCTTGGCAAGCGCAGGCGCGACAAGGACATGCTCGAAAGCGGCAGGAACGCCGTACAGGCGGCCTGGGATGTCTACAAGGCAGGCGGCTCCACGCAATATGACGACTACTTCAGCAAGAGCTTGAAGGGCATCGATGACGCATTGGCCGCCTTTGCGCCGAAGCCTCCGCCCGAAGCCCAACCGCCCGCCGCTGGCGAACAGCAGCCCACCGGGACCCCGCCTCTGCCGGCCGCGACCCAACAGCAGCCCGGTGCGGCCCAGCGGGGCCCCGCCGAGGTCCAGGTTGGTCCCCCCGAGCCCTTACCTAAACCCGTGCAGGCGCCGCCGGGAGCTCCCGAGACGCAAGCCAGTCCGGCCGAGACACAGACTGACGACGAGCTCAATGAAGAGCCCGTCGACACTGAAGCGCCTCCCATCGAGACGAATGCGGCTCCCTACCCAGAAACCCCTGAGGATGCAGAAGTGCAGCCTGCCGAACCTCAGAAGCAAAAGCCGGTGATTAAGAAGGTGATTAAGAAGAAGCCTGTCCAGCAGAAGAAAAAGCCTGCCGAGAAGCCGGCCGATACCCAGAAGAAGGCCGCTGATCAGAAGAAAGCTGCCGATAAGAAACCTGCCGACAAGAAGGCTGCTGATCTGAAGAAGGCCGCCGACCAGAAGAAGGCTGCCGATCAGAAAAAGGCTGTCAATCAGAAGAAGCCCGCCGTTCCCGTGAAGAAGAAACCGAAGCCACCCGAGACCTGAAGTTAGTCAAGCTGTCCCCTTAGCAAGAAAATTCTCAATCGCCTTGGGCAAACGAGATTTTCTCACCTCACCCGTTTGGGCCGCCAATTCCCATTGCTGTGGATAGCGCGCATAATCAGCAAACGAATTGCCGTGCGACGGCGCCAATCGCTATCAAAGTCCCATGAACGCACAGAACGCCGCCCGGGTCATCGAGCCCGAACAAGAATCCAACTCCTACCGCTCGCCGCCCCACAACATCGAGGCAGAACAGGCGCTCTTGGGTGCGATCCTGGTCAACAACGAGGCTTGCGACCGGGTGTCGTCCTTCCTCGATCCTTCGCATTTCTTCGAAGCCGTACATGCCCGCATCTACGAGGCGGCCGCCACCTTGATACGAGCCGGCAAGCTCGCCTCGCCAGTGACGCTCAAGACCTATTTCGAGCGCGACGAGACCCTGAAGGAGATCGGCGGCGCGCAATATCTCGCCCGCCTTGCGGCGGCCGCCACCACCATCATCAATGCGGAAGAATATGGCCGCGCCATCTATGAGCTGGCACAACGGCGCAAGCTCATCGACATCGGCACCGAAATCGTCACCACCTCCTACGACACGCCCGTCGACATGACCGCGCGGGACCTGATCGAGACGGCGGAACAGAGCCTCTATGAGATCGCCGAAACGGGGAAATACGGCCAGGGCTTCCAGGTATTCGGCAAGGCCCTGACAGAGGCCGTCGACATGGCGGCCAATGCCTATCAGCGCGATGGGGGTCTTTCCGGCATTTCCGCGGGCTTGCGCGATCTCGACGAGAAGATGGGCGGCCTGCAGGCTTCCGACCTCATCATCCTCGCCGGCGCGCCCCGCCATGGGCAAGACGTCGCTCGCCACCAATATCGCCTATCACGTGGCCAAGAACTACAGGGCCGATCACCAGCCGGACGGCTCGGTGCGCATTCTCGACGGCGGCGTCGTCGGCTTCTTCTCGCTCGAAATGTCGCAAGAGCAGTTGGCGACACGCATCATCGCCGAACAGTCGGGCATATCGTCCGAGCGCATCAGGCGTGGCAAGATCACCGAGGAGGAATTCCATCGCATCGTCGAAGTGTCGCGCGAATTGCAGGCGCTGCCGCTTTATATCGATGCAACCGGCGGCCTCACGATCGCGCAGGTGGCGGCGCGTGCCCGGCGCCTGAAGCGCCAGCGGGGCCTCGGTCTCCTCATCGTCGACTATCTCCAGCTTCTCGCGGGCTCCGCCAGGCGCGCCTCGGAGGGCCGCGTCCAGGAAGTCACCGAGATCACCGTCGGCCTCAAGGCGCTGGCCAAGGAGCTCAAGGTGCCGGTCATCGCCCTCTCGCAGCTTTCGCGCCAGGTCGAGAACCGCGACGACAAGCGACCGCAGCTCGCCGATTTGCGCGAATCCGGCTCGATCGAGCAGGACGCCGACGTGGTGCTGTTCATCTACCGTGAGGAATACTACCTCGCTCGCAATCAGCCTCGGCCGAATACGGCCGAGCATCTCGAATGGCAGGAGCAAAATGACCGCGTGACCGGCGTCGCCGAGATCATCATCGGCAAGCAGCGTCACGGTCCTACGGGCACGGTCGAATTGCAGTTCGACGCCTCACTGACCAAATTCCAGGATCTGGTCAAATCTGACCATCTGCCCGAGCAATTCCAGTAAAGCTTGCATCCTTTGGCGTTTGCCGCTTTATGCGCAGAAGATGACTGCTCACAACGCCCATATCAGCGGTCCGCCTACCGATCTCGCCGGCGCCGTCCTGACCGTCGATCTCGACGCTATTCAGGAGAACTGGAAGCGGCTTCAGGCCAGGGCCGGCACGGCCGAGTGCGGGGCCGCGGTCAAGGGCAACGCCTATGGGCTCGGCGTCGATCATGTGGCGCCGGCACTCTGGGCGGCGGGCTGCCGCACATTTTTCGTGGCGCGGCCAATGGAGGGCGGCGAATTGCGCCATCTGCTGCCGCGCGAGGCCGTGATCTATGTGCTCGATGGCCTGTTTCCCGGTCAAGCCGAGTTCTATGCCCGCGAGGATCTGCGCCCGGCGCTCATCACCATCGAGGAAGCGCGTGAATGGGCGGCTTTCGGCACCGAATATGGCCGCAACCTGCCTTGCGCCATTCATGTCGATACCGGCATCAACCGGCTCGGTTTTTCTCCGTCCGGTTTCCGCGAACTGATAGGCAACAACGAGGTGATGGCGCGGCTCAATCTGACCTTGCTCATGAGCCATCTCGCTTGTGCCGATGAGCCGAGCCATCCGCTCAATACCCGCCAGAAGGCGCGACTTCGCGAGCATCCGCCAGCACCTGCCGGGGGTTAGGGCGAGCCTTGCCAATTCAAGCGGCATTTTCCTCGGCAGCGGCTATACCCATGACCTTGTGCGGCCTGGCATCGCGATCTATGGCGGCAATCCGATCGCTTCCCAGGACAATCCGATGCTGCCCGTGGCGCATCTCGAAGGCACGGTGTTGCAGGTGCGCGAGATCGCGGCCGGCGAAAGCGTGGGCTATGGCGCCACGTGGCGGGCGACGCGGCAGACCCGCATCGCGGTCCTTGGCGCCGGCTACAAGGACGGCGTGCCGCGCTCCTTGAGTTCGCGCGCCACGAACGGGCCGGCCCAGGCCTATATTGGGGGCCGGCGCTGCCCGGTGATCGGGCGGGTATCGATGGACATGATGGCGGTCGATGTGACGGCTGTGCCCGTCGATCTTTGCCGGCGCGGAACAAGAGCGGAACTGATCGGTCGCAATATTGCCATCGATGAAACGGCAGAATGGGCCGGTACTATCTCCTACGAACTTCTCACCCGTTTAGGCCAGCGCTTCACCCGTCTATATTCGGGCGGCGAATTCAATCTCTCCAGGGCTCTCCAACTGTGAATTTCCTCGCCAATCTGGGCAGTTTCGTGCTGGCCCTCCTCGCCGAGACCGGGCGCATCGCGATCTTCCTCAAGGACGCGCTGCTGCAGGGTCTGACGCCCACGATCTATGTGCGCCAGATCCTCGATCAGGTGATGAAGATCGGCTACAATTCGCTGCCGGTCGTCGGCCTCACCGCCTTCTTCACCGGCGGTGCGCTCGCTTTGCAGATCTATCTCGGCGGCTCGCGGTTCAATGCCGAAAGCCTGGTATCGACCATCGTGGCGCTCGGCATCACCCGCGAACTGGGACCGGTGCTGGCCGGCCTCATGGTCGCTGGCCGTGTTGGCGCCTCGATCGCCGCCGAACTCGGCACCATGCGCGTCACCGAGCAGATCGATGCCCTGACGACGCTGGCCACCAACCCGTTCAAATATCTCGTGGGGCCGCGTCTCATTGCCGGCGTCGTCACTTTGCCGATCCTCGTCGGTATCGCCGACACGATCGGCATCATGGGAGGCTACATCGTCGGCACGCGCTCGCTCGGCTTCAACTCCTATGCCTATATCAAGAGCACCGTCGACTTCCTGCAGCTCGACGACGTGACCTCGGGCCTCATCAAGGCCGCCGTGTTCGGCTTCATCATCACGCTGATGGGCTGCTATCACGGTTTCCATTCGAAGGGTGGCGCGCAAGGCGTGGGCCGCGCCACCACCAATGCGGTGGTGAGCTCGGCGATCCTCATCCTCGCCGCCAACTTCGTCCTCACCTCACTTCTGTTCTCGGAGTGACGCGATGGAGGAAACCGGCCACATCGTTCTCAAGGATGTCCGTAAGGCCTTCGGGCCGAAGAATGTCCTCAATGGAGTCAACCTCTCCGTGCCGAAGGGACGCTCGCTGGTGGTCATCGGCGGATCGGGTACCGGTAAATCGGTGATGATCAAGACCATCCTCGGCATCCTGCGTGCCGATTCGGGCTCGATCACCATTGGCGGTGAGGAAGTGACGGGGTTGAACGGCAAGGAGCGCGACCAGTTCCTATTGCGCTTCGGCATGCTGTTCCAGGGATCGGCCCTCTTCGATTCTCTGCCCGTCTGGGAAAATGTCGCCTTCGGGCTGATCCAGGGCCGCAACACGCCGCGCAAGGAAGCTCGCGACATCGCCATGGAAAAACTCAGGCAAGTGGGGCTCGGTCCGGAAGTGGGCATTCTTTTCCCGGCGGAACTTTCGGGTGGCATGCAGAAGCGTGTCGGGCTCGCGCGCGCGGTCGCCGCCGATCCCGAGATCATCTTCTTCGATGAACCGACCACCGGCCTCGACCCGATCATGGCGGATGTCATCAACAATCTCATCGTCGATTGCGTGAAGCGCTTGGGCGCCACGACCATCTCGATCACCCATGACATGGTGTCGGCGCGCAAGATCGCCGACCGCATCGCCATGATCCACAAGGGCGAGATCATCTGGCAAGGCGAGGCGCGTGCCATCGACACCAGCGGCAATCGTTACGTCGACCAGTTCATCCACGGTCGCGGGGAAGGACCGATCCAGATGGAAATCCTCAAGGCGTGAGTGGCCATGACCAATGCGATGATGATCATCCATCCCTATCGCGACCAGGGCGACTGGGTGTTCGATGACAAGGCGACGGGATTGAAGCGCGAGCCTTTCGTCTTCGGCATGCCGGAGATGATCGACATCTTCGTGAAGGATATTCCGAACGCGGAGCGAGGCTTCAAACTCTATTTTTCAGCCAAGCCATTCCCGGGCCATGCGGCCGAACTTGAATGGCTGCGGGAAGAATATGAGGGCAACTGGTACCTCTGGCGAAAGACCGGCCAAGAGGGATGGCTTTGCCCCGCTCTGTTCAAATACTTCGCGAGGGCGCCCGAAAAGATCTATTGCAAGGCCGAACCGGGCGAACTCTGATCCGGGCATCGCCAATAGCAGCAGCAAGATGAGCACAGACGCTGAGGTCTGACTAACGCACCTCCCTGAGGCCTTCTCAAGTAGCTGGAGCAAATCCCGCCAAAGGGCCTGCCCCGGACTTGATCCGGGGTTGAAGACTTTGGCGATGAGGATTTGCTCCAGCATATTGATTTGGCGCGAATTCTTATCGGCGAAGTGATTCCACTTCGCCGGGATGCGCGCTGGGAACTTTGCAATTGGCCCGACGTTAGCGGCGGCATGGTTCGATTCGCGCTGCCTATCTTTTCTTGTGCCCTGCTCGTTGCGTCTACCGCTCTGGCGGAGAAACGTGTCGACCCGGAAGCCGTAAACAAAGCAACGTATGAGAAGGACGCTCCAGAGGGCGGTGGGCCGCTTGCGATCAAGCTGCAGATCCTGCTCGATCGCACCCACACCTCGCCTGGCATCATCGACGGACGCGAAGGCAATAACGTCACGAATGCGCTGCGCACGTTCGAGGAGCGATCCGGCTTACCCGTCGATGGCAAGCTCGATGCTCAGGTGTGGGAGCTGCTGCAGCATGGCACGGAAGACGTGCTCGTTCGCTATGAACTCAAACCTGAGGACCTCAAGGGTCCATTCCTCGAGAAGGTTCCGACCGACTACGCCGAAATGGCCCAGATGAAGCGGCTATCTTACACGAGCCCCATCGAGCTCCTTTCGGAAAAGTTCCATGTTCATCCCGATCTGCTGAAGGCGCTCAATCCCGACGCGCGGCTGACGGAGGGCAGCCAAATCATCGTTCCCAACGTCCTGGAGAATGCGCCGAAAGAGAAGGTTGCGCGCATCGAGGTCGACAAGAAACTAAGCACCGTTCGTGGCTATGCGGCGGGCGGCAAGCTCGTTGTCTCCTATCCGGCGGCCATCGGCAGCCGCGACACGCCCAGTCCCGAAGGGACAATGGAAGTGAAAGGGATCGCGGAAGATCCGAGATACTCCTATCGGCCGGAGAAGAATTTTCAGCAGGGCAACAATACGGAGCCGCTCGAACTGCCTGCCGGGCCCAACAACCCTGTCGGCTCTGTCTGGATCGATCTCACCAAGGAGACCTACGGCATACATGGTACGCCGGATCCGGAAAACATCGGTAAAATGGCTTCGCATGGCTGCGTGCGTCTGACCAACTGGGATGCGGAAGAACTCGTCAAGCTGGTGAAACCGGGCGTCGCAGTATCGTTCGTCAGCGGCAAGCAATAAGGTCACATGCAGTCAAAAAGAAGGGCCGCGCAACGCGGCCCTTCCCGTGAGATGCTTGATCAGCATCCCGAATGGGATCTTCAGATAAGGCCAGGAGCCTCCGCTGCGATCCGCTCGAGCCTGATCAAAGCAGTGAACTCACTCGACATCGGATCACCTCCTTTCGATTGTTGAAACCCGCACTATTGTGGGGACTTGCGATAAGAATTTCAAGCGGGCAATTTCGGGACCCATTCCCACCAGGACACATCATGCAAGCAGCCGACATCATTATCGCCAATGCCAGGATACTGACCATGGACGCCGCTTTGCCGCGCGCCGAAGCGTTGGCCATCGCCGGCAACCGCCTGCTCGCAGTCGGCAAGCCCGATGATATCGCGGGGTTCAAGGCGAAGCACACGCGGGCGATCGATGCCGGGGGCATGAGCGTGCTCCCCGGCTTTATCGAAAGCCATATGCATCTTTTCATGGGCGCGGGCGAGCTCGACAGCCTGATGGTGACCGGCATCGAAGGAATTGATACCCTGACCAAGGTGGTGCGCGACTACGCCAGCACCCGTCCCACCGACAGGATCATCGTCGCCAATGGGGCGAACTACATGGCGGTCCGGCCAACGGGAGCGATCACGCGGCACGATCTCGACCGCATCCTGCCCGATCGACCCTTCATGATGGCCTGCTTCGATCATCACACGGTCTGGGCCAACACTCTGGCGCTCAAGGAAGTCGGTCTGCTTCACGGCAAGGAACTGCCGCCCGGCAATGAGATCGTCATGGGCCCTGACGGCCTCGCCACGGGCGAGCTCAAGGAGCCTGCCGCCTATGGCCCGGTCTTCCAGTTGACGCCGACACAGGGCCGCGAGGGACTCGGTCTGGCGACAGGCGAGGATCCGGTGCCGCCCGCAACGCAGGCGCGGCGGCGTACCGACATGACGGCCTTGAAGCGCGGCCTCGATTATTGCGCGTCGCTCGGCATCACCTCCATCCACAATATGGACGGCAATTTCTACCAACTCGAGCTCCTCGATGCGTTGCGCCAGAATGGCGACCTCATCTGTCGGGTGCAGGTGCCGTGGCATCAGAAGAACTATTTCCCGCTCGAGCGGGTCGATGAGGCGCTCGAAATGCGCCGGCGCTACGATGACGACATGCTCTATTCGGGCCGTGTCAAGATCTTCATGGATGGCGTGCTCGAATCGATGACGGCCCTCATGCTCGACGACTATCCCAATCATCCGGGCAAGCGCGGCCTACCGCTCTTCACGGCCGAAGAGTTCAACGAAGTCGCTACCCGCGTCGACGGTCACGGGCTACAGATGAGCGTGCATGCCATCGGCGATGGCGCAGTCAGACGCACGCTCGATGGCTTCGCCGCGGCGCGCAAAAGGAACGGCCCACGCGACTCACGCCATCGCATCGAGCACATCGAAGTGATCGATCCTGCCGACATCAAGCGCTTCAAGGAGCTCGGCGTCGTGGCTTCGATGCAGCCGATTGTTGGCCTTGGCGTTCCGGGCATTCCGCTCGAGCCCTGCCGCGAGCGGATCGGGAAGAAACTGCCTTTCGCCTATGCCTGGCAGACATTGCGCGAAGCCGGAGCACATATGAGCTTCTCCTCCGACTGGCCGATTTCGCCGCTCGATCCCCTGCTCGGCATGCAATCCGCAATGACGCAAACGCCGCTCGAGGCCAACTTCCCGCCGCAGCGCCAGGGCCTCACGGATACGATCGCCGCCTACACCTCGGACGGCGCCTATACGGAATTCGCCGAGAACAAGAAAGGAAGGCTGAAGCCGGGATTGCTCGCCGATGTCGTCGTGCTCGATGGCGACATCGAAGCGACACCGGCTGCGCTGACTTCGACCGTCAAGCCTTCCCTGACAATTTGCGACGGGCGTATCACCTTCGAAAAGAGCGCCTGACCTGGCTTTGGAACCATTGAACGGGTGGCGGGTTCCCCTTCGTCAATGAAATGGAGGAGATCATGGTCCGTAGTCAGAAAATATCTGCCGGGATTATCGGGTTGTTGTTGCTGGCCACGCCCGCTCTTGGTGAAACGATGATGTTCAAGGCGAACCTCAAAGCCGCAAGCGAGGTTCCACCCGCTCAAAGCAGCGGTCAGGGCAATTCCATGGTTACCCTCGACACCGAGAAGAAGACCGTTGCCTGGAAAACAACCTTCAGCGGCCTCTCCGGCAATGCAACCGCCGCCCATTTCCACGGGCCAGCCGCGCCGGGCGAGAATGCCGGACCAGCGGTCGACATTTCGGGAAAGGTTGAGGAAGGCTCGGCTCCCGTTTCTGATGATCAGATCAAGGATCTGCAGGCCGGGAAGTGGTATATCAATATCCACACCGCGAAATACCCTGACGGGGAAATTCGCGGTCAACTTGAAATGGCAAAATAAAAGTTCGAAAGCAGGCGATGAGGACGCTTGATGGTGCATCCTCTGCTGCTCGCCTCCAGTTCAACTCCCTGTGATCCGCATCTCGGCCGTAATGATATCGCGCGCTTAGGCGTAATGATCGCCATGGCGGCACTTGCCCGCGCTTTCGGCTGCCGACGGAGAACGCTAATGATAAAGGCCCATTCCTCCCCTTCGTTTCGTCCCAGGTCGATCCTCGCTGCGATCGTTGCGCTTTTGGCCGCCGGCGCGACGCTCGATACCGGCAAGGCGCTGGCCCAGGAAGGTGTGCAAATTCTGACCCCGGCCATGGACGAGGCAGGTGGCAGCAGCAAGCCGGAAGTGGCTGTTCTCGCCGGTGGCTGCTTCTGGGGGGTGCAAGGCGTCTTCCAGCATGTCGCGGGCGTGACCAATGCCGTGTCGGGCTATGCCGGCGGCGACGCCGAGACGGCGCGGTATGAGACGATCGGCAGCGGCATGACCGGTCATGCCGAATTGGTCAAGATCACCTTCGATCCGAAGAAGATCAGCTACGGCCGCATCCTGCAGATCTATTTCTCCGTCGCGCATGATCCGACCCAGCTCAACCGCCAGGGCCCCGACCGCGGCACGCAATACCGATCGGCTATTTTCCCCTTAAACGACGAGCAGGCGAAGATCGCCAAGGCCTATGTCGCCGAGCTCGACCAGGCAAAGCTCTATCATGCGGCGAATCGAGCCTGGCCGCAGCTTCTATCCGGCCGAGGCCTATCATCAGGATTTCCTGACGCTCAATCCGAACTACCCCTATATCCTCTATGTCGACATGCCGAAGATCGCCAATCTGAAGCGCCTGTTTCCCCAGCTCTATCGCGAGGATCCCGTGCTGGTCTCGGAGGCAGGCTTGTCGAACTGACGTCGATTTCCGTGCTCGGCGATTGCCGGTCTTGCCGGGGCTTGAAACCGCGGCAAGGCATCCCTAACTAAGGGCATCCCCCGCCCATATTGGCTTCAATTCGCCTGGCGACGTCATGCCGTGCGATTGATGTGAGAGGATTAGGACGGATGTACTCCGATCCTTTCTTGCGGCTGACCGTTTGACGTCGGTCAGCCTGGGCGGTGGGATCCGGACCGGCCACGTACCGCCATCATTCCCTGACAGCCAAGTTCATCTGTCGATCTCGCCGAAGACGATATCGAGCGTTCCGATGATCGCCGAGGACCTCAGCCGCGGCACATGGCGTCGATCCTCGGAACGGCATCGACAGCACGCAATCATCTGCGAGCGGACCGCGCCAGTCGATGTACTGGCGTGTAATCGAAGTTGAAAGTTCCGAGTACATCTTGTTAGGCAATGTGTTCCCTCGAATGTCCTGAAACTCGGCCGATTAGCGATATCCCAACGACAGAGCTCGGAACTTAATAAAATGGCGGGGCTTTAGCTTACTGACGGATTTAAAATCAGGAGATTGCCAATGCGAATCAGAAGAGCTCTCATCTATTCGATTGCTACTGCGGCAATGATGCTGATTTCGCCGGCACCGTCGCCGATACTCGACGTGCCAACGTCCGCGGTCGCAGCGACCAGCGCGTCCATCTCGATAAATACGTTCTATACGGACCTGGCACCGCACGGCAGCTGGGTCAGCTATCGCGATTCCTACGTCTTTGTTCCGGCGCAGGTCGCGGTTGACTGGCGTCCCTATACCGCCGGCCATTGGGTGCACACCGAGCGCTATGGCTGGTTATGGGTGTCGGATGAGCCGTTCGGATGGGCGACCTATCACTATGGTCGCTGGGGCTATGCGGAAGATATCGGATGGTACTGGGTTCCCGGCACGCGCTGGGCCCCTGCCTGGGTAAGCTGGCGGCGCAGCCATGATCATGTGGTCTGGGCACCTCTGCCGCCCGGCCGCGGGGATGATGTCTCAGTGGAGATTTGAGTCAGTGATATTCCCGACTACTACTGGGTAGCTGTGCCTTCGCGGGGCTTCCTTGATGCCGATCTTACGGCGGTCGTCATCCATGACGAAAATGAACGCGTGCGTGTCATAGAGGCCGCTGAACCTGTCGGCAGCGTGACCATCAGGAACAATGTCGTCGTCAACAATGTCATCGATATCGACTATGTCGAGAAGACGACAGAAAAGAAGGTCGAAACGGTCACCGTAAAAGAGACCGATGATCCGCGACAGGCCGGCAAAGGTGAAGACGGCCAAGTCGCGGTTTTCAGCGGCGACGTTGAGGAAGAAAAAGGTGCCAAGCCTCCCGAGGTCAAAGACGTAGAGGCGGTCAAGAAGGAAAAGGCCGAGTTGGGCGGCACGCAGCAAGGTCAAGGCACGACTCAAGGTCAAGGCACGACTTAGGGTCAGGGAACAACCCAGGACCAAGGCACGACGCAAAGTCAGGGCACGACCCAGGAACAGGGTACAACCCAGGGCCAGGGCACTGCACTGGAGCAAAACGCCACCCAAGGCCAGGAAGAGCCGACGAAAAAGAAGAAGTCCAGCACTTCCGAGCAATCGACCCAGCCGGAACAAGGCCAGGCCGAACAAGAGCAGCAGCCGACCAAGAAGAAGAAGTCCACCACTTCCGAGCAGTCGACCCAGCCCGAACAAGGCGAGGCCGAACAGGAGCAGCCGACGAAAAAGAAGAAGTCTACAACTTCCGAACAGTCGACCCAGCCCGAACAAGGCCAGGCCGAACAGGAGCAGCAGACGAAAAAGAAGAAGTCCACCGCTACCGAGCAATCGGCTCAGCCGGAACAAGGCCAGGGGCAGCCACCGACAAAGAAGAAGAAGTCTTCCGAAGAGCCCGCGCAAGGCGAGCAGCGGCAGCAACAGCAAGGGTGTGATCCGGCTTCCGGCCAGAACTGCTGAGGCATACACCGGTAACGTGATGGCGGTCATTCCCGCCATCACCCACAAAATTTCAGCGCGTGGTCCGGTCGGATCACGCGCTGAAATTTTGGGGAGGAGGCTGATGCGCCCTTATGAGGTAGATTTCACCGCGATCTTGCGGACATTCGCTTTGGCTTCGGGAAGCTTGGGCAAACTGATCTTGAGCACGCCCTTATCGAAATGGGCATCGATCTTCTCGGGATCGACGTCCGTCGGCAGCATGATCGAGCGCTGGAACATGCCGAAAGAGCGCTCATGAAGATGGAAGTTCCTGTTCTTGTCTTCCTTCTCCGCCTTTGTCTCAGCCTTGATGGTAAGCATGTCCTCCTTGAGGGAGATATCAATGTTCTCAGGCAAAACACCTGGAAGATCGGCGGTCACCTCGACGCTCTTTTCCGTCTCGGCGACGTCGAGCTTCATCTGGCGAAGGCCGCCACCGCCCTCACCTATACCGAAAGATGGCATGCCGCGAGAAAAGTCATCGAAAATGTGATCGATCTCGCGCTGCAGCGACCGGAACATGTCAAGACCGGTGCCCGATCGGCGACCGAATACGTCTGGTAGATTCAGCTTGTTCATGGGGGTACCTCCGTCTGCTATCGGATAGTATGCATTGAACGACGAGTGATGTGCGAAGTTCCAGCAGAGCGCGCGCTTGGCAAGGCGCTTGCCTACATCGTCCCGGCGCGCCAAATAGGACGCATGGCCAAAACGGCATCTCAGTTTGTCTGCCAATCCTGCGGCGCCGTCTCGTCGAAATGGGCGGGGCGCTGCGACAATTGCGGTGAATGGAACACGATTGTCGAGGAGTCGGCTGCCGCCCCGGTTTCCGGCGCGAAGGGAGCGAGCCTGCCGAAGGGCCGGGTCACACGGCTCGTCGGCCTCAGGGGCGATACAGCCGCGCCGGCGCGAATTGAAACCGGAATCGCCGAACTTGACCGCGTGGCGGGCGGCGGCTTCGTTCCGGGCTCCGGCGTCCTGGTCGGCGGTGATCCGGGCATCGGCAAATCCACCTTGCTTCTCCAGGCGATGGCGGCCCTCGCCCGCAAAGGCCGGCGAGTCATCTATGTCTCGGGCGAGGAGGCGATTGCGCAAGTGAGGCTCAGAGCCGAGCGCCTCGGCATCGCCGACACCGCAGTCCTGCTCGCCACCGAAACCAATGTTTCCGATATCGTCGCCACGCTCAATGAAGGCGATCCGCCAGCCATTGCAGTGATCGATTCGATTCAGACCTTGTGGTCGCCGGTCATCGAAGCCGCGCCCGGCACCGTCTCGCAGCTGAAGGCGGGATCGGAAGCGCTCATCCGCTTCGCCAAGCAGAAGGGCACGACGATCCTGCTCGTCGGCCATGTGACCAAGGACGGTCAGATCGCCGGCCCCAAGGTCATCGAGCACATGGTCGATACGGTCCTCTATTTCGAAGGCGATCGCGGCCATCAGTTTCGCATCCTGCGGGCGGTCAAGAACCGCTTCGGCCCGACCGACGAGATCGGCGTGTTCGAGATGTCGGATGGCGGCCTCAGAGAGGTCGCCAATCCCTCGCGCCTGTTCATGGGATCGGGCGAGCATGCCGACCCCGGGTTCAGCCGTGTTTGCCGGAATGGAAGGCACGCGGCCCCTGCTCATCGAGGTGCAGGCGCTGGTTTCGCCCTTCGCCTTTCGGGAACCCGCGGCGCACGGCCGTCGGCTGGGATTCCAACCGCCTGGCGATGGTGCTGGCGGTGCTTGAGGCCCGCGCCGGCGTGCAGGTCGGCAATCACGACGTCTATCTCAATGTCGCGGGCGGACTCAAGGTGCGGGAAACAGCCGCCGATCTCGCTGTCGCCGCCGCCATTGCTCTCCTCGCTCACCGGCACGATCGTACCTCACGGCACTCGCTGTTTCGGCGAAATCGCACTCTCGGGCGCAATCCGTCCGGTAGGGCCGACTGAGGCGCGTCTCAAAGAGGCCCACAAGCTTGGTCTCCGAGAAGCGGTGATCGCCGCGCGCCCCGAGCTATCCTGGCCAAAAGGGTTCAAAATCAAGGCGATGGAGACTATAAGCGACCTTGTTGCCTGGGCGGCTTCGCAAGCCGAAAGGCCTCGCCACGAATCGCCTAGCCCGTGCCACAAAACTGCCTATAAGATCGCCGATATACACGCCCTCAATCGACGGACTGGCTAATGCCATTTCAACTGCTTGATCTCATTCTCGCCGGCATCATGATTATTTCGGGCCTATTGGCTCTGATGCGCGGATTCACCCGCGAGGTGCTCTCCCTCGTCGCCTGGGGCGCTGCCGCGGTCGCTGCCTATTTCGCCATCCGCTCGCATGAACTCGTCGGCTTCGCCAGCCCAGTACCTCCAGCCCGAGATCGTTGCCAAGATAGCGGTCGGCGGCGGCGTGTTCCTGGTGGTGCTGATCATCGTGTCGCTCATCAGCGTGAAGCTCTCCGATGTGGTGGTCGATTCCGCTGCCGGCGCCTTCGATCGCACGCTCGGCTTCTTCTACGGCCTCGGCGCGCGGACTTGTCCTCGTCGTCATCGCCTATCTCTTCTATGGCTGGCTCATTCCGGTCGACCGGCAGGAGGAATGGGTGAAGAACGCGCGCTCGCTGCCGGTCATCCAGTCGGTCGGCGAAGTCATTCTGTCATTGGTCCCGCCCGATATCGCCGAGACGCTGACCAATTCTTCAATACTCACCAATCAGCCGCCGGCACAACAGCCGCCCCCGCCTCAAGCCGGCAGCAGCGATACGCAAGCTACGCCGAATGATGCGGAAGGCTACAAGAAGAACGAGTCGCAAGGTCTCGATCAGCTGATCCAGGGTACGCAGGGTACGCAGGACAACCAGAACAACCAGACCACGCCGCCGCCCGACACTCCGGAGCAGCCGGATTTCGGTGGCCAGACCAACCCCGAATTGAGGACTGAAGCGATGACGGCGCCTTACTCCCAATTCGATTTCGATCTCGACGGCGATACCCTACGTGAAGAATGCGGCGTCTTCGGAATTTTCGGGCATGACGACGCGGCCGCCCTGACCGCGCTCGGCCTCCATGCGCTACAGCATCGCGGCCAGGAAGCGGCCGGCATCGTCGCCTTCAACGGCGAACGGTTCCACTCCGAGCGCCGCCTCGGCCTCGTCGGCGATCACTTCTCGAACGAGAACACGATCAAGCGCCTGCAGGGGCGCGTGGCGCTCGGCCATGTGCGCTATTCGACGACGGGCGAGACCATCCTGCGCAATGTGCAGCCGCTTTTCGCCGAGCTCGCCACCGGCGGCCTCGCGGTCGCGCATAATGGCAATCTCACCAACGGTCTGACGCTCCGGCGCGAGCTCGTGGCGCAAGGCGCCATCTGCCAGTCGACCTCCGACACCGAAGTCATCCTGCATCTCGTCGCCCGCTCGCAAAAGCCGCGCATCGTCGAGCGCTATATCGACGCGCTGCGCGCGCTTGAAGGCGCCTATTCGCTGGTCGCCATGACCAACAAGAAGCTCATCGGCGCGCGCGATCCTCTGGGCATCCGACCCGCTGATCCTGGGCGAGTTCAACGGCGCCTATATCCTTTGCTCGGAAACCTGCGCGCTCGACATCATCGGCGCGCGCTTCGTGCGCGAAATCGAGAACGGCGAAGTCGTCGTGATTTCCGAGGACGGGGTCGAGTCGCTCAGACCCTTCCCGCGCATGCAGGCACGACCCTGCATCTTCGAATATGTTTATTTCTCCCGGCCCGACAGCATACTCGGCGGGCGCTCGGTCTATGAGGTACGCAAGCAGTTCGGCCGGCAGTTGGCTCGCGAAGCGCCGGCCGATGTCGACGTCGTCATTCCGGTGCCGGATTCGGGCGTGCCCGCCGCACTCGGCTATGCGCAGCAAGCCGGCATCCCCTTCGAGCTCGGCATCATCCGCAATCACTATGTCGGGCGCACCTTCATCGAGCCGACGCAGACCATCCGGGCGCTCGGCGTCAAGCTCAAGCACAATGCCAATCGCGCCGTGATCAGCGGCAAGCGCGTTCTGCTCGTCGATGACTTCGATCGTGCGCGGCACCACTTCGGTCAAGATCGTGCGCATGATGTATGAGGCAGGAGCGCGCGAGGTGCACATGCGCATTGCCTGTCCGCCGATCAAGCATCCCGGACTTCTACGGCATCGACACGCCGGAGCAGAAATCGCTGCTTGCCGCCACCCACACGCCTGGAAGAGATGCGCGATTATCATCGGCGTCACCTCGCTCGCTTTCCTCTCGGTCGACGGGCGTCTACCGGGCGGTCGGCTACGAACAGCGCGATCCGCATCCGGCCGCAATTCACCGATCACTGCTTTACCGGCGATTATCCGACCCATCTCACCGACATCGTCGGGGAATCGGCCAAGCAGCAGCTGTCGCTCCTTGCCGAGGCCGGCTGAGCTTCATGACCGGAGAACTTGCCAACCGCATCGCGGTCGTCACCGGTGCGTCGCGCGGTATCGGCCGAAATATGCGGCACTCGGCCTCGCCCGGAAAGGCGCCCATGTCATCGCCCTTGCCCGCACCCAGGGCGGGCTCGAAGAGCTCGATGACGAGATCAAGGCTTCGGGCGGCTCGGCCACTCTGGTGCCGGCCGACATCAAGGATTATCCCGCCCTCGACCGGCTCGGTGCCGCCATCCATCGAACGCTGGGGCAAACTCGATATCCTCATCGGCAATGCCGGCATACTTGGGCAAGCTTTCGCCCCTGGGCCATATCGAGCCCAAGACCTGGGACGAAGTCATGGCGGTCAATGTGACGGCCAACTGGCGGCTCATCCGCTCGCTCGATCCGCTGATCAGGCGTTCCGATGATGGGCGTGCCATCTTCGTGACCTCTGGCTTGGCCTTCAAGACTTTTGCCTATTGGGGCGTCTACTCGACCTCCAAGGCCGCACTCGAGGCGCTGGTCAACACCTATGCTGCCGAGAGTGCGACCACCACGGTCAGCGTCAACATGTTCAGCCCCGGCCCGACGCGCACGCGCATGCGGGCACAGGCGATGCCGGGCGAAGATCCGCAGACGCTGCCGAGCCCGGAAGACGTCGCACAACAGCTGGTGCAAATGTGCCTGCCGGGCTTCAAGGACCGTGGTGCGATCTATAAGTATGCGCCTACGGGATTGTTCAAGTTCACGCGTTGACAAGGCCATTTGATGCAGCAAGCCAACCCTGCGCCGAAGGTTGCTTGGTGAAGGCCGCTTTGTCGAAATCGCCTAGCTTTTCTTCCCGACCCGTCTCCACAACAGAAAGCCTTGCAATTGTCTGTTGCCGAGACCAAGGCTTGGTTTCGCACTAAAGAACGGCGCGGTTTTGATTTCGAGACTGTCCCCATCGAGGTCGAGGAAGCTAACGAGGTCAGCGCCTACGGCGGCGGGATCGGCGGAGACGTCTACAGTCGTCACCAACTTGTTGCCTTCGATGCGGTAGCGGCCGGTATAGGCGATGAGCGAGCCGAAGGCGGCGATCTGGTCGGCCTCCGTCTCGACCGGCTTCCGGCCTGAGGAGTTGGGAAGCCGCCCTCGAAGGGTCTGTTGCGACAGGCTCACTCTATCCTGATGAACGCTTCGAGGCCCGGCTGCGTCGGGCCCCTCAGCGTGAGGATTTTGCGTGTCACTTTTGACCGCAACTTCAAGCTCTTGAGGGAATGCGGGATTCTGTTGAGCGAATCCTGTCATCTTGAGACGGTCGCGTCTTGCGCAAATCAAAATTGGACACAATGCGGCATCATCATTTTGGTCGAGTTGACGCTTCGCGAATAATCGCCTAGCTTTTTGTCATACAAATAAAAAACAACCATCACGGCCGCTCGCGAATAACGGGGGTGGCACTATCGAAGGGAGAAACTGCATGAAACGTTTGCTTATGGCTGGTGCGGCATTGGCGATTGCGCTGTCGATGACGATGAGCGCCGGCGCCCAGGACAAGAAGACGCTTGCCTTTGTCGTCAACGGTGCGTCGGATTTCTGGAAGATCGCCGAAGCCGGCGTTAAGAAAGCCCAGGAAGAGCTGCCCAACTACAATCTTGAGCTCAAATATCCCGAACAAGCGGCTGCCGCGATCCAGCAGCGCCTTATGGATGACTTGGTCGCCGCCGGTGTTGCCGCCATCATGGTTAGCGCCATCGATCCCAAGACGTCGACCGAGGCGCTCGATCGCGTTGCGAGCCAAGTTCCCGTCTTCACCACCGATAGCGACGCGCCCCAGAGCAAGCGCATCGCCTATATCGGCAGCTCGAATGTGGAGCTCGGCAAGAATGCCGGCCAATTGATGCTCAAGGCCTTGCCCGAAGGCGGCAAATGCGTCGGCTTCGTCGGCCTGCCGGGCGCCGACAATGCGCGCGAGCGCATCGAAGGTGTGAAGGAAGTCATCAAGGGCTCGAAAGTGGAGCTTGTCGATGTGCGCGGCGATGACATCGACCAGACGCGCGCCAAGCGCAATGTCGAGGACGCGCTCTCTGCCATGCCGGACATCACCTGCATGGTCGGCTTCTATTCGTACAACACGCCCAGGATCTACGAGGTGCTCAAGGAATTGGGCAAGCTCGGCCAGATCAAGGTCATCGGCTTCGATGAGGATCCGATTACCTTGGGCGGTGTGCGCGAGGGCACGATCGAGGGAACCGTCGTGCAGAATCCTTATGAATGGGGCTATCAGGGCATGAAATTGATGGCGAAATTTCTCGAGGGCGACAAATCTGGCATCCCGGCAGACGGCCTGATCATCGTGCCGGGCCAGGTGATCGAAAAGAGCAATGTCGATGCCTTCGAAGCTGAATTGAAGGCCCGGGTCGGAAAGTAGCTCGGGGCCTCTTGCGGCCGGCAGTTCGGGATGCCGGCCGCAACCTCGCTTGCATCCAAGGCGAAATCATCCGAGGATTCCGGCCGGGATCACAGGTGCGAGGAGCTTAGGCGGCTATGGCCGAGCCGTTTCTGGAACTCAGTGATATCAGCAAGGCCTATCCGGGGGTCGTAGCCCTCGACGGCGTTAATTTGGCCATCGCCCATGGCGAGGTGGTCGGGCTCGTGGGCGAGAATGGCGCCGGCAAGTCCACGCTCATGAAGATCCTGGGTGGGGTGGCGACGCCGGACAAGGGGATGATCCGGATTTCGGGCGAGGCCCGCCCGGTCCTGAGCGTCCGCGAAGCTTCCCGCGCGGGCATCGCTTTCGTGCATCAGGAGCTCAATCTCTTCGATAATCTGGACGTGGCCGCCAATGTCTTCATCGGCCGTGAGCCGGTCAAAGCCGGGCCATTGAGGCTCGTCGATGAGAGGACAATGCATGACGAGACGCAAAAGCTGCTTAAGCTTCTCGGGGCGGACTTCACCGCGGCGACATCCGTCGCCAACCTGTCTCTGGCGCAGCGTCAGCTGGTCGAGATCGCCAAGGCCCTGTCTCTCGATGCGCGCGTCGTCATCATGGATGAGCCGACATCGAGCCTCACGGTCACCGAAACCAACCGCCTCCTCAAGGTCATCGCCGATCTCAAGGCTTCTGGAGTCAGCGTCATTTTCATCTCGCATCGCCTGCATGAGGTGGAGCGCTGCGCCGACCGCGTGATCGTGCTGCGCGACGGGCGCAAGGTCGGAGAACTCACCCGCGATGGGATCACCCACGACGCCATGATCCGCCTCATGATCGGCCGCAGCCTCAAGTCTCTTTATCTTCCGCCGGCAGCACCTGCGCGCAAGGAGGCCTTGTCGCTCAGCGATGTACGCACCGGGACCTTTCCAGAGCACAGCGTAAGTCTCAGCGTGCGGGAAGGCGAAATCCTGGGCCTGGCCGGTCTCGTCGGATCGGGCCGGACCGAGCTTGCCCGCGTCCTGTTCGGCATCGATCGCAGGCAAGGCGGCGATATCCGGCTGGCAGGCGAGCCCATCGTTATCACGTCGCCCCGCGAAGCGATCGACAAGGGCATCTTCCTTGTGCCCGAAGACCGCAAGCGATCGGGCCTGCTGCTCGATCTCTCGATCTGCGAGAATATCTCTCTCCCCGATCTCGCAAACTATGCCCGCAGCTATCTCATGCAGGCAACCCCTGAAGCCCGCAATGCCGAGCAACAGCGCAAGCAGCTCAATATCAGGTCGCGCTCGATCCAAAACCTCGCCGGCACGCTGTCAGGCGGCAATCAGCAGAAGGTCGTGCTCGCCAAATGGCTGTCGATGAAACCCAAGATCATCATCTTCGACGAGCCGACGCGCGGCGTCGATGTCGGCGCCAAGCAGGAAATCTATGAGCTGATGCGGGGCTTGAGCGACCGCGGTGTCGCCATTCTGATGATCTCGAGCGACATGGAAGAGGTCATCGGTGTCAGCGACCGCATGGCGGTCATGCATGAAGGATCGATCAGCGGCTTCCTCGAACGCGGCAAATTCAGCGAGGACAATGTGCTCAAGCTAGCGGTTGGCCAGAGGCTGCAGTAGGAGCAAGGGAGAAGAAATGCTCAAGAAGGATCTCGGCCTTTTGCTCCTCATCCTGGTCGTCGGCGCCATCGTCGCCTTCATCAATCCACGCTTCCTGTCGCCTATCAACCTCTCCAACACGATGAACCTCATCGGCCTCTACGGGCTGTTCTCGATCGGCGTCGGCTTCGTCATCATAACCGGCGGCATCGAGCTTTCCGTCGGTTCGATGTTCGCGCTTCTCGGCGTGATCTTCATCGACCTGCTCTCGACTTATGACGTGAACTGGGTTCTGGCCTTCCTCCTCGTCGTCATTGCCGGCCTGCTCATCGGCTCGCTGCACGGCTTCCTGGTGACACGGATGAACCTGCAGCCTTTCATCGTCACTCTGTGCGGCCTACTCATCTATCGTGGCATCGCGCGCTTCTACACCGAGGACGCGACCGCGGGCTTCGCTTTCGGCACCAGCTTCCCGACGCTCGAATGGCTGGTGGCGGGGCGCACCTTCGGAATTCCGCACAGTTTCATCGCGTTCATCATCATCGCGATCGTGATGGGCGTGGTGTTGCACCGCTCCGTCTTCGGGCGCTACCTCTTCGCCGTCGGCAAGAACGAGGAGGCGGCGCGCTATTCCGGCATCCGCACCGGCCGGGTCATCGCTTCGGCCTATATCATCTGCGGCGGCCTCGCCGGCCTCGCCGCCATCTTCCTGGCCATGTATACGCGTTCGATTTCGCCCGCCTCGCATGGCAATTTCTACGAGCTTTACGCGATCGCCGCGGCCGTCCTCGGCGGTTGCAGCCTGCGTGGCGGCGAAGGCTCGGTGCTCGGCATCGTGCTCGGCACGATCCTGCTGCAGGTGCTGCAGAACCTCGTCAATCTGCTGGGCATACCGAGCTCGCTCAATTTCGCCGTGATGGGCACCGTCATCCTGATCGGCGTGCTGGCCGACCAGCAGATCATGCAGCGGGGCGGCTTTGGGCAGATCTTCAACCGCACGCGTCCGGCAGTCCAGCCACTGCCTGAGAAACAAGCCTGACGCGAAACATCGCCCACTTCGAGCCACCTGGGGTGAAGTGCCCGGACCCTAGGCGATCCCTCAGACTGAAAATCCAAGCCCACGCAGGTCGCGCGCCAGGGCGTCGGGCGAGGTGAAATGCAAGGCCTGCATGCCGGTGGCGCGCGCACCTTCCACATTGTACAGGCTGTCGTCGATGAAGACCGCGCTTTCGGGGGCGACGCCGTAACGGGCAAAGAACAGCTCGAAGATCTCGCGGTCAGGCTTCAACAAGCCTTCATCGCCAGACACAACAATGCCATCGAAGCTCTTGAGAAAGCCGAAGCGCGCGAGCGCTTCGCGGAACTTGTGCTGATTCCAGTTGGTGATGGCATAGATGGGCACGCGGCTGTCCTTGAGCTTTTTGAGGATGGCGACCGTGCCTTCGATCGGGCCTGAAATCGTCTCCTGCCACTCCTCATCGAAGGCGCGGATCATCGGATGCCATTCCGGCGGATGCTCCTTCATCAAAAGATTGACCGCTTCGCTGAAACTGCGGCCGCGGTCCTGCTCGACGTTCCAGGCGGGCGTGCAGACATTTCTCAGAAACCATTCCATCTCATCTTCGCGGCCTGCAAAATAGCGACGATAGAGATTGCGCGGATCCCAGGCGACGAGGACATTGCCGATGTCGAAGACGACGGTGCTGATCTTCCGCGTCATTTCCTGCCCTTGTCGAAGGGATTGCGGCCGCTCCGCCGGTTGAAACGCAAAGGCGTGCCCCAGAGGTCGAAGTCCTTCCGCAGACCGTTCATCAGGTAGCGCACATAGCTCTCCGGCAGATTGTCGAGCTGGTTGCCGAAGAGCGAGAAGGTCGGCGGCCGCGCGCACACTTGCGTCATATATCTGATCTTGATGCGCCGGCCCGAAGGGGCTGGCGGCGGATTGCGTTCCAGCGTCGCTTCGAGCCAGCGGTTGAGCCGGCCGGTCGAGATGCGGGTATTCCATTTCTCGGCTGCGGCGAAGACCGCTTCCATCAGCCGGTCGAGGCCTTTTTCCTGGTGGGCGGAGACCGGCACGATGGTCACGCCCCTGATCTCGGGAAGGATCTCAGCCATGTCTTCCTTGACGTCCTTGAGCCGCTTCTGCTTGTCCTCGACCATATCCCATTTGCGATAGTGCAATGACCACAGCCCTGCCCTCCTGGGCAGCAAGGTCGGCGAGGGTCAGGTCCTGCCGTTCGATCTCGAGGGAGGCGTCGATCAGCACGATCACCGCATCGGCAAAGCGTATGGCGCGCAGACCATCGGCCACCGCGAGCTTCTCGACCTTCCCCGTCACGCGCGACTTGCGCCGTATCCCAGCCGTATCCCAGAGCGTAACCGGCTTGCCCCGCCATGACCAGTCGATCGCAATGGCATCGCGGGTGATTCCGGCCTCGGGGCCGGTGAGCACGCGCTCCTCGCCGAGCAGCGCGTTGATCAGCGTCGATTTGCCGGCATTGGGCTGGCCGATGACCGCAAGCTTGAGCGGCCGGCTCTCGATAGCCTCCTCGGCGTCCTCTTCGTTCTCGCTCGCCTCCTCGCCTTTGACGAAGGGCGACAACGCATCATAGAGCGCATCCATGCCCTCGCCATGTTCGGCCGAGATGGCGATCGGGTCGCCAAAGCCCAAGCCAAAGGCTTCGAGGACTCCCGCTTCCCCGGCACGGCTCTCAGCCTTGTTGGCCAGCACCAGCACCGGCTTGCCGTGTCGCCGCAGCTTGCCGGCGAATTCGCGGTCGACCGGCGTCACGCCCGCCCGCGCATCGATGACGAAAAGACACACATCGGCATCGGCGATGGCCGTCTCCGACTGGGCGCTCATACGGTCCTCAAGGCTGCCGCGAGGTGCCTCGTCGAGGCCGGCAGTGTCGAACAGTCGGAAAGTCAGATCGGCGAGACGGCCTTCGCCTTCGCGGCGGTCGCGGGTGACGCCCGGCTGATTGTCGACCAGCGCCAGCTTGCGGCCGACCAGCCGGTTGAACAGGGTCGATTTGCCGACATTCGGCCGGCCGAGGATCGCGACTTTGGCGCTCATGAGGGATGATTAGCGCAGAGCGATCAGCTCGGCATCATCCGAAAGCAAATAGACCGTGCCATTGGCGATGACGGGCGCGATGAAGAATGCATCGCTGACCTTCGTCGTGTTGAGGATTTCGCCGGTCTGGGCGGAAATGCTGGCGAGCTGGCCATCCGAGCTCACGGCAAGGAGCCGGCCGCCGCCGAGGACCGGTCCGGCCCAGACCTTGCCCGGCAGCTCCTTGGTCCAGCGCACCCTGCCGGTGCGCCGCGACAGCGCCATCAAGGTCTTGCCATTGACGATTACGAAGACATGATCTCCCGCGACCCAGGGCGTCTGCGATCCGGAGATTTCGCGCGACCACTGCCGCTCGCCGTTGTTCAAAGTGTAGGCCGCCATGCGGCCGGCATTGGATATGGCAAAAACCTGGTCGCCCTCGATGACGGGCCGGGCGGCGACGCTGCCGATATTGGTGGCGGTGGCGCTCGGATCGCTCGATGTCAGGGCATCGCTCCAGGCCTCGAGGCCGTCACTGGCCGTGAATGCGGTGACTTCGCCGGCCGTGGTGGGGATAACGACGAAACCCTGCGCCACGGCGGGGCTGGGGCTCGAGGCAACCGTGGCGCGCCCACCCGCGCCTTGATATTTCCACAACTCACCGCCGTCGCTGGCGCGCAGCGCGAAGACCTCGTTGCTCGACCCGGTGAAGTAAATCGCGCCATTGACTACGGTCGGCGCCGCGCGCACCGGCGCGCCGAGCTTCTTGCGCCACTGGATGGCGCCGGTCGACGCATCGAGCGCCAATGCCTCGCCGAAGACCGACGTCGCGTAGATGCGCTGACCATCGGATGCGAGCCCGCCGCCGAAGGCGCGCGTGCTCTTTCCTTCCGGGATGAGCGAGACGCGCCACAGCTGGCCGCCGCCCGAAGTGCGGATCGCCGTCACGCTGTTTTCCGAGTCGAGCACATAGGCAACACCGCCGACGATGATTGGGCTCGCCACAAGGCGGCCATCGCCGGTGCCCTCGCCGGCATTGACGGCCCAGGCGCGCGTCAGCGTGGCGCCGGCGGAGAGATTGCCGAAAGAATTGGTCGGCTGACCGCCAGGCTGCGGCCAGTTCGGGTTGGTTTCGGCGGTCGGTATGACGATCGGCTCGCTCGACGTCTCGTTCTGGCCGGCCGCCTGGTCATTGGATGTGAGAACGCTTTCGCGCTTGCCGGGCAGCACGACATCCTTTTCGCCGGTGACGTTCTCGAGCAGCTGCGAAGCGGTGCTGCAGCCCGCAAGGATGAGAGAAGTTGCCAGGATCGGCCACAGCCTGTTGGTTCGCATGATCGGCGCTATTCCTTTTCCCCATGTCCTGCCCGGCGGACCGGGCGGCTTTCCGGACCTGCCTTACTTTTTTGCGCTCAGAAGAGGTGTAATGACTTCGAGCAGTGTCTGCGCCCGCTGGCGCAATTCCAACGCTACCCCCTGATCGGCGATAATTGCGTTAAGATAGCGGTCCGCCATGCTGTAATCGCCCGTCCGGTAGGCGGCAAGGGCGAAGATCTCGCGCGCGTGACCCCGCCACGGGCTCCCCTCATTGTCGAAACCGGCGAGCCGATTGATGAGTTCGGCCGGCGCCAGCTTGTCGACGAGGATATAGCCGGCCCGCACTCGCGCCAGATCGCGAATGGACGGCTCGCTATTCTGGTCATTCGCCAGAGCGTCATAGAGGGCGACCGCCTCGTCCGTCTTGCCCTGGCTCGCAAGCGCCGCCGCCCGGCGCAAATTGCCGAGTTTGGCAAAGCCCTTATGATCGATCGCCGCGAAGGCCGCATCGGCATCGGCGGTCTTGCCCTCTTCGAGCTTCGTCACCGCATCGGCAAAAATCCGCGCGCCCTTTTCGGCTTGACTGATTTGCCAATATTGCCAGCCCTTGAAGCCAGCGACGAGCAGAACCACGGCCACCGCCGCGGCGGTGATATAGGTGCCATACTGCTTCCAGATCTTCTTGTATTGATCCTGGCGGACTTCCTCGTCCACTTCCCGGAACAGCGATTCATCGCTCACTCTATTAGGCTCCGCGCTCAACTCTTTAAGGCTTTGATCAAGCTGCTAATTTACCCAAAGGGCCAAATCAAGGCAAAAACTCATCCGCCGACCTGGAAAGAGGTCATGAGCCCTGAATCCAGTCGCTCGGCCAAGGTGCTCTGAATGCCCCATTGGCCTGGATTATCAGCCACGAAGCCCAGTTTGACTTGAGCCCCCGCCGGTATGACCGCAGTGTCGCGCCAGGGTTGGGGCTGGTCGTGGTCGAGGACGACGCGCCAGACATGCCCGTGAATGTGAAGCGACTGGTCGAACCTGGTCTGGTTGTCGACCGCGAGGATCACGTTCTCGCCCTTGGCGAAGGTCTGCCAAGGCTCCTGCGTGAGCCCGGCCGTTCCATTGATCGCCCAGGCCATGCCCTTTTCCAGCAAGGCCCGAAGATCGAGCTTTTCTCCTTGATAGACTGCGCCGGTCATGCCGCCCTTCTCGCCTCCTTCGAGGGTGAAGGGAACGGTCCGCGCCTTGTCCGTGTCGAGCGCCGTCGAAATGGGATTAGGCGGCAAGGCGAAATTGTCCGGCAGATCGACCGGGGCGGTTGAGCCCCGGCGATTGAGGTAGGCGGCTTCGATGATATCCTCGAACAGATTGATGGCAATCGTCAGGATTTCCTCGGCCTCGCCAATCAGGAGATCGCTGCGTTGCCCGGGCGCCAGAATCAGCCCCTGTGAGCCGAGCTCGCGCGGTGGAACCGGCTGGCCATCCTCGGAAATCACCAGAGGATCGGCGCCCTTGAACACGATTGCCATGGTGCGGACATTGGCGGCATTGAGGATGCGCAAGCGTACGAGACCGGCGGGCGCCTCGATCTTCGGGCGATAGGTGCCGTTGACGGTGAACCAGTTGCCGAGCCGGCCCTGCCCGATCGCCTCTTGCAGGCTGCCGAAAGTCGAAGCGTCGATCCGACCATCTTCAGTCAACTGCCAGTCGTCAAAAATGAGCGGAACTTCGGCGAATTTCTGCTTGAGGTCACGCTCTTCGACCACCACCAGCGCATAGAGTCCCATTTCGCGCCCGCGCGAGACGTCGGCAACGGGCGACAGCCAGAATGTCCCGGCATCGGGCGGCGTGAAGACACAATCAAAAAAATTGTCCTTGCCCGGCGCCACGCTGATGCTCATCAGCTCTGCGGGCCCCCGTAGGCCATACCAATGCATGGCGATGGGACGTTCGAGCTCATTGATAAAGCGCACCTTGAATACTTCGCCCTGGCGGGCGCGCAAAATGGGCGGCGGCCAGCTGCCGGAAAGGCTTTGCAGTTTGGTCGCCGGCCGGTCGGCTTCGAGGAGCCGGGCCTCGGCCTGACGCATGGTGAGGAGCGTGAAGCCGCCTTCCGTCTGCTCGGCAAAGACCCGCGCGGGCATGGACGCCAATGCCGCACCGCCAAGGATGAATGACCGCCGCGAGAAGATCATCGATCTCCCATTCCGATTCCCAGAGCCTTTATAGCAAGCCGGATTCACGATGCCTTGCGATTTTTCAATCCCAAGGCAGAGACGACGGACTCAATCCTTGACTTCGTAGGTATTGGCCGCCGCCGGGAAGCTCCGTGTACGGACTTCCGTCGCATAGCTGCTGATGGCCTTCTCTATGGCCTTGCCGACCTCGCCGAATTCGCGCACGAATTTCGGCACCCGGGGCGAGAGGCCGAGCATGTCCTCCATCACGAGGATTTGACCGTCGCACTTTGCCGAGGCGCCGATGCCGATTGTCGGAATGGGAATGCTCGCGGTGATCTTGGCGGCGAGCGGTTCGGCCAGCGCTTCGAGGACGACGCAGAAAGCCCCGGTCTCGGCGACGATGCGCGCGTCCTCCTCGATCGCCGCCCATTGGTCGCGGGTGCGGCCTTGCGTTTTGAACCCGCCGAGCACG
The DNA here is from genome assembly GCA_963841765.1 of uncultured Alphaproteobacteria bacterium. Classification (GTDB taxonomy): domain Bacteria; phylum Pseudomonadota; class Alphaproteobacteria; order Rhizobiales; family Aestuariivirgaceae; genus Taklimakanibacter. Next base: position 31,830 of record CAWJDZ010000018.1, read on the forward strand.
TTGATCGATTGCGGCGTCAACCCGATATGGGCCATGACTGGAATGCCGCGCTCGGTGAGGAAGCGGATCGTTTCGCCCATGCGCCGGCCGCCTTCGAGCTTGATGGCGCCGCACTGGGTCTCCTTGATGACGCGCGCGGCATTGTGGAATGCATGCGCCGGGCTTTCTTCATAGGAGCCGAAAGGCATGTCGACGACGACGAGCGATCGCTTGGCGCCGCGCATCACGGCGCGGCCATGCATGATCATGAGGTCGAGCGGCACCGGCAGGGTCGATTTCGAACCCGTGCATCACCATGCCGAGACTGTCGCCGACTAGCAGGAAATCGACATATTTGTCGGCGATTGCGGCCGTGTGGGCGTGATAGGAGGTAAGCGCGACGATCGGCTCGCCACCCTTGCGCTGGGTGATGTCGGGAGCGGTGAGACGCATCTGGACGGCATGCTGTGACATGGTGGGAAACCTATCCCGGCCATCGGGAACGGGCAACCCGTTGGTATGATTGCGGAGCAGCCCTGCATGAGGGACAATCCGGCCCCCAGCAGCTGTCGGCATTGAAACCATGACTGGCAGGCACTGGACGCAGGGCCGGAACATCACCATTTAAGGGCCATCCCGAAACAGGAGCATGGACGATGAAGACCTACCGGAAGAACCCCGAGGCGCTCTCCTGCCTTTCGCCCGAGCAATATCGGGTCACCCAAAAGGACGGCACCGAGCGCCCGTTCGCCAATGAATACTGGGACAACAAGAAACCGGGCCTTTATGTCGATGTGGTCTCGGGCGAGCCGCTTTTCGCCTCCGTCGACAAGTTCGACAGCGGCACTGGCTGGCCGAGCTTCACCAGGCCCATCGATGCCAGGAATATCGTCGAAAACCGCGATCTGAGCCATGGCATGGCGCGCACCGAAGTGCGCTCGGCCAGTGGCGATAGCCATCTCGGCCACCTCTTTACCGATGGTCCGCACGAGGCCGGCGGAATGCGCTACTGCATCAATTCGGCCTCATTGCGCTTCATTCCTCTGGCCGAGCTGGAGAAGCAGGGTTACGGCGAGTACGTTGAGCTTTTCGCGAAGGAAGGAGTCCAAGGATGAGCGCCAAGACTGAACGCGCCGTGCTGGCGGGAGGCTGCTTCTGGGGCATGCAGGACCTCATCCGCCGCCTTCCCGGTGTCCATTCCACCCGTGTCGGCTATTCCGGCGGCGATGTGAAGAACGCCACCTACCGCAATCATGGCAGCCACGCCGAGGCGATCGAGATCATCTTCGACCCCGGCAAGACGGATTTCCGCACGCTGCTGGAATTCTTCTTCCAGATCCACGATCCCACGACGCGCAACCGGCAAGGCAATGATATCGGCGCGAGCTACCGTTCGGCGATCTTCTATACGTCCGAAGAGCAGCGCAAAGTGGCCGAGGACACGATTGCCGATGTGAACGCATCGGGCTTGTGGCCCGGCAAGGTGGTGACCGAGCTCGCCCCGGTCGGCGATTTCTGGGAAGCCGAACCCGGGCACCAGGATTACCTCGAGCGCTATCCGAACGGCTATACCTGCCACTTCGTGCGCCCGAATTGGAAGCTGCCGAGACGCTCGAACGCGGCCTAGATCACGATGAGTTTGGATTGAGTTAATCCAAACTCATAAACGTGATCGATTCTAATATTTTAGAGCGCGATTCTTGCGAAAAACCGGTGCCCACTTTTTCGCATCTCTCTAGCGTCGTCTCACAGCGAAATCACCGGCACACCGGCGAAGAACGGGTGCAGTTGAGCGGCGGCACCATAAAGCGCAACGCCGATCACCATCGATATGACGTCATGGCCCTGGCGCAGGACCGGGCTTGGGCGAATGCCGTTCGCAAGTCCAAGCCCCACATGCGCCAGGGCATAGACCAACAGGCCGCCGAAAAGGATGAGGCTTGCTTCATCGCCATTGGCGAAAAGATGTCCCAGCGACCAGAAGACGACCGCCCAGGCGAGCGGGAAGCGCAAGCGCAGGCGAAAGCCGCCCCGGAACAGGAAGACGCCGAGACATAGAAAGCCCGAAAGCACCAGAACGAATGTCGCGAACCTGCCCCAGTCCGGTGGGTCATAGACTGGGACAAAAGGGGACATTCGCCAGCCGAGGACGATCAGCGCCAGGGGTATGAGCGAGAGAAGACCGAAGCCTATGGCATAGGATCTGCCGAAACGCCGCCTGAGCGCATCATTCGCCTGAGGTACGGCCAAGGTGAGATGGAAGGCGGCAAAGAGGACTACGCCGAGGCCCAGCGGGATCATGTCACGATGGGCAGATGCAGAATGTAGGGATGGAAGCCGAACAGGAAGACCAGATAGAGGATGATGCCGATGAAGACGGCCCTCACGTCGGATTTGAGCTGCGGCTCATGATGCGGAAGCTTTTTGCGCAAGGTCGAGAGAATGATGTCGAGCACGGCGAGACCGAGGAATGCCCCAAAGAAGATGATGGCGGGCTTCTCGCCATTCGCGAGAAGATGGGCAATGGCCCACAGCCCGAAGCCGATCGACATCGGATGCTTCAGCCACAGCTTCAAATGGCCTTTGCCATGCGAGGCGCCGAGAAAGATGAAGGCGAGAAGGACGAGCGCCATCGCGGCATGGCGCGTCCAGGGTGCGGGCGTATAGATATAATCATCGGGCTCCAGCGCCCCGTGCGTCGTGTAGAAGCCGTAGATCATCAAGATCAGGCCGACGGCTGAGACCAACGAGAACAGGCCCTTATAGGGGTTCTCTCCCATGCGCTCCCGCAGGCGATCTCGTGCCTCCGGCAACAGCATGGCCAGCAAGTGGACGCCGACGAAAATCACAGTGCCGATATAAAGGAGTGTCATGATCCGTCACTCTGCCTAATGAGCATAATAGCGACAACGCCATCCCTTGCTTGTCCAGTCGAGGAACTGGTTCACGGTGTCGAACTGTTCGCGGCAGAGACTCCACGCCTCCTCGCGCGACATCGGTGTGCGGCCTTTCTTGGCTTCGCCAACACAGAGCGCCGTCGCGCGGCTATCGCTATTGAGCACCTTGACGGGTGCCCGGCTGTACAAGGTCGAGCACGCCCAGGCGATGTTATACATCCGGTCGCCGCGCGCGGCGGCGGCTTCGCCCGCCAAGGCCAGAAAAGCCACGGCCAGGCTTGCGGCAAGGAGCGAAGCCAGGGCAAGGCCTTTGCGGCAGTGATTCTTCCGCCCGTGATTTATCGCCGGATACTGCCATCAATCACTGCCCGAATGAAGTGCGTCACGAGATCTGGGCGGAAAAGCAGTGTCGCCGATTTGTATCTTTCGTGCCTGGCGTGCTGCGCTATAGTCAGCGGAGATGTGATGGAAGATGAGGGAGATCTCCATGCCGGGAGGAAAAACAGTCGGTCTGGTATTCGTCCAAGGCTATGCCGATTGGGAATTCGGTCTTCTGTCGGCGGCGATCGGTGGTGGTGAAGAATGGTTCGACGGCCGCGTCATTGCGCTCTCACCGCAGGCCGGGCCGCTCCGATCTATCGGTGGCCTGCTGCTGACGCCCGAGCGCGGCACGAAGCCCGAAGACAACAACGATCTCGATGCGGTTGCCGTCATCGGCTCCGATGGCTGGAGTGACGATCCGCCCGACATCGCCCCGCTCCTCAAATCGGTCGCTGCGCGGGGCGGCGTCACCGGCGGCATCTGCGCCGGGACGCTCGCTCTCGCGCGAGCCGGGCTCTTCGCCAAGGCGGCGCATACCAGCAACGGCCGCGAGTGGATCGCCCAATGCGTGCCCGGCTATCAGGGCCAGGAGAACTACCGCGACGTGCCGCGTGCCGTCGGCGACGGCAGGATCGTCTCGGCCCCAGGCTCGGCGCCGGGGACTTTCGCCGTCGAATTCCTGGCGGCGCTCCATCCCGAGCAAACGGAGAAAGTGGCCGAGGTGAAAGAGATGCTTGTCAGGGAATATTCGAGCTAAGGCTTACGGTTTGAGCACCATCTCTGAAAGCTTCACCCAATAGCTGACGCCAACCGGAATGCTCTCGTCATTGAAGTCATAGTCGGGACTGTGGCAATAGGCCGTGTCGCCATTGCCGAGATTGATGATGGCGCCCGGCCGCGCTTCGAGCATGAAGGCGAAGTCCTCTGCGCCCATGATCGGTTTCGCATCGATGTCGATAGCGCCGTTGCCCATCACTTCACGGGCGGCGGCGATGGCGAGCTGCGTCTCGGCCGCATGATTGAAGGTCACTGGATATTTGCGGATATAGGTGAGCGTCGCCTCGCCGCCCAAGGCCTTGGCGATATTCTCGACCGTTTCGCGGATGCGCGTTTCGGCCGCATCGCGCATTACCTTCGACAGGGTGCGCACTGTGCCGGCGAGCTCGGCGGTCGGCGGGATGATGTTCATGGCGTCGCCCGCATGAAATTTGGTGATCGAGATGACGAGCGACTCGATCGGATCGGTGTTGCGCGACACGATGCCCTGCAGTGCCGTGATGATCTGGGCGCCAATGAAGATGGGATCGATCGTCAGATGCGGCATGGCGGCATGGCCGCCCTTGCCTTTCACCGCGATCGTGATCTCGTCATAGGCGGCGAGGAAAGCGCCGGTGCGAATGGCGAACTGGCCGACCGGCGTGCCGGGTTCATTGTGGAGCCCGAAGACCTGCTCGATGCCGAAACGCTCCATCATGCCGTCCTTCACCATTTCGTCTCCACCGCCGCCGCCTTCCTCGGCCGGCTGGAAAATGACGGCCACGGCGCCGCGAAAATTGCGTGTCTGGCAAAGATGGCGGGCGGCGCCGAGCAGCATCGCCGTGTGCCCGTCATGGCCGCAGGCATGCATGCGGCCCGGGGTCTGAGAGGCATAGGGAAGTCCCGTCGCCTCGATAATCGGCAGTGCGTCCATGTCGGCCCTGAGGCCAATCGCCGGCCCCTCGCCATGCCGGCCGCGAATGAGGCCGACGACGCCGGTGCGTCCGATGCCGGTCACCACCTCATCGCAACCGAAGACCTGCAATTTGTCGGCAACGAATTTCGCCGTCTCGTGCACGTCGAACATGAGCTCCGGCCGCATATGCAGTGCCTGCCGCCAGGCGGCGATCTCAGGGTGGATTTCGGATGCAGTGTTGAGGAGAGGCATGGAGGACTCCTGATTGGCGGCCTGGCGAAATGTCCAAAATTTAATCTAACGGCAATGTCCACTTTTGGGAATAGATGCGTTGAGACCCACGTAGCCAGCTTGAAGGTGACTCGTATGTCGTGGCTTCAGATTTTTGCCCGCGCCGTCTAAACTTGAGAAGACCGGCGCGCATCGAAGGTCTGCTGAATGCGCCAGGCGGAGCCGGTCCATAGCTCGTTTCGCCAGATGAAGGAGCTGGTCCTTATGTCGGTAAAGGACCAGCGCATGCGCGGTGCCGTTGTCTCGAGCACGACGTCATTGCCGATCAGGCGCGCGGTGAAGGTGCACACGATGCGGTGCATCGGCCCGATCCAGATCGATTGCCAGGCATTGAGCGTCCCGTCGTAGAAACGCAGGCTCGTCCCATATGCATAGAGTTCGCTGCGGCCTGAACGCTCAAGGCGCGGCGGCACGATCCAGATATCCTGCATGGCGCGGCCTTCGAGGACCCAGGCGAAATGCCACTCGCCCGGCTCGCGGCGCATGGGCTTGCCCGTCTCGTCGAACCAAGAGACGATGAGGTCCCAGTCGCCGATGAAAAGGCGCAAAAATCCACTGCTCTTCGGGGATGTCCGCATGCGGCGTAGCGCTGATGAGTGAATTGGCGAAAGGCGAAGACGGCGCCTTGTTCATGCGATGAGATCCTGACCCTGTCAGCTTTCCTTGCGATGCTTGCGAGCCAGGATCGCGAAGCGCGATAGCCGCCCCTCGCGCGCAAGCCTCGCCGCGGTCTCTAGAAAGCGCTGCTGCCCGAAAAACGCGTCATCGCCCTCTATCTTCCTGAGTTGGGCTTCCCGGCTGGCCCGCGCTCGGTGCCAGCCGGCCGCGTTGCTGGCCATGTTCGGCGTTCGGTCCTCGACACGTTCGACGTCGAAACCCGCCTCACGCAGCAAGGTTTCGTCCAGGCCATGCGGGACGAAGACGAAGAGGCCGATCGATGCCCTGATCGCGATCTCTTCATTGGTTACGGGACCGGTCAGCACAATGGGATCGGTAAACAACAGACTTCCGCCGGGCTTGAGGATGCGATGCCATTCGCCGAGCACACGCGGGCGATCGGGCAGATGATTGATCGCATCGATGCAGGTCACCGCATCGATGCTCGCCGCGTCGAAGGCGAGCCGCTCGGCCGCATTGGCGTGATGAAAAAGGGCGCGGCCTTCATAGCCGACTTCGCGCGCATTGGCCGTGGCGCTGGCGATGCCGTCCGCATGGATATCGACGCCCGAGACATGGCAACCGGTCTTCTGGGCGATCCTCAGCGTCGGCTTGCCCGAGCCGCAGGCCGCATCGAGCAAGCGGCTCGATTTGGCGAGGGCGAGCCAGGAAATGAACAGGTCCTGCTCATCGGCGGTCAGCCAGCTCGTCTGGCCGATGTCTTCGCCGAACGCCTCGCGGCGGATCTCGGCATAGAGATCATGCGCGAAGTTGCGGTAGCTCGCGCCATAGAGATCGACGCGCTTGCCGGAGTTCTGATAGCGTCATGCTCTCCTCATTCAAGGCAAAGCATATTTCTGCACCGAACCGCTCTTGGCGCAAGCGAGATCATGATCACCACTTTCGCATCGGAGCCATCGCAAACTTTCTTCTCGGATTGCTGGCGGTGCTTGTCCTGCGGAACCACCGGGAGGAGTGGGCAACTTATCCAAGCAAACGATTTGATCTGATGGTCGCGATTTCAACCATCCGTCTTTGCATGGGCTGCACAGTTTCGAGCCGATCTGCGAATTCCGGCAAGCGCAGATTCGCAATGCTTTCTGCCACACGCCAGGCGAGTTGGGTCAAGATAGTTTCTACCTCGCCTGCCGCCAGTCCAATCACACGCGCCAGATTGATGAAATCCTCCTTGGTCAGCCGATCATCCTTGCCGTTGAGCTTCAGAGCCATTCGATCGCCTGCGAGCCCTGGGAAGACTTGCGTGGTAACGGTATCGTAAAGGGGGGCGAAACGCACAGATGCAAATACCTTCGCTTCTGCCTTCGCAATCTTGAGCATTGCAACATTCTTCAGATGCATGTCGCCGTCGGCGATCAACCAGGCGAAGACTGCCCGCCGAAATAGGATGCCGAGATCCAAGGCAGGATCGGTTGATAGCGGCCGAAGACCCCTGGCGACGCGTTCAATCGTGCCGTCATATTTCGCCGCAGCCGACAGATCGAGAATCAGCAGAAGTCTTCGAGCGCGAAACGACGGCGGTCCTCATGGCCCTGCCTGATGTCGAAGCGCTCGACCAACAGAGCCGGCGGCATACCATTAGGCATTTCGATCAGCGCTGTTGCGGGTACGTCGAAGCCCACGGCGCCCCCCAGTTCCAGGCAAAGCCATTCGATAACGGGAGACCGCCTGTTCGGACCTGCGCGCAGCAGTTGCCGGGCGGCGCGATGAGATCGCCCATATGTGGCGGCGCCTGACGGAGGTGTCCGACGGCGCCTCTCGTCATCGACATCTCGAAGAAGCAGTTGCCGAAAGACAGGAAGCCTTCGAGGCCGCCATCAAGAGGCGCGAGGAGGCCGATCTGAACATCGAGCGAGAAGGGCAGCACCTGCATCAAGCCTGGGACAGTCACTTCGCCACTCTCGAGCAACTGAAGATTGACATCGACGATGTCACGGCAACGCTTTCCGCCCTGGCTGATTGGATAGTCGGGCTCGCCGGAGACAATCCCGCTCATCGCCTCCTTGAAAGGGCGCAGCAGCAGGCGAGCCGGCGTTTCGCGCTACATGACGTGGCGCTCGCCGATCGACGGAGAGTATTGGAGGAAGAACGCCAAGTTCTCGAAGATGAACGCGATCAATTGGAGGCCGGAGCCGATAAGGCTCCGCCTTTGCCCTACACTCGCGCGGCCAATGCGCGCGAGAATCGCGACGGCCTGCCGTTCTGGCAAGTTATCGATTTTCGCACCCAGGTCCCTGAAGACCAACGCCGAGGTATCGAGGCAGCGCTCGAAGCGGCGGGGCTCCTCGATGCCTGGTTGTCGCCTGACGGCGAATTGCAGACCAGCGAAGGCGGCGTACCGCTGCACGACACACAGTTGCTCATGTGCCCTCGGCATGTTCCTTCTCTAGCCGACTGGCTGCGCACGGATGTCCCCGCCAACGGAAAGATACCGGCTTTCACCGTGGAGCAGGTGCTGTCGGGTATCGCATGTACCGTCGAAGACTCTCTCGACACCGAAGTCTGGATATCGCCTGATGGGCGTTTTCGCCTGGGCGCGCTGACCGGCGCATGGAGCAAGCCTGATGCCGTCTATATCGGTGTTGAGGCCCGCAAAGCCGCCCGGATGCGGCGCCTCGAGGAGATCGGCGAAAGGCTAGGGCAGCTTGCCGCGGAACTCGCGAATGTGCGGACGCTCGCGGAGCAGCTCGAACAAGATCGCATTCGAGCTGAGCGCGAATGGCATGAATCTCCTTCGGGAGACGCATTGCGCGCCGCCCATATCGCGGCCACGGCAAGAGAGCGCGAGGCGCAAACCGAGCGTGACAAGCTCGCTGAAGCAGATGCGCGGCGCCTCGAATCCGAGCAGCGACTTGTTGCCTTGCGCCAGCAGCTTGCCGCCGATGCGACGGATCTCCGCTTGCCGACATCCGATGAAGAGCTTGATCGGATCGAGACAGCACTCAATCGCTATTACGAAGCCTATCTCGATCTGACACATGCGGCCAACGAGTTGCGCCTGGTGGTGCCGGAACTCCAGGCTCAGCGTCGGCGCGAGAGAGAGGCGCAAGACGATCTCGAAAAGCAGCACACGCGATTGGATCTGGCGCAAAGCGAAGCGGAAGAAGCCGCCACGCGCTTCAAGGTCCTGCGGGAATTTGTCGGAGCCAAGGTCGATGAACTGCTGCATCGACTGGCTGAGGCGCGCACGGCCGTCACAAACAACGAAAATGCATTGAAGCTTCTCGATGGTGATCTACGCCGGGCGGGCGAGGCGCGCGCTGTGGCTCATGAACGGGCCGGTAGCGCGGTCAAGGCCTTCGAGGCAGGAAGCGAGAATCGCAGCCGGGCGGTCGGAAGGCTTCAGCAATTCGCGGCCAGCCGGCCTTCTGCTCGCGGCCTGGCCCGATGCGGAACTGCCGGACATGCAGAGCCCATGGACCATCGATCCCGCACTTACTATGGCGCGCCGCGGCGAGCAGGCGCTCTCCCACCTCAAGGACGACGACGAGACATGGGCCCGGGTGCAGAAGCAACTGACCACGGAATTTACCGAGCTGCAACAATCGCTCGGCGCCCTCAATCATCGAGCGCAGGGCGAAACCAGCGATTGGGGATTTATCGTCCATATCATCTACCAGAATTGGCCCGAGCCTCCGGACAAACTCTTGGCGCGGCTTGCCGATGAAATCACCCAGCGCAGTGAGCTGCTGACCGCGAAGGAACGGACGGTGCTAGAAAATCATCTTCAGGCCGAGATCGCCTGGGAAATCCAGCACTTGATGCAGGCCGCCGATACACGGACCGATGCGATCAATAAGGAACTTCATAGGCGGCCGACTTCGACCGGCGTGCGTTACCGGTTGGTATGGGAGCCGATTTCCGAGGATGATGGTGCGCCCATAGGGCTCAGCGCTGCACGCAAGCGCCTGCTCAACACCAGCGCCGATCTGTGGTCGAGCGAAGATCGCGAAGTGATCGGCACCATGCTGCGCCGGCGCATCACCGCCGAGCGCGAACGCGCCGACGCCAGCAAAGACGGCGGCGGCTTGCTCGATCAGCTCGCTCGCGCCCTGGATTATCGCCGCTGGCATCGCTTTCGTGTCGAGCGCTGGCAGGATGGGGCATGGCGCAAGCTTTCGGGTCCGGCCTCGAGCGGTGAGCGGGCGCTCGGCCTCACGGTGCCGCTATTCGCGGCCATTGCGAGCTTCTACAGTCAAGGCAGCAGCAGCGAGCTCGCGCCGAGGCTGATGCTTCTCGACGAAGCTTTCGCCGGCATCGATGATGCCGCCCGGGCCCATTGCATGGGACTGATCCGGGAGTTCGACCTCGACTTCGTCATCACCAGCGAGCGTGAATGGGCCTGCTACGCCGAATTGCCGGGTGTCGCCATCTGTCATCTGCAGCGCCGCGAAGGCGTCGATGCGGTGTTCGTCTCGCGCTGGACCTGGGACGGCCGGGCCAGGGTACGCGACGCCGATCCCGATCGCAGGTTTGCGCCAGCATGACGGAATTACCCGATGCACGCCTTCAGCGGCTACTTGGCGATGATCGCTTGGCGGCGCTGCGGAAGCGCCTGCGCAGGCACTACGAACGTGCGCCGCTCGACAAGGGCGTGGGCGTCATTCGCATTTCGAAGCTTGCGCCTGATGAACACGCCGCCCTGGCCTCCATGCTCGGCCGGCCGCAGCGTCTTTCTTCCTCGATGCAGGTCGACACACGGGTCATGGACGATGCCCTGCGTCGCTCCGGCATCTCGCCTTCCCTACGCCATGCCTTGGAGCAAATCGATGGGCCCATCGTCCATCTCGCTACAGCGCGAGCGCGCCTTGAACTGCTCTGGTCGGACGTCGTCTCCGGCTGTCGTCACCCTCGATTGATCAGATTGCTGCAAACTGCGGCTGGCCCCAGCCTTCTCAAGCGTCTCGCCAGGGGGCGACCTACTACGGCAGCTCAACTATGCCGCCGCGCTGAAACGGTGCTGCAGCATCTTCCGGCGAAAGGCATGACGCGCTCGCAGTTGGCCGCAAACGCATTGGGAGACGCTCACGCCCTCGACAACGGACAAGCCACGGCGACCCTGACCTTGGCGGCTTGGCGTGTCGCGGAACAACCAAGCTCGGGCCAAGACCGATATGGACTGGAAGCCCCGGCTGACGAGACTCGCGGCATGCGCGGCGAACGCATTCGCGATATCTGGGCCGGCGCAGGCATTCTGGTGAACGAACTCGCACGCCCTGCCCTATTCCTTAACCTCCCGACGCTCCACGCGGAAAATTGCGGTCATCCGCCTGGCGAGCCAGCCTATCTATCGTTGCGCACATTTCTGCGATCACCTCCTAAGTGGGATGTAGCGAACCGAGATATCTTTGTTTGCGAGAATCCCAATTTGGTTGCGATAGCCGCCGATCACTGGGGACGCTATTGCGCTCCAATGGTTTGCGTCGACGGTATGCCGGGCGCATCTCAAAGGTACCTTCTCTCTCAACTGACAGGTGCCGGTGCGCGCCTGTTCTACCATGGAGACTTCGATTGGCCGGGCATACGCATCGGCAATCACGTCATGCGCATGCACGGCGCACAGCCATGGCGTTACTCGGCCACCGACTACATGGGAGGCATCAGCATGCCATCGGGCCATGAGCATCCCCTTGCCGGAAAGGCAGTTGGCGCATGCTGGGATGACAAACTATCAGCGGAGATGCAGCGACATGGCAAGGCTATCGCCGAAGAAGCCGTCGCGGAGACACTTCTATCCGATCTCGATCGCAAATGACCTCAAGCGTCGGTCTCGGCCTGCGCCGGTTCAAGAAGCCGAACAAGGGCACAAGCCGCGCGCAGAGCGATGCGGTGCCATCGTTCAAGCGCGGTTGCCTTTCGGCGGGCGCCCAAGCGTAAGGCAATATACTTTTCGCCGCCCGCCGTCGCCTTCATCTCCCCGAAAGCGCAACGCAGGCCATATGAAGTGTGAGAATGCGGGCTACCCCTTCACCACGCCCTCCATCAGGCCCTTGAAGAAGAGCTTCTGGGCGAAAGTGAAGGCGACGATGCCGGGCGTCACGACGAGCACATAGACCGCGGCGAGCGCCGGCCAGGACCACTGTCCGAGACCGCCCTGGGCGCCCGCCAGGACCACCGGCATGGTGCGCACGATCTGGTCGTTCGTCAGCGTCGAGCACAAGAGGAACTCGCCCCAGGCGGTGACGAAATTGACGATGAAGATGACGACCAGGCCGTTGCGCGCCATCGGCAGAGCGATTTCCAACAAGGTGCGCCAGGGTCCGGCGCCATCGACTTTGGCCGCCTCGATGACCTCATGCGGCACGAGTTGGAAGACGCTCCTCATAATGAGCACGCTGATCGCCAGATTGAGCGTAATATAGGGCAGGATCAGGCCCGACGTGCTGTTGATGAGGTTGAGATAGTCCTGGATCTCGTAGATGCTGATGATCGAGACGACGCGCACCGGGAAATAAAGCGAGACCAGGAGCAGCACGACGACGAAGCTGCCGCCTCTCGGCTTCATATGAACCAGTGCATAGCCCGCCAGCACCGCGCAGATCGAGGTGATGATGACGGTGCCGGTCGTGACATAGATGCTGTTGAACAGATTGATCGGGAAAGTGTCGATCTTGTCGAAGACATAGGCATAATGGGTGAAGTCGAAACGCCGTGGCCAGAAATCGGGCCGCATCGCATCGGAGCGCGACTTGATCGACATCATCAGCACCCAGGCGAGCGGCGCCAGGATGATGAGCATGAAGAAGTTGATCACGCCATGGCGGATAATGGCGCCCTGATTTTCGCGGAACCAGCCTTGCTCGGGTTTCGCCCTGGCCCCTCTTGCCTCTGCTGACGCGACCATGGTCATGCGCTGCTCAACCCTTCGGCCTGAAGATGCGGATCAGGAAGACCATGACGATCATCATCGCGACAGCGCCGATCATGCCGATCGCGGCGGCGAAACCCTGGCGCCAGAGTCCCAGCTTGAAGGCCTGGTCATACATGAAGATTGTCCAGGTATAGGTCGGCGAGTCGCGGTTGAAGCCGCCGAAGATCAGATACTCGTCGATGACCGCCATGGCGGTGCCGAAGCGCAGGACGACGAGGATCATCATGATCGGCGCCAGCGCCGGCCTCGTGATGTGCCAGAAGATCGACCACTCGCCCGCACCGTCGATGCGGGCGGCTTCGGGCAGGTCGCGCGGGATGGCCGCAAGGCCCGCCAGGAAGAAGATCGTGTGATAGCCGAGGCCCCACCACCATTCCATGATCGCAATGGAGGGCAGCGTCAGATTGGTGCCGCCCAGCCACTGCGGCGCATTCTGCAAGGTGAACAGACCGAATATGTCGACCAGCAGATGGTTGATCGGCCCGACCTGGTAATTATACATCCACTTCCACAGCACGAAGACGAGCGTGCTCGGGATGACCGCCGGGATCAGCAGCACCACGCGATAGAAAGTCGCCAGGCGCGGATTGGTCACCCGGTCGACGAGGATGGCGAGCAGCAAGGGCAGAATGATCGTGCCCGGCAGGAACATGATCGTGAATAATGTGGCGCGCCACAGGCTCGCCCACATCAAAGGATCTTTGAAAGCGGCCAAATAGTTGTCGAAGCCGACGAAGTTCGCCGGCGCGCTCGAGAGATACTGATAGTCGGTGAAGCTGATCCACAGGACGCGCACGATCGGATAGGCCTGGTACCAGACGAAGAAGACGAGCGTCGGCAGCAGGAACCACCATGGGCTCACCGCATTGCGCATGTTCGTCATCCGCGACTCGAAAGTGGCGGCGGGCTGCGCCGGGCGCCCCGTCATTCGATCGGAATAGGTCGTCTCGGCCATGCGCTATGCTAACGGATGGGCGCGATCACATGCAATAAGTGAGAAGAACCGGGGCGCGAAGCGCCGCCGGTTCTCGCGTATTCTCTCACCAGTTATTGCTGGCCGCGCTTGATCTCGGCCTGGACCGCGTCCGTGACCTTCTGCAAGGCTGCCTTGGCGTCCTTCTCCTCGCCCTTTAGATAGGTCTCCCAGACCGGCTTGCCGATGACGAACTGGTTCAGGCCAAAGATGTGGTTCCTGATCGCCTTGGCCTTGTCGAGCTGGCTTCTGACCAAAGGCACGAAGTCGAGCATCCAGTCGGGCTTGTTGGCCTCCCATTCCGCATAGATCGACTTGTAGGGCGGTAATTGACCAGGATGGGCCGCCTTGGTGCCGGCGATCGAGTCCTGCCAGATCTGCCGGTCATAGGTCAGCGCCTTGATATATTCCGCCGCTTTCTCTTTGTTCTTCCCGTATTTGAACAAAGCGCAGCCCGTCGTCCAGAACACGGTCGAGCCCTCGCCATTGGCGAATTTCGGCAACGGGCCCATATGCAGCGCCTTCGGATCGTCCCAGTTCTGGGCCATGCGCAAGGGCGCGTTGAAATACTTGGTGAAGTAGCCGACGCGCTCGGCGGCGAAGGCCACTTCGTCCGGCGTGCCGTTGACGCCCGCGTCTGTTGCACCTTCGAGCAGGATGTCGGGATGCGACACCGCCATGATCTCCTTCATCAGCTTCAGCGCCTCGACGGTCGCGTCGCTGGTGAAGTCGAACAGGCCATCCGACGTATAGACGTTGGTGCTCATGCTGTGGGTCATGGGGGCGAGCGAGCGCCAGCCATGCGAGTCGAAGGTGGCGCCGAAGGGTGCTGCCTGCGAACTCGACGATCTTCTTGGCGTTGGCCAGATGATCGTCCCAGGTCGCGGGCGCCTCGTCCTTGAGCCCGGCCTTGGTGGTGACGCCCGAATGCCAGGAATTGCCGATCACATCGAGGAAGAACGGCCAGCCATAGAGCTTGCCGTCAATCGTGTTCTCCTCGCGGATCGAGGGGATCATGTCGTCGATCACGTCCTTCGGGATGTAGTCGTCCCATGGCTCGATGACATCGGCCGCCTTCATCGCCGACATTTCGACGAAGGGCGTCTGGCCGACATAGACGTCCCAGGTGCTTTCCTTCTTCTTCGCCTCGGCGACGAAGCGCTCGATGCCGAAGCCTTCGACCGGCGCGATCTGGTAGTTGATGCCGGGGAATTTCTCGTTCACCTTCGGAATGCTGGGATGAAGGTCCTCGATCCATTGATAGAAGGTCGGCGTCAATGGACGGTCCTGCGCGAAGGCCGGACTGATGCCGTTCTTGGCAACCGCGCCGACACCCGCGGCGCTGAGTCCTGCGGCCATGCTGCGCATGAGGAACGTCGCGCCGGTCGATACTTCCGCGCAACAGCTGCTCACGCAACTCCTGCTGAAGGGTCATTTCCTCTTCTTTGCGTTTGGTCATTTTTTACTCCCGGATTGATTTATTTTTCTTCTGGATGCCCATCAAAGGCGAAAAGATCATTCTTATGTATATTTGACGCGCCTGCAACTGCTCCATGCCGAAGACTGATCTTCGTCATTGCGGGACAAGTGTCGCATGCATTACATGTCCTTCCTCAACGGCCCCTCGACAGGGCCGAGCGGCTAGATTATCAGATAATATGACGGTGCCAAGATATCTTGAGGGGGGTGGCTCAGTGACCGTGCTCGACAAATTCCGCCTGGTGGGAAAGCGCGCCTTCATCACCGGCGGCAGCCGCGGTTTCGGCCGCGCCATCGCGCTCGCCCTGGCGGAAGCCGGCGCCGACATCGTCCTCAATGCGCGCGACCCCGATGCGCTCGCCGAGACCGCGTCTGAGGTGCGCGAGCGCGGTCGCGAGGTTACGACCTTTGCCGGCGACATTGCGCAACCCTCCACCTGTGAAGATCTGTGCAACCGCGTGCTGGCCGAAGCCGGGCCGATCGACATTCTGGTCAACAATGTCGGCGGGCGTAATCTCGACATCGCGGTCGAGGATACCGATCTCGACACTTGGCAGAAATTCATCGACCTCAACCTGACCCATTGCTTTCTCGCCACCCGGATCATCGGTGGCGCCATGCTTAAGCGCGGGCAGGGCCGCGTCATCAATATCGCCTCGATCAGCGGATTCGTTGCCAATCGCGGCATTGGCGGGCGTCACTATGAGACGGCGAAGGCCGCGCTCATCCACTTCACGCGCGCCACCGCCGCCGACTGGGCGCCGCGCGGCGTCACCGTCAATGCCATCTGTCCGGGGCTGTTCATGACCGAGCCCAATGTCGCCTGGGCGAAGAAGCATCCGGAGGTGATCGACACTTTCGTGCGCGCCGTGCCCATGGGCCGCGCCGGTGAGCCGCATGAGATCGCGCCCTTGGCGGTCTATCTCGCCTCGCCTGCCTCGAGCTACGTCACGGGTGCCGCCTTCGTCATCGATGGCGGCTACACGCTCTGGTGAGTTCAGCTTTTTGACATCACTGCACGTATGACGTTGGCCGAGGTGACCAGGCGGTCATATTCAGGTGCCCGCAATTCTCCGCCCATGAAGACATGGCCGCGGCGGAAGCGCATGCCGCCGGCTTCGGGCTCGAGGGCGGCGAAATGCATTTCCTTGGGCTTCGCCTCGGCGATGATGCGCTCGGCATTGCGCGGCGTGATGCCGCCGCCCGGCATGATGATGATTTCATCGCCGGCGCGGCGGATGAGCTCGGCGATCAGCGGCAGGCCCTCCAGCACGCTCGCCTCCTGGCCCGAGGTGAGGATCCGGTCAGCGCCAAGTTCGATCAATGTCGTAAGCGCCTGGAAAGGATCGCGCGTCATGTCGAAGGCGCGATGGAAGGTCACCGACAATGGTCGCGCGCGGGCGATGAGCTCACGCGTGCGCGGGGCGTCGACCTCGCCATCGGCGGTGAGAATGCCGATGACGACGCCATCGGCCCCTTCCGCCTTGGCGGTGTCGATGTCGGCCGCCATGGAAGCGAACTCATCCTCGTCATAGAGGAAGTCGCCGCCGCGCGGCCGGATGATGACATGCAGCTTGATGCCGGCGATGCTCCGCGACCTCTGGATCGTGCCGCGGCTCGGAGTAGTACCGCCCTCGAGCAGATTGGCGCACAGCTCGACCCGATCCGCACCCGCCGCCTTGGCGGCGCGCACGCCCGCCACCGAATCCACACAGATTTCGTAGATCACAACGGTCTCCCCTGCTATTCCTGTCGATAGAACAACGCACGTCCCTTGGGCAATAGCTGAAGCAGGATGTCGTAGTCGCGGACATTTGCCGTCAGGATCACCAAACCAAGCTTTTGCGCTTGCAGGAAAAGGACGCAGTCATTGAGCGCGCGTAGCCTTTGATCACGAGCATATCCCTGAAGACGACAAAGCATTCCCGAAAGCAGGCCGGCTTTTCCCAGGGTATCGGAGTCGGGCGAGAAAATCCGATGAGCGGGCATCAGGCTTGCAGCCGCACCGTAGCCAAACATTCAAGCTGTCGAGCGACCCGCTTTTTGTCGACAAGGTGCGCGATATTGTCGGCCTTTACCTATCGCCACCGAACCGAGCCCTTGTCTCAGCATCGATGAGAAAAGCCAAATTCAGGCACTCGATCGCGAGAAACCGGTCTTGCCGATGATGCCTGGCGTGCCGGAACGTCGTACGCACGGCTACGTGCGGCATGGTACGACCTCGCTGTTTGCCGCGCTCGATGTCGCCTCGGGGTTCGTCATCGGCAAATGCTACAAGCGCCACCGAGCAGTCGAGTTCTTGAAGTTTTTGAAAGAGATCGATGCTCAAGTCCCTGAAGGGCTCGATGTCCATATCGTCATGGATAACTACGCCACCCACAAGACACCCAAGATCAAAGCGTGGCTCGCCCGCCGGCCGCATTATCATGTCCATTTTACGCCGACTTCCGCGTCATGGATCAATCAGGTCGAGCGCTGGTTTGCTGAACTCACCAGCTAGAATCTGCTTCCGGATCTGGGCGATTGCACCGGATGTGCGCTTGTCGGCGGGACTAAGCACTCCGACCGTACGCATCAGCTCCTGAATCGCGACTGTCGAGTGATTAGCCTGCCTTTGGCTGATTAAGTCGTCAAGAATTGCAGGTGAGCGATCCTGGAGCTGATCGATATAGACACATGTGTCGAGCAATAGTCCTTGCCCGGTCAATGAATTCTTGGCCCGCGAAGGGCAATTGCTCGTCGGAGCGACGAGTAAGAGTTTGTTCCCGACTAAATTGGGCCCATCGCAACGCAGCGTCGAAATCAAAATGCGACAAGTCAGAAACCGAGCTTGATGCTTGGATCAACCTTGCCGCGGGATTTCCTAAAAGCTTCGGCGAATTTGTCCTCAAGTGCTACGCTAGCGAGTGCAAATTCGATCAAGTCGGTATCAGCCTTGATGCCCGTCTGGTTCTTGGCCTGTTCCACCAAAGCAAGGCTTACTCTGCCGCCGATCCGGCCACTCTTCCGGGTCAGCAGACCTGAACGCTCCGCCGCCCTCATCACGGCCTCAACTCGAGCTATCACGGGCACGTCCGTCGCGGAACGTTGCGCAACAAGGCGTCCAGTGAGCTCTTTTACGCCCGATCTTCGGCTTTCTTTCGTGACGGCCCTTCCTCGCGATGATCTTCGACATGGTCAGTACCTGTGTTGGACAAATATTAATTTTGGCCAACATACGGGAGACCCTGCAGTGTTTCAAGGGGCGTTCGTGGGTGAACGGGATTTTCCGGCGACACGCCGCACATGCGCAGCCTGACTCGATTTCCTAGTTCGCGAGTTGAAGCCCGCGCCGATTAGTTTTGTCCGGGGTGCCTAACCGATGAGCTTCTCCAAGGTGATCGGCAAGTCGCGGATGCGCTTGCCGGTGGCATGATAGACGGCGTTGGCGATGGCGGGCGCCACGCCGACAATGCCGAGTTCGCCCACTGCCTTGCCGCCGAGCGCCGAAGAGTGGAAATCCGGCACGCCCACCGAGATCACCTCGATATCGGGAATATCGGCATTGGTGGCGATCAAGTAATCGCCGAGATTGTTGTTGATGACGCGCCCGGTGCGCTTGTCGACGAGGCCTTCCTCGAGCAGCGCCTGGCCGATGCCCATGATGATGCCGCCCTTCCACTGGCTCTCGGCAAGCTTCGGATTGTAGAGCCTGCCGGAATCGAGCGCGGAAACGACGCGCGATACCCTGACGGTGCCGAAATCCGCATCGACTCTCACCTCGATGAAATGAACGCACCAGGAGTGCCGCGAATAGTCGCCATCGGAGGGCGAAAGCATGCGCGTGATGCTGGTATAGGCGGCGTGCCTGTCCGCGGGTCTGTTGGCGTTCTCGGGAAAAGTGTTGCGCGTCACCTCGATCTTGTCACGACCGAGGCGGCGCATCAGTTCGGCAATGGAAACGCTTGCCCCGCCACGCGGCGATGAGATGGTGCCGTCGGCAATGGTGAGCGTGTTCGCCTGCAATGCACGGAACGGCGAATTGGCGTCGTTGATGGCAAGGCCGATGAGCTCATCGCGCGCGGCGCCGGCTGCCTTGTGAACGGCGCCAGTCATGAGATTGGCCAGCTGCGAACCGCCCGCCACCGGAGCGCCGGGGAGCGCGGAATCGCCGAGCTTCACGTCCACCTCTTCGACCGGGGCGCCGATCACCTCGGCCGCCGCCTGGGCCAGGATCGTATAGGTGCCCTGCCCCATATCGATGCCGCTGCTGGCAACTTCAACGCGTCCATTTTCGAGTATGCGCACCAAGGCCTCGCCCGGCGTGCGGCGCACCGGATAGGTACCGGCCGCCACACCCCAGCCGATCAGGTGATGGCCGTCGCGCATGGAGCGGGGCGCATGGCTGCGCTTCGCCCAGCCGAAGGCTTTGGCGCCTTGCTCATAGGCTTCGCGCATTTGGCGCGTCGACCACGCCTTTTTCGCATGCGGATCCTCTTCGGCATAGTTGAGAAGCCGGATCGCCAAAGGATCGATGCCGACCTCGTAAGCCAGTTCGTCGATCGCGCATTCTATGCCATAAGCGCTTGGATTCTCTCCGGGCGCCCGCAAGGCGCTGGGCAGCACCGTGTTGACCGGCACGATATTCTGGCGCGACGACAGGTTGGGCGTCGCATACATGAGCGTCGTGACCGAGCCCATGGGTTCGACCCAGGCGCCATCGGCGGAGGTCTCATTGGCGCTCTTCTGCACGATGGACAGGATCTTGCCCTCGCGCGTGGCGCCCAATGCCAGAGTCTGGCGCGTGGCCGGACGGCCGCCGAAAGCGGTGAACGTCTGCGGCCTGGTGACCGCGAGCTTCACCGGCCGCTGCAGCATCCTGGCCGCAATGGCGGCGATCGCGCCATGCGCATAGGCAAAGCCCTTGGAGCCGAAGCCGCCGCCTATATAGGGCGAGATCAGGCGCACATTCTCGAAGGGAATGTCGAACCATTCGGCATAGGTGCGCGACATGAAATTGACCCACTGGCTCGGCTCCCACACGGTCAGCCTGTCGCCTTGCCATTCCGCGATGAGTCCGTGCGGCTCGATCGGCACATTATATTCACGGGGTGTCCGGTATTCCCGTTCGATGCGGACCGGCGCCTCCGCATAGGCCTTTTGGGCATCGCCCCAGGCGACCGTCATCGCTTCGACCGGATTGCCCTGGCCGGCCTTCGGATCATCGTAGTTCGCGACCGCTTCCTTCACCTCATAGTCGATTTTGAGGAGAGAGGCCGCGGCGGTCGCCTGTTCGAATGTCTCGGCGACCACGGCAGCGACATGCTGGCCGGCGAAGTTGATCTCGTTCTTCAGCACGAGATTCGGGCCTTCGGGTCCCGGCGTGTTGAGCCAGGTCGAGGCCGATTTGAGCGGCTGGATGTTGTCGGGCGTCAGAATGAGAACGACGCCTGGCGATGATTCCGCCGCCTTCTTGTCGATGCCGCGTATGCGGCCCGCCCCTATCGTGCTCTGCACGATCACCGCATGGACAACGTTGGCGGGGCGATACTCGAGCGCGTAGCGTGCGGCGCCCCTGATCTTGGCCGGACCGTCGATGCGCGACAGGCGGTCGCCCAATGACGATGCGCCGCCATCGGATGCATCGCCGCGCCTCATCTTCACGGGTGCCTGAATTGCAGTCTCGGTCATGCGATGCCTCCGACTTTCATGAGGGCGCGGACGATGACACGCGGCGCCAGATCGATCTTGTAGTGATTGTCGCCCTGCGCCGCGGCACTTTCCATAGCGAGACGGCTGGCGCGTTGCAGTGTTTCGGGCGCGAGCGCCTTGCCCCTGAGGCTCGCCTCGACTTCACGCGCCCGCCAGGGCTTGGTCGCAACGCCGCCCAGCGCCACCCGTATGTCGCGAATGGTTTTGTTATCGGCCTCGAGTTCGAGCCCCACCGCGGCGCTGGCGGCGGCGAACTCATAGGACTGGCGGTCGCGCACCTTGAGATAGGTTGAGCGCTTCGCCGCGGCCGAAGCCGGGATGGTGACGGCCGTGATGATTTCACCGGGCTTGAGCGCATGCTCGCGATCGGGTGTCACGCCTGGCAGGAGGAAGAAGTCGTCGACCGTGATCTGGCGGTCGCCCGCATGGATGACGGCGTCCAAGGCGGCGAGCGCCACCGCGAGGTCGCCGGGATTGGTGGCGATGCAATGCGAGCTCGTGCCCAGCACCGCGTGATTGCGGGTGACGCCGCCCAGGGCGGCGCAGCCCGAGCCCGGATTGCGTTTGTTGCAGGCCGGGAAAGACAGGGGATCGCGGAAATAGGCGCAGCGCGTACGCTGCATGAGATTGCCGCCGATCGTCGCCATGTTGCGCAATTGCGCCGAGGCCGCTTGCCACAGGGCTTCCGAGACGGCCGGAAAGCTCGCACGGATTCCGGCGTCGTCGGCGACATGGCTCATCTTGGCGAGGGCGCCCAGATAGGCGCCGCCGCGATCGACCTTGATCGCATCGAGCCCCTTGAGATGGGTGATGTCGATGACCTGTTCGGGCTCTGCCACGCCGCATTTGGCGAGATCGATGAGCGTAGTGCCGCCGGCGAGCAGCATGGCGCCCGATTGCGCCGAAAGTTGCCGCGCTTCCTCGAGTGAGGCGGCACGGCTGTAGGAGAAATCCTTCATGACGCCATCGCCTCCTTCGCTTCGCGCACCGCGGCGACGATATGCGGATAGGCGCCGCAACGGCATAGATTGCCCGACATGTATTCGCGAATCTCGGCATCGCTGCCGGCATGGCCTTCCTTGATGCAGGCGAGCGCCGACATGATCTGGCCCGGCGTGCAATAGCCGCATTGGAAGGCATCATGGGAGAGGAAGGCCGCTTGCACCGGGTGTAGCCCGGCACCGTCAGGACTCAGGCCCTCGACCGTGGTGATGGCACGGCCTTCGACTTGGGCGGCAAGGGTCAGACAGGCGAGAACGCGCTCGCCATCGACATGGACGGTGCAGGCGCCGCATTGGCCCTGGTCGCAGCCCTTCTTCGAGCCGGTGAGGCCCAGCTGGTCGCGCAGCGCATCGAGCAGTGTCACGCGCGGCTCGACTGCGAACTCACGCGTCTCACCGTTCACATCAAGCTTCAACTGCATGGAATTTGTCATGAATTCGCGCCTCGCTCTTTCCCTTTAAAGGAATGACAACTCGGTTCCGGACGGATAACAATCGGTCGGCATATCTCCGATAATCGGAGGCACCTCCGCTTATGACTTAAGGGCTCACGGATGGCGATTCAAGACCCCAAATGTGTTTGGTGTGTGAAATGACAGCCAAACGTCAGATGGACAGAAAGAAGAGCGCCCCTGCCCCGCCGGAAAGAGGCTTGCGCGCTGATGCGCAACGCAACCGCGACAAGCTCATCAAAGTCGCAGGTCTCGCCTTTGCCGAGCACGGCATCGACACTTCGCTCGAACAGATCGCCGAGGGCGCGGGCGTAGGCATCGGCACTCTCTATCGCCATTTTCCGACGCGCGAGCACCTGGTCGAGGTCGTCTATGCCCGCGAGGTCGAAGCCCTGTCCAACGCGGCTGACGACCTGGCGAAGAAGCACCCGCCGGACGTGGCCCTGGCGCTATGGATGCAGCGTTTTGTCGACTACATCGCGGCAAAGCGCGGCATGGCCCAAAGCCTCAAGCTCCTGCTCGCCAGCAATTCCAAGTTCTTCGCCGAGGCCTCGGGCAAGATTCCGGCGGCCCTGCAGCGGCTCATCGATGCGGCAAAAGCGAACGGATCGATCCGCGCCGATATCGACAGCTCGGACCTCTTGAACGCGCTCTCCGGCATCTATGGCGCGCCGCAGACGCCTGACTGGCGCGAGCGATCGAAACGGTTGGTAGCGCTGCTGATGGATGGGTTGAGGTCGGCAGCCAACGGGTCGGCGCATCGGTGATGAACATCACCGCCATTTCGCAGCAATTTCTGCATTTTTCATGATGTTTTTGCCGATCTTTTCGGCCGCAACTCGGGCATGGATGGACGCCAACAGCTATCGAGCCTCAGGGAGTCCCGCATGCCATCTGCACCCGACCGCGACTATGTCGAAACCGCCACCGAGTGGCGGCACCATCTCCATTCCATACCGGAGCTCGGTTTTGGCGAGCACAAGACCTCGGCCTTTGTCGCCGACAAATTGCGCGGCTTCGGCATCGAGGTGCATCAGGGCATCGGCGGGACCGGCGTCGTCGGCGTGCTGAAGCGCGGACCCGGCAACCAGGCCATTGCGCTCAGGGCCCACATGGATGCGCTCAAGATCACCGAGAATACCGGGTTTCCCTATGCCTCGACCCATCAGGGCCAGATGCATGCCTGCGGCCATGACGGCCACACCGCCATGCTCCTCGGTGCTGCCCGCTATCTCGCCGAGCGCGGGACCTTCTCGGGCACCGTCTGTTTCATCTTCCAGCCCAATGAGGAGCATGGCCGCGGCGCCAAGGCGATGATCGCCGACGGCCTGCTCGAGCGCTTCTCCTTCGAGGAGATCTACGGGCTCCACAACATGCCCGGCATGCCAGTCGGCGCCTTCGCCACGCGGTCCGGCCCCTTCATGGCGTCGGAAGACAATTTCGAGATCCGCATCCGCGGCAAGGGTGGCCATGCCGCGCGCCCGCATGTCGCCAATGATCCCATGGTGATCGCGGCCCATGTGGTCCTGGCGCTGCAGACCATCGTGTCGCGAAGGGTCTCGGCTCTAGACACTGCCGTCGTCTCGATCACCGAGATCCTCACCGACGGCATCCGCAATGTGCTGCCTGAAACCGTGACGCTGAAAGGCGACACGCGCAGCTACACTCCTGCAGTGCAAAAGACGATCGAAATGGAAATGCGCAAGCTCGCCGAAGGCATCGCTTCAGGGTTCGGCGCCGAGGCTCTTGTCGACTACAGCCACGAATTCGCCGCCACCGTCAATCACGATGCGGCGAGCCGGCATGCGCTTGCTGCTGCGCAAAACACGCCCGGCATCGTGAGCATCGAAGACAATCCGGCGCCGCTCATGACGTCAGAGGATTTCGGGATGTTCCTCAATCACAAGCCTGGCAATTTCGCTTTCCTCGGCAATGGCGACACGGGCGCCAACGGCCAGCCGCTGCACAACTCACACTATGATTTCAACGACGCGATCATTGGTCCCGGCATCGCCTACTGGTCGGAGATCGTGCACGGCAAGCTGACCGTGTGAGGAATGCGGTCCATGACTCCATGATGATTGATACGAGAGCCACCGATACTGCGCTTGCCCGAGGCGATATGCCGTGATCCATAGGCGGCATTTGCCAGCCCGGTCGCTGATTACCAGCCAGTAATTGCCCGCATGCGACGCGGCCGCCATGATCGCCTTGACAGCTCAGAGGCATCCCCTTGGCTCATGCCATCTTCACGGCGCGCGCGAAGAGCCGCAGCCGCGTCGCTTCTCTTTGCGCCTTTTTCGGGCGCCAGTTGTGGCGCTGCCAGGCGCCTGTCGCTGCCTGGCGCCGCCGCCGGCACGACCGGCAATGGCTTGAGCATCTCAATGAGCGCGAGTTGCGCGATCTCGGCATTGACCACGCGTTCGTCGAGAATGAAAGCGCCATCCCCTTCTGGAGCCTGCAGATCTCGCGCCATACCATGCTATGAGAAGCGAAAGTCCTGAGGTCATGCGCGCCATGGAGAGTGCCGGGCACCGGAATTTCGGCCAGCAGCTGCGCTGGTGGCGCAGAAGGCGCGGCATTTCGCAACTCGAGCTTGCGGGTGCTGCCGGAACCTCGCAGCGCCATCTGAGCTTTCTCGAATTCGGGGCGCGCGAGCCCGAGCCAGCAGATCGTGCTCAACCTTGCTTCGGCGCTCAACATATCGCTGCGCCACCAAAACACCTTCCTCGCCTCTGCGGGCTATGCCGCTCTGTGGCGTGAAGGCAGGCTCGGCGAGCCCGAGCTCGCGCCAGTGGATGGCGCGCTCGATCATATTCTTGCCCAGCAGGAGCCCTATCCCGCCTTCGTCGTCGACCGGCATTGGACTCTGAAACGCGCCAACAAAGGCGCCGTACGTCTGGTCGAGTTCGTCCTGGGCGCCGTGCCCAAGGGCGAAGTCAATCTGGCGGATGCACTTTTGTCGCCCACCATTCTCCGCCCCTATGTCGTCAACTGGAAAGAGGTCGCGCTCCATTTCATTCGCGGCGTCCAAAGCGATGCCGTCGTCGACGGCTCGCCGCGATCATCCGCATTGCTGGCGCGGCTCCTCTCCTATGAAGGCCTCATCGAGCTGTCGCGCTCTGCGGCGATCGAGGATGCGGGCCTGCCGCTGCTTCCCATCCATATGCGCAAAGGCGATGTCTCGCTGCATTTCTTCACGACCATCGCGACTCTCGGCACGCCGCAGGACATCACCGTCCAGGAGATCCGCATCGAAAGCTTCTTCCCGATGGATGAGCCGACATCCCGCTTCTTCCGGGAACCGTCCGCCCGCGGTGGATAAGAAGACCGCGTCATTTGCATTCCAGGGTACCGGGTTCTATATCTGTTCCAGCATCCTGCTGACGGCTGTCGAGTGAGTAAGTGAGTGAGTTGATGATGAATGTTCCGCGCGGCGTCGGCGACAAGGCCAGGGACGGTGTCCTGCTGAAGGAGGTTGCGCTCTTTCATCTGAGCATGGTCGCGGAATGCTGTTCCTGCGGGCACAAGCGGCTCATCGAAACGGATGCCGTTTTCATCTCATCGAGCGCTATGGCGAGGCCACAACCATGAAACGCCTGGCTCCCAGGCTAAGATGCGAAAAGTGCCGTCGCAAGGACGCAGAAATCCTGTTCCGCACCGGCGAGCGCTCGGATGACTGGTGGCCCCGCAAACCCTACAACCGCAGGAATTAGCCAATCGTCGGGGCATCACGACAAATCCTTCATGTGCAATCTTTACTCGTTGCGGGGAAAACCGAAAGACTGGGCGGCGCATTATGGCGCCACGCGCTACGATCCCTTCCTCGACTATGATTACACTTCGTGCTTCCCGGATTTTCTCGCTCCGGTGATCCGCAACTCGGAGGGCGAGCGCGAGGTCGCCATGATGCGATGGGGATTTCCACAGCCGCCGGCCGTTCCAGGCCCGCCGGTGCCGGTGACGAATGTCCGCAATACGGCCTCCAGCCATTGGCGCGAATGGCTGAAGCCGGAAAACCGCTGTCTCGTGCCGGCGACAAGCTTTGCCGAATATGCGCGCGCGCCTGACCCGGTGACCAAGAAGAAGGACGTGATCTGGTTCGCTCTCAACGACAACCGCCCACCCTTTGCCTTTGCCGGCATGGCGGTCATGGCGAGGCATCAGAGGCACGAAGAAGAATCCGATCGAAGGCGACCACCTGCTCTATTCCATTCTCACGACCGCGGCCAACGAGGTGGTAAAGCCGATTCACCCGAAGGCCATGCCGGTCGTCCTGGCCGATGAGCGGGGCTGGCAGATCTGGCTCGAGGGCTCGATCGAGGAAGCCCTCGCTTTGCAGAGGCCGGCAGCGCCAGGACTGATCGGAATCGTGGCCTGCGGCACCAGCAAGGATGATTGAAGATCGATTGTTCAGTCACCCGCCAGAGCATTCAATATGCGCGTGCCGGGCCTTCCCGTCGGCTTCATGCCCGCTTTCTTCTGCGCTTCCTTGATCGCCGCCGTGGTGAGTGGTCCCACACGTCCATCGGCATCGCCCTCATAGAAGCCCTTCGCGATCAAAAGCTCCTGCAGGCGCTTGCGTTGGGCGCGGGTGAGCCCCGGATCATCGGTCGGCCAGGCGGTCTTAAGGCCGCCTTTGCCTTTGAGCCGATCCGACAGATGGCCGATCGCCAGCGCATAGGACTCGGCGGCATTGTAGGTGTAGAGCACGTCGAAATTGCGCGAGACAAGGAAGGCCGGGCCTTTCGGTCCTGCCGGCCGGATGAGACCGTACGATCCTGACGACGGAAGGGCTCCGCCGTCGGCCCGGACGACGCCCTTCCTGGCCCAGACCGAAACCGGCGCTTTGCGCGAGCGGCCCACCTGGCCCGAATAAGAGCCCGGCAACTTCACTTCGAAGCCCCAGGGCAGGCCCGATTGCCATCCGGCCTTGTCGAGAAAGTTGGCCGCGGAAGCCAGCGCGTCGGGCACAGAGCGGATCGTGTCGCGGCGCCCGTCGCCATCGAAATCGACCGCGAGCCTGCGATAGGTCGAGGGCATGAACTGGGTCTGGCCGAAGGCCCCGGCCCATGAGCTCTTGAGATCGGCGAGCCTCACATCGCCGCTCGCAACGATGCGCAGCGCCTGGATCAATTCGGCGGTGAAGGCGCCAGGCTTGCGCCCGCCGCAGGCGACATTCGGCAGAGCGTGCGGCAGGAAGAAATCGCCTTCATCCTGGCCATAGTCGCTCTCGACACCCCAGAGTGCTGCGAGCACATAGCGGTCGACGCCATAGGCCTTCTCGACGGCGCGCAAGGTCCTGTCATGGCGGCGCATCATCTTCGCCCCATCGGCGATGCGCACATCATCGACGAGAAAGGCCATGTAGTCCCAGATCGCGACCCGATATTCGGGCTGGGTGCGCGAGAAGCGCACCGCCTTTTCGTCGAATGCGATGCCCTTGAAGGCGGCATTGACGATGGCGGGCCTGATGCCGGCGCTCAAAACCTCGGCGCGGATGGTCTTCACACAGGACTCGAAGGACGCGGCAGCCGGCGTCGCGGCGAGGCAAGCCGCAACCGCCACGGGCGCTGCCCAGGCAAGTCCGTAAATTCTATCAATCATGGATGCCATCTCCCGAGTTGGATGGGCTCGTAATATGCCGTCCTGGCGGGAATATGGCGAGATGCCTCTCCCAATAGTCGCGCCTCGGGGTGAGGGGAACCGGTCGATCCAAATATCACACCTAGTGTGCTGAACGCGAAGTTCCTGATATCTCACCGCTATACCGACAGGAACTTCACGTTCAAAAGCACACTAGAATTGTTAGATTTTCTAGTGTCCTTTCGAATCCGAAGTTCGCTCGGAAGACGCTGCGAGGTGATGCGAACTTCGGATTCGGGACACTAGAACTTGCCCGCCGAATAGCCGAAGTCGATCGACAGCGCGGCACCAGTGATCGGCGCCGCCTCGGGACGCGCCAGATAGTAGATAAAGAAGGCGATTTCCTCGGGCGTGATGAAGCGGGCTCTCTCACCTTGCGGATAGCCGGCGAGCAGCCGGTCGAAATAGGCTTTCTCATCGCCATTGCCGTAGCGGCGCGCCTGGAAGGCGAGCATCGGACTCATGACATCGCCCGGGCAGATCGCATTGACGCGCACGGCGTCAGGCGCGAGCTCGAGCGCGAGCGCCTTGGTGAAGAGCGTGACCGCGCCCTTGGACGCACAATAAAGTGCCGCGCCCTGATTGCCCTGGATCCCGGCATCGCTCGACAGATTGACGATGACGCCTTCGCTCAGCTTCAAGGCAGGAATCGCCGCCGCGGTAAGGAAATAGAGGCCTTTGACGTTGACCGCGAAGACCATGTCGAAATCCTCCTCGCTGCAGTCCTCGGTCGGACCTTCGCGCCACATGCCGGCGGCGTTCACCAGCGCATCGAGGCGGCCCGCTTCGCGAAGCGCCCAGCTCACGATATCAAAACAGGTCGAGCGCGTGCGGATGTCGCCGGCGAAGAAGCGCGCGGCGGGGATATCACGGGCTGTCGCTGCAAGACGCTCCTCCTCCCGGTCGGTCAGAAGCACGCGCCAGCCCTCGGATGCGAATTTCCGCGCGGTTGCGCCGCCAATGCCGCCCGCCGCGCCGCTGATCAGTGCCACTTTCGGTTCAGTCATTCTGGTGCTTGTCCTCGATGATCGAATTGCCGCCGTCGATGACGATCAATTGCCCGGTGATATAGGCGGCGCCTTCGGAGCAGAGCCAGGCGACGCAGCTTGCGATCTCGGCCGGCGTCCCGGAACGGCCAATCGGTGTCACGAGCCCCGCTCGCGCTTCCGCCGGCGTTTGCGAGCCGGTGGCGATCCAGCCGGGCGCCACGGCATTGACCGTGATGCCCGAGCGCGCCACTTCGAGACACAGCCCCCGCGTCAGGCCCAGCATCCCCGCTTTCGCCGCCCCATAGACACTGTCATTGGCAACGCCCGCAACCGTTCCCGTGGTCGATGAGACATTGACGATGCGACCCCACTTCCGCGCCTTCATCCCGGGGAGGGCGGCGCGCGTGACATGAAAAGCGGTGGTCAGGTTGCGGCTGATCGTCAGATGCCAGGTCTCATCGCTGATCGTCTCGAGCGGCCCCGTCTTGTCGAGCGTCCCCAGAGTTGCCATTCCGGCGTTGTTGACCAGCACATCGATGTCGCCCGCCGCATCGACAAGTGATTTCACGGCGGACGCGTCGGTCAGATCCGCTGCAAGACCGGTAGCGTCGATGCCGAGGCTGCGCAATTCGCGCGCCCGCTCCTCGATGCGCGACGTCGTCGAGGAGACGACCACCCGGCAGCCCTGGCGGCCGAGCGCCTCGGCAATCGCGAAACCTATGCCCGTCGGGCTTCCGGCGCCGGTCACGAGCGCGCTGATGATACGTAAGGTCATTGATCGGAGTGACTATTCGCTTTCGTCGACGACCGCAATCGCGTCCACTTCCAGCATGAAATCGGGATGCGAGAGTGCTGCCACGCCGATGAGCGTGTCGGTCGGCTTGTGATCGCCGAACAGCGCGACGCGGCCATCCTCGATCTGAGGCAGATAGTCCCGCTTGTAGTTGGCGACGAAGATGGTGAGCTTCGTCACCTGGTCGGGGCGCGCGCCCGCCGCCTCCAGGCAGCGGCCGATATTGGCGAAGGCCTGCCGCGATTGGGCAACCATGTCGCCCGGACCGACAAGACGGCCGTTGTCCTCCGCGACCTGCCCGGCGATGAACACCATCTTGCTGCCTTTCGCCACGACGACATGGGTGAAGGTCTCGGGCGTCGAGATACCCTCAGGGTTGATGCACTTTACCGACATCGGTGCCTCGGATCGATATTGGGAAATGAATTTCCGCTTGATCAGGATGATACGTTCAAGGTTCGGACGCCGACCGCGCGGCACGCCTGTCGGACATTGAGGTACCTCCCGCCGCGCCTTGGCTCTCATCGCGCTCGCCTCCCGGGACGAGTGCCGCCGCAACCGCATCATCGACCGTCTCCAGCCACACGAAGCGGACCTGGCTGCGGGCCGATTCCGGGACGTCCTCGAGATCCTTGCGGTTGCGTGCGGGCAGCATCACGGTGGTGATGCCGGCGCGTGCGGCCGCCAGGACCTTCTCCTTGACGCCGCCGATCGGCAGCACCAGGCCGCGCAGCGAGATCTCCCCGGTCATGGCCGTGTCGCTGCGCACCATCCTTCCGGTCAAGAGGGACGCAAGTGCGGTGAACATGGCGACCCCGGCGCTTGGCCCATCCTTCGGTATGGCGCCTGCCGGCACATGGACATGAATATCGGACTTCTCGAAAATGGCCGGATCGATACCCACGCTGGTGGCGCGCGATTTGATGAGGGTCAATGCCGCTTGCGCGCTTTCCTTCATGACCTCGCCAAGCTGCCCAGTAAGAATCAAGCGACCGCCGCCCTGAACCCGGGTCGCCTCGATAAACAGGATGTCGCCGCCGACCGGCGTCCAGGCGAGACCGGTCGCGACGCCCGGAACGCTGGTGCGCATGGCGACTTCATTCTCGAATTTGCGGGCGCCGAGGATCGTCTCGACCGCGGCGGGGTCGATCCGCATGTGATCGGCGCTCCCTTCCGCGATCTTGACCGCGACATGCCGGCAGATCGCGCCGATATTGCGCTCGAGGTTGCGCAGGCCCGCCTCGCGCGTGTAGTCGCGGATGATGCTCATGACGGCATCATCCGTGATCTCGCATTGCTCGGGCTTCAGCCCTGAGGCGGCGAATTGGCGCTTCAGCAAATAGCGCTTGGCGATCTCGAGCTTCTCCGCTTCGGTGTAGCCCGGCAGCTCAATGACCTCCATGCGATCGCGTACCGGTCCCGGCACCATGTCGAGCACATTCGCCGTGCCGATGAACATCACCTTGGAGAGATCGAAGGGAACAGCCAGGTAGTTGTCGCGGAAAGTTCCGTTCTGCTCGGGGTCGAGCACTTCGAGCAGCGCCGATGACGGATCGCCCTGAATGCCTGAACCGAGCTTGTCCATCTCGTCCAGCATCATCACGGGATTGCGGCTGTCCGCCTTGCGGATCGCCTGGATGATATTGCCCGGCAAGGCGCCAATATAAGTCCGGCGATGGCCGCGGATCTCCGCCTCGTCATGTACGCCGCCAAGGCTGAGGCGCGCAAAATTGCGGCCGGTGGCGCGCGCAATGCTCTGGCCGAGCGATGTCTTGCCGACGCCCGGCGGTCCGACGAAGCACAGAATGGGACTCTTGCCTTCGGGATTGAGCTTGCGCACCGCCAGATATTCGAGGATGCGCCGCTTGATGCGCGGTAGGCCGTAGTGATCCTCATCCAGGACGCGCCGCGCTTCGGCGATGTCGATCGTGTCGGGTGTCATCTTCGACCAGGGCAATTCGATGAGCCAGTCGAGATAGGTGCGGATCATGGCATATTCGGCAGCGGCCTCCGGCATGCGCTCGAGCCGCTTCAGCTCCTTCCTGGCCTGATCCTCGGCTTCCTTCGACATTTGGGCTTTCGCGATCGCTTCGCGCAGGCTTGCGAGCTCGACCGACTTTTCGTCGCCCTCGCCGAGCTCCTTCTGGATCTGGCGAAGCTGCTCGCGCAATATGTGCTCGCGCTGCTGCGAGGAAAGGGTCTGCTGCGTCTGCTCGCCGATGCTCCGGGTGATCTTCAGCACCTCGATGCGTTCCGCCAGCATCGCCAGGACCTTGTCCATCCGCTGAGCGAGATCGATGGTCTCCAGGATCTGCTGCTTGACCTCGGGCGTGCTGTCGGAAATGCCAGCGATGAAGTCGGCAAGTGCCGAAGGCGATGTGAGGCTTTCGATGGCCGCGGCGAGCTCGGCCGGTGCCGACGGCAGAAGCGCCAGCGCTTCGCGGGCTCGCTCCCTGAGTAGCCGCAGACGCGCCTCGATATCGGGCGTCATCGTCTCCGACCTGCCGATCTCCTCGATGCGCGCGGCCAGGTAGGGCTGACCGGAGAGGAATTCGGTCACCCGGAAGCGGTTGAGGCCCTGGCAGACGAGGTGATGGGCGCCGTCATTGCCGGTGACATAGCGCAGGATCTGGGCGGTCGTGCCGATGCGATGAAGGTGCTCGGGCGCCGGATCCTCTACCGCGGCATCTGTCTGCAGCAGGATTCCGACCGGTCGTTCCTTCCGTACGGCTTCCTGTGCCGCAGCGATGGACTGCGGCCGGCCGATCGCGATCGGTATCACGGTGCCGGGAAACAGCACCATTTGCCGGACCGGAAGGATGATCAGGCTGTCGGCGGGAAGTTGGACCCTGCTCGGGGGAGGCTGCTGCCATGGTATCCTCGCTCAAGCCTTGCCCAGACGGATGATCAGGCAGCCTTTCACCAGCTCCGACTGATCGAGCGTCAAAAGCTGGGCCGGCAAGCGGATGCTGCGCTCGAAACGGCCAGTGGGGATTTCGAGGCGATGGACGGACGCGGCACGCGCGGCGGTCGGCAGCCGGCGCTGGCCCGCGACGCGCAGGACGCCACCCTCGATCGAGATGCTCAGATCATCCGACTCGACGCCAGGCAGCGCGGCGATGATCCAGAATTCGTCCTCAGATTCGAAGACATCGACGGGCGGCTCCCAGCAGCTCGCCTGCCCCCCCGGCTCGAAGAACCGCCGCTGCATATGCTCCGCCCGCGCGATAATTGCCAGGGCCTCATTCCACATGATGCGGCGCGGATCGGATGGGCTCATTCACTTGCCTCGCTGTTGGATGGGATGGCGCCAGGTTGACATCGCCTCGGGCTCAATGGACCAACCTCACGTGACTTTCGGAGTTCCATCATGCCAGCTTAGCGCGTGGCGCGCGCCACGCCTACCCCATCAGTTTGTCGGCAGGTTGCGTTCGCCGATCGGCAGACAGCTGCAACGGCCCCATGTGCGCTGTCAATTCGACGCGTTCCGACATATCATTCCCCAGGCATGGCCGATTGCGAGGAGTCCATTCAATGACCCGCATGGTCGTCGTCTTCGGAGGAACTGGCTTCCTCGGGCGGCGTGTCGTTCAACATCTCGCCGAACATGATTTCACAGTGCGCGTAGCCTCGCGGCATCCGGAGCGCGGCAAGACGGCTTTCGCCGGGATGTCGTCGGGGATTGAGATGATTGGCGCCGATATCGGTGACGACGCCTCGATCAGGAGCGCTGTGGAAGGCGCCTTCGGGGTCGTGAACGCGGTCAGCCTCTATGTGGAGCGGAAGAAGCAGACCTTCCATTCCGTCCATGTCGAGGCTGCCGGGAACCTCGCAAGGCTGTCGCGTGACGCAGGTGTCGCACGATTTGTGCATGTCTCGGGTATCGGCGCTGATCATGCGTCGCCTTCATCTTATATCCGCAGCCGGGGAGAAGGCGAGAACGCCGTCCGCGCCGCCTTTCCCAGTGCGACTGTTCTTCGTTCCGCCGTCATGTTCGGACCGGATGACGCTTTCCTTGTGCCGCTCGCCGCGTTGCTGCGCAGATTTCCTGCCTTTCCCCTCTTCGGCACGGGCAATACACGATTGCAGCCGGTTCATGTCGAAGACGTTGCAGAAGCGATCGCTCGTGTCATCGCTTCCGCTGCCCCGGCACCTTTCTACGAGCTCGCCGGCCCGCGCGTCTGGACATATGAGGACCTGCTGCGCAAGATTAGCAGCCATCTCGGCGTGCGGCGTGCGCTCGTTCCATTTCCATTCGCGGCCTGGCAGGCCGTCGCGTTCCTGGCCGAGCTCTTGCCCACGCCTCCAATTACGCGAAACCAGATCGAGCTGATGGAGGTCGATACTGTTGCATCTCCGGCTGCTCCGAGCCTCGACGCCCTCGGCATCGAGCCCACCGGAATTGAGAAAGCGCTAGCTGTGAGCTTTCAATAGGTTGCCCACTCGGCCCCGACCGAGGAAGCTGAGGTTGCTGACTTCAGTGATTCTCGGAGGGGACCGAATGGACATCCACAAGAATGCCCGCCTGACGCCGCATAGTCGAGGGGAACTGGTACGCCGGGTATTGGTCGAAGGACAAACTGCGAAGGCTGTAGCCACGGCCTTCGGGCTCTGTCCGAAAACCGTCAGCAAATGGGTCGAGCGCTTCTAGGCGGAGGTGAGGTCGGCCTTCAGGACCGCAGTTCAAGGCCACACCGTCCGCGCTGTCCGACACCCAAGGAGAGCGTGGAGCGGATCGAGGTTCTGCGCCGCGAGCGCAGACCGGCCGCGCACATCGCCAAGGAGGTGGGCGTCTCGCCGGCAACGGTCAGCCGTGTTCTCAGCCGCCGCGGCGCAGCATAGCCTCGAGGCTAGGTTCACGACGCTGCCGATGGCAGTGTAATTGTGACTATCCTCGTAGCTGACCCGACCCACGGTCGCGACACTACTGGCCAGGCCCATGCCAAACCCTATTGCATGGCCGCGGGCGCGCCAGCTTGTCTGCCCGATTGCTCTGCGCTTATTTGATCGTGCAGGAGCCAGATCCCGTTGTGGCACCACATCCGGTTTGGCAGTTTGCCGATGCTGTGTTACCGCCGCTAGGGGCGTCATTGCAGCCAGCGCTCTCGCGTGGACCATTCTCGGGGCCGGCCACCGAGCAGTTTCCTGCATTGTTGCCCGTTGATACCTCATAGATGGTGTTGCCGCATTTAATGCTGGTTGTCGCATAGACCACGCCGGTCGGTGATCCTCCAACTGGCGACGAAACAATCGGTCTAACGACATCTAAGCACTGTCGTGTGGAATTGGAATCAGCGCATTTCACCTGTATTTCAGCCATACCGTTGCGGAGCAAAATCCAGGCTCCGCTCCCTTTGGTCGGGCAGGCCGATCGATCGCCGCACTTTTCTCTCTTTAGGCACTCCGCCCGCTCGGTTGGTGTGTCATTGCCCATGCAGTCCTTTTCACATTGTTCCTTGCACAGCTTTTCCGTCTCACCAGGTGAGTTAGGTTGTTGTGCCTGAGCAACAATAGGAATTGCGAACAGCAGTACGAACAAAGAGAACCTAATGGGAATAAACTTGCTCATCGTGATCCTCCAACGAAATGAACCGCGCTCAATGAAGCCCGTGAACCTTAGTTAGGGCACAATCCGAACCTCGACTGACCGGTCAGCCATCCCAATCGGAAAGGCTATCGGCGCCGACAAGGCTGGAAGAAATAGATACCACCGGCACCCTCCTTAACCAAGACCGCCGCCAACTCACGTCACACTCAGCAAGTACCGGATGGCCGCTCGCCACGCCTTCTCCGCCGCTAAAGAAGACGAGCGAGGCGGCGACGGTCTCAGCGAGGCGCAACGCCCCGGTCAAGGTCCAAGACTCTACCGCAGCTTCCACAAGCTTGCGGACACCCCGCGTGATGCTGATCAGAAGATCGGCGGGTGGCTGTTGCCCGGTGAATATCTGGATGGCGCTTTCCGAGGCTTGTTCTGCCGCAAGATGGCGATCGAGGAGCTCCTTTGTGCGCCCGCGCCAATCGATCCCCGGCACACGCCCGGTCTCGATTGCCGCCATGGCATCCAGAGCGATCACGGCAAGCGCGGCCATGTCACCGGAAATCGGCAGTGCGACCTCGAGCTGCGGTTTGCCCCAAGCGAGCGCTGCGAACCGATCATGATTGTCGCGCCATGAGCATCAGGTTTGCCTTGAGCGCGGTGGCACCGGTGCGGTCCCCGCGCACGAATTGGTCGGCGTCCAACTCGAAACGACGTGCCACGAGGCTGTCGGCCGGTGCTGCGTCGGCCAGTTCGTTGAACTCCTGCGGTGTCGGGACTTGCCGCTTCAAGCATCGCGACCGCCCTGTGATTGTGAGCATGATTGCGCACCGGCGCGACGAGATTAGCCAGCAGTGCCACCGGCTCCGACTCGCCCGGCGCCAGCCTCGCGGCCATCCGCCGACGGTTGGCATCGTCCGCAAGCCCCGCAATACGCAGCCCGTCCTGGACGATAATGAGCCGTCGATACATATCTGCCGTGTCGCGGACGGATGCGGGCGACCAAAAGCGTTCAGCGACGGCCGCGGCACCTGGCCAGAGCCGGCCGTCGAGCATCTCTTCAGTGACAATCTCGGTCCACATACATCCTTCGCCACCCAGCACCAGCGCCTCCTGTGCAGGAGAAAGCTCAAGCGACGGATCGATCACCTGGTCCTCGGCGATGATGAATTCAGGCAGCCCTTGTGCCCTGCCTTCCGCGAACTGCTCACGTGTCAGGCAACACGAAGCCGGGTCGTGCGGATCGACGGTATAGTAGCTCTCGACCGGCAGGAGCTTGTCGAAATAGTACCCAGCCGAGGCGATCACCCGATTGCTCTGCGCCGTCACCTTGGCAATGGCGCCCGAACTGCGCCATGTCTGGACCACAACGTCATCCGGGATTGCAGTTCTTGCGACTTCCTCCCAACCCACGACTGTCTTGCCATGAACGCCGACGCCCAATCGCACGCGGTGAAAAAGGAACGACTCGAGCTCCTCTTTCGTCTGCAAACCGGTGGTCTTCATGAAATCCTGGATTTGGGGATTGGCCTCCCAATCCGCGCCGGATACCTCGTCCCCGCCCACATGGAAATACTGGTCTGGAAACAACGCAGCCATCTCCCCGAACAGGCGATCGAGGAAAGTGTAGGTCTCCGGTTCGGCAGGATTGAGCGTCGATCCGGTTGCGGAAAAGTAACCCCAGTTATCGACGTCACGCGACGCGAGTTCCGGATACGCTCTCAGGATGGCTCGCGAATGTCCTGGAACATCAAATTCAGGAACGATGCGGACCCCACGGTCGGCGGCGTACGAGACGAGGTCGTGAATGTCCGCTTGAGAAAAGAAGTCCGGCGACGAACCTTCGTGCAGCTTCGGATAGAGGCGGCTTTCGACGCGAAAGCCCTGATTGTCACTCAGATGCAGATGGAGAACGTTCAGCTTCACGAGCTCCATCGCGTCTATCTGGCGCTTGAGGGTCGGAAGCGACATGAAGTGCCGCGCAACATCGATCATGACGCCACGCCACACGAAACGGGGAGCGTCATCGATCACCATTGCTGGAATGGCGAAGCCTCCAGGCACGTTAGTAATGCATTGTCGCAGCGTCGCCAGGCCACGCAGGACACCCGCCGGTCCATCCGCCGTCAACACGACGGCATCTTCTTTGACGGCCTGCGAGTAACCCTCGCGCGCATCAATCGTCAGATAGCCCTTATCCTCGCCCCGACAGTCGATCTGAAGCACCGCTGCACCGGCGCGACCGACATCGAGACCAGTTCGCCGTGCGACGTCGTTCTGAAACCGCAACGCTGCCCGGTCCAGCACGGTCGTGCGATAACCCAGCCACTCGACCTGGAATCCCCGCATCACGTTCAGCCAGCGATCGCCGTAAATAATGGAGCGAGGGTGGGGCATCAGCGCTGCGACCCCTGGATTGCCCCTTGGCGAGTTTGCTTGCACGCTCGCGGGAGGCGAGCCTAGACCAGAGCCCGCAAGAGCAACTGTTCCAGCGAGCTTTCCGAAATCGCGGCGCGTTACTTTCGTGATAAACGCCTCCTGCCGAGCTCGCTTTCAGCCGGTTTTTTTCGGCTTGCGGATCTGCAAGTATCACATGCAGCGCGCCGCTCGCCAAGGACACCTCGCGCCACTACGTCCGAGTTGGGTCGATGCTGTCGGAAAAGGGCTTGAGCTTGCCTGCGAATGCTGATTTAGCGCGGCGAACCTACGGTTCCGGCGGCAGCAGAACACAAAACACGTTCTCGCGCTGAAAAACGACAGGACCGTACTTATCAGCCGATAGACACGCCAGGAAAAACTTGTGGCCGTTCCCCTACAAGCGGTTTGAAATCCGCCCTCTGTTAGAGCATGATCCGGAAAGTGGACACCGGTTTTCCGAAAAGATCGTGCTCAAACAAAAAGATAAAGCGTGATGGCGACTTTACCTAAAGCCATCACGCTTTAGTGTAGCGATCCTGATCCAAGGTCCAGTAGCGAACGGTCATTTTGCTCGATAGAATGTTGTCAATCCCCACATAAAAGGGTCAGCTGAGTGTGTCCCAATAACGTGCTTCGATTGGGGATGTCGACGAGACTCAGCCGTACCGAAGACAAAAAAATATCCCATCCTCGATCGTGTCCTAACGGAAGCTAGTTTCCTCAAACCATTCTATTATAGAGGAATATTGAAATGAATTTGAGCCCTGAAGCCACCGAAGCCGTCCAGAGTGAGTTGAAGCGTTTCGCAGCCGATCTGAATTTATCGGAAGACCAAAAGACCCGGCTGAAATCTGCGTTGGAGAACGCTCGTGAGAAACTTGATGAGGTTCGCAAGAACAATCCGGACATCACGAAAGCCGATGTCATTGCGAAGCTGAAGGGGGCTCGTGCTCCTCTGCGCGAGCGTGTGGTAGCTTTCTTGACACCAGAGCAGCTGACGAAGTGGGATGCTGAAGTTGCCAAGGCCAAGGCATTCCTGGGTTATGCCGCATAGGTAGACTCTGAATACTGGCGGCCTGACCAGACGGGACTGGCCAGGCCTGCCCGCCTATGTGGTCCGCATCTTTCTGGAGACGCGCTGGGTGTTAGCCGTGACGCCGAGCGGTGGGCGTCCAAGAAATGCCATCAAATAGTCGATTTACGGCGACTGCGATCGCATAATCAACCGGCGGCCGTCAAGACGTCTTCCTTGTGACGTTCGCCGCGGTTCAAGCACCTCTCCTCATCGTTAGCTTGCTGTTGACAACAAATCCTGCACTATGTGTGGGCGGGAGCGCCGATTCGGCCCGCTGCTTTTGGGGGAGATCCGTTTGGGCGAGCGGAGAAAGACGAGCAAACCACAGCCAAGCATCTTCGATGGATTTTCCGAATACAGCGAGGCAAAGCGGCTCGCCTCCGAGATCGGAAAGCGCGACAACTTGCATGAAGACGTCATCTTTTCAGATGCCATGCATGTGGCTGTCACGCTTGCCCTGGAGGACGAGGGAATATCCTACACGATGCCGAACGTAGCTTGGATGTTCCGCCGCGTTCTGCCCAAGGAGGTGCGTGACATCCTGCTGCTTCGCCGGAACTATCCCGACGACTACAAGAGTTTACCGATGGCCGGTGCGACGGAGAGTTTGAGTTCATGCAGAGATCGACGCCGCCGCCGAGCTGGCGAAGAAGCTTGCCCCCGAACAGCTGGATGCATTCTTTTTCTGCCGACCGCACGGGCAGGGCTTAGCGCGGCTATCCTCCGCGATCCACGTTCGGGGCGATTCGAGCCTCAACGAAATGGTTGAACGCCAAGTGCCCGACCTCGACAACTGGGCGATACGAATCTCTCTACGGTGGTTGCCTTGGCGATCCCCTGGCAATTTTCAAATTGAGCCGGCGATTTGGCTGCTCACCGGCTATCGGCGAGAAATCGACCGGCGCGCAACGGCGATCCTCTCTCCTCAGGACCGCTGCGTGTCATTCGCGACAGGGTTGAACTACGAGGCAAATCCGGCCATGTCCGCTATGCCGCCGAATGCGGAAGTAATCCACCATCAAGAGGCGGGTTTTCTTGTTTCGAGGGGGATTCCACAAACGACTCCAGAACGGCCGATCTTGCCGAGGGCTACCTGGGTAGCCGAAAATCCGCAAATCGCCTTCCTTGACTCGACGTGCAGGCGGCAAATGTCACAAGCACGTTTGAGGGTGAGCCTCAAGAGGCAGCCCGTTGAGGGTTCCCATATTGTGGGACCCGGACACCCTCCCGCCATTCTCCCGTCTCAAATGGAACAAGGAGCCCGGAGAGAATGGCGGGCTTTACTAGGAGGCGCCACTTGTCAGCATCATTTTGGCCCGAGGACATCGAACTTTGTGCTTCGGTATTGGACCGCGCATGCGCCCAAATACGAACCGACGACCAAATTACCAAGGAGCTGATCGGTGTAAGGATTTTACATGCCGCTGAGACGGGCGAGCGTGATCCGGATCGCTTGCTTCGTTACGCTCTCGCGGCCTAGACGGACCCCGAAAAAAGTAAATCTCGCATGCAGTCCCTCCATTTTACCCGGGCGCCATGCCCTTCTGTGTCAGTTCCCTGATTGCACTGTCATTCTTGCCGAGATGCGTCAGCCCCATGCCGCGCAGCACATTGGGCGCCTTGGTGAATTGGATGTTTTCATAGCCGACAATCTCGATACGGTTCCCCCACGGATCGCGGAAATCGAGAAACCGGCCGGGCAGGATGGTAACGCCAGCCTCCGTCAGCGCGGCGCGGACGGCTTCCTTGTCGTCGACGACGAGTTCGAAATGTCGGCCGCCATCGGCTCCCTCGGTGCGCACCTTCTGCAGAGCGAGAAATTGATCGCCGAGGTCGATGAAGGCCGAGGTCTCGCTCTTGCCCCGGAGTTCGAAGTCGAACAGCCTTCCGTAGAATGTGAGGGCGGCTTCGACATCGCCAACCTCAAGTGCGACGTGGTTGAGACCAATGGCGCGCGCGTTCTTTTCTCCGGTCATTGACATCCTCGCTCCAGCTACCACCATTACAGATGTGATTGCGGCTTCGCCGAAGCAAGGGCTTGTCGTCGGCTGGCCTATGCTGGTGCTGTATCAGACTGGCGGTTTTTCTTGATGGGACTTCGGCCCACGATGGACATCGCTCGGCCAGGAAACGCTGGCCCATAGCCCTTGTTCAGCGCGGGAGATCGTGACAAACTTGAGCTTGAGGCGAGGTCGAATCCTATGTGCGATGAGCGAGCGATTTGGGGGCGGAAAGTAAGGCACCGCGCAAGATGCTGCGGTCTTTGGCCTGCTGTGGGGGGAGCAATGGCGCTCTTCTGCCTGACGGCGCCGGCACTCGGCGGACCGAAGGGGGATGCCTATGCCGTCACGTTCTTTGCCGGCAAGGGAACGGACACCGATTTCACGACAATCCTGGTCGAGCCATGGACAGTGGAATTTGTCGATCTGGGGATCGTGGCTGCCGCAATATCCACCCGGCTCGGAACGGTCAACGAGCTGACCGGTTCGGATCCCGGTGGCATCGGCGATGATTTTTCCATCGACCTGGAGGCGGGCACCGCATACCGCTTCGGCGATGAAGAAATGGGCGAGTTCTGGGGAGCGATCTATCTTCGCTATGACGGGTTTCCATGGAGCGACACGATCTATACGACGGTCGCTGCCAACACGGGTGTCAGCTATATCACCAAGACCTCGGAGTTCGAACGGGACCGCAGCGACGGCCAGACCTCGCAGCTGCTGCACTATCTGGCGCCCGAGATCACCTTTGCCGATCCGGATAACAAGAATGTCGAGTTGTTGATCAAGCTCCATCACCGCTCCGGCGTCTTTGGCCTCTTTGACGACGTAACCGGCGGCTCGACCTTCGTCTCGACGGGCATTCGCGTACGCTTCTAAGGTATCGGCCGGAAGCACACATGCCGACCATGGATCGCCCCCGCTCAAGCCGAGCCTA
This sequence comes from uncultured Alphaproteobacteria bacterium, assembly GCA_963841765.1. Lineage (GTDB taxonomy): Bacteria > Pseudomonadota > Alphaproteobacteria > Rhizobiales > Aestuariivirgaceae > Taklimakanibacter. The sequence continues at coordinate 73,526 of CAWJDZ010000018.1, forward strand.
GCCAGGGCGCGTACTCATAAACCAACTTGATCGCGGCGGTTTGATCAATTCCGCTATTCCCTGACAGCGACCAAATTCGGCATCGCAGCGAAATGTCGCGATGGACCTGCACAGGGCCGGACATGGCGAGTGTTGATGACGATTGGATGGAGAATCATCACTAATCATAGATTTGACGCTCTATCCCTCGCTGTATAAGGTTTTTCGGGGCAGCAATTGTCAGGCAGCGCGCTCATCTGCTTCACGCTCTCCTTCGACGAGATCCCGGTGACATTCTTCCTGACTGGGCGGGAGAACACGCTTCCCATGTATATCTACTCGACGCTCCGCAAGGGCATCACGCCAGAAATCAACGCCATCGGCACGCTGATCATCGTCGCTTCGCTGCCTGGTCATTCTGCTTTCCATCCGCCTGCTTCGCGACGACGCCCGCCAATAGCGGTCGACGAGGGGCGACAGCGAGTATCTTTCGCTCGCGAAGCCGAAAAGAGGGTGACGATGCGCAGCTTCTCGATTTCCAGCGGCAAGGCTGAGCTCATCGGCATGGAAGAGGGCAACGGACCAGCCGTCGTGTTCCTCCACGCTGGCGTTGCCGACATGCGCATGTGGCGCGACCAGATGGCGGCCTTCGCGGATCGCTACCGCGTCGTCGCCTATGACCGGCGCGGATTTGGCGAGACCCGTTATGCGCCCGACACTTTTTCCCACATGCACGACCTGCGTGCCGTCCTGGATGGTCTCGGCATCGAGCAGGCGTGCTTGGTCGGTTGCTCGCAAGGCGGCCGAATCTCGGTTGATTTCACGCTCGCGCACCCACAGCGCGTGAGCAAGCTGGTGCTGGTGGCACCGGCGATTGGCGGCGCGCCGAAGCCTGGGCCGGACAACCTTCCGCCCGATATCAAGCACCTGCTGGAACAGGCGGAGCAAGCCGAGGACCAGAAACACCTCGACCTTGTCAACCGGATCGAGGCGCATATGTGGCTCGACGGCCCGCGTTCGGTCGGCGGCCGCGTGCAAGGCGCGGCGCGTGATCTATTCCTGCGCATGAACATCGTTCCCTTGAAAAGCCCGTCGCCCGGCAAGGACGAGGCCGCAACTAACTCCTTCAAGCGCCTCAAGGAGATCGTTGCGCAGACGCTGATCATCTGGGGCGACCTCGATTTCCCGCATTTGCAGCAGCGCTGCATACTGCTGGGCAAACGCATCAAAGGCGCCAAGAGCGAGATGATGCCCGGCACCGCGCACCTGCCGAACTTGGAGCAGCCGAAAAAATTCAACGCGCTGCTGGAAGCGTTTCTAAGCGATGCCCGCTAGATTTCGTCCCATTCTGTCATCCCAGGCCCCTTGTTGCGGGGTCCTTGCGCGACCCTACAAATGGCACTTTAATCACGACCTTGCGGCGCTGAGCATACCCTGCATCCGGGTGAGTTGCCTACTAACGACCGCTCCACCCTTCACGATCAGTGTCAGAGGATGATGATCAGGGCATTGGACAGGCTGGACAGTCGAGGCGGCAAGCTTCAGTGCCTATTGTCGCAATTGGCCAAGCTGGCCAAGTCAATTGTCTCCGGCTTGGGTCCGAGGGTGATGCGGGCAGGCGCAAACTTTCGCACCGATTTCATTCGGGAACGCGCCAGCGGGCGAAGTCTTCTATAAATCCGACTAGCTCATCGACCACGGCAGCGTGGAATTGGGCGCCCGCTTCGGGGCTCGCAAGCGTCGGATCGCCGAGCGTTCCGCTCTCGGAGAGATCGCTGAAATCATGATACGTGCGCGCCCGCGAACCCCCCAAAAGATCAGTGCTGAGATAGGCCGATCCGGTTTGGGGATAAGTCACTTTCGCCCTATCGATCGCGACAAGCTCAGGGCGGATATGCTGCATCATGGCAGTCTCAAACTCGCATGCGTGTCCCATACCGCCGGGCTGGGATTTCCTGAGTTTCGCAATCGCATCGCGGGCAAGTTGAAAATAGGTGAGGGTGGCGATCCGCGAGTTGCCCCGAAACTTGTGGCCAAGTGTCGAAGACAGGACATCGATCAAACCAACATTGCCGCCATGGCCGTTCACGACCAAAAGGCGGCGGAAACCGTGAGCCACTAAACTGGTCACGACATCCTCGACCAGCGCCAATAAAGTCTCGGCCCTGAGGGTCACGGTTCCGGCAAAACGCATGTGGTGAGGGGAAAACCCGTACCAGGGTGGCGGCAATACCGCGACTTTCCCAGAGAGACGTTCTGCTGCGGCGCAACATACCGACGTAGCCAGGAGCGTATCGGTACCAAGCGGTAGATGACGGCCATGCTGCTCGACGGAGCCGACGGGCAAGACCAAAACCGTGCGATCGCGATCCAGCTGCTCAATGTCCGGCACACTCAATTCTTCCCAGCGCATTGGCCCTCCCGCCCGAGATCAGCTCGCATGTATAACCGACCCAGAGTTTCGAAATGGGATTGCGAACGTATCTAAGCGGTTCCTATACTCCACCTCGGAAACGGTCTGTCAACGCACGGGAAAATGGTGCTGGGCAGGAACCGCTTCCGTCCAAGTGACGTAGGGAGGCATGAAATGAAACTCAGGAAGCTCCTTGTCGCCGCCGCACTTGCGGGCAGCACTATCGCCAGTCAACCGGTTACGGCCGAAGACTTGACGCTGGAATTCACTGTCTGGAACTACTCGCTCGATACGATCGAGGACAACGCACGCAAGTTCGAGGCCGAGAATCCCGGAATCAAAGTCAAGATCACCGACTATACCTGGCAGGATTACCATGACAGTCTGGTATTGCGCTTCAGAGGCGGCACGCCAACGGATATCGCCTATGTCGGCCAGGACTGGCTGCCCGCCTGGGCCGCGGCCGGATTTTTGGCGCCCCTCGACGACGTCGCGCCAGGCCGATGTGCTCGCCGACCTCAAGTCGGATATGGCGCCATTCTCGACAACCGACATGACCTATAAGGGCAAGCTCTATGGTCTGCCCTATTACGCCGACACGATTTCGTTCATCTACAACAAGAAGCTGTTGGAGGACGCCGGCATCGCGGTGCCGAAGACCTGGGAAGACGTAATGGCAGCGGCGGAAAAACTCAAGGCCGGGGGAATGGAGCATCCGATAGTCTACGAGTTCGATCAGGAATTGCCGAATTTCTTCGACGCCTTCGTATCGCAGGTTTATGGGCGTGGTGGCGATCTATTCGACAAGGACCAGAAGGCAATCTTCGACAACCCCCACAATGCTGCCTACAAGCAGTTGGAGTGGCTCGTCGATGCTTTTAAGAAGGATCTAGTCCAACAGGAGACCCACGAATCGAAAGTCATTCCCTCGATGAACACGGGAAAACATGCCTTCACGGTCGTCTTCAACTACGTGCTCGCGGCCATGAACAATGCCGCCGAGCAGCCGCTTGCAGGGCAATTCGCATTGGCTCCCATGCCGGGCGAAAGCCATTCAGCGCTCGGCTTCACCAAGTTCTATTCGATCACTGCTCAGGCAGCGAAGGATCCGGCGCGAGCTGAGGCGGCCTGGAAGTTCGTAAACTACATGGCGGGAAAGCCCTATAAGGTTGCGAAACGCTGGGCGGTGGAAAAGGGGCTGGGTTTCGGCCAGATTTCTCTGTTCGACGATCCCGACGTGCAGGCCGCTTGGAACAAGTGGATCGAACTCCGCAACTCTCAAGCAGCAGGTTGCCACAGCTCGCGGCGGAAACTGGACCGAATGGACCTCTGTTTGGACGGCTTATTTTCGCCCGCTTCTCGCCAAGGCCATGGTTGGCGAAGCCAGCGTCGATGAGGTCATGAAGGCGGGCGCTCAGCGGTGGAATGAGCTCCGCGAGAAGATGATGAAGTAGCGGCAATGCCAGCGGCCGGGGTGCCGTTGGCTACTCTTCTCGCCCTCTAATGCACACGACCAGTAGGTTTCCTGCTCTCTGGCTCCTTCCGGTTCTCCTACCGGTCGCGGTCTTCACGATCTTTCCTGTCGCCCATGCCCTGTGGACCAGTCTCCATCAGGTAATGTTGCTTTTCCCGGAGGAAGATTGGGTGGGCCTTGAGAACTACAGAAACGTCATAACCGGCGAGTATTTCGGCGTCGCGCTGAGGAACTCGCTGATCTTCACGCTGTTTTCGGCGCCGCTCATCGTCGATGATCGGCACCGCGACTGCCCTCTTTCTCAATAGAGAGTTCCTTGGCGCAACGGCGCTGCGCTCGATCGTGCTTCTGCCCTGGGCCTTGCCCGGAGCGATCAGCGCAGTCTTATGGGTATGGGTCTTTCATCCGAGCTGGGGCGTGATCAACTCTTTGCTTCGCCATCTCCATCTCATCGACAGGTCAATACCCTGGCTTACCGATCCGAACCTTGCTTTCGTCTCGGTCGTGGTTGCGCATATCTGGACGCAGGTACCCTTCACCATCATTCTCGTGATGGCCGCTCTTTCGACGCTCGAGCGAGGAGATCATCGAGGCGGCCGAACTCGACGGCGCCAATGCGGTACAACGCTTTATCCACATAACTTTTCCACATATCAGGGCTATCATCGTCGTTCTGCTTGTCTATAACGCACTTACCGCATTCACGACCTATGACATCGTTTATGCAATGACTGGTGGCGGACCCGGCACCGCCACGACCCTCCTCTCTTTTCACATCTGGAAGGAGAGCTTTTCGATGTACGACTTCGGAGCCGGGTCGGCAGTTGCTTTTATCGTTGTCGCAATCTCGGCGCTTTGATACTTGGCCATCACTAAGGCGTTGCCGTCCGATCTATTTGCCGATGCTCCGAAAATGCAGAGGCGTAGCAGTCCGCATACTTACGGGGATCGGAACGGTCCTGATCCTCCTTTTCACCGCCGGTCCGCTTTTGCTTGCCTTCGCGGGCAGCGTCATCCCCGATCGCGTGATGTTCGCAAGTGACAAAGGACTCTTCGACGAGGTAACGCTGGAAAACTACCTCTTCATCTTCACGGGTGAACTGCCTCCAGCCTATCTGGAGTCGGGAGCAAACCGGACGATGATTTCCGATGCCGCGCGCCAAGTGCCTCGCAGCTTATGGAACAGCGCGCAGATCGCTCTGGCTTCCCTCGCGATCAATTTGATTTTAGGCACGCCCGCGGCCTTCATCTACGCTCGCTATGCCTTCCGGGGAAAGAAGCAGAGCTTCATGTTTCTGATCCTGTGCCCCCTCGTACCTACCGCCGCGCTAATCACGCCGATCTACATGATGATCCAGGCCATGGGACTCGTCGGTTCAAAGCTCGCCATCATCGTGATGCATGCGACGCGGGCGTTGCCCTTTACCGTCCTCATCCTCTCGGTGTTCTTTCGAAAGATGCCCAAGGAGCTCTTCGAGGCGGCCGCGATCGATGGCTGCACACGGCTTCAGGCGTTCCTACTCATAGCCGTGCCACTGGCTTTGGCGCCGATGGCCGCGACGGGTCTCTTCGCCTTCATGCTGTCTTACGCCGAGTTCATGTTTGCGCATGTATTGTCGGGCGACGCGAGCAGCCGGCCGGCATCAGTGGTGATGGCGGCGCTGGCGCGCAACCCCGATGTTTCCTGGAGCCTCCTCAACACCGGAATTTTCATTGCCATGCTACCGACACTTGTACTCGTTGCGGTGGTTTGGCGATATGTCCTCTCGGACCTGGTAAGAACCGAGAGCGAAAAGTGAGCGAACTCGCTGGACGGCCTGTGAGCCTCAACATACCTGACATGTACCAATCAAAGAGGCTGACTACCGGGTCATGATCGGCGGTGAGGTCCAGAAAAACGGACGATGAGTGGCCCAAAGTCATGCGAGGGACAACCATCCGTAGCAGGAGTTTGAGCGCCGCCCGCCTGCTCCGCTCCTTCCCCGAAGAATTTCCATGCTTCCAGGTGTTCCATTCGACACCTACCGTTTTTCATCCGCCGTTGGGGCACGGCCTCCCGCTCCGTCTTGAATGGGCTCCGCATCGAGGGCTCCGGTGCACGGGCAAACGAACCCCTTCCGATTTTTCCCTCAATTATCGAGATCAGAAAACCTTGGCGATGTAACTGTGCACCAGCGACTTGCGGCCAAGGCCGCCATTGTGCTTAGACGCCGCGAGCCTCAGGTTTCCGGCCGACGACTGGATGGCGAGAGCGAGATGCTTGAGGCCCCAGCGCACATTGGTGCGCGCATCGGTGAGCGCCGAGCAATTTCCGCTAAACCCCATACCACGCGCTGTCTGGCACTTGAGCTGGTAGACTCCGATCTCGCCGGCGCGCCCACGCGCATTAGGATTGTAGCCGGATTCGACATGGGCGATGCGAAGTGCAAACCAGGTCGGCACGCCATAAGAAGGCGCCATCTCGCGGATGATCGCCACGACAGGCATGTCGCCGGCGTCGTAGATCGGCGGTTTCTGCTCGTACGGCAGCGTGGTCTTCGCCTTGGCGAGGCTGGCCAACTGAAGGGGGCCGCTGCGCAACGTCTTCGCGGTCCTGATACTGTTCGCTGTCCTGAGCGTCTTGGTGCTCGCGAACTTTGTCATCTCGGATTGTCATCATCGGTTGCTGGCGGACGGGCAAGCCGATTTTTACCGGGAGCAACCAATCTGATTGCTATCCGGATTCCCTGTTCTTCGCTGAGTCTGTAGAAAGATTGCGATGATGTGTAGTCAGCTGGCGCGGCTGATACACAGGCACAGACGAAGACGCTGGCGACAACAATACTCTTCAACATGGTGTGAACTCTCATGGAAGGAATTGAGACCATCCTTGTTGGAATCGAATCCCGCAATTTGCAGATGAAAGTCATGAAGTTGTCACCTTCCGAGGCATAACCGTGCGTTGTTTTTGAGCCCATCCGGGCACCATGATGGTCGGCGCAACCATCTGCTCACTGGCAGTGTCCGCCAGTCTGGAATCGCGAAAAACGGGCCGGCGTGCCGTTACCACCGACCCGCTCTTTACGGCCACAGCCTCCCCAGACAGCGTAAATGACCCGCGATGTTGCGTTACTGTGACCTGCCCTCAACGCGAGTCGCAGCGGCCGCGCCCGACAAATAGGCGCGCCGCATCAGAAATACTTACGGCCATCCGCCAGTATCTTGCGATTTGACGCCAAAAGGTTTTAACTGCCGCCGAACGGTGTCATTACTCCCGCTGGACGGTGAGAATGAAAGGACTGCGTGGCAAGCGAATTCTCGCTATTGGTCATGCCCCTGTAGGCCCGCTGCGTCGCTCAGCAGCTGAAGAAGGAGGGAGCGGATGTCGAGGCGGCTCTTGCTGAGTCCGGCCTTGATTGGCGGGCGCTCAATAAGGCCGATGGATCCGCCGCCGACCGAAGCGACGCGATGAGCTCATTCACAGACTGGAGCGGCGATTGATCGAGCTGATCCCCACTGGCGAGGCGCGAGCCAAAATCGTTGCTGACGAATTTGGCATGAGCGAGCGTACCATGGTGCGTCGGCTCGGCGAGCTCGGCACCTCCTTCGCTGATATTGTTGACCGCCTGCGACACGACCTTGCCCGTAAGTACTTGAACCAACAGGATCTCAGTCTCATCCACATAACCTTTCTTCTCGGATACTCGAACCAGAGTGCCTTCAGTTCCGCCTGCCGGCGGTGGACGGGAAAGACGCGGCGGAAACTGAGGGCCGCTTAGAGAGTGCCGCCTTCTGGTCGGATTGCGTGCTGGTGTGCTGAACGCGAAGTTCCTGATATCTAACGCGCATCCCGGCGAGGTGGAATCACTTCGCCGAAAAGGATTCGCGCCAAATCAATGTGTTGGAGCAATCCTTATCGCCAAAGTCTTCAACCCCGGATAAAGTCCGGGGCAGGCCTTTGGCGGGATTTGCTCTAACTAACCGCTATACCGACGGGAATTTCGCGTTCAAAAGCACACTGGAATTATTGGATTTTCTAGTGTCCTTTCGAATCCGACGTTCGCTCGGAAGACGCTGCGAGGCGATCTTTGGATTCGAGACACTAGACTCGGCGGCCTAGCGGAATCGAGGCGTGACGATTGCAGCCGCTCACCTCGGCGGCATCTTGTCGAATTTGGTGAGCGCCGGATCGACACGGTCCCAAGCATGTCCGCGCAGAGCGTAAGTCATCATTTGAGGGCTGTAGCGGCCCGGGTCATCGAGGCTGCCGGCATGGACCGCGAAGAGCTCCGGCATGGCGTTCAAGGTCAGGTAGACTGGCGATCCGCAAACCGGGCAGAAAGCATGGGTCTTCACATTGCCGCTGTCGCCAGCCACGTCCCAAAGGGTCGCCTTGCCCGTGAGCCTAACCTCCTCCCGGCTCGGAAATGTCAGATAGGATCCATGTCCGGTGCCGCTTTTCTTCTGGCAGGTGCGGCATTGGCAGTCACCCATCACCATCGGTTCACCTTCGATCTCGTAACGGACCGCGCCGCAGGCACATCCGCCGCTATAGGGCTTGCTCATCATGCTCTCCTCTCATTGTTGTCAGCTGATGTAATGCCCGCTATCGGAAAGGCGGGAGTGACAAGTGTGGCAGGATTCTAGATGGACTCTCTGATCACGGCGGCGGCCCGGGCGCTTGCGGGCGGTGATCCCTTGGGCGCCCTCAACCGCATAGCCTTGCGTGACGATGCGGCAGCGCTGGCGCTGCGCGGCATTGCCATGGCGCAACTCGGCGATCTCTCGCGCGCGCGCTCACTCTTGCGCAGCGCCGCCCGCGCCTTCGGCGCGAAGGAGGCGGTGGCCCGTGCCCGCTGCGTGGTGGCCGAGGCCGAGATCGCGCTCGTCTCGCGCGATCTCACCTGGTTGCCGAAGACCCTCGCATCGGCACAGGCGACGCTCGAAGCGCATGGCGACGGCCTCAATGCCGCGCATGCGCGCCATCTCGAGATCCGCCGCCTGTTGCTGATCGGGCATCTCGCCGAAGCCGAGCGTCTCATCGAGAACTCTCGATCCTGCCCCCTTCCCGCCCGCCTTACGCACCGCGCATGAACTGGTGATCGCAGGCGTCGCGATGCGTCATCTCAAGACCGAGGCGGCACGCCAGGCTCTCGATCGGGCGGCGGCGGCCGCACGCCAGGCGCGCATCCCGGCGCTGACCGCAGAGGTCGAAAGCGCGGCCCGCCTCCTCACGACACCCGCCGCGCGCCTCATCGCCAAAGGCACGGAGCGCACGCTGCTTCTCGCCGAAGTCGAGGCCTTGCAGGCGTCGCAGGCGCTCGTCATCGATGCCTGCCGCTACGTCGTCCGCGACGAGCGCACCGCGATCTCGCTGGCGCGACGCCCGGTGCTGTTCGCGCTCGCCCGCGTCCTTGGTGAAGCCTGGCCCGCGGACGTGACGCGCGACACGCTCGTCGCCCGGGCCTTCGGCGCGAAGGAGGCCGATGAATCGCACCGCGCCCGCTTGCGCGTCGAGATCGGACGATTGCGTCGCAAGCTGCGCAAGCTCGCAGAAGTGAGCGCAACGAAGCAGGGCTTCGTCCTGAGGCCGCGCGCCCGCGAAGTCGTGGTCCTGGCGCGGCCGGTCGAAGAGCGACATGCGGCGGTGCTGGCTTTCCTCGCCGATGGCGAGTCATGGTCGAGCTCAGGCCTGGCGCTGGCGCTCGGTTCAAGCCAGCGCAGCGTGCAGCGGGCGCTCGATGCGCTTGCGGCGGCGGGCAAGGTTCAGTTCTATGGCCGCGGACGTGCGCGCCGCTGGGTGACGCCGCCTCTGCCGGGTTTCACGACAACCTTGTTACTCCCGGCGCCCCTGCCGAGCGTCTAGGTTATGCGCATGAAGAAATCCGCAGCAGAAATCCTTGAGGAATATGGTCCCTTCCCCGGCGTCGAGCAGGTGGCCGGCGTGACCTTCGACGGCCGTCATGTCTGGTTCGCCTCGGGCGACCGCATCAATGAGCTCGACCCGCAGAGCGGCAAGACGGTGCGCGCGATCGCCGTTCCCGCGCATGCGGGAACGGCCTTCGACGGGCGGCATCTGTTTCAGATCGCCGAGGCGCGCATCCAGAAGATCGATCCCGAGACCGGCAAGGTGCTCGCCACAATCCCGGCGCCCGCGGGCGGCGGCGATTCAGGCCTGGCCTGGGCGGAAGGATCGCTCTGGGTCGGACACTATCGCGAGCGCAAGATCCATCAGATCGATCCCGTGACCGGCAATGTGCTGCGCACCATCGCGTCGGACCGCTTCGTCACCGGCGTAACCTGGGTCGATGGCGATCTCTGGCACGCCACCTGGGAAGGCGATGAGAGCGAATTGCGGCGCATCGATCCCAATACCGGGGAAGCACTGGAGCGCCTCGAGATGCCGCCTGGGATTGGCATCTCCGGCCTTGAGTCGGACGGTGGCGATCGCTTCTATTGCGGTGGTGGCCACAGCGGCAAGGTGCGCGCCGTGCGCCGGCCGAAGCGCAAATGACCCGCACAGCTCAGCCGTGAACCCGTAGATCCGACGGGCAGATGGCTCGCCAGAGTCCGCTATGCCCCGATAGCGGCCAAATTCCGCAGGGCAGCGAAATGACCCGATGGGCCAAATCCAGACATCGGGAGGTCAATCGCGGGAAACTTGTTGGGCAACAATATTGAATAGCTCAACGGGTTTGCTGAAACCTTTCGGCAGGAATTCGCCAAGCGTCTCAGTCTCCAAGTGGCCTTCAACCGCCGCATGGACCTTGCTGTCCACCAAAATCTGATTGGCCTGTGCGCGTTCGCATAACCTGGCTGCAAGATTCACTACCGAGCCAATGGCGGTGTAGTCAAACCGACCTTTGAAGCCGACCCGTCCAAGTGTTGCATAGCCGTAGGCGATGCCAATGCCAAAGCCGAGACGATTGCCCAACTGACGGCGCCGTCGAACGACCTCGTTGACATCAGTGCGCATTTCTACAGCCAACGGGCGGCAGCCAAGCAGGGATCTGGACTGGGCAGCGGATCGTTGAAAAGTACGATGAGCCCATCTCCGGTAAAACGCTCTAGCGTACCGGCGTATTTATCAACCAATTGGCCGAGTGATTCGTGATATTCCCGCAAGAATTCCATGATCTCTTCGGGCTCTGAAGTTTCCGCGAAAGCAGTGAAGCCACGTAGATCGCAGAATAAAACCGCGACATCCCGACGATGACTGTCGAGGACGCTTTCGTCTCCGGAAGTTACAATGAGTTCAGCGACTTGGGGTGCGAGAAATCCCTTTAAGCGACCGAGCCGCTCATTCTCAGTTACCTTGTCACGGAAAATACGCAACGCATCGGCCATGCCGCCGATTTCGTCCTTGCCGCTGTTGTCGGGCAAAGGCGCCTTAAGATTGCCGCCGGCAATCGCCAGCATGGTCTGGCTCAATGCCGTGAGCCGTCCGACGATACTGCGGCCGACATAGAGCCAGACGATCAGTGCCGAACTGATGAGGCTCAGCGCCACAACGGCGAGCATCACGCCCGTGCCCTTGCGCTGTGTCGCGGTGACGTTGGCCTCCGCCTTGGCGATTTCAGCACGTTCGTCTTGGACGAGACGGTCCATCGCGGCAGCGAGGCGCGCTGAAGCTTCCCTATTACGTCGCAATAGCGGTTGGCTCTGAGCGACAAGAGCGGGCAGGTCACAGGAAACTGGCCCGCCATAGCAAGTGTGCGCGGCGAGCGCTGCTGAAGTTGAGCAAGATTTTGTCTGATCTCGGCAATCGAGCTTTCGATGTCGGAAAGCGAAGCGGGGTCCGGCCTTACCCTCTTCACTTCGGCAAACAGCTTTGCGAGCGCCGCAAGTTCCTTTCGGATTTGGCTGTCGGTCCGCATCTGCTCCGCGATCGTCGTGCCCGCGAGAATCATCGGCCCGACCGAGGCGATGCGCTCCGTTTGCCGCGACAGCTCAAGCGCCGCGAAACTTGCCGGCACCCGCTCTTGAGTTACGCGATCGAAAACCCTTCCGACCTCTGCAAATGAGAGGAGCGCGGCCACCGCGCCAATTACGGCGAGTGCTGATATGCCGAAAAAGGCGAGGAGGAGACGCCCTCCTACGCCAATGTTCAGGTTGTTCATAATCCCCAGCCAAACTGGAGCGCCACCCGTAGCAAGTGTATCACATTCTTTCTACCGGATAGGAATAGTGCCGCATGATGGTCAAAATGGTGCGGGGTGGTCAGCGTTGACCGAGAGTCTGGTGAGGGTCATTCACGACCAGGTCGAATGAGAGCCAAGTCCGGCCATGTCCGCTATGCCGCCGAACGCGGAACTAATTTCAGAGTATTATTGGCCCTGCGACCGGCCATTGCGAGTTGATAATATGGCCGAGGACGTGATTCAGGAGCCTCGAGTTCATGCGCTCAGCGCGTTGCTTTCCACAAACGATGTTACTTGCAGATCGTGGATACGAGGCGGACTGGAGCTTGCTCGTCAGCAAGGAGCATGGGCAAACATTCCATCGGAACGAAATCGCGAAACCCGATCTGCTTTAGCCCGTTTCTATATAGCGCGCGGAACTTGATCGAACGGTTCTTCAGCAAGATCAAGCAAAGTCGGCGTATCGCGACCGATACGACAAGCTCGCAGCCAACTATCTGGCATTCGTCAAACTCGCATCAATCCGAATTTGGTGGCGCGCTACTAGTCCGCGCAGCTAGCGATTGACCTGCTCCTTGGCGTAGCCGGCCATCAATGCATAGCCGCGCACGATCGCCTCGCGCTCGGCGAGGCTTGCCACCTTCTCGATGTCGTCGAAGCCGTCAGGGGCGCGGGCCTCGACCAGGTCGATGACGCCTTCCGGCCCGCCGCGGCGGTTGTTGCGCACGATATCGGCGGTCATGGGCCTTCGTTCTGCGTCATAGGCCGCGAAGACCGCCGTCAAATCCTGCGTCGCCTTGAGATGGCGCGCGAGCGAGGCGGCATCGAGAATTGCCTGGCTCGCGCCGTTGCTACCGACCGGATACATGGGGTGCGCTGCATCGCCTAAGAGCGTCACCCGGCCGAAGGACCATGTGGCCACCGGGTCGCGGTCGCAATTCGGGTATTCATAGAAGGTGCCCGTCGCTTCGATGATCTCGGCCGGCTCGACGAAACCAAGTCTGAAGCTGTCATGGACGAAGGCGCGCGCCTCTTCCGGCCGGCCGATGGAATTCCAGTCCTCGCGGCGCGGCGGCGAGCCCGAGCCGTCGGCAACTCTCGCCATGATTGCCCAGTTGGTGAGGCGAAGATTCGGCTGCGCCGGATCGAAATGGATCGGATAGAACACGAATTTGGCCGCGTTGCCGCCGGCGATAACCATGGTGCGGCCATCTTCATGGACCGGCCACTGTGTGGCGCCGCGCCACAGCATGATGCCGCTCCACAAAGCCGGCCCTTCTTGCGGATAGAACATGCCGCGCACCATGGAATGGATGCCGTCCGCGCCAATCAGCCCGTCGCCTGCCGCGCTGAAGCGCCCTGGCGAGGCGCGGCATTCGAAATGCGCCGTCACGCGATTGTCGCGCTCGGCAAAATCGACCAGCCGGCGGTCGGTGTGGATTCGCGCCGGGCCGAGGCGCGCCTTGACCGCGTTCAACAGGACACCATGCAGCTTGCCGCGATGAATGCTGAACTGCGGCACGTCATATCCCGCGTCGAGGCCGCGCAATTCGCGCCACACCACTTGCCCCAGCCGATTGGTGTAGATGAGTTCGCGTGTGCGGATCCCGGCCTCGTCCAGCTTTGGCAGCAGGCCGAGCGCCGCCAGCTCCCTGACCGCATGCGGCAGCAGGTTGATGCCTACCCCAATTCGCGGAGCTCCTGCGACTGCTCGAAGATCTCGACTTCGATGCCCGCCTGGTCGAGCGCCAGCGCCGTGACGAGACCGCCAATGCCGCCGCCGATGATCAGAAGCTTCATTGTGTCTCCTTCGGTTGGAGAATGTCTGCCGTGGCCCGCAAGCAATCTAGCCAGAGATGAAATCGAGCTCAAGCTGACGGGTCAGGCAAAACGTGGCAGAGGCTCGCGAGGTCGTCTCAAGAGAACACGCGCCGCCCGCGTTGGACAGCAGGTCGCGCACCGACATGCTCGAGCCAGCGCCGCACATGTGGAAGCGCGTGCCACTTAAGCTCGCCCTCGAACGCGGTCGTGATCGCGTGGCCAGCAATATCCGCGAGCGTAAAGATGCTGCCCGCGAGGAAAGGCCGGTCGGCGAGCCGGCGGTCGGCATGCTCATATAGGGCGAACGCCCGCTCCTTTATCTGCTTGATGGCATCCGTGTGCGTCGCCGTCGAATCGCGGGCCCAGGATGAAAGCCTGGGCGCTCGGCGCAATCACGTCGGTGACAAAGAAGAAGAGCCACTCGAGCGCGCGGCTCGTTCAACGCCGCTTGCGGGAAGCAGCGTCCTACTTTTCTCTGCCGCATAGAGCATGATCGCATTTGACTGCGTCAGCACAAGGAATGACCCTGCGACCGGCTTTTTCACGCAGCAGATAGCCCGCGCGCGCGGTGAGGACATCATCCAGCTGGGGCCGGATCCGAGAGGCGGCACGATGCGCTGGACCTTCACCGAAATCGATCGGGCTAAGAAGAGTGGACCGGCATCGTTTCATTGGATGGCCGAGCGCAGCGCGGACGAGGAGAATTGGCGCAAGGAAGTCGATGTTCGGGCACACCGATCTCGGCAATAAGCGCTATTTCGAGGCTCGAGCCCGTCGCCGCGCACTTTGCCGCTCCTCGAGTCCAAGCTCGATGCGCTGCTTCTTCGATAGCCCCTGCGCAACGATCGCATGCGCTTGTTTGATATAGTCGCACAAAGCGTCGTCCTCGAGGCCGGGCTTGCTGAAATGCTGGATCCATTTGAGCCCGCGCGAAGCGAGATAGGGTGCCGGACGCAAGCCCGGCTGGTCTTTCAGGATCTCGAAAGCGAGATCGCTGACCTTGAAGGAATAGCTCGGCTCGGCACCTGCACCGCCGCCGATGACGAAGACCTTGCCGCCGACCTTCCACACATGCGAGCCGCCCCACTGGACCACGTAGGTGGTCGCCGGCAGCTTGCGGCAGAAGGCGTTGAACTGCGCGTGTATTCATGCGAGCTCCGTGGCTCGCAGCGAGCCGCACCGCTTGGTCGAGCGCATAGCGCAGCGAAGCGGGATCCGCCTTGCCGGTGCCGGCAATGTCGAAAGCCGTGCCATGATCGACAGAAGTGCGCACGAAAGGGGAACCCGACCATGACATTCACGCCCTGCTCGATGCCCAGATATTTCACCGGGATCGAGACCCTGGTCGTGATATTGCGCGACGACGATGTCGAATTCGCCGCGCCTCGCGCGCATGAAGATCGTGTCGCCGGGCCAGGGACCCGAGGCATCGATGCCGTCGCGGCGCGCATCGCTGACCGCGGCACGATCTGGCTCTCATCCTCAGTGCCGACATGCCGCCTTCGCCGGCATCGGGTTCGGCCCGCGACCGCGATGCGCGGCGCTTGATGCCGTGGGCCCGGCAGCCGCTCGGCGAGCGGATGGTGTTGAGCACCCGCGCCCAGCGTCCGAGATCGATCGCTTGGCGCAGCGCGCATGGATGGTCACCAGGATCACGCGCGATTCGTCATTGGCGAGCTGATGCGCGAAATCGAGATGCCCGATTTGTCGGCGAGGATTTCAGTGTGGCCGGGATAGGAAAGGCCCGCTTCCTCATCGCCTCCTGGAAATCGGCGCGGTCACGAGCGCAGCGATCTTCGCCCGCTGTGCAAGCTCGATCGCCCTGACGATATCGTCATAGGCCGCGCGCCCGGCGCGCCCGTCGATCTTGCCCATGGGCAGATCGTGCGGCGATGCGTCAGTGACAGCACGTCGAGCGATCCCGCCCTGTTGCCCGCCTCGGCGACGGACGCGATCTCATTGATGGCAAGCGATGCGCCAAGTGCCGCAGCGGCGCGGCGCAAGGCGCCGGCATCGCCGATGACGAGAGCCGGACCGACAGGCCTTCGGCGAAAAGCTTCGCGCGGGTCTCAGGGCCGATGCCGCAGGCATCGGCCATGGTGATCGCTATCGGTTTCGTCATGCAGCGGCTCCGAATTGGTCATCCATGATTTCCGCGCGGTCTTTGAGGGAATGCGGGAGATCTACCCGCAAGCCCGGCGCGAGATCAAGCTCGTGACCCCTCCCTCAGTCGAGACCGGATCGAGCTGCTTCATGGCGAACCGAATAGGTTCTTCCTCCGAGCCCGCCTTGAGGTGACCGTGCCCGGCGTGGATCGGGACGTCGCTCGCAGCCTCGCCGATGCGGCGCATGGCATTTGCCCTTATTCGAAGGCGGTCCATAGCGATCTCGACATCGAGAAGACCATCGCCGGCGCCGCCGGTGAATTGAATGCCGCCTGATGCGCGCTTGTTCGTCCTCCTGCGCCAAGCGCCGGCCCGTCTGTAGACCATGAGACCCAACGGCAGTGTTCCAGTTCCGGTACAGTGCCCTCAAGTTCGACTTCGAAGCTGGAGTGAACATCGTGCCAGGCAAGAAGTCCCAGAAGCCAGCGAAGCGCGCAAAGAGCGCGGCCAGGAAACCATCAGCGAAGACAGCGAAGGCCATTCTTCTCTGCGGCGGCAACCCGCAGATCGCCAAGGCCTATGGCGATGCACCGGTGCAGGCCTCTATCGCGGCCATGCCCGGCTGGAATAGCGACGTCGGACGCCGGCTCGACGCGCTCATCACCCGCACCGTTCCCAGCGTGAGCAAGGCGGTCAAATGGAACTCGCCTTCTATGGGTCGAGGGCCGCGGCTGGTTCATCGGCGTTCACTGCTTCACCAAATACGTAAAGGTGACCTTCTTCGCGGCGTATGCGCTCGAGCCGATCCCGGCTGGCGCGTCCAGGCGCGAGCATGTGCGCTATCTCGACGTCGGTGAAGGCGATCAGCTTGAAGAAACCAGTTCATCGACTGGGTGAAGCAGGCGAGCCGGCTGCCCGGCGAAAAATGTGAAGCGCGTGCGCCTCAGTCCCCGGCCAGCACCTTCAGAATGTGGCGCCGGGCCACCCGTCGGCTTCAATGCGGCTTTCTTCTCGGCTTCCTTGATCGCGGCCGCGGTCAGAGGACCCGAGTGCCCATCGCCTCGGCCTTGTCGAGGCCCTGCGCGATCAGCGGATCCTGCAGGCGCTTGCGCTCGGGCGGGCGGGGAGGGCCGGATCATTGGTCGGCCGGGCGGTCTCGAACGCGCCCCTGCCCTTCAGGCGATCGGAGAGATGGCCGATCGCCGGCGCATAGGATTCGGCTGCGTTGTAGGAATAGGGCGCATCGAAGTTGCGCGAGACGAGGAAGGCCGGGCCCGATTTGCCCGCGGCCGGGCAGCCCATAGGAGCCCGATTTCGGCGAGTTTCGCGCCATCGGCGCCGCTGATGCCCGCGCTTACCCCAGCCCGAAGCAGCGGCTTTGCGTCCCGCGGCCTTCGGCCCCTTATAGGAAGCCGGCACCTTCACCTCGAAGCCCCAGGGAAGGCCCTCGACGCCGCCGGACTTCCTCAGGAAATTGGCGCTCGAAGCGAGCGCATCAGCAACAGAGTTGATCGTGTCGCTTTCGGCCGTCGCGATCGAAATCGACCGCGAGCCGGCGATAGGTCGACGGCATGAACTGAGTCTGGCCAAAGGCACCTCCCAGGAACCCTTAAGATCCTGCGAGCTTCACATCCCCCGCCGCAACGATCTTTAGCGCCTGGATCGAGCTCGGACTTGAACATCGCCGGACGGCGCCCGGCGCAAGCGGGCTCACGAACGCCTTGCGGCAGGAAGAAATCGCCTTCGATCCTGCCCATAGTGGCTCTCCACCCCCCACAGCGCCGTAAGACCGATCTGTCGACGCCATAGGCCTTCTCGATCGCGCGCAGGTTCTTCGCTTCGGCCTCCATCATCTTCTTGCCGTCCTGCGATGCGCGCATCGTCGACCAGGAACGCCATGTAATCCCAGATCGCCAGCGGTATTCGGCTGGCTGCGCGAGAAGCGCACCGCCTTCTCGTCGAAGGCGATCTCGCGGAAGGCGGCATCGACGATATCGGCCTTGACGCCGGCCTTGAGCACGCTCTGCGCGAATGCCATCGGCGCAAGAATCGAAGGGAGCCGCGGCAGCGGACGTGATCCGACCGAGGCGGCGATGGCGGCGCCCGCGCCAAGTGTCCAGCGAACAATCGGAACATGGGGCTGATCCTATCAGCCGGGAGCTGTCGACGATAGAGGGAACCTCGGTCGTCGGAACCATGAGGCGTCTTAGGGAGTTGCTTCTCGGTACCGCTCGCCCGGCCGCGTCATTACAGACCAAGGCCCGAGCATATTCGCCCCCAACAAAGGAGTGATGACATGAACGTGAAGCCTAGTCCTGAAGGATTTCACAGCGTAACCCCTTATCTGACGGTCCGCGGTGCCGACAAGGTCATCGAGT
Organism: uncultured Alphaproteobacteria bacterium; assembly: GCA_963841765.1. Taxonomy (GTDB): domain Bacteria; phylum Pseudomonadota; class Alphaproteobacteria; order Rhizobiales; family Aestuariivirgaceae; genus Taklimakanibacter. Next base: position 91,816 of record CAWJDZ010000018.1, read on the forward strand.
TCCTGCGCCAGGCCTTCAACGCGGAAGTCTCGCATGCGCCGATCAAGCGCCCCGACGGCAAGATCATGCATGCGCAAGTCAAGATCAGCGACTCCTGCGTCATGCTCGGAGAGGAAAGCGACCGGGCAAGGCGACAGCCTCCACTCTTTATCTCTATGTTCCGGACGTCGACCGGCCTATCAGCAGGCCGTTAAGGCGGGCGGCAAATCGGTCATGGAACCCGCCGACATGTTCTATGGCGACCGCGGCGGCGGCGTGAAGGACAAATCGGGCAACAGCTGGATGCTCGCGACCCACAAGGAAGATATCGGCCTTGCGGAACTGCAGAAGCGCGCCAACGACTCATGAAGCAGCACCACGGCAAGGCCGCATAGTTCCATTGTTTCAATAATAGTGCGAAGGAGAAACTTAGTGTGCTGAACGCGAAGTTCCTAATATCTTAACCGCTATACAGACGGGTATTTTCGCGTTCAAAAGTACACTCAAGTTATTGGAATTTCTAGTGTCCTTGCGAATCCGATCTTCGCTCGGAAGACGCTGCGAGGTGATGCGAACTTCGGATTCCGGACGCTGCCGCTTATAGGCAATACGCCAGATCGTTCCGCTGCCATCGTCGCTGACGAACAGGGCGCCGTCCGGCGCAATGGCCACGCCGACCGGACGGCCCCACACCGCTTTGTCCGAATCACGAAGCCCGTGGCGAAATCCTCATAGACGCCGGTCGGCTCATTGTCCTTGAACAGGAGACGCACCACCTTGTAGCCGGTGCGCTTGCCGCGGTTCCACGAACCATGCAGCGCGACGAAGGCATCGCCCTTGTACTCGGTGGGAAAGCCGTTGCCGGTATAGAAGGTGATGCCGAGCGGTGCGGAATGCGCCTGAATGAGCACGTCAGGCATTTCGACCTTGTCGGCAAGATCGGGCCGCTTGTCCTTCAGGCGCAAATCCTCGTGGTTGCCGATATAATACCAGGGCCAGCCGTAGAATTTCCCTTCCCTCACGCGCGTCGCATATTCGAAGGGAACGTCGTCTCCGAGCTCATCGCGCTCATTCACCGCGCACCACAGATTGTCCGTGCCCGGCTGTATGGTGAGACCTGAGCAGTTGCGCAACCCGGTGGCGAAAGTCCTCTCGTTCTTTCCATCGGGATCGAAGGCCAGCACAGCGGCGCGGCGCTCTTCCGTGTCCCAGGCTGCGCCAACGGGATGCGTCTTGTTCCACTCTTCAGTCCGCCGTCGCGAGGTTCGGGCGACATGTCGAGGGCCACATTCGATCCCGAGCCCACCGCGAGATAGAGCACCTTGCCATCCGGTGAGAACGCGATGTCGCGCGTCCAGTGATGCGCCGCCGGAATATGATCGATGATGAGCTCTGACTGGCCGCGCGCCTTGAGGTCGCCCTTCTTGTAGGGAAGGCGGACGACGCTGTGGCTGTTGGCGATGTAGACCCATTCGGGATCGCTCAGCGGATAAAAAGCGATGCCATAGGGCTGGTGCAGGTTGCCGGCAAAAATCTCTGAAGCGGCCACCGAGCCGTCCTCGGAAAGGCGATAGGCGCGGACCTCATTGGCCTTGCTGTCGGCGACGAACATGTCGCCATTGGGCGCGAAGCGAATGATGCGCGGCGTTGTGAGGCCTGTAGCAAAAGCTGTGACCTCAAATTCCCTTGCAGCTTGGGCTTGGCGTCGGGCTTGCGCGCCGCTTTGGCGGCGCGATTGCGGACAAACTCTTGCATCTCGGGCTTCGGCAGGTCGCCCGGCCTGATGTGACGGCGAACGCCGGGAGCATCCTGGCGCCAATCGCCAAAAGCAGCCTTGCCTGTCTTGACCTCCTCCGCCGAAGCCCAGCCGGCTGTTGCCGTCGAGGCTGCCAACACAATTAGTGCAACAAGGGCAAACGGCTTCATGCTCCGGCTCCTTGCTTAAGGAAAGATGCTTTGATCCCAATGCGTGGGACGATCCTTGGTTCCTAAGAAACCATCAGGTCTGTCGAGGTCGCATTCAATCCATTGGGCAGACCATGGAATATGAAGCGATGCGCCGCGTATCCCAAATATCCCGATCATTGCCGCCGCCATCATGGGCAGCAGCGCGGTGATGCTGGGCGAAAGTGTCGTCTCGCTGGCGCTGCCGAGCATCGGCAAGACCCTGGACGTGCCTTTTGCGAGCCTGCAATGGGTGGCCGACGGCTACAATCTCACCCTCGCCTCCTGCATTCTCTTCGGCGGCTCGCTCGGCGATGTCGTGGGCCTGAGGCGCGTCTATCTGTGGAGCGCCTGCGCCTTTCTCATCCTGTCCGTCATCTGCGCGCTCGCCTGGAGCGGTCTCTCGCTCATTCTGTTCCGCGCCATGCTGGGCGTCGCCGGCGCGCTTCTGACGCCCGTCAGTCTTGCCGTTCTCAACGCGCAGCTGCCGAAGAACCTGCGCACGCGCGCCATCGCCTATTGGACGGCGGCAACCTCGATCGTGCTGGCACTCGGCCCCCTGGTCGGCGGTTATCTGGTCGATGTCTTTTCATGGCGCGCGATCTTCCTCTTCAATGTTCCGCTCGCCTTGATCGCGATAGCCCTCGGCTATACTGCCTTGAAGCAAGCCCCCATGCGCCGAGGCTTCAGCATCGACTGGTTGGGCGCCACCCTCGCCTTTCTGTTTCTCGCCGGCATCACCTTCGGGCTGATCGAGGGGCCGGCCAATGGCTGGTCCGCTATCACCGTCGGAGCAATCATTGCGGGCGTGGCGTGCTTTGCCCTCTTCATCTGGTGGGAGCGGCGCGCCTCTCGCCCGCTCGTCGATCTCGAGCTGTTTCGCAACCGCAATTTCGCCGCCACCAATGCCGCGACGTTGCTGCTCTACGCGGCCTTCGGCGGCTTCGGATTCCTGTTCTCCTACTTCCTGCAAACGGTCTCAGGCTTTTCGGCGACCGCCGCCGGCGCCGCCTTCCTGCCCGTCTCGGCGATGCTGGGCATCGCCTCGGGCCAGGTCGGGCAATATTCCGCGCGCCTTGGTCCGCGCTGGTTCATGGGCACGGGGCCTCTCTTCTGCGCGGCGGGCATGCTGACGCTGCTGCCCCTGGGGCCGGGCACGACCTACTTTGCAGGCGTGCTGCCGGGCATCCTGCTGTTCGGCATCGGCCTCACGCTCACCGTCGCGCCATTGACCGCAACCGCGCTCAATTCGGCGCCCGACGAAAAGTCGGGCATTGCGTCCGCCATCAACAACGGGCTTGCTTCGGCAGGTCCGCTCATCGCCATCGCCCTTCTCGGGCTCGGCGGCCTCGAGCATGCCTATATCCTCGGGGTGTCGATATGCATCGCGCTTGCGGTGCTGGCGGGGGCCGTGTCCCTCGTCTTTGTCCGCAAGGCTTGACAGCATGATCCGGAAAAGTGGTCACCGGTTTTCCGAAGAGATCATGCTCAAAAAAGAACCGTCTCAGCGCCAGCCCATCGCGGGCGCAACATGGGCGAGGATCGCTTCGAGCACGTGCGCATTGTAGTCGACGCCCAGCTGGTTCGGCACCGTGAGCAGCAGGGTGTCCGCTTCGGCGATCGCCTCGTCGCACGTAGTTGCTCGATCAAGCGGTTTGGCTCCGCTGCATAGGTGCGGCCGAAGACCGCGCGCATGTCGTCGATGATGCCGACCTGGTCCGAGCTGTTCCCGCGACCGAAATAGGCCCGATCGACGTCGTCGTCAGCGCGAATATGGACCGGGAGACCGAAACACGTGGCGCACGGAGTGCCCTGCCCCTTTCCACGCCGCGCGATAAGCCCGGATCTGATTAGCCTGCTGAACGTGGAACGGTTCGCCGGTTTCGTCCGCCTTCAAGGTAGAGCTTTGCAGGTTCATGCCCAGCCGGGCTGCCCAATCGCAGTGGCGTTGGCGCCGAGCCCCACCAGATGCGCTCGCGCAAGCCTTCGGAATGGGGCTCGAGGCGCAGCAGCCCCGACGGGTTGGCGAACATCGGTCGCGGATTGGGGGCGGCGAAGCCCCTGCCGTCCAGGAGTTCCAGAAACGTCTCGGCATGACGGCGGCCCATGTCGGCGTCGGTCTCGCCGTCTGCAGGCGCATACCCGAAGTGCCGCCAGCCCTCGATGACCTGCTCGGGCGAGCCGCGGCTGAGCCCGAGCTGGAGCCGGCCACCGCTGATGAGATCGGCTGATCCCGCATCCTCAACCATGTAGAACGGGTTCTCATAGCGCATGTCTATAACGCCGGTGCCGATCTCGATCCGCTTTGTTCGGGCGCCGACGGCCGCCAGCAGTGGAAACGGCGAGGCAAGCTGTTGCGCGAAGTGATGGACGCGGAATAGCCCCGTCCGCGCCAAGCTCCTCGGCAGCGACGGCCAGGTCAATCGATTGAAGAAGGGCTTCGGACGCTGAGCGCGTGGCCGAGCCCCGGGTGTCGGACCAATGACCGAACGACAAAAAACCAATCTTCTTCATGCAGCGTGATTTAGCGGGTCTCAAATATTCTTCAATCTGCAAACTGCCGCAGATGGTCGGCTCGCTTCGCCAACCTGCTCACGCCAGCGGCTGCAATTCTCCGAGCATTGTCGGGATGAACTCCGATACGGTGGGATGAATGTGCACTGCCCGCTGCATGACGGTGTAAGGAGCCTTGGCGTACATCAAATCGAGAATGCAGTGGATTACTTCATCGCCTCCGGCTCCGAGGATCGAGGCGCCAAGGAATTGTTTTGTCTCCTGGTCGACAAGAACCTTCATGAAACCGAGCGTTTCACTCCTCTCGAAAAGCGCGGCCGACATCTTCCATCGCCATCGTCGCGATGAGCGCGGGGCGCTTATCAACTTTCCCGCACCTGCGCTTTCGGTAAGTCCGACGCGGCCAAGCGGCGGGTCGATATAAAGGTTGTAAGCCACGATTTCATCGCTGACGCGACGCTTGGTCACTATCCAGAAGATTGGCGGCGACGATCTCGAAGTCGTTCCAGGCTGTATGGGTAAACGCGCCTTTACCATTGCAATCACCAAGCGCCCAGATGCCCTCGACATTGGTGCGCAATTGATCATCGACCTTGATGAAGCCCCTCTCGTCCGTTGCGATCGATGCCCTGTTTCCAGGCCAAGGTCATCGGTGTTGGGCTCTCCTGCCGACAGCGAGCAAAAGATGGGTGCCGACGACCTGGGGCGCTCCTTCCTGGCATTCGACATTGGCGGCAACATCATTGCCGTGTTTGGCAACGGTCAGGCACTTGGGCGTTCAGGCGTATATTGATCCCTTCAACGCACTGCAAAATATCCCGTGACCTTTGCCGGTACATCTTCGTCCTCGCGCGGTGACCAGACGGGGCGCCATTTCGATAACCGTCACTTCGCTGCCAAAGCGGCGATAGATTTGCGCAAATTCGAGGCCAATGTAGCTGCCGCCAATGATGACCAGATGCTGCGGCAGCACATCGTTTCGCCAGCAGCGAGCTGTTGGTGAGATAATCAATCCTGGTCGAGCCCGGGCATGTCGGGTACAAGCTGGTGCGACCGCCAACATTGATGAATATCTTGTTCGGCTGCTGAGAGTTTCGCTTCCAATCGAGATTTCACGCTGAGAAATAAATTGGGCCTGGCCGTGATAGACGGTGCAGCCTTCGGTTTTGCGCAGCGAACGTTCGACGTCCTTGCGTCGATGGGCTGACGATCGCCCCGCATGCGATCTTTGACCCGTCTTCATGTCAACGGTCGCCCTCGACCGTCGACAATCACACCGAATTCGGCTGCTCTTTTCTCACCATATGGGCGGCATAGGCGCTTGCGACCAAGCTTCTTAGTTGGCGTGCAACCAGTATTCACGCACGTCCCGCCGAAGAGCTTTCGTTCGAGTATGGCGACATTTAATCCCCGACGTCCGCGAGGCGTTTGGAAAGCGACGGCCCTGCCTGTCCGGTTCCGACAACAATCGCGTCGTAATGCTGCATGGGAGACCTCCGGGAAACGCTCAGTCTAGTGTGCTGAACGCGAAGTTCCTGATATCTAGCCGATATACCGACAGGAACTTCGTGTTCAAAAGCACACTAGAATTGTTAGATTTTCTAGTGTCCTTTCGTATCCGAAGTTCGCTCGGAAGACGCTGCGAGGTGATGCGAACTTCGGATTCGGGACACTAGCATGAGTTTCGGCTTCTCGAAGCCCGGGCTCCGGGGGTATTCTCAACATCCTTCGAACGACTGAGCAGGATGCTGACAATGGAGCAACAGCAGATCCGCTTCAATGACGGTGCTGCCTATGAGCAGATGATGGGCGTCTGGAGCCGCTATGCCGGCGAGGTGTTCCTCGACTGGCTGGCGCCTCGGCAAGGCTTGCGCTGGATCGACGTCGGCTGCGGCAACGGCGCCTTCACCGACGCTCCTCGCCGAGCGCTGCGCGCCGCGAAGAGATTCAGGGCATCGATCCCTCGGAAGGACAGCTCGCCTTTGCCCGCACGCGCCCGGTTGCGCGCCTGGCGCAATTCCAGATCGGGCGACGCGATGGCGCTTCCCTTCCCGCCCGACCGGTTCGATGCCGCCATCATGGCGCTTGGTCCTCGTCTTCGTAGCCGAAGCCCGCCAAGGGCGGTTGCCGAAATGGTCCGGGTGGTGCGTCCCGGGGGCATCGTCGCCACCTACATGTGGGACATGCTGGGCGGCGGCTTTCCCCTGACGCCGATCGTCGAGGAGGTCCGCGCCGACGGGCCTTGACCCCGCCGCGCCCGCCGCAGCTCGAGGCCTCTCGCATGGATAGCCTGCGCGACCTGTGGTCGGCGGCGGGGCTCGAGGCGGTCGAGACGCGCGAGATCGCCGTCCAGCGGACCTTCGCCGATTTCGATGATCTATGGACCATCAGCATGAAGGCTCCGACCCTTGCCGCCACGGTCGCCCAACTGCCCGCGCCCGATATGGAGGCTGTCAAAGCCCGCCTGCGTGCACGCCTCCCGGCAGACAAGGATGGACGGATCACCTATGCGGCGCGCGCCAATGCCATCAAGGGGCGCAAGCCGGCGGCGATGTGAAGTTCCGAGATTGAAAGAGCGGGCGCCTGCGGGAACGCGCCTTGTCAGAGAAGCCTCCATATGGCAGGCTCCTGTGAGGCTTTGGACGGGCGGGGACCGGGGGTGACGGGAAGTCACGCCGGGAAACAACTAGCTTCACAACTCGTGGACCGATTTCAGGGCCGTGATCCGGAAGGAGCGGTGCCGTAAAAACGCGTTTCATCTGCACGATCGGTCCGAAGACTGCCGATCAGGCGTCGCTGGCGCGTCTCCACGCCGCCGGCATGAACATCGCGCGCGTCAATGGCGCGCATGGCTCGCTCGACGATGTCAGAGACATGATCTTGCGCCTCAAGCGCGACCTGCCGCCAGGCGTCGAAATCCTTCTCGATCTGCCGGGCAACAAGATCCGCACCGACAATATCGCCGAGCCCATCCCGTTGGGGCCCGGCCAGGAATTCGTCCTCAAGCCCGACAACCTCACCTACCGCCCGCTCTACAAGAGCCTGAAGACGGGCGACATGATCTCGGCCACTGCACTCCGGGGACTACGGCGGCACGTTCGCCTTCAACCCGGTGGTACCAGATGACGAACATCGCGACGGGGCTGGGGCCGACGAAGAAAGCGAGTCGAACCTGAAAATCCTCTCCAGCGATGTCATCTTCGTCCGACGGTCCTCGAGGACCTGCTGGCCGCGGAGGGCGACGTCGCGCTGGCCGTCGAGCGCAGAGACGACGTTCGACGAGGAGGACGAGAAGGTCGTCCTCGCGGAGGACCGCGTGGTGCGCGCGTCGAAGGATCTGCCGCTCGACTGAGGCGGATGGCGAGTTCATCGGCCTCGCGAAGCTGACGCGCACCGGGGCGCGGCGCCTCTGGGAGGAGATCGACGGGCTGATCCGCGCCGGCAAGATGACGGCTGACCTCACCGAGGCCTTCGAAGGCTCGGCGCGCGCGGCGTGCCGATCGGGCCGTCTTCACCGCCGGCCGCGCCTGGAGCGACAACGACAATCTCAAGTGACCTCGAGACCTCGCGCGAGAGCGTCTATCCGCGCATCCGCGATGCCCGCGCCGCGCGGCTCCACAAGTGACACACCGTCCGTTGAACGTCGGGCGCCGGCGTCGTCGCAAAAGTGCCGGGCATGTCCGACCGCAACTCGGCCGATTAAAGGACATCATTGATGGATGCGCACTCCCTGACCCGGTTTCTCCTGTTCCCTCGTGATCCTGGTCGTCGCGGCGCACTTCTTCGGCCACTGGTTCGAGCGGCTCAGGCTGCCTCGGGTCATCGGGGAGATCAGCGCCGGGATCATCCTCGGCCCCTCGGTCCTCGGCGGGCTGTCCTGGGGCGCGTACGACCTCTTTCTCTTCGACGAATTCGTCGGACACAAGGTGCTCCTGAAACGCCTTCTACTGGCTCGGGCTCTGCATGCTGATGTTCGCCTCGGGATTCCACATCCAGCGCCAGCTGCCCGCCGATGAGAATCGCGATATCGGCCTGCTCGTGATCGTGACGAGCACCGTGCCGTTCGCGCTGGGCTGGTGGGCGGTCTCCTTCCTCCAGCTGGACCGGTACATGCCGTACACCGCCAATTTAGTGGCGTTCAAGATCGTGTTCGCCGTGTCCGTCACGGTGACGTCCATCCCGGTCATCTCGAAGATCTTTATCGACCTCGGCCTCATGCCCACGAAGTTCGCCAGGGTCGTGGTGGCGACGGCGACGCTCCACGACATCGTCCTTGGACCGCGATCGCCGTGGCGACGACGGTGCAGGCCAGTGGCGACGTCCACGTCGGCGAACTGGTGCGGCGCCGTCGTCGTCTGCCTCGTATTCATCGCCTTCTTCCTGGCGCTGGGGCCCCGCATCATTGCTCTCATCAATCGCGTGGCGCCGCGGTTCTCCCGCGTGTACCCCGTCGGCTACCTGCTCATCGTGTGCCTGGCCCTGGCCGCGCTCGCCTCCTAATCGACGTGGGCGCGGTGTTCGGAGCGCTGATCGCCGGGATGCTGTTCGGCTCGCTCCAGCGCGCGAGTTCCAGGAGGCGCGCGAGACGGTCAGGACCTTCTCCATGTCCTTCTTCGTTCCCATCTACTTCGCCATGGTGGGCTGCAGATCAACTTCGCGGGCAACATGGATGTCCTCCTCACGCTGAAGTATTTCGTCTTTCCAGTGCCGTTGGTCATCCTGACGGTGTGGCCCGCCATGCGGATCGCCGGCCACTCCGGGATGGTCGCCTGGAACTTCAGCGTGGCGATGACGACCCGAGGAGGCCCCGGCATCGTGCTGGCGAGCCTCGCCTACAGCCTCGGCATCATCAACCAGCGCTTCTTCGTCACGCTGATCCTCACCGCGCTGGTGACGAGCCTCATCTGCGGCGTCTGGTTCCGCTTCGTGATCGACCGGCGCCTCGAGCTCTACGAGGGCGCCCCCGCTCCCCGCCCCGGACGAGGCCTCGCACGACGCGGGCCACTCGCGCCCGCCTGGAAGGGCCGTGGTTCATGAACCCCTGACGAATTTTCCTACGCGTTGCACCGGGAGTCGCCAATGAATGGCAAGAACTTTCTCGTCGGCATTCTCGTCGCTGGATACTTCATCGCAACATCGCACGTGATGCCCAGCATCGGGCGTGCTCAAGCAGACCCGAGAATCACAAAATCCATGGAAAGCCTAATGGCGATGACCGCCAAATTGGGAGCTCCCAAACTCGAAGGGCAAGAAGCCGTCGGCGGCAAGCAGGCCCCTGCTCTCCATTTCGGCACGACCAAGATCAACAACAATTTCGATATTGTTGACGCGGTGGGAAAGGAAGACGGCAGAGGGATGACGGCGACACTCTTCGCCAGAAACGGAGACGAATATGTTCGTGTCTCGACCAGTGTGCCAAAGCCCGACGGCAGGGCCGAGCCATCGGTACTGTTCTGGCGGGACCGGCGCTGAGTTGATCAAAACAGGCAGAGCGTATTACGGCCAAGTGCCTATTCTGGGAACGCCCTATATAACGGGTTACGAACCGATCAAGGATAGTCGGGGGCCCAAATCGGCGTCTATTATGTGGGCTATTTCGCCTGCTGGTATTGTCAGCGCTAGCAAGCCAATGCGCAAAACAAAGGGATTGAGCGCCGCGGCAATTCCATGAGAACTTCCGGGCTCAAACGATCAACAGTCGCCATTCGATCAGAGAGGGATCAGTCACATGCCATTCATTCCGGACCTAGAGGCCTTCAAGAAAAGCATTGCAGCACTCCCGGTCATCGCTTTCGACCCCGGAGAAACCATCCTGTACGCAGGCTCGACGACCGGACAGCTGTTCATCCTGCGCCACGGCGAGGTCGAGGTCCTGCGCGACGGCCAGCAGATCGCCACGGTCTCCCGGCCAGGGCACCGATTTCAGTCAGCTCGCCCTCATTCTGGACAAGCCTCACACGGCTGACGTGCGCGCCGTCGAGCGGGCGGAATTCCACTTCGCCGAGGCATCGACGCTTCTCAAGGAGAACGTGGCCGCCCTGCTCTATGTCACGGCAACGCTGGCGCACCGCCTCGACGCCGCGAACGATATCATCGTCGACATCAAGCGCGATCTCGACTCCGGCAAATCTCCGAGCATGATGCAGAAGGCGCTGAAAAAGCTCGAGGAGCTTCTGGTGCCCACAGGCCCCATACCGGAATATTACTACTACCCCTATTGAACTTTGTCGGACGTGCTTGAGACGCGCTCGCAGCTGGCGTCATTCGACGCCGTCGGCGTCTCACGTAAGTCAGAGCAAATAATTCCACTTCGCCGGGATGCGCGCTAGTTCACTTGCGAGAACGGGAGTGCGCCGCCAAAGTTGCTGAAAAAGTAATACTCGTTCTCCTTCGCCCGGCTGCCGCCGGGATTACGGTATACCTGCGTGCACCATTCGTTTGCCGGGTAGACGACACAAAAGGTCTCGTTCCTGATGGAGGCTTTGCCCGGGCCTTTGTCCCAGCGGCCGAAGCCCGTTACGAGCCCATCTTCCGCCAGGATAAACATCCCATAGTCCTTTCCCTCCCCCTGGGTTCGGCCATGGACCCGATGGCCGAAAAGGAGCATCCTGATTTCATCGCCGTTCAGCCGCTGCTTCGCATCGTTCAAATAAATGGGAATGTTCAAAGGACAACTCCCTGAGTCAGGCGGTCCTGTTGCGGCGGCACGATATCCATCGGACGCGGGACTCAGGCCTGGAAACGTTAGTTCTTGCATCACGAAGGGCACACCGCCTGCCTTCACGCGCGCCGCGTTATAGGCGGCGACGGCTTCGAGAGCTTCGCTTCTTGCGCCCGTTCTTGCCAAAGGCCGAAGCGAGAAACAGGCCGACCCATGGAGCCTCCGGGTTCAACCGGGACGCCTGCTCGAAGGTTTTGCCGCTTCGTCTCGGTCCTGAGCGAACTGTACCAACCCACGATAAAGATGAAGATGGGCGGATAGTGGGGATCGAGGCGGATGGCGGTCTCGATTTCCTTCCGCCTCGGCCGGCCGGCCGGCCGAGATCAGGGTGAAGGCCAGGTCGGCATAGGTCCAGGGATCGTTTGGATCGAGAGCAATCGCTGCTTCGAACTCCTTCAGGGCAGCATCATACCAGCCGCGGTCCCGCAAGATGTTGCCAGCCACCTGATGCGCGGTCAGGTCGGGTGCGTTGCCGATTGCAGGTAATCCTGTGCCTTGCGGAATGCAGCATCAGGTGACAGTCCAAGACTGCCTGCCCAGCGCTGATCATAGCTTCGAAAATAGACCATCGCCAGGGCAGCATAAGCCCGGCCATAGTCGGCATCGAGTTCGATCGCTCTTTCGAAATGGGGAATCGCCCTGGCAAAATCTGAGGCGTCGTGCGCTGATAGTGCTCCCAGCCACGCAAAAATGCGTCGTAGGCGTCCGGGCACCTTGGTATCGCGGTTACCTATTGTCACCTCGTCGCTGGGAGTAAGCTGCACCGCGAGCGCTGCGACGACAGCCTTTGTCACCTGTCCTGGAGAGCGAAGATGTCGGCCAGAGAACCATCATAGCGCTCGGCCCATTGGTGGCCACCGGTCGCGGCATCTACCAGTTGGACGTTGATGCGCAGTTAGGGCGATCCGGCCGGCGTTCGGCAGCAGTTCCCGGAAGATCTCCAGGCGCTTCGGACCGAGCGTGATGGTGAAGAACGTCACCCCGGTCATGTTGCTGTCAGGACGGCTGAGATTGCTGACGAGGCCATACCGCACGGGGTCCCCACCGATCGGAACAGCGGTCGTCGCGGCCCGTGCCGCGGCCGCGACACATCGCCGCCGCCGGCGACGAGCAGCGCCGGGCGGCGCGTCAGGAGCTCGGCCACCAACGAAGGCAGCCGATTGAATTGACCGTCCGCCCAACGGTAGTCGATCCTGACGGTCTCGCCCTCGATATGCCCTGTCTCGGCGAGGCCCTGCCGGAAGGCTGCAATCATGGCTGAATAGGGCTCGGGGGATGCGCTGTGCAGATAACCGATCACCGGCACCGTGGATTGCTGCGCGCGTAGCACAACCGGCCACGCCGCCGCGCCGCCGAGCATCGTGATGAAATGCCGCCGCCTCACTCGATCACCTCATCGGCGCAAAGAGCAAGGTCCCGGACAAGGCCGGACAATGCGACGCGGATACTCCAAAAAATGGTAGATATGCCTGATTTCTATGATCAGTTGTGGGGTCATGCCGGAACATTCCTGGACACACCTAGACAGGCCAGCTACGTTCCCCCGGCGTTACCCGCAACGGGTATCCGGAACGGGGGTAACAATGGCGAAGCTCACCACAAAGTCGGTACAGACCGTCCGGCCGGGGCCGGATCGGCGCGAGATCCCGGAGGCCTCATGCGCGGCTTGTACTTGGTCGTGCAGCCCGCGGCGCGAAATCATGGGCGATACGCTATCGTCATGCCGGGCGGACCCGCAAGCATACGCTGGGAGCTGGCCAGCCATCGATCTGAGCGCGGCGCGCCGCCTGGCCGGCAAGGCGCTGACCAAGGCAGCGGAAGGCATCGATCCGGCCATTGAGAAGGCGATGGCGCGGGCCGACAGCATCGAGGCCGTGAGCGAACTGTTCCTGGCGCGCCACGTGCGGGTACACTGCCGGCCGCGCACGATCGCCGAGGCCGAGCGCGTGCTGAAACGACTGCAAGCTGCTTGGCGCGCGCGACCGATCGCCAGCATCACCCGGCGTGACGTGATCACGTTTCTCGACCACGTTGCGGACACAAGTGGCCCCGCTGCCGCCAACCGCACCAAGGCGGTCGTCGGCAAGCTGTTCTCGTGGGCGCTGAGTCGCGACATGATCGCGGCCAGTCCGGTTGCGGGGCTGCCCCGTCCGGCGCCGCAGGTCATGCGCGAACGGGTGCTCAACGATCAGGAACTGGCAGCGATCTGGCGAGCCGCCGAGCAGCTCGGCTACCCCGGCGGATCCTTCGTGCAGCTACTGATCCTGACCGCCGCACGACGCACCGAAGTCAGCGCATTGCAGCGGTCGGAAATCGATTTGGAGGCTCGTCTGTGGCGATTGCCGCGCGAGCGCGCCAAGAACAACGTGCCGCACGAAATTCCGCTCAGCGAGGCTGCCATTGAGATCTGACGGCATGTCCGCGCATCGGAGATCGGTTCGTTTTTACGGTGAACGGCAGGCGCCGATCTGGGGATTTTCCAAGATCAAGCGCGAGATCGACAACGCCGCCGGGGTAGGGGGCTGGACGTTTCATGACCTACGAAGAAGCGCCGCGACCGTCATGGCTGACAAGCTTGGCATCGCGCCACACGTCGTCTCGGCGGTGCTCGGCCATGTGCAAGGCGATCGCATTGCGAGGACCTACAACAAAGCGAGGTATATCCCTGAGAAGCGCGCGGCGCTCGACCGCTGGGCCGCTCACGTGCTGGCGCTGGCCGAGGAACACGGGAGGAGAGTCGTCGCGTTGAAGATGTCAGCGAGCGCGTGATATCTCGGCGCGGCGGCACCAATCGTCCGCCATCATCCAGGTTGATGGCGGTGCCGCGTGGTAGCGTTTTGCCAGCGTCTCGGCGCTGACCCGGCCACCCTTCTTGGTTTGGTACCAGTCAGGATGCTCCCGCATGATTCGGCGGCATGCATCAATGTCGGAAACACCCTTGTCGGTGCATCCACGCTCGGCCGCGATTTCCGACCGGGCCTTGGCTATGCGACAAATTAACAGCGCATAAGCGTAGTCATCAAACTTAATCGGAGCCTTGGCTGGTCGCAGCCCTAGCCTGGATTTCTCAAACCCGGGGAGTGCATCGGGGTTGAGAATCTGAGAAAAGTGTTGTGCAGCAACAATTTGTCTCGGACTAAGGTGGTCCCCGATGCAAGCAGAGTGTACTGCGAAGCTGTTCGAATTTGAAGCGGTTGAGCGACGGTCGGTTGTTGCCGGGTTCGACGGCGGAGCGATCACGTCGAACGCCGGGGCGTTGCTGCTGGGACAAGTGGATCGCGGCCTCGGGCTGATCCATCGGTTTGCCCAGTGCTTCATGGACCGGCGCAACTCCCGCTACGTCGAGCACCGTGTGGAGACGCTGGTGGGGCAGCGGGTTTTTGGCTTGGTGCTGGGCTACGAGGATCTCAACGATCACGACGAGTTGCGCAAAGACCCGACGCTTGCGGTGTTGGCGGGCAAGCTGAGCCCGGTGCTGCGGACGGACTGCGAGGCTCTGGCCGGCAAGAGCACGCTCAATCGTCTTGAGCATACGCCGAAGCGGCACGCGTCGAAGTATCACAAGATCGATTGCGACGGGGCGCGGGTCGATGCCTTGCTGGTCGATGTTTTCCTCGAGGCGCACGCGCGTGCGCCACGCCAGATCGTGCTCGATCTCGACAATACCGACATCCCGCTGCATGGCGAGCAGGAGGGCCGCTTCTTTCACGGCTACTACGACAATTACTGCTATCTGCCGCTGTACGTGTTCTGTGGCCGTCACCTGCTACTGGCGAGGCAACGGCGCGCCAATGTCGCCGGCAGCGAGGGTGCTGTCGCGGAGGTGGCGCGCATCATTGCGCAGATTCGCCGGAAGTGGCCGCGGGTGCGGATCGTGCTGCGCGGCGACAGCGGCTTCTCCACGGACCCGCTGATGCGGTGGTGTGAGGCGAACCGCGTCGATTACGTGTTCGGGCTGGCGCGCAATTCCCGCCTGGAAACGGCGCTGGCCGAACAGAGCGCCGAGGCCAGGCAGCGGCACATGACCACCGGCAAGCCGGCACGGGTGTTCCGCAACTTCCGCTATCGGACGCACGACAGCTGGAGCTGCACGCGCCGCGTTGTCGGCAAGGCCGAGCATACGGCGGAGGGCGCCAATCCTCGTTTTGTCGTCACCTCGCTCAAGCGCACCTGCCTCGCCCATGAAGCGCGCCCCCTTTACGAGGATCTCTATTGCGCCCGCGGCGAGGCGGAGAACCGCATCGGCGAGCAGTTCGAGCTGTTCGCCGACCGCGCGTCTTCCGCCACGATGGCGGCCAACCAGCTGCGCATGTGGTTCTCGGCAATGGCCTATGTTCTCGTCGAGACCTTGCGTCGCGTCGGCCTGCGCCATACCCAGTTCGCCGACGCCGCCGCCGCCACCATCCGGCTCAAGCTGTTGAAGCTCGGTGCTCTGGTGCGCACCAGCGTTCGCCGCATTCACTTCGCTCTCGCATCAGGCTGTCCGAACAAGGTCGAGTTCGAGATGGCGCATCTCTATCTGCGGCGCGCGTTCAATTCCTCCTGAACCCTACGCCGTCCCGAAACCAACAGGGCTCCGTCGCTCCGCCTGCCGACACACGCCAATTGGGACTCGCATTGCGGGAAACCCAACACCAGGGGACTCGCGATCCGCGAACCTCAAATCACCGCGCCCCAGCCTCCACCCCTCGCACCCCTGCCGCCCTCGAAAATGGCCTTCGCCAGCCTCGTAAGCGCCACTACAATGGCCGCGTTTGAGAAAACCAGGCTAACCGCCCGCACTCTTGAGCAAGCCAATAGCATAGATCGAAGCCATCTTTTAGGATGATCACGCGGGATGTTGTAATCGTCGAAAATTGGCAGCAACAGGTCCTCCATTTCACGGTGAATGGCCTCCTCCTGGGCGGCCTGTCGCAGGCAAAGCTCCCGCATCTTGACTGGATCGCCAACCGCAGCCGCAATTTCCGCTCGCCGCTCGTCCTCATCCACGTTAGCCAGCGTACGTCCGCCCATTTTAGCTTCATAAGCCGCATACTCTTCTTCCCGCTTGGCCTTTATGGTCTTTCGCTTGCGGATCATCATCGGGCCCATATGAAAGCAGTGATCCTGAATTTTGACGCTAGGTAGAGGCACCGCCGGCAAGCGCCACCACCTCAGCCGGCGCTCGTGGCCGGCATTTTTGTGCCGCGCATGACCCGTGCATCCCCTGATCGCCTAACTCTTGCAGCGTTGGCCGTCTTCGCCCGGGCCTCCCGTCTCCCGCTATCACGGAAAAAAGTACCCACCACTTATATCCGCTGGAGCACAGCCCACCGCCTTGTCCATACTTTCCGCACCCTTGTCTTACCAGGTGTGAGGAGAAAAGCGAATGTGAGCATTGAACACAGCCCCATGCGGGAGCCCAAGCGTCGCTTCGCGGAACGCTGGGGCGTTTCGACGAAAACGATCGATCGCTGGGTTCATGACGGCCTGCTCGAGGAGCCGGAGATCATAAACGGCCGGGCGTATTTCCGGACAGACGCTCGCCCGCGAGGCACCCGGGCGACCGAGTGAGCCATGGTCTCCAACAGCGCGAGACCCGCCGCTGGCGACGGCGGGTCTCGGCAGTGCATCGGTTCCCAGCAGAACCTCACCGCCGAGACTAAAGCCACTCCCGAGGCGACGCAAGCGGTGCTGCCGATCGACCAGATCATCGTCGGCGACCGCACCCGCCGCAACCTCGGCGACATCGCCGGGCTTGCCACGAGCATCGCCGAGATCGGCCTGCTGCATCCGATCACCGTCGACGAGAACGGACGCCTGCTGGCTGGCGCTCGAGGGCTCGCCGCGTGCAAACGGCTCGGCCTCGAGACGGTCGAGGTCAAGATCGTGAGGTGTGGTGATGGGAGCGTGCCATGAAGCTCGATTCCGACACGCTTTGTAGACTCCCGCTCTCGCTCCGGATCGAGATCGAGGAGAACGTGCAGCGCAAGCCCCTGACGCAGTCGGAGCTTGCCGCAGAGCAGCAACGCATCCTCGCGGCGCTGCGCGAGCAAAAGACGCCCGGACAGCGTACCGACCTCAATGGAGGCGGGGCAACCTGTGAGAAAGATTTCTCACAGGTTCGGGTCACGGCCATTGTAGGCAAGCTCTACGGCGAGAGCCACAAGCAAGTCGAGAAGCGGCTTGCCGTTGTCGATGCGGCCGCAGCAGAGCCGGAGAAATACGGCAAGCTACTCGCCGACATGGACCGCAACGGTCGGGTGAACGGTCCTTATCGACGCCTCAAGAACGCGCAGCAGGCGGAAGCGATTCGGACCGAGCCGCCCCCTTTGCCGAATCGTGGTCCGTACCGTGTCGTCACCTGCGACGTGCCGTGGCCGTACGAGATTGGAGACCAGGACCCTTCCAGACGTGGCGTGCGGCCTTACCCGTGCATGTCGATAGCTGAAATCCACGCGTTTCCGCTCCCGTCCATCATGCACGCGGACTGTATCCTCTGGTTCTGGACCACAAATTTCCACATGCGCGAGGCGTACGACGCGCTTGCCGCTTGGGGTTTTGAAGCGAGGACTATCCTAACGTGGGTCAAAGACCACGTGGGCAATGGCCACTGGCTGCGGAATCAGACCGAACACTGCATTATGGCGGTCCGTGGCCAACCCATCGTCACGCTCAGCAACCAGACCACGGTGCTACATGCCCCGGTGCGTGAACACTCGGTAAAGCCTGTCGCGTTCTACGAACTGGTCGAAACCCTGTGCCCGTCCTCGCGCTATGCGGACATTTTCTCCCGCTACCAACACAATGACCGGTGGGATTGCTACGGCAATGAAGCGCCGAAGCCGACGTCGGTGTCCGCGATCTCGGACATCCCGGCCGAGCTGCCGCGGAGGACTGGGCCATGACCCGCCGCGATGCCTTACGATCTTCATCAACTGTCCGGCAACCCCGACATGGCCGAGGAGACGCATTGGGCCGGAACCGGGCCGCCGTTTCTATGGAGATGATCGCGCGCATCGTGCGCCTTAATAGCTGCCGTCGGTTCCTCGAGCTGACTGGTTACCACGGCGCGGCGCTTTCGCCCTCGACGCCGAGCTGCGAACACTTCCAGGCGCGAGGCGCGCGATGACCCCCACCGAGACGCTGCCGCCCGCCCTCGCCCGCTTGTCGCCAAGCCAAATTGGGTCATCTGGCGATTTCTGACCACCAACACAGGGAAGCAAACCAAGGTTCCCTATCGCGCGCGGTCGCCGAACATCAAGGCAAAGACAGACGACCCCTCCTCGTGGGCGCCCTATGCGGACGCGGTCGCAGCGAATGGGGCCGCGGACGGCGTTGGCTTTGTGCTGACCGAAACCGACATCGGCGCGTTCGACATAGACGACTGCCGCGATCCCGACACCGGCGTGCTCAAGCCCTGGGCGCAGCAGAAGATCGAGGCGGTCGGCAGTTATGCCGAGGTCACGCCGAGTGGCACTGGGGTGCGGATCATCGGCTACAGCAAAGGAACGCCGATCCACCGTAAGCTGAAGGCGCCAGATGGCGTGACGTGCGAGCTCTACCGCCGCGCCACGCGCTACATCACCATCACCGGCAACCAGGTCGGCGCGTGGCCGCTCGTCAACATCGACGAGCACATCGATGCGACGCAGGCGGAACTCGCTAGCGCGCGGCCGATCGAAGGTGGCCACCGTGCGCGCCAGGCCCTCGATGATCTCATCTTGCTGAATAACCCCGAGCGGCTGCGCACGCTGGTTAAGACGGGCGAGGCACCAGGACTCACCTTCCCAAGCCGATCCGAGGCCTGCTTCTACGTGGCCTGCGAGTTGCTGCGAGCCGGCAAGCCAGATGAAGTCATCCTCGCCGTGCTGCTCGACCGCAACAACGGAATCTCAGAGCACTTTTATAAGGATGGCCCAGACCACGCGGAGCGAAAGGCGCGGCGCACACTCGCCGCGGCCCTTGGACGCCAAAAGCGCGCACCGCCGCCCATTTTTGTTGTAAATGGCGAGATCGCCCGTGTGGTGGACGAGGCCGAAAAAGCGCTGCTCGCGGCGGGCGTGCCGGTCATGGTGCGGGCTGGCGCGCACTTCCTGTGCCGACCGGTTGTGGACAAGCGACCAGCCGCCGATAACAGCCAGACCGAGGTCACGCTGCTGGAGCGGATGAGCCCGCCCAGCATGTCCTATCTGCTCAACAAGCATGCGGCTACGTTCGTTAGATGGGATGGACGTTCGATGCGCTGGAAGCGCGTCGACCCGCCTAAGGCGGTCGTCGAGATGCTGTTGGCCAAGGGCGATTGGCGTTTGCCCCCCGTTGTAGGGGTGGTGTCGGCACCGACGCTTCGCCCAAACGGCTCTGTCCTGTCCGAGCCCGGCTACGACCCTGAGACCAGGCTGTGGTATGCACCGGCCCAGGGGCTTCATCTGCCGCCTATCCTCGCTACCCGTGAGGCCGCTGAGGCCTCACTGTGGCGGCTAAAGGACCTGCTCAGTGGCTTCCCATTCGCAACCGACGTGGACAGGTCAGTTGCGCTCGCCGCCCTGATGACCCCGGTGCTGCGTGGTGGCTGCGACGTCACCCCACTGCATCTCATCCGCGCCACGACGCCGGGCAGCGGCAAGAGCTACCTGGCCGACATCGCTAGCACTATTGTGCGCGCGCAGAAATGCCCGGTGGTGACAGTGGCGGAGTCAGAGGAGGAAATGGAGAAGCGCCTCGGCGCTTTGGTGTTGGAGGGCGTGCCGGTCATATCGCTGGACAACTGCATCCATGACCTTGGCGGGGCGATGCTCTGCCAGATCACCGAGCGCCCGATCATCCGGACTCGCATCCTGGGCAAGAGCGAGATGCCCGAGCTCGACTGGCGCGGCACGCTGTTTGCCAACGGCAACAACATCGGCGTCAGGGGTGACATGACCCGACGGACCATTCAGAGCAACCTGGACCCGCACTTGGAGCACCCCGAGCAGCGGACATTCGCGTTTAGCCCAGTTGAGCGCGTGATGGCCGACCGCGGGGCGTATGTCGCCGCGGTGCTCACGATCGCCCGGGCCTACCTTAAATCCGGGGCGCGCGTGGAGTGCGCGCCGATCGCCAGCTATGAGAAGTGGTCGTGCTTCGTGCGTGAGCCGTTGATTTGGCTTGGCGAGGACGACCCGGTGCGCAGCATGGAGCAGGCGCGGGACATGGACCCCGAGCGCGCCGCGGCGCTCACGCTAATGACCCACTGGCGAGCGCACCTGGAGCCGAACAAGCTGTACACGGCGCGTGAGATCGTGCAACTGGCGGGAGCGACCGAGACCAGGAAGAAAATCATAGAGGTGAATGGCCAACACTTCGAGACCAGCGAGACGGTCCCCAAAGCACCCGAATTCCGCGAGTTTCTGGAGCTTGAGTGCGGCTACGGCGGACGCGGCCGCGGGATAGACACAAAGAAACTGGGGCTGTGGCTCAAGCGTATCCACGGGCGAATTTACGATGGCGACAAGATCGTACTCGGCAGAGCCGACACGCACGACAAGATACAGCGCTGGATGCTCTGGTCTGACCCAGTGTAGGGTTGCGGGTAGTGCGGGGAGTTGCGGGTAGAGCGTCCTTAGACGCGCGGAGAATGGCTAGTGCAAGTTAGTAGGAAAGGGCTGAGAGGTCCCCCGCAGGTCCCCGCACTACCCGCACGGAACTGTAACGCCCACCTCAATTTTTTGAATTTTTTGCCCCCCACCCCCCAAGACAACTACCGACAGGGGCAGTTTCACCAAACTTGAATTTTTGATTATAAATCAAAAAACTCGCGCGGTCGCGATGGCCCAGCGTCGAGTTCTGCCGCAAAACCTTTTTGTTTTTTGCCCCCCGGGCCACCCCTATCTTGAATATTTGATTTTAAATCAAGATTTTTGTCCTAAACGGCTGCTGCGGGAAATCTTGATTTAAAATCAAATAATCAAGTTTTGTAAAACGCACCCGTCAGCCATCGTGTATGGAACCCGTTGGGGTGGGGGCAAAAAAATCAAGTAAGGTTTCGAAATTAGCTCGACGCATACGTCACGAACGCGGGAACGCCACCTGGCCTCGAATGCTACCCGTAGGCGCTGGTTCGAGCGGCTTTCAGTGCCATGCACACTCATCGGTACTCCGCACGCAAAGCAAGCGGCGGCATGTTCCATGCCGTCAAGGCGCGGTGACGATCTGCGCGGCCATATAGAGATAGGGATTGGCCGCCGTTTCGCCGACCCGATCTTCCAACTCGGACCTGACGATGAGTTACTTCTCGGTCGACGGTCTCGTCTCTGGCATCAAGAGCCACATGATTGAGGCGCCAAGCAAGGCTACCGCCGCCATAGTCAGAAATGTTGTCGTGCGGCCAAAATTCGCGGCGATCAGGCCAAAGACTGCAGTGCTGAGTGCAGCACCGATTCCGGACGCAGTTCCAATCATGCCTTGAGCCAGATTGAACCGACCGCTGCCGTGCGTAATGTCGGCAGTGACCAGTGCTGTGAGCACGCCGATGATCGCTCCGCTGATGCCATCAAGCAGTTGAAAGCCGACAAGAAACAATGGTTCTGCGAAAAAGGCAAACAGGAGCGCACGGATCGGCAAAGTCCCGAAACCGATGAGGAGAAGCGGCCGGCGACCCCAGCTTCGCGCCTGCCGTCCAACCCAAGGAGCCAAGAGGGCAACGACGATCTGCGGTAGGATGATCAATGCGGCAACGATGAGCGAGGAGCGGCTTTCTCCGTCGTATACGAGAGCGGCTCCCACAATCGGTAGCATGGCAGCGTTGGCAAGTTGGAACAGGAACAGGGAAGCGGCAAAGGTAAGCATCCCCGGGCTCTTCCAAAGACTTCGATGAGTGGTCCTCGCGGCCGCATCGGGACGGGCCGCGCCGCACGAGCGCGCGAAGTCAATATCGCCTGGACGGATCGCAGCTAGTGCAACGAGCAGTGGGAGAACAAGCGCGGCGGCGATCAGGAACATCCCCTGGTACGACAGCAAATACCCGATCAGGCCCATGAGCCCCGTCGCGATCAGCGATCCGGCGGAAGCGAAACGCTGATTGCGCCCGAGCTGCTCGGCTAAAGCGAAATGACCCACTACGCCGAGGCTGATGGCAGCGATCGCTGGCCCAAGGAAGGCGCCAGTGGTTCCGTGGAGCACCAACGCGGTAAAAACCAGCAGAAAGTTCGGCCAAATTCCAATAACGAGTGCAGTGACAGCGACCATGCTGGCGCCGAGCGCTACTAGAGCCCGCTTCGAGCGGACCGAATCCAGCAGTTCGCCGCCGGGCATGAGGGCAAGCAAGCCAGCGAGACCACTCGCGGTCAGAACGAAACCGATGTTCTCCTGCGTCCATTTCTGCTCGGCCAGATAAACGGCTACATAGGGACCGAAGCCAGCCAACATAGCAGCATTGAAAAAATTGATCCCATCAAGGCCGTTCAGGCTCGCACGAGATGGCGAGGATTTAGCAGCATCGGGCAATCCGACAATAAGTGCCACTTGTTGAACGTCCTCTCACACCGACCGACCAAGTAACGCCAAGTAGCTACCCGGGTTTGGCTGGAACTGAAGAAGATCTAACTTCCACGCTTGAATGATCGTAGATTTCGGCGTTTCTAGCTTCGACGGCGGCTCGTGGGTTTGGCCTTGCTAAAAGTCAAACCAACCGAGGCCAACCACAGGCCGCCAGCAACGGCCAGGAAAGGCCCAACCCAGAAGATTTCACTCATCTTGCCATGCCCCCACCCCTTCCAGGCACAGCAACAGCTCTACCAGGATAAGAAGTGGGGCTATGACTAACCCGACCATCCGCCGTGCCTTGTCAGTCATTGGCTCAAATGGAACCGCATCGAGCACCGATTGTTCGCCTACCGCCTACATTACCCAGAACTGGCGCGGCAAGCCGCTCGTCAGCCATAAGGTCATCATCCAGCTGATCGCCGCCACTTCGACCGACAAAGGACTCACCGTGACCTGCGACCTCGATCGCTCGCGCGGTATCAAGGATTCGGAACTCCTCGAATACATTGCGCCAGATCGACCAGGCGCCAGCGCACCAACCTCTATTTCTCCACCTCGAGCTTCACCTTGGTGATGCCGCGGTCGACCATGCCGAGCACTTCGGCGGCGGAATGCGAGACGTCGACCACGCGCCCGGGGATGAACGGGCCGCGGTCGTTGACCCTGACGGTGACGGACTGCCCGGTGGCGACATTGGTAACGCGCAGGCGCGTCCCGAACGGCAGTGTGCGGTGC
Organism: uncultured Alphaproteobacteria bacterium; assembly: GCA_963841765.1. Taxonomy (GTDB): domain Bacteria; phylum Pseudomonadota; class Alphaproteobacteria; order Rhizobiales; family Aestuariivirgaceae; genus Taklimakanibacter. The sequence continues at coordinate 115,211 of CAWJDZ010000018.1, forward strand.
GCGGCGGTCAGCTCGCTGGGGTTGAACTGCTCCCCGCTCGCGGTCTTTAAGTCATACTTGTAGAAGCTCGCGATCCCAACCGAGCGATCCGTCGTGGCCGCAGCCTGTTTGGCGGCGGCCCGCCTGCCCGCGAACGGTATGTGCTTCCTCGACGCTGCGGCCACGCGCCGGTGGTGCGCGAGCGATGCACGGCGCTGCGGCGCTGCCTGCGCCGGGGACGCTTGCGAGCTGACGCCCAGCGACGCCGATCGCTCGGTGACCGTGTGCTGGATGCAGCCCGCAAGCGTCGCCCCCGCCAGCGCGAGCACGAACAACTGGACAGCTTGCCTGATCGCCATTTGACACCCCCGTGTCTTCTTTCCGCTCATGGGGGTGCCCAACCGTGGCCTGACATGGCCTGATCACCGGCAAAATCAAGGCAAGGGGCGAATTCGGTTCCGTGTGGTTTTCGAGCGACAGCAGCGGCCGCGATTCGTCATCCAAGAAACAGCATCGCGCCGGCGGGGTTCCAGCCGGGCTTTCTGGTGTAGGGCTGGTTCGGTGATCAAGCCACCGCGTCGGACGAGCACCCTCTCGCGCGTGGCGCGTTCGCTCAGGTTGCGATCGATGAGGCCCAGCACGGCGGCCAGCGCGACGAGCTCGGCCTGCTCGACGCGGGCGGCTCGGCGCAGCGGCCGGGACACGCGGCCGGACTTGCCATTTTCACCTACGATATCAGGCTAACAGGGAGTACAGGCGGGTGGGCCTGGGTCATCTTCGTGTTTCTGGCGCATCCTCTCATCGAACTCAATCACAGCGGCTCGGGAAATCAACCGCTCTCCTACTGTGCGAGCCCGTGGAGCCTCAAGCGCAAGGTCAAAATCTCCCCCCGCCGCGTCGGTTATGGTTAGATGGACCTGACGCTGATGAAGGTCCTCATTCACGACAACATCGGTAATCGGCACTGGCGCGATCGGCACCACATCTGTGGAATCTGATGGGCGTGTGCTTTCGAGAAGTCGTCGCAGATAGGTGGGAAACAATCGACTAAGTTGCAGTACATCGCTGTCTGTCAGATGAACGGCTGTCTTCCCGACCATCAATAGATGTGCGCCGTCGACTGGTTTAAGTTCAATCCGTTGTTCTTCGGGCATTGCTGCTCCCTCCCGCGTTGCGCCCCAAGGGAGCATAGCATGAGCTGCGTTAGGCTACCGTGTTCTCTCGACGTCCATGTCCCGAGAAATCTTGATTTAAAATCAAATATTCAAGTGTAAATGCAACCCAGTGGGTGGGGGCAAAAAATCAAATCAAGCAAGTTGCACCTTTTTTCTCGCGTGCAGGCCGCGCAGATCCTGCTCGATCGCGGCTGGGGTAAGGCCATCCAGCCACACAGCGGCGATGAGGGCGAAGGCCCGATCATTGTAGAAATTTTTCAAAGGGTAAGGGACCCAAAGACGGAGCAACATTACCAATCCTGCGAGCAACCCGAAACCCCATTTTGTTGTCGCTGCTGTCCGCCTCGTACCGGTCTCGGGAGCCCGAGCGCAGCGAAATCGGACTGTCCCACCATGAACCACCGCGAAGGACACGGAACCTGCAATCACTGTTTCTTTGATTTGTCGGCGCGTAACTCATGTAGCAGTCCTCTGTCCATTCACTCACGTTTCCATGAACTTGGTAGAGGCCCCAAGGATTTGGATTGAAGCTATCAACTGGCATTGTTCGCGCCCGAAACTGTCCCTTCGCACCCTCGCCAAAGACGAATCCGCCGTCATAATTGGCTTGACTGCTAGAAATTGTGCTGCCCCACCAAAATGGTGTTTGGGTGCCCGCGCGGGCTACATATTCGCGCTCTCCCTCGGTGAGGAGCCGATAAGGCTTGCCCGTCTTGTTTGTTAGCCATGCAACGTAGGACTTCGCATCATGCCATGAGACGTTGATCGCTGGTCGCCGTTCGCGACCCCAGCCCGCATCCGACCGCTGCTCGCAGGCCATGTCCGCAACGCATGCGTCCCATTCTTCAAAGGTCACCGCGTAGCGTCCCACCGCGAATTGATGCGGGAAGGCCACTGGATACTGCGGTCCTTCGTTGTCGTTGCTCCCCGTCTCGCTGTCCGGGGACCCCATTATGAACCTGCCCTTCGGCACAACTACCATCTCAGGACATTCATCGCATTCTTTAAAGACGTCCTTCGGCTTAAGCGCGGCCTCCTCTTTCGATGATAACAATTTCACGGTTGGTGTCCGCGAAAAAAGCAGCGCATAGTGTGCATCTATAGTACCGCAGAGTGACTTCCGCTCGCACAGAAGCTTGCTTTGCTTGGTCGAGAACTCCGCCAGCTCACGCTTGAATACTTCATCCTGCCAAGGGGACGTATTCAACGTCGTCGTTCCGTCCGTATTGATTCTGAAATGGCGGAGCCACGCGAACGGCCGCTCCTGCGTCATGGTGATCTTGTCCGCCGGGATGAGGCCCCTCGACGACAAATAGAATGGCTGGATTGCGCATTCTCGCTCGCCCTGTGCGCGCGGGTCGGTGAGACCGATATAAACAGAATAACTGCCGGGCGCCCTGCTTACGCCATAGAATAGTTTGGCGTTCAATCCATTCTTGCGGAAATCCTCCAGACCGGCAGTATCCGACTCTTGGACCTTTGCCATGATGGTGGCTATTTCCGCTCCGTTCCCGATGTCGAAATATTTTTGCCCGACGAGATCATAACGATTGTTACTGACGTCACTCGCATCAAATTCAGGTAGCTTAGAAGTAGGTTGATCGGTCTCAAAATCGACGAGGTCTCCTTCCCAGCGCACATACATTTCGGGCTCGATGGAGCATCCCTTCACCATAAGAAGAACGCCCAACCATCGCTTAATTATACTCTTTTCCTCTGTGTTTGCGCCGCCTGCTCGCGGTGTCCGGGGTATTTGCTGCCACAGTTTCTGGTTCTCGGCGGTGAGCTCATCGAGCTTCTTTTTTAACCCATCTTCAACAGTGCGATTTGCTAAATAACTGATCGGCAATACAAATTTTCGCCGCGAGAGCGGCTTGGCACTACATTTCGGGATTGGGCGGGTCAGTCGGCGGCGGTCTCGCCAGCTGCCCGGATGGTTGGCGGAAGCGCGACGCCGACGGCGCGCAGGGCGAGACTGGCGGCGGGACGGGGGGCGGAGCGGGCGACGAAGCGCTTGCCGTCGTGCTCGATCTCGGTCTCGGTCAGCGAGTCGAGATCGGCGATGATCTCGGGCCAGGAGCCTGCGCGGCCGACCGCGGCGATCCGGTCATCCAGCGCCTTCTTGAGCACGAGGGCGAGGAAGCTGCAGAACACGTGACCGCGAATGGTCTCGTCCAACTTGTGGAAGATCGGGCGGGTCGCGAGCAGATGTTTCGCGGTCCGGAACGTTTGCTCCACGGTCCACAAGTGTTTGTAGCAGAGCATGGCTTCGAGCGGATTGAGGTCGGTATTGGTGCGCAGCACGAAGATTCCGTCGAACTTCTTCTCCTCCTCGACTTTGGCGGCGTCGATCGCGAAGTGCTCGTCGCTGATGGTCTTGAGATAACGGCGATAGCCGGTGTTGCCGACGAGAGCCTTGTCGCCCTTGGCGAGTTGGCGCTCCAAGGCAGCGAGGATCGAGACGCGATCTGCGGCGTCCTTTTGTGCCTCCTGATGGTTGCGGCAGACGATGTAGCGCCGCCCCGCCAGCGTCACCGCCTTGGCCTCGTAATCGACCTGCTTGCCGCGTTTGCTCATCACCAGCGGCACGAACGGCGCCGGATCGTCGAGCACGAGCTCACGCACCAGCTTGTCGGTGCGCTCGCGCACGCCGAGGATATAGAGCAGGCGGCGTGCCTCGAGCTCGGCCAGCGTCTCGGCACTGATCAGGCCGCGGTCGGCGACCACGCACACCCGGGCAATGGCGAAGCGCCGGCGCAGCCGCTCGATCACCGGGATGAGTGTGGTGACGTCGGCGGTGTTGCCCGGCCACATTTCCGAGCACACCGGCCGCCCGTCGCCGTCGATCACCACCGCCAGGATCATCTGCCGAAGGTCCGGCCGGTGATCCTTGCTGTAGCCGTGCTGCCCGAGCGTCTGCCCGCCGGCGCCCTCGAAGTACAGGCTGGTGGTGTCCATGAACACCAAGTCGAGGCGGGTGAGCAGATCGCGGCGGTGATCGAACAATCGCTCCTCGACCACATCCTTCAGGCAGCGCGGTGCAAATGGCGTGCGGCCGTCCTGCTCCTTGGCCGGCAGCTCTTCGCCCAGCCACGCCATCGCCCGATAGAGGTGATGCAGGTCGAGGCCATCAGTGCCGGCAACCGCATAGTCCTCCCGCCAGCGATCCGCCGCGCGATCGGAGCCGCCGCCGAACAGCCGGTGCAGCACGGTGAGGAACACCGCCCGCTCCAACGCAAAGCCATGCTTGCGCCCACCGGAAAGCTCTTCAATCACGGCGCGGCAGCCGGTCTCCTCCCACAGCCGCTCGAACACCAGTGCCGGCCCGATACGCCGCGTCGCGATCCGCGCCGCCGTGTCGTCATCGAGCGCGCCCAGCACCATCGCCTGTTCGGCAAATCGCGCACCGGATCGCAACAGCCGCTCCAATTGGCCGCTGGCCTTGAGATCCTCGTAGCGTCCCAGCGTGGCGATCACCTGCTGGCGAACCTGGTCGCCCTCGCGTCGGCTCTCGACGATCTGCAGATAGGCGCGCCCGCCCGACGTCTTGCGGCGAAAGTACATGCGCGGCTCCGTTGCCGGTGCGCACAGAGTCGTAATTCGAGCGGCAAAATCAAGCAATAAATCATCACCGACGTGGCACTACACTTTTGGGTTTTGGCACCCCCAAATCCAGGTTTTATGCGGGTTTCTGAAGCGTCCTAACGCTCCAAGTGTTAAAGATGGGTTTAACTCCTGATTGGTGCCCTGCTGGGTGGTTTTTGGTAGAAGAAATACGAGTAGTAGAGCAAGAAATACCAAGCTACCAAGTGCGGCCATGAACATATCGATGAACCGCATCTCGACGGGGGCTTGCGGGTCGTCCCCGCGACTTCGCTGCCAGCGGGACCTCATCGTCAGTCCCGAGACAAAGTAATATGGAGGGGCGCTGAAACCGTTTTCTGGAGGTCCCTGATCGCTGATATTAGGTCCTCAGCCGCTGATTTTTCTATCACCTTTTCTTCAGCGACGGCGTCTTCTTCTTTTTGGCCGCAACCAATTTCTGCAGATCTCTGATCTCCGAAATGATGTTTTCATTTTCTAGTCCTTCAGATTTCAACGTTTCGGCAAGCTCGTTGTTTGCTGAGACCAAATCGGAAACTGCCTTGCTGATCGAAACTGCTGCGGACGCGGACTCTCTGCCGACCAAAGCCAGTGCTTCTGACGCCGACTTGATATTATTCGCGGCACTATCCAGACTGATGGGCATTTGAAGCACGTTGCGCAATTGCTCTAATATGTGGTCGAGGGCGGCCACGATCTTCTTTCCTTCCGGCCCTTCTGGTTGAGGAATGCGCGATAGGAGGACAATGCAGTGCCGGTCGAGTTGGTCGAGCGCCTCCTGGTCCCACCCCCTCAGCGCACTGGTACAAAGATAAGCGACTATGGCCGCCGCCAGCGCCAAGATGGTCGTTACGAAGGCCCCGGACAGCCCCGGAATGACCTTTTGCCCCAGTTCGTTTGCGAGGGCTTCGATTTGGCCTTGTCGGCCCTGGAGAGCGGTGCTGAACCCGCCGATCGATGAGGCCATGCCGCTGGCGGTCCCGATGAAGCCGAGCACCGGGAGAATCCAGGCATAGACATTCAGGGGCGTATAGCTGGCGGCCAGCTTACTGGCATCAAGTGCCGCTGCGGCAGGCACCGCATCATGCAAACTTGAAAGATCGCGCTGACTGCATTCGATGATGAGATTGGCGCGGCGAATGGCGCGGGCCTCCCGGAGGTCGAAAGCCTTTGCCACATATAAGCCCGTGTCTGCCTGGGACATGATTGATTGAAATCTGGCAACTGCTGAGTGCTCGCGCCGTACTTGTCTCTGCTTGCTGCCGAGCTCGAACAATACCCAGACAAAGAGAAGAAGGATGAGAACGGGGGGTAAGTTATCGATGAAATTCGGCCGGGTGAATACACTGCCAATTATTGGCGGAGTGCCGTTTCGGAAGATAATGATCTCAATAGCAATTCCAAAAATACTCAGCGCTGACGCGTACCAGAGCGCAGTGCTGAATGCTCGGAAACTCATGGTATTTCCCTCAGGTTCGACAAACGCGCTCCGACCCCGTCCCAAATTGGCGCCTTGACGCATTGTGGGAATGCGCTGCCTTTCCTGGGTGGTCCTGGCCGACTATGCCACGATAGAGCTCGCCTGCGTCTTGTTAAGATCGGCCAAATTGTTGTCAGAGCGCGCCACCGAAGGCGCGGACTAAACTTACGATGTGCCGCAGAATTTCCCTGTTCGAACGGAGGTTGTGGTTCTGGATGCGAGAAAATATTGGTCAGGACTTTAATGACACCGTGATGTCACTGGGGTCGTTTGTCGAAGATGGGATCCGCTAGCACAGAACGGCCAACCGTTCTTGTTCATTTCGGCCAATTTGTTGCGAATCCTCGCCACCGCCGTTCCGACCCACAATCAATCTGCAGATTGGGGCCGACCGTGGCTGCCCCGATCGGGTTCAAGCCATTCATCAGCCAGATCGCGGGCGTCCCGTTGTCGTTCTGCCACAGCATGTCGGACTTGCCGTCGCCGTTGAAGTCGTGGTCGCCGTTAAAGTCGTGGGTAGGTCCGGTAAGCGTCGCTGCAGGTTGGGATGCATCGAAAATGACCTTGACGCCATCGCCGTCTGCGAACTGCTCCGGCCCGACCATCGATCCGATCTGCCGCGCCCTCGGCATTGCCCTCCCGCCCGTCTTCCAGGAGATCCGCCCGCGCCCGAACCCGCCTGACCTGTGGTGCCTAAAACTCCAAATGGCCCGCAAGCCTATGATATATCGACATGTTTATTTTCAAACCCTGGAAGTTGGGTAAGGCTTGACCCGAATCCGACGCCCAAATTGAAGGCCATCGGTGGTGGCCTGGATGACCGTTGGAACAATCGAATCGCCGGTCGGCTGGTATCCGCGCTACCGGATACCCACTCAATAAACGATGCCGAGGCTGCGAGCGCGACGCTCTCCGGACTAGTCAACATCAACCCAGCGGACCCGGTCGAGGGGATGCTCGCCGTGCAGATCATTGCGGCGCACGAGACGGCGCTCAGCTTGCGTCGGCGGGCGTGGCAGCCGGAACAGAGTTTCGTTGTGCAGACGCGATTTCTTGAACTTGCGGACAAGGCTGCACGCACCCTCGCGGTGTTAATCGAGAACTCTTGATCGACATCGGGGCAAAGGCCAGCAGACCGTTACGGTGAAACATGTCACGGTTAATGCTGACCAGGCCGTGGTCGCCGATCAGATCCTTATGAGAGTCGTGGCCCAGGCACTCCTGAATGCAGGTGTCGTAGTATTTCCGGCCTGAGCACCAAACCAGCCGTCCATATTAAATTCGACGCCGGGAAGACAATCGTGTAACGTACCCTTCGAAGGAATTGCGAAATTGCGGGCTCCGCGTGTCCAAACGGACCATTAAGCTAGCTGATTTGCTGAAAGATGCGGCGTCGCCGTTGAGCGCCCCTGCAGACCCGAAGATTTTGCTGGGCGTCCTTGACGACGCGAGCGGTCCGTCGGTCTGGCATAGATATTTTCACGAGATCATTGCCGTCGTGTTGCTGGTTGTGACGTTGGGCGCTGGCTTCGCTTTCATGCCCGAGCTGAGTAGACGCCTGCCTGTTCGGATAGCACTACCGCTGCAAATGTGGAATGGCGTACTTGTCGTGCCGGTCGAGATAAACGGTGCAATGACGCTGGATTTTGCCGTGGATAGTGGCGCGGCTTATGTCAGTGTGCCTGCGGGTGTCTTTTCTACGTTGAAGCACACAGGCACCATTCAAGAGGCGGATCTTCTTGGGCAAGAGGGGTTTATCCTGGCGGACGGGTCAACGGGGCAGTGGAACACATTCACGATTAGGTCCCTTAAGGTCGGCAACGTTGTTCTCCGGAACGTGAAGGGCGGTGTTGCGCCTTCTCAGGGACCGTTGTTGCTTGGTCAATCGTTCCTCAAACGCTTTAAGTCATGGTCCATAGACAATTCCAAGCATGAGCTTCTTCTTGAAGAACTGGCGTCAGATTGAACTGCGCGCGACCGTTTTGATTGTCGTGGAGAATGCGCCGATCTTCTCGCTGTTTTTCTCGCTGGTCGTCGTGGCGGTCGCGCGGTTGGCCCTGAACGCCCAAGCCGCACTCAATTGGCCCATGATGGCAAAGATCGAGGCCGAACGATCAGGGGCGCAATCGTGAGCCGGGCGATTCCCAGCAAGCCCACGGCTTGCGCACCGCAGCTGCCAAAGGCTGCCTTCTGTGAGCCGACGGAGGACGATATTGCGGCCGCTCGCGATCGCATCAAAGCGCGCGAGGCGAGCGGTATGGTCCGAATGAGCGACGACGTTGCGATGGATGGCTGGCGACACCTTGCTTGATTTGATTTTTTTGCCCCCACCCCACCGGCGCCTTAGTCGGTGGCGGGAGGTTCGGCGTGGATAGCGGGTTGATCCTCGTCCCACGGGCGGCCTGCGTCCGCTGAGCCAGCGCACCCACCGCTGGCGCGGGAGACAAATCGCGCGTACGCTGCCTGGCGCATGAGCACGAAAGGGAGGACTAGTAATGAGCTTTTCTTATCGAGTGGCCATTTGTGCCATAGCCAGTTTGGCGCTCAACGCGGTATGCGCGCCGAACGGCAGTGCCCAGGTGGCGCGCACGGAGCTGCACGCTATCCCCACGGTCACGCTGTCGGATCAGCAATTCCTTACCGGCGACAAGAACGGCAAGCCCGTAACTATCGCGGGCGCGCTGCGGGTTCCGAGCCTGGGGACTGACCGCCTGCCGGCCGTGATCCTGGTACACGGCTCGGGTGGAGTAGGGGGCAATGTTGATCGATGGTCGCAGGAGCTAAACAGCATTGGGATCGCGACCTTCGTCATCGATAGCTTCACCGCCCGTGGCTTCCAGAGCACGAGTGCTAATCAAGCGCTGCTCGGCCGCTTGAACATGGTCCGGGATTCCTACCGCGCTCTGGGGGTACTTGCTGCGCATCCAAGAATTGATCCGACGAGGATCGTTCTGATGGGATTTTCCCGTGGGGGACAGGCTACCCTGTACGCGAGTTCTCAAGCGATTTGAGCGCATGCATGGCGTGGAGGGGGTGACGTTCGCAGCCTACGTGCCGTTCTATGCTCCCTGCTTCACGACGTACATCGGCGATGAGGACGTGAGCGACAAACCGATTCGCCTCTTTCATGGTGCAGCCGACGACTACGTTCCGGTCGCCCCCTGCCGCCCTTACGTCGAGCGCTTGCGCAAGGCGGGCAAGGACGTGACGCTGATCGAGTATCCTGACGCTCACCATGCGTTCGACAATCCCTTCCTCAAGGTGGGACCGGCACCGCAGTCGCAGACTACCCGCCGCTGCACCATGGTCGAAGAGCCAGTCGGTACGATCATCAATGCGGCAACGAAGCAACCGTTCACGATGGAGGATACTTGCGTCGAGCGGGGACCGACGGTCGGGTACAATGCCGCGGCGACTGCGGCGGCGACCCAGGCGGTAAGAGAGTTTTTGCAGGTGACGTTGAAATTGAAGTGAGCGTTTAATCAGCTTGAGCGCCCGCCAGCCGCAGGCGTCCCCGTCTGTTGGCACCACTGAACCGGGACGCGTCCCGGCGCGTCCCGTCCCGGTTTCTCGACCGACTCTCGCTATAGCTAAACCAGAGCTTGTTTTTTTTTGCCCACAAACCCGAGGGTTGCAATACACGATAACTGGCGCGGGCATTTTACAAACTTGAATATTTGATTTTAAATCAAGATTCCCGCATTAGGGGTGCCACCCAACACCCAATAACTTCGGCGCCAATTTTTTGCACCCCCCGCTGGTTGCATACACTATGGCTGGCGCGGGCGTTTTACAAAACTTGAATACTTGATTTTAAATCAAGATTTCCCGCTGCTCCCAATGTGGGGCCACAATAACTTCGGCGCCAATTTTTTGCACCCCCCGCTGGTTGCATACACTATGGCTGGCGCGGGCGTTTTACAAAACTTGAATACTTGATTTTAAATCAAGATTTCCCGCTGCTCCCAATGGTCGATTGGGGCAAAAAAATTAGTCTCGCGACTTTTGCGCGCGACATGAGCTTGCCAGCCGATCGGCTCGAGGCGTTCATTGGCGGAGGACCGCTGCCGCCCGACGCGATCAGGGAGCTTGCGCGAGTATTATTTCACGGATTTGCCACCTGGGACGAGTTGACCGACCGGCTCAAGCCCGCGAACCACCAGGAGGCTCGCCCCCTGGGCGGTCGCCAGACGCCGATCACCGACGAGATGAATCTGCCGACATTCTCGGGCGGCCCCCCTGGGCCCGGTCCTCAGCCCGTGACGCCGCCGAAGGTGGAGCCGGAGAAGAAACGCGCCGGGTGGGTAGAATAGCACTCATAAAACAGGCGCTGGCGGAATGTCCGCTCTCGGGGCTAAGCGGAAGGGGCCGATAGGCAAACCCCGCTGAACTTGGTCGAAAATGACCCGCAGCAGACCTCGGATGTGCAGTGCAACCGCTGCCCGGTTGCAGAATGGCGTATGCTGACTGACCACCACAAGTTCGATATCCTGCGATCGGGCGCTGGCTAGCAGGTGACCGAATGCGGATCGATCAATTGAGACGCCGCGAATTCATCACGCTTCTCGGCGGCGCGGCCACTTGGCCGCTCGCGGCGCGCGCGCAGCAGCAGGCGGGCAAGGTGCCTCGGATAGGTTTTCTTAGTCTGACGTCCCCTTCCGACAGGCCGCCCCTGCTCGACGCGTTCCGGCAAGGGCTGCGCGAGCTGGGGTGGGTTGAGGGCCAGAATATTGTCATCGACTATCGATATGCGGAGGATCGGGTCGGCCGGCTGCCCGACTTGGCGGCCGAGCTGGTCCGGCTCAAGGTGGACCTCATCGTATCGCTCGGGACGCAAGGAGTGACGGCAGCCAAGAACGCCACCGAGACGATCCCCATCGTCATGATTGCCGTTCGCGATCCTGTTGGCACCGGGCTCATCGCGAGCCTCGCGCGCCCGGGCGGGAACGTCACAGGGGTGTCCGGCTACGCCGGCCTGGAAACCGTCGCCAAACAACTGGAGCTGCTCAAGGAGACCGTCCCCAAGATCCGCCGTGTGGCCATCCTCTCGAACCCGGCCAATGCGTACCATCAGCTCGCGATACGAGAAGTGCACGTCGCGGCCCGTTCGTTGGGAGTGCAGCTTCAACTCCTGGAGGCTCGAGGTCCCAACGAGTTCGACGGCGCATTCGCGGCGATGGCCAAAGAGCGCGTGGGAGCCCTCCTCGTAGTGTCCGACGCGATATTCAGCTCCCACCGAACACGGCTCGCAGACCTCGCAGCCAGGAGCCGCCTGCCGGCAGCTTACGGCGTCAGGGAGAGTGTGGAGGCCGGGGGTCTCATGTCTTACGGGCCAAGCTTTCTCGATCTCCACCGGCGCGCCGCCACCTACGTGGATAAGATCCTGAAGGGGGCCAAGCCCGCCGACCTGCCCGTCGAGCAGCCGACCAAGTTCGAGCTGGTGATCAACCTCAAGACCGCCAAGGCGCTCGGCCTCGAAGTGCCGCCGACGCTGCTCGCCCGCGCCGACGAGGTGATCGAATGAGCGAAGGCGCCAGGCAAGCTGGCGTGATCAGCCGGTGCAAGTCCGGCCCAGGTAAGGCCCAGCAAACCGCCTGGAAGCGAGTGTTGCGTGAGGCGGCGGTGACGCCGAACACGAAGCGTACACAGCGCGTGCGTGGGGTGTGGGAGTGAGCCACGAAATGATCAAATCGCGGGAGCGGAGACCGTGTTCATGGTCGAACGCAACACGGGCAATGCCGCTATGCGAGGCATTGTCGTCCCGCCGGGGTCTAGGGCCACATCACGGGCACAAGGATCGCGTCGGAACCTGGGAGATCTCGTGTCTGGCCGCCGCCGTTGCGTGTGTATCGAGTACGGCGGTCCGCATCGGGAAGGCGAGGAGCCGTAGCCGATGACGCACGGACCCGAGAAGTCGGACTTCGCCATAGTAGCTGTGAAACCGGCGAACAAAGCGGCGCCCACTGGTGCGGAGCAATCCGTGGCAGGGCAAGCCGCGGCGGAGCAGGTGGAGCGAAGGGCGGAGACCAAGGGGAATGCGGACCAGCAAAGCACGCGCCGGACTCAGAGCCGGGCAAGCGTGACACAGGCGCTGGAACGCATACGGATAGCCGCAAGGGAAAGGAAGAAGGAGAGGTTCACCGCGCTCTTCCACCACATCAGCATCGACCTGCTCGAAGAAGCGTTCTACGAACTCAAGGAGAATGCCGCGCCGGGCGTGGATCGACTGAGGTGGACGGACTACGAGGCGGACCTTGAGCGCAAGCTCGAGGACCTGCACGAGCGAGTCCAGCGGGGAGCGTATCGGGCACTGCCGTCGCGGCGGGTCTACATACCCAAGCCGGACGGCCGGCAGCGCCCGCTCGCGGTCGCGGCCCTGGAGGACAAGATCGTCCAACGGGCGGTGGTCGCACTGCTGAACGCGATCTACGAGCAAGACTTCCTCGGAATCTCGTACGGGTTCCGGCCCGGACGTGGCACGCACGACGCGTTGGATGCGCTTTGTGTCGGGATCGATAGCAGAAAGGTGAGCTGGATACTGGACGCCGACATCCGGTCGTTCTTCGACGAGATCAGTCAGGAATGGCTGACCCGCTTTGTGGAGCATCGGATCGGCGACCGGCGCATCATCCGCCTGATCCAGAAATGGCTAAAGGCGGGCGTTCTCGAAGACGGGATCGTGACGGTCGGAGACAGGGGGACCGGGCAAGGAACGGTGATCTCACCACTACTTGCCAACATCTACCTGCACTACGCTCTCGATCTCTGGGCCGTGCGCTGGCGACGGCGTGAGGCCACGGGCGACATGATCATCGTGCGTTATGCCGACGACTTCATCGTCGGCTTCCAGCACGAGAGTGACGCCCGATGCTTTCTGGACGAGATGCGTGAGCGGTTAAGGGAGTTTGCGCTGTCACTACATCCCGAGAAGACCCGGCTCATCGAGTTCGGACGCTTTGCAGCGGAACGCCGCAAGCGGCGCGGGCTCGGCAAGCCGGAGACCTTCAACTTCCTGGGCTTCACGTTCATCTGCGGCAAGACCCGCGCGGGCAAATTCCAGCTTCAACGGAAGACCCGGCGGGACCGCATGCGGACGAAGCTTCGGATGATCAAAGAGGAGATGTGGCGGCGTATGCATCAGCCGATCCCCATTCAGGGGAAATGGCTGTGGCACGTCGTCCGCGGCTACTTCAACTACCACGCGGTCCCGACCAACTTCCGGGCACTCGTGGCATTCCGGACCGAGATAGCCAAACGCTGGCATCGGGTGCTCACCCGACGCAGCGAGCGGACTACGCTCAACTGGGAACGGATGAAGCGGCTGATTGGCGAGTGGCTTCCCCGACCGCGCATACTTCACCCCTGGCCCGACAAGCGCTTTGCCGTCTCATACCCAAGGTAGGAGCCGTATGCGGAAAAGCTGCACGTACGGATCTGTGCGGGGGGCCTCTAGCAATGGAGGTCCCTACCGCAACAACTGTCATCTTGTCGCAGCGAGATCGCTGATCGATTTGGCCGCGTCAAGGCTGGCGCTTCGCGCCCCCGCGCTACGCGCGGCTACGGCCCTGACGCGGCCAAATCGATCAGCGCAGAGGCTACCGCGCGGTCGGCACGGAGTGCCGACCGCGGTGACGGTCGGCCCACGCGAAGTCATCGCGAACCATTGCGTTGAGCATGGTAAGCATCTTGCGCATCACCGCCACGATCACGACCTTCGGGAGCTTGCCGGTGGCGGCGAGACGATGGTGGAACACCTTGAGCACGGGATTCCAATTGCAGGCGCTCAATGCCGCCATATAGAGCACGTGACGGACGGGCGCCCGACCACCCCAGATACAGCGCTTTCCCTTAAGCTTGCCGCTCTCGAAGGCATAGGGCGCAACGCCGACCATCGCAGCAACCTGTTTGCGGCTCATGCGTCCGAGCTCGGGCAAGAGCGCAATCAGCGTGCAGGCCAGCACCGGTCCGACGCCCGGCATGGAGGTCAGCAGCCGGTATCGATGCGCGAGCGCCGGATCGGCACCGATGCTCTCGACCAGGTGCTCATCGAGCATGTTGATGTCGGCGGCGAGCCGAGCGATATGACGGCGCGAAAGGCGCTTCAGCACCGCATTTTCCAGCATTCCAGCAGCATTCTCGGCGGCGACCTTCGCATTGCTGAGCTGGCGCCGAACCCTAAGAACCTCGGCAAGCCGCTCGACCACTGGCGCCGGTCGCTGCACAGGCCGGGTCGGGATGATGGCGACGAACGCGGCGATCATCCGCGCATCGAGCCGATCGTTTTTGGCCAGAACGCCGCTAGCGTTGGCAAACTGCCGCAGCCTGAACGGATTAATCTGACGCACCGGCATGCCGGCTGCGAGCAGCGCTCGCATCACGCCGCGCTCGTAGCCGCCGCTCGCCTCGAGCCCGATCGCCGAGATCGAGAAGCCGCGCAGCTGCTCAATCAGCTCGGCCCAGCCAGCTGGGTCATTGCTCGCCGACGAGCGTTGCTGCTCCGGCAGCACCATCACGTCCAAGCGATCCTTCGACACGTCGATTCCACAGACAGAGAGCATCGTCATCTTCGTATCCCTTGTTTGCTGATGCGGGCTCGTGCCCAGGCAACTGTTCGGGTAAGGAAGAAACGACTGGAGCTCCAAGCTCATTCGCGGTCTGAGGACCGAACCGCCTGCGGGCTTCCAGTCGCGACGGGGGCGGAGTCGTGAACCGGCCCCCATCACTCCTCACTATGCCCCTTTCGCGTCATACAAACCGACGCGACGTCATCACGCTGCTCGGCGCCGCCTGCGTGCTGTGGCCACGGGGCACACGCGCCCAGCAGACCGGCAAGGCCTACCGTCTCGGCATCTTGTCTCCGGCTAGCGCCGCGATCGACAGCATTCGGAGTGTGACGCTCCCCGAGCTTGCCAAGGCCGGATTCATCGAAGGACAAAATCTTATCATCGATGGGCGAGTCGGAACCTCGGCGCAGATGCCTGACCTGGCGCGGGCGCTGATCAGCGGCGACCCCGACGCCGTCATCGCCGTCTCTGATATTACGCCTCCTCCGGAGAATTTGTGGAGCGATTTAGGCCTTGGCTGATTCGACCTTGGTTTGGCTTTTATATTTGTTGTTGAGGCTATGGACATGTGGGCAACGCTCTTGCGTTGTCCATATGTCCATAGCCTGAGAGCCTATTGGCCCCCCGTGTTACGCTCTTTGAGGAAGCGAAAGAACTTTCGGCAGGTCGAGTTGAAAGAGCGCTGCTGATCTTCGGACCCGCCGTGGGAGATGAGCGGTCCACCTTCGTCATTGAGGACCGCGAGCACGATCTGGTCTGTCGGCCGCTTTCTAAGCCGAGGGTCCTCATGCAGTTTCGAGATGATCTCGCCACCGAGAATCCACAGGTTATCGCGGTGCAATCGCAGGGTTTTGCGCGACGGGCCTGAACTTAGCAGACGGCGCAAAAACGGCTTGAAGCATTCCACCATCTGCTGGCCGTGCGACAGGTCGCGCTCTTCATACATCCAGCTTCTTGGCCATTGTTCGAGGTCTGGGCAATTAGCCGTAAGCTCATCTGCGGGCGCTCCCCGGGGTATTAAGGTGGCGTCCGATTCGGCTTTTGCTTTGGATTTTGCGCCCATGCGGCTGATCACCCTCCTCAACCACTGCCAGCACTTTCCAGGCTTCGTCTACGAGAAGGCGCGGCTTTGCCCGGAAAGCAGTACCATCGAGATTTACGTCCGGCCTCGCCGCGGCTCGAAGCCCGTATGTTCAGGCTGCCACAAGCCCGCCGCCGGCTACGATCAACTCAGCATCCGCCGTTTCGAATTCGTCCCGTTCTGGGGTTTCATGGTGCTGTTACTTTACCGCATGCGGCGGGTCGATTGCAGAGCCTGCGGCGTGCGGGTTGAAGAACTGCCATGGGCGATCGGCAAACATCAGCTGACCAAGGCCTACATGCTGTTTCTGGCCCACTGGGCCCGTAAGCTGTCTTGGCAAGAAACCGCCGTGGCGTTCCGCAGCACTTGGGACAAAGTCTGCCAGGCGGTCGAGTATGTGGTGGAGTGGGGGCTGGAGCATCGCAATCTGGGCCCCATCCAGGCGATCGGCGTCGATGAGATCCAGTACGCCAAGGGGCACAAGTATCTGACCCTGGTCTACCAGATCGAGAAGGATTGCACGCGACTGTTGTGGATCGGCAAGGACCGTACTATCGAGAGTTTCGAGCAATTCTTCACCCTCATCGGCGAGCCGTTGTCCGAAAGTATCAAATTCGTCTGCTCGGACATGTGGCAGCCGTACCTGCGGGTCATCCGTGAGCGTTGTACCAACGCGGTGAATATTCTCGATCGATTTCACATCGTGGCCAAAATGAACGAAGCCCTTGATGATGTGCGTGCCGCCGAGGCCCGCAGGCTCGTGCAGGATGGCTACGAGCCGGTCTTGAAGAAAACGCGGTGGTGCGTGCTCAAACGCAAGGCAAATCTTACTAGCCTACAACGCTTCCGGCTGCGGGACCTTCTGCGCTATAACCTCAAGACAGTGCGAGCCTATCTGCTCAAGGAAGACTTCCAGCAATTCTGGGAATACCACTCACCGACTTGGGCCGCCAAATTCCTCGATGATTGGTGCCAGCAAGCCATGCGCTCGCGCATCGAACCGATGAAAAAAGTAGCCAAGACCCTGCTCGGCCACCGCGAACTGATCCTCAATTATTTCAGAGCCAAAAAGCAATTCTCCAGCGGCGTCATCGAGGGCTTGAACAACAAGGCAAAACTGACAATGAGAAAAGCCTATGGATTCCGCACTTTCCCCGTTATCGAACTCGCTCTGTATCACACACTGGGCAAACTACCGGAGCCAAACGTTGCCCACATATTCTACTGACGAACCCTGATATACGATCGGAGCGCTGAAGGCTGCATCAAACTCGGTTCCGATCGTGATGTCGTTCGGGAGCGGTGATCCGGTCGCCGCCGGTTTTGCGTCGAGCATCACGCGCCCGAACGGCAACATCACCGGCGTGGTCATGCTCGCGCCGGAACTCGACGCCAAGCGGCTTACCCTACTGCACGAGGCTATTCCCCATGCACGCCGGATAGCCGTCCTTGCGGTTTCCGCGCAACGTTATGAGATCATATTGCAAGCTCTGCGCGCCGTAGCCGCTTCCGCGAAATTCGACCTGCCGGTCTTCTTCACCGAAACTCGCGCCGCCTATCCCGCCGCGTTCACGAGCATGCGTTCGGCAGGTGCGGAGGCGCTCATCATAGTCTCGGCACCGGAGTTCAATCGCGATGCCGATATCCTCGCTGCGCTTGCCGTCGAGGCGAACTTGCCGACCGTCTGCGAGTGGAGCCACATGGCCGCGCAGGGTTGCATGTTTGGCTACGGTCCGAGCCAAACAGAGCTGCGCCGCCGCACCGCGGATTATCTAGTCCGCATCTTTCGCGGTGCCGCCCCCGGTGATCTGCCGATCGAAGGGCCGACAAGGTTCGAGTTCACGGTAAATCAGAAGACGGCCAAACGTCTCGGAGTCGAGCTACCGACTGGACTGCTGCTGCGCGCCGACGAGGTGATCGAATAGGCGGCAATTTGCTGCACTGCATATGTCTCTT
>CAWJDZ010000019.1:0-72294 GCA_963841765.1 uncultured Alphaproteobacteria bacterium
GCGAAGACCTTCTCAACTCCAGCTTGCTTCAAATCTCTATGCTGGCTTTCCAAACCCGCAAGCTGGTCGACGGTGCTGGTCCGGGTGTATCCAATTTTCATCCCCACCTCCATGTCACTTGGATCTGTGACATTGTGAGACTTTGCGAGTCGCAAAGTCAATGCAATCTATGTGAGACATGAATTGGTCGAGTGCAGATGTTTGCTCTGTAGGGGAAATTGAGAGGTTCAGCTTTCTGAAGAGGCGCAAGTTCGAGCATCTAATTTTTCAGCCCGGGCCCGAGCGCGTGCAAAGTCGAGATCGAGGGCCAGTTGCCCTCGACTGCCTTGAGCGCGACACCCTGCTGCCTGGACCTCTAGATGCTGGGCGAGGCTGCCGACGGCTCGCCCGCATGCAAGATCACGCTCGAGGTAACGATCGCGCGGATCAAGGACCTGCCGGTCCTGGCGCTGATGCCAAGCCTATGGGCCCGCATCCTGCGGGCATTCCGGCCGCCCTGGCGGATCGTGCGCCGCAAGGGCGGCGGCATCTGGATTGAATCTCGCGCGACGGCCGTGCGCTCCTCTATGTCTATACGCGACTGAACCAGAACACCGACTTTAAAAAGCCCGATGAAGATGAAGCGCTCGCCATCGTACGCGAAATCGCCAAGTTGTCGAAGCGCAAGGCCAAGCGACCGCGGCAAGATGGCCCAGGCAATAAAAGGCACCGAACCGTCTAAGCCGAGCGGGCGTAGGGATCGGGTCAGCAAGTCGGTCATGGTCGATCGTATCACGGTCAAGGTCCGTCCGTTCACGCGTTAGGAAGCTTTTACCAGTGCTCGCATTGGCGGCGGTTTGCTTCAAAAGTGCTCCGTGCGGTTCTGCACTCATGCGCAAACCTGCGCCCACCGAGGAGCAACTCACGGATGAGGTTGACGTCTTACTGCGTCAGCCGATGTGCGATCGCGCGGCCGCTACGAGGCTCAGGGCGTTGGCGTTGGCATCCGAGCGGATTAGTTTTGAATCCGGGCAGACTGTGCTTAGGGAGCACGATTTGTTTGATGGGGCCTACGTCGTGCTGTCGGGCTCAGCTGAGGTCTTGGTCAATCCGCCGAGTGGCGAGGTCAAGGTTGCCACGATTGAACGCAATACAATGATAGGCGCAACAGAAATTCTCCGCGGTGTTCTTCTCTCCAACGATTAGAGCCACCACGCCGCTCGAGACCTTGCTCATTCGCAAGGATGAGCTTGTCAAGCTGCTTTCGGAATCGGAGCCGGGATGGAAAGCATTTTGGCCGCCAAGCCTTGGGCGCGTGGTCAATAAGAACATCACGGCGCAACATGCCGATTAGGATGGTCCGGGCGTTCACGCGTTAGGAACATTCGACGCGCACAATACATTGGCAGCCCGTCTCGCCTTCCGCACCCCTCAGCTCTGGCGAGACAGGGCAACGGAAAGCGCTTGGTGCGTATCTCCGCGCGGGTTCTCTTTTGGTCGTCACGCGTTAGCAACCGTTTGCGAGGCTGGCGCATTGATCCGGCGTCTCGCCCCTGCCCCCAGATCCCTAAAGGCGAGATCACCTCAACTCTCAGCCCGCCTCGGTCTGTTTCCGGGCGGGTTTTTCTTTCCCTTGAAGACGTGTCAGACTACATCCTCATGGCGACAGGCGAGAAAGACGGCGATTGGGAAGCCGAGCTTCGACGAGAGGGAGAAGCCGGGCTTCGACCAATGCGATTAACAAGACGCCTCCCGCAGTTGATCGCATTTATTTTGGTCGTTTCGTGTGTCATTGGCTTCATCGTGTCGATGATTGCGGAAATCCCGTTTTTCCAGTTGCTTGTGGCGTTCTTCGGATTTTTTCTGGCCTCTCAGATCGCAACTTTTGTCGGGTGGATCGAGAAGTTCAGATGGGAAAACACAAACACGCGATTAATCGCCAAAGAATACAGTCACTTACTTGGCATTTGCCGTGGGCTATGCGTATGGAACCGCCAATGGTGACGAGCCCGATATTGGAAAGAGCCTGTTGCTGTTTTCCTGCCCTTCCTTTTTGTTCTGGCCCTTGAACTCATCGGCCACCGCCCGCCCGATCCACCTCTTAAAACCGAAATGCTGATGGCAACTTTCAAAGACACGATCATGACCAAGGATCGGCCATATGATCGGGCGGTCGAGGTGACCGTGATCGCGCCCGACGACATGAACGTGCTGAACGTTCAGAACTCGCCGAGAAGGCCTGGCGATCGGTGGGCAAAGCGAGTAGACTCCATTCTTCAAGGATGCTGACGAAACTTTTTGGGGACATCCAGCCTAACCTTGGGATTTGCCTCCCTGACAACAGACAATATTTCGTCGAGATGTTTCAAGGAGTGGATCTTGACCCGCTCACTTGCAAAAGACATCCGTACCAAATCGCTACCTTCCGAGGCTACCCGCGCCTCGATAGACAAAAGATCGCTGGTGCGGAACCGTTTGCTTCTAATTAAGCACCTGTGAAACTTGATCTGACCGCGCGAAGAAAAAATTACCAGAAAAGGCTCCTTCGCTTCGCGGTATAAGCTTTCCGCACACATACAAGACAGCAGGCAAAGTGCTAGGACAACCCTGCATTTTCATCGAGAAAAAAAAATAAGAACGCAGCAAGCGAATGCCACAAGCAGTCCACTAGTGACGACACCGCTGAATATTCTTTCGCCGGCTGACCTCAGCTTGATCGATTTAATTCCGGCTCGGCGCGTTCGATCCATCGCGTTCACCCGCACCAATGATGCCGGCGCCCGGCCCAGGGTACTGCCAGGCCTTCTCGTATCAGGCGATCGCCTACCGAAAACCCGTTCACTGTGACCAGCCGAAGCTTGCGGCCATATTGATCGACGTCCCGATTGCCGAGCGACCGCACTTCTACCCGGCCGCTGTTCAGGATCTCGAGCAGGCGAAGCTTCGCCTTTTGCCCGAGCGCATACTCCGAGGGAGCATTTCAGCTCGCCGATCTCAGGCGTGTCATAGTCGACCAGTCTCATGCGCTGGCCCGGGAGTCGATCGTGTCGCCGTCATCACGAGATCCGTTTGGTAGCCGACACTGCATAAGCCGAAGGGTTTGCCGATCGACGACGCGGGAAATGTCGCAATGGGCCACAAGCGGTCGCCACGAGCATAGATTTTGGTGCTCAAATTACTCTGCCAGTCGAAGGCCCGGTTTTTTTCATTTCAGTTACCTCAGCGGTAGTCAGTGGATCACTTGAATCTAGCCCGGCAGTCTTCGTCAGTAAGCGACGCCACCTCGTTGGGCGGCGTCATCATCATTTTGTAGAGGATGCGCGGCGGCACGTTGTCCTGGGCGGCGGTACGGTCTGATTGTTGACAAATCAGGCCCAAAACCCCATCTGGGCGGCGTTCGATCTATGGCCTTGCTTGGCGTTTGCCCTTTCGGGCTCTTCTCAAGACATTGCGGTTCGAATACGGGGACTTGCTCGGTCCACGGTTTGTTTACAACTCGAAAGGTTATCTACATGTCGACAGGCAAAGTTAAGTGGTTCAATCCTCAAAGGGCTTCGGCTTCATCCAACCGGATGACGGCTCGAAGGATGTGTTCGTCCATATCAGCGCCGTCGAACGCGCAGGTTTCTCAACCCTCAATGAGGCGCAGAAGGTCAGCTACCAGCTGGTCACTGAGCGCGGCAAGACGAGCGCCGGTAACCTCAAGATGGTGTGAACTCGAACAGAGTTGATCATACCAAGGCCGAAGCGGAAGCTCCGGTCTTTGTTTTTTGACCGGAACCCATTCTATCTTCTTGTTCGTCACCGGCTCCCCTCGCTGCAGCCAGTGGGTTATCCACGGAGGCCAAGCAATTGCGGCCAGGTTGCGCCTCGAGGATCTGATTAGCTTTTTTACTCGCTCTGTTCACTCTATCGTCATTTTCACCAGGGTTTGGAGACGACGCCGCGCCAATGCGCAGAGCCGACGTATGTCTCAGGTGTTTACAAGGGAGCGGCAGTACGCCGCGTTGGGGAGGTCAAAAAGGGAGCGCCCCGAACCGTCTGTATGCGCCGTGTCCAACATCACTCTTCGAGCAAGTCGATGATTTTGAAGGAATCCCTGATGCAACTTCTGCCACGTGGCATTGTCGGGCGAACGTGCAGTGAGTGGCGCTAATAGGTCGGCTGCCTTCCGGAAACGCTCACGGGCTTCCGCTCGCCGGTCGAGCTTTACAAGCGTCGCGGCAACCCCGCCGTGTATACCGGCGACCTCAGCTTGCTGCTCAGCATTCTCCGGATCGGCCGCCGCGAGACGCTCCAGGATCGCGAGCGCCTGTTCTTGCGTTGCTAGAAACTCCTTTAACTTGCCTTGACCGTCCTGCATAGACGAATGCTGAGCATCGTCTTGGCCATGACGCGCTGAACTTCTGCATTGTGCGGGTCGCGACCCGCACCCTAACGATGCGGTCGAGGCTCGCGCGGTATAGCTGCAGCGCGCCGGCAAGGTCGCCTTGGGTCTCGCGCAACCTTGCGAACCTCTCGTCGTCCATGGCAAGGCCACGCTGCCAGGCAACATTGTTCGGATCGCCTGAGACGAGGCGCTCAGAAATCGCACGACCAGCTACATAGCTCGCATTGGCGCCGGCGAGATTCCCCATGGCACGCTGGACATCGCCGATGAGGCTGTAAGTCACAGATGCGCCGCGCTGAAGCTGTGCGTTGCCCGGATCACTGTGGCGAAAGGGGGCCATGCGGGTGAGGCTCGCCTCATAGTGGTTGAGCGCAGCTTTGTAGTTGCTCTGCAGTTCAAAAATGCTTCCGAGTTTCTCATCCGCGAGTGAGAGTGCACGCTGTGCGTCTACGTTCTTAGGATCCGCAGCGGCGATGCGGGCGCGGATCGCGTAGCTCTCCTGATAGCGGCGCAGCGCCTCGGCGAGCGACCCCTTTGTCTTCTGAAGGTCGCCGAGCGATTCGATAGTCGTGGCCAAATCGCGCTGCCACCAAGCGCTCCCGGGATCGGCGTTGGCGAGGCGCTCGACAATCGCCTGGCTAGACGCGAAGCTTTGCTCAGCCTCAGGGAGCTTGCCAAGGTCGACGAGAGCACGCCCGACCTGATTATGGACGGCTGCGAGATCGCGTTGCCACCAGATATTGCCCGGCTCGGCCTTGGCGAGCCGATCGAGAATGTCGCGGCTCCTGTTTATGCTCGCGAGGGCATCAACGAGACGGCCTTGCTGCCCAAGGATTAGCCCGACACGCTCATAGGTCGTTGCGAGATCATGTTGCCATTGGGAGTTGGCAGGATTGGCGGCGGCTAGCGGCTCCATGAGGGCGAGGCTCAACTTGTGGCTCTCAAGTGATTTGCAGAGATTGCCGCGGACCCGCTGCAGGTTGCCGATTTTGTCGTACGCCACTGCCTGCAGATGCTGCCAGTTGAGGTCCCCAGGCGCGGCAGCGACAAGGGCCGATGCGAGTGCGAGGGACTCGCGGTAGCTGGTCTCGGCCTCGTCGAGCATGCCTTTCGCTTCGAGGGCTTCGCCGAGCCGGCTGAGGCTAACCGTAAGTGCACCTTGCCAAGCTGTCGATAAGGGGGCGGTAGCAAGGCGGCGACGTGCGATGTCCACGGAACGCCGCGCAGTCTGCTCCTGCATTTCCGTATCGCCCTGCGCAGCGTAGGTGATCGCGAACTCGTTCAGCATGTTCGTCTGACTCAGCTGCAACTCCGGATTGTCGCCGGATCCGCAACGAGCTTGCGGATCACCTCCTCAGCGCGGCCGAGGATGGTACGAACGGTCTGGGTTCGCATGCCCTCCTGGAAGCGCAAAGATTGCGCAATGTCGTGGATGAGCGCGTCAGCGCCCTGCTTGGCCACGGCGAAGTTGCGCTCGGCCGCCTCGCGCTGTACCACCGCCTCGTGCCGGTTGATCTCGGCCCACACCGTAAGCCCGGCCAGTAAAGCACCACGGCCGAGAGCCCGACAATCCAGCGGCGTTGTCGGCGGCGCCGCTCGCGCTCGGCACGGCGGAAGACTTCGTCCGAAGACACGTCGAGCAAACCGGCAACCACCTTGGCAAGCGCGAGATGCCTGCCGTCGCCCTCATCGCGAACATCGGCCCCAAGCGGTTCGTCCGGCATGGTGGTTATCTCGCCCGCAGGGCTGACCTTGAATTTCAATGCGGGCGGGAAGCACTCATCCTTTGGATCGTCTGGCGTGCCTCCAACAATGAGTGGAATCACTTGCCGGTCCGAATGCCGCGATTTGAAAAGGCGGAGTTCTTCGTTGACGTATTGGCTCTTGGCCGAAGCCAACGAACAGATGACAATTAGCGCCTGCGAGGCATCGAGCACCTCTAGCGTCTGCTCGGAAAGCGTATCACCAGCAACGAAGTCGTCGCGGTCGCGGAAGATGGGACGCAGTGTCTTGGGGATGGTCCCTGTCGCGGTCTCGCGCCCGACAAGGTCCTTGTCAATGCGAAAGCCTTCAAGCCCGCGATGCAGCCACTTGGCCCAATTCGTGTCGGCGTGGCTGTAGGAGATAAAGGCGCGATACTTGAAGACAACGGGGTCTGACATGACGCGCACCCGGCGAGGCGCAATGCTCAATTATAGAGAGGGCAGACCGGCGGTGCAACTAACGGTTCAGTTCAAGCCTACTGCCGATTGGGCAGTTGCCAGGAGGTGTGTTCGCCAGTCTGGCTGTCTGCTAATGGGATGGTCCGGCCGTGCTCCTGCCCCGCCAGCGATCGAAGCTGGCAAGGGGCGCCAACGACAAGGAGCATGCCATGTCTCAGACCCCTCAAACCGCCGTCATCGGCATCGATATCGGCAAGAACTCGTTCCACATCGTAGGCCACGATGAGCGTGGTGCCATTGTGCTGCGTCAGAAGTGGTCGCGCGGCCAGGTGGAGGCCCGCTTTGCCAACCTGCCGCCGTGCCTGATCGGCATGGAGGCCTGCGTTGGCGCGCACCATCTCAGTCGCAAACTCAATGGCCTTGGCCACGATGCCCGGCTGATGCCGGCGAAGTACGTCCGGCCTTATTCGAAAGGACAGAAGAACGACTTCCGTGATGCGGAGGCAATCGCCGAGGCGGTGCAGCGGCCGACGATGAAGTTCGTGGCGACAAAGACCGCGGATCAGCTCGATCTGCAGGCGCTGCACCGGGTGCGGGAGCGGTTGGTCAGCCAGCGCACCGGCATCATCAATCAGATTCGTGCTTTCCTGCTGGAGCGCGGCATTGCGGTGCGGCAGGGGCAGCGGTTCTTGCGAGCCGAGTTGCCGCGCATCCTGGCCACGCCACCTGATGTCCTGTCGCCTCGCATGGCGCGGGTGATCGAGGACCTGGCTGGCGACTGGCGCCGGCTCGATGAGCGCATCGAAGGGCTGTCAGCGGAGATCGGAGTTCTGGCCCACGCGGACTCCAGCTGCGAGCGGCTGATGAGCGTGCCCGGCATTGGGCCGATCATCTCCAGCGCGATGGTGGCCGCGATCGGTGCTGGTGATTGCTTCAGCAAAGGCCGCGACTTTGCCGCCTGGCTGGGGCTCGTCCCAAAACAGATGTCGACCGGTGACCGCACCATCCTGGGCAAGATATCCAAGCGCGGCAATCGCTACCTGCGGGTTCTGTTCGTGCAGGCGGCATGGGTTGTGTTGATCAAGCCCAAGAGCTGGGAGCGCTATGGGCTCAAGCCCTGGATCGAGGCGGCCAAAAAGCGGCTGCACCACAACGTGCTGGCGATTGCGCTGGCCAACAAGCTCGCTCGCATCGCCTGGAGTGTACTGGCTCGCGGTCGAGGCTTCGAGGTGCGGAAGATGGAAGCAGCGACCCAGTCTGCGTGATCCATATTCCGCGCCGATGGCATAGGACCGCGCAAAATGAGGAGCCCGCGATGACGTAGCCAGATCAAAATTACTTTCCCGCCGAGGTCTGCGAGAGGATGAGACGAGATGGAGGTTCGGTCTTCCCGGCGTGTGCGAACACTGGTGACCCAAATGGCCCGATCAGGCCTTTCCGCTAATGAGATCGCACCCGCGCTGATACCCATGATGGTCAGGAGCGAGACGCTCCAATCAAAGGCCGGATACATTGATGCAAGACCGCTACCGCCGTATCGACAAAATTCTCTTGCGACGCACGGCCGGACCATACATTGGGTCATTATCACGTCCAGCCCGGTCCCGGGATGTCCGCCAAACGTCTAACACCGGACGACTTGTAGGAGCGTTAGTCTGCGGGACTGCCCCAAACCGAAACGTTCTCTCTTTTGTTCCGGAGCATTTCGGAAATGAGCAGCCAGATCAGGACGTTTGAGAATCTTGGCGCACCCGACAGGATTCGAACCTGTGACCTCTGCCTTCGGAGGGCAGCACTCTATCCAGCTGAGCTACGGGTGCCTCTGAAAGAGTGAGCGACATATAGCCGAAGCCCGAGGCGTGCCGCAACCGGCCAATGCCTTGAGGTCCGGCCCCCCACGGTCACCGGTTCGAACAAAGTCGTGTGGGCGCTGTTTACCCAAGCCGACCAATAGCTTGTGGCGACCGAAACTTCGGTTGCCGGAACCCCGGGCGCTGTTCCGGGATTGTCCATCCACGTAGCCGAAAAGGAATGGACCATGGCAACCGAGCAGGAACTCAAGGAAAGACTATGGAAGGCACTCAAATCCGACATGACCGTCATGCTGGGTGACCGGCGATGTTGAGGGCGATGCCCGCCCGATGACGGCGCAGATCGAGGATGACGATCAGGGCCCCATCTGGTTCTTCACTGCGAAAGATACCGAGATCGCGCAGAAGCTCAGGGTCGAGCGCCCGGCCATGGCGACCTTCGCCTCGAAATCGCATGAACTTTTTGCCACGATCCATGGCTCGCTCAGCCTCGCCACCGACCGCCAGGTGATCGATCGCTTATCCCTATGTCGCCGCCTGGTTCGAGAAGGGCAAGGACGATCCCCGCCTCGCCTTGCTGCGCTTTGATCCCGAACGCGCCGAAGTATGGATCGATGCGTCGAGCTTCATCGCCGGCGTGAAGCTCCTGCTCGGCTTCGATCCCAAGAAGGAATATCGCGACAAGTCCGGCGAGGTGCGGCTCGGGCGTTAGCAGCGCGCCCTCTATTTGGGTCCTGCCGACGGCGCGGCGAAGGCGCCGCCCTCGACGCCGATATTGACGGCAAGCACGCGGGTCAGGACCGCGCCGCGATTGCTCGCCTGGTGCGGCCAGTCGATGGCCTCGAGCACGGCCTCGCCCGTGCGATAGACGCGCGTGCCTTTCGAGCCATAGTCGACGGTGAGCTCGCCTTCGAGGATGAAGCCGAAAAGCGGCGTCGCATGCATGTGCCAGGCGCTCTTTTCGCCGGGCGCCAGCGGCACGATGATGGCATTCACCATGGGCGTGCCGCTCGGATAGGCGACGGTCTGGCCGATGATGGTCTGGTTGCCGAGGAAAACGTCGGAAGACTTGTATGGCGCCGTATCGGCTTTGAGCGGCGCCGGTCCCACACCCATCCACGCGGCGATCGCCAGGGCCAGCAGAAATCCAGCGGCACAGCTCGTGAAGTGCCATCCGCGGAGCGCCGGCCGCCTTTGCCAGCTTGTTGCATCCGTCGACCCGGTTGCCTCGCCCACAGCCGCTCTCCCTCCGTACAATGATTTGCAAAGGTCGGATCCCTAGAGCATCGGCCCCGAAAAGCTCGTGGCCGGGTTAAACCCGGCCATCCCGCGGTTTTCGGGCAAGCCGATGCGCAAAAAAATGAGATAGAGCGTCGGACCAATTCCAAAGAAGTTCCAGCGCTCAATTCTGCCGATTGCAGCCGGTCGGAAGGTGTTGAATACAAAGAGATCCTTGTCGCGCAAGGGAAGAGTCATGGATTGAATGGTCTGACTTCGCGAACCGATGGCGCAGAAACCCGAAAGCTTCGGCAACACGTCAGCGTTTCAGCCTTTGGCCGTTTTCTTGGAGGGTTCAGCCGTTGCCGCGATAGCGGAAGGCGACGGACATGTCTGAAAAGCATAAATCCCCTTCTCCCGATTGCGGGAGAAGGGGAATTTTCGGTGTCGGTTCGAAAGGTTGGCTTACCAACCCTGATTGTTGTACCAGGCGTCGATGTCGCGCCGCACGCGATCACGTTCCAAGCCATAGCGTTCCTGGATCTTGCCTTCCAGCTGATCGCGCCGGCCGTTGATCACGTCGAGATCATCGTCAGTGAGCTTGCCCCACTGTTCCTTGACCTGGCCTTTGACCTGTTTCCAATTGCCTTCTATCCTGTTCCAATCCATTTGAAGCCTCCTATTGCTTTGGACGAAACGTCAGGAACCCATTCTTGGTTCCGAAAGCCACCTTTTCCGCGCCGGCCAACAGGAAATCTTTCATTCCAACTCTTGACATTTTCGACCAAATGTGGCATTTGGGAAATATCAGACTAACGATCATGCGCCTGCGGGATCCCGCGGGCGTTTTTGTTTCAGAGCTGATACGAAACCCCGCGAAAACCCAAAGGTTCAATGCTCTTCGGCGCGCTGCGCGATGAGCTTCTCGACGGTCTTGTGGACGATCGAGTCTTGCGGGCTGAGCTCGGCCTTCGGCGAATTGGGCGCGGATGATCTCATCATAGGTGAAAACGTCATGGCCCTTCGATGCAGCAATATTTCGGTATAGCGCGCCGCGCGGTCGATCAGCTTGCCGTTCGAGGGATAGACCCAGGTCATCAGATTGCCCTCGAAACGGCCGAGCCGGCCCATGACCAGCGTCGAATGCATGTTAAGCAGGAGCTTCAGCGTCAGGTGATCGAGAAGCGGCAGCGATCCCGGCAGATCGAAACGCTCATCGAGTCCGGCGAAGTCAGCCGCAATCGGCTTCCGGCTGCGCCGATCTCGAAAACATGAAGCGGGCCGGGAATTTGTCGGCGGAAGTCCAGCGCGTTGCGGCCGAAATCGAAGCTCAAGCAGATAGTCCCTGTGTCGTCTTCGGATGGATATCCGGCCATTCGAGCGGCCTCGGATCGCGCGCCAGGAGATGCCGCCAGCTTTCCTCGGCCGTGTCGCGGAAGGGATCGTCAGATAGGTCAGCGAATGGCGGGCCGCCGGATGGCTGGGATTATCGAACGGCGCAAGGTTGAAGGTCGGCGCGCGCTCGGTGGTATCGGTGAAGACGGTGATGGCGTAGTCGTCGCTCGCATAGATCGTGCGCTGGCCGTCGAGATAGGCCTCGCCTCCTTGATGATGAAGGGCTCGAGAGCGTGCGACATCCTGCCGGCTCAAGTAAGTCGATCCACCGGTCGAGACAAGCAAAGGCGCCATCGACGTCGCGGCCGAAGTCGAGGGCGAGGCCGATCACCAGCATGAGCACGGTCGAGGCCTGCATGCGGGTGCTGCCCGTCAGGGCCATCGGCCCTGTGTCGAGGCAGAGGAGCGGATACGGGGATCGCTCAGCACCGGCGCGAGCGCTCCACCTGATCCACCAAAATCTCGCGGGGATTGCAGCAGAGGAATTGCGGCGGCCGCGCGGAAACCTCCGCCGCCTTCGAGTGGCGCCGATGACATAGGGCGTCTCGCCGCCTTCGGTCGAGGCGATCAGCAGGTCGTTGCGCCAAAGCCGAGCTCCATCAGGTGACGGGCGCCAAAGTCGGCAAAGTCTTCGAAACCTTCGAGCGAATGTACGAGGGCGACATCGCCGCCGGCCATCAGGGAGCAGACCTGGTCCGACGCCGGAAATCTCCGTCGCCACAGATATTCGAGCGAGAGCGAAAGCCTTCCCGTCGCGCCGCAGCCGATGAGGAAAATCCGGTCGCCCGCCGCAAGCGTCGCCGCAACATCATGGAAGAACGGGCCCAACTCCTGGCGCAGACCGACGATGCGGATAAGGGCATCGAGGTCTACGCCACGTAAACTTTGGAGTCCCCTTGCCACATCGGCTTTCGCCCAGTCGGAAAGATGCGCGGTCTTTGGATGCGGCGACTCGGTCGGCAAGTCGCCGAGCCGGAATATGTGCTTTTGTGCGAGAAACTCGTCCGCGGTGTTCATGAGAAAGTCGCCGGCGTGCAGTCTAGCGGAACGCGGCTGAAGTTGCGAGCGGGCCGGCCGCCCTCACCAACACTTTCATCCGGCCAATCGAAAGCTGGCTAGTTCTTGCTCCGCTTGCGCGAGCTTTTCTTTCTCGAGCTTTTCTTCGGGGCGACCTTCTTGCCTTTGCGGCGCGCTTCCGACAGGCCGATCGCGATCGCCTGCTTCCGGCTCTTGACGGTCTTGCCGCTGCGCCCGCTCTTGAGCGTGCCCCGCTTGCGCTTGTGCATCGCTCTCTTCACATCCTTGGAAGCGCTCTTCGAAGTCTTGCGTGCCATGATCCATCCCGATCGAAGTTGATGGTCTGTGCGCAACGCGAGATGTTCTGCAAAGGTTCCTAGACTAGGTGGTGCCCGACGGCGTCGCTCCAAGAACCGGCATGGTCCTTGCCAGAAAGGAAGAAGTCCATGCCGCGCTGGTACAGAAAGGCGAAATCCTCGCCTCGAGGCGGCAGGATAAAGGACTTGAGCACCGACTCCGTCATCGTCTCGACGGCGAACGTGATGGGGCGGTGCTTCTTTTTGTGACGCCTCGCAAGGCCTGTTCAGTCGGCGCGCAGTGCGGCCCGCAAACCCGAACCTGTCAGCAGCGGATTGGGAAGGCTGGAAGCCTGGCGCTTCGGGTGGCATATAGAGGCCCATGTCCAAACATCGCCCCCTCAAATCCGGCGACCATCTCTATCTCATCGATGGCTCCGGCTATATTTTCCGCGCCTATCACGCGCTGCCGCCCTTAACCCGCAAGAGCGACGGGCTGCCGGTCGGCGCCGTCAGGGCTTCTGCAACATGCTGTGGAAGCTCCTGAAGGAGATGAAGGCGACCGAGAAGCCGACGCCATCTCGCGGTCGATCTTCGACAAATCCGCGAAAGACCTTCCGCAAGTGACATCTATCCCGACTACAAGGCGCACCGGCCGGATCCGCCGGCCGATCTCGTCCCGCAATTCGGCCTGATCCGGCAGGCGACACGGGCCTTCAATGTCGCCTGCGTCGAGCAGGACGATTACGAGGCCGACGATCTCATCGCCACCTATGCGCGGCAGGCGGTGGAGGCGGGCGCCACCTGCCGCATCGTGTCGTCCGACAAGGATCTGATGCAGCTGGTGCGCAAGGGCGTCACGCTCTTTGACACGATGAAGGACAAGGAGATCGGCGAAGACGCAGGTTATCGAGAAATTCGGCGTCGAAGCCCGACAAGGTGATCGATGTCCAGGCGCTGGCCGGCGACTGCGATCGACAATGTGCCGGGCGTGCCCGGCATCGGCGTCAAGACCGGCGCCCAGCTCATCACCGAATATGGCGATCTCGAAACGCTGCTGGCCCGCGCCGCCGAGATCAAGCAGCAGAAGCGGCGCGAGAACCTCATCCAGTTTGCCGAGCAGGCGCGGCTGTCCAAGCGGCTGGTGACGCTCGATGACAACGTGCCGGTGGAGCATGACGTCGATTCGCTTTGCCGTCGATGAGCCGCAGCGCCGCCGATCTCATCGGCTATCTGCAAGAGCGATGGAGTTCTAGCTTCACCTGATGCGCCGCATCGCCGCCGAACTTGCGGCCGATAGCGCGCGGCGATCGAGCCGGCTCCCGATCGAGATCAAAGTGCTGGCCGCCGGAAGGCGCGGCCGTAGGCACTACGCCTGCGCCGGCAACGCTGCCACGCATCGAGAAGCGAAAACCCGATCCGCAGCACGAGGCGACGCAGCAAGGTCTTCGCGCAGGCCGAGGAGAAGCCGAAGGTCGATCGATCGAGCGGAGAAGGCCTTCGCGCCATTCCCTTCGTGCACGCCAAATATGAGACGGTCATCGACATGGATGGGCTCGAGCGCTGGATGGCCGCAGGCTACTGAGCGAGGGCCGGTTGCGATCGACACGGAAACGATCTCGCTCGATCCATGCAGGCGGCCTCGTCGGCGTCTCGCCTTGAGCGTGGCGCCGGGCAAGGCCTGCTACATTCCGCTCGGCCATCGCTCGGGCGACGGGCTCGATTTCGGCGGCTCGGAGAAAATGCAGGCCAGATGCCGCTCGCCGAACCATCACGCATGCTGAAGCCGCTGCTCGAAGATCCGGCGATCCTCAAGATCGGCCAGAACCTGAAATATGAGCCTGCAGGTCTTCGCGCCGCTACGGCATCGAGATCACGCCCATCGATGACACCATGCTGATGTCCTATGCGCTCGAAAGCGGGCGAGAACGGCCATGGCATGCGATGAAATGTCGCGAAAAGCATCTGGGCCACAAGCCCATCGCCTATCAAGGATGTCGCGGGCACCGGCAAATCGCGGATCACTTTCGACAAGGTGCCGCTCGACCGCGCCACGGCCTATGCGGCGGAAGATGCCGATGTCACCTTGCGCCTGTGGATGCTGCTGAAGCCGCGCCTGGCGCGCGAGCGCAAGATCACGGTCTATGAGACGCTGGAGCGGCCGCTGGTGCCGGTGCTGGCAGCGATGGAGCGCGAAGGCATCCTGGTCGACCGCGCCGTGCTGGCCAGGCTTTCCGACGAGTTCGCCAATGGCCAGCGGCAAGATCGAGAAGCGAGATCTATGAGCTCGCCGGCGAGCACTTCAATATCGGCTCGCCCAAGCAGTTGGGCGATATTCTGTTCGGCCGCATGGGCCTGCCGGGCGGGCGCAAGACCGCGACCGGCGCCTGGAGCACCGATTCGGACATGCTCGAGGATCTGGCGGCACAGGGCGTCGAACTGGCGCGCACGCGTGCTCGACTGGCGCCAGCTGTCGAAACTGCGCTCGACCTATACCGATGCGCTGCCGAGCATTCATCAATCCCGACTACCGGCCGCGTGCACACGATGCTATGCCATGGCCTCGACCTCGACCGGCCGCCTCTCCTCCACCGATCCCAATCTGCAGAACATTCCGGTGCGGACCGAGGAGGGCCGCCGCATCCGCACCGCCTTCATCGCGCCCACGGGCATCGAAGCTCATCAGCGCCGACTACAGCCAGATCGAATTGCGCGTGCTGGCCCATGTCGCCGATATTCCGCAACTGCAAGCAAGGCCTTCGCGGAAGGGCTCGACATCCATGCGATGACGGCGTGCGAAATGTTCGGCGTGCCGATTGCAGGGCATGGATCCGCTCGGTGCGCCGGCGCGCCAAGGCGATCAATTTCGGCATCATCTATGGCATTTCGGCCTTCGGCCTTGCCAACCAGCTCTCGATCTCGCGCGAGGAGGCGGGCGACTACATCAAGACCTATTTCCAGCGCTTCCCCGGCATCAGGGATTACATGGACTGATGACCAAGAAACGGCCCGCGAAAAGGGCTATGTCGAGACGATCTTCGGCCGGCGCTGCCATTTCCCGCGCATCACTTCGCCCAATGCCTCGGAGCGCGCCTTCATGGAGCGCGCCGCCATCAACGCGCCGATCCAGGGCGCTGCCGCCGACATCATCCGCCGCGCCATGATCCGCATGCCGGCGGCGCTCGTGCAGGCGGGCCTCGGCGCCAGGATGCTGCTGCAGGTGCATGACGAACTGATCTTCGAGACCGTCGATGCAGGAGGTCGAGGCGACGAAGAAGCTGGTGAAGGAAGTGATGGAGAAGGCGCCCGAGCCCGCGGTCAGGCTCGCCGTGCCGCTCGCAGGTCGATGCCCGTGCCGCCGACAATTGGGAAGAGGCGCATTGAGATACCCTCGCCCCGCAAAGCGGACCGCCTTCGCGGGGCGAGGGTATTGGCTGCACGGTCACCCGGTCAGCTCACCTTCTCGTCAAGCCCCGGCAGGCCGACGATGTCGGTCACGCCGACGTCCTCGCCAGCCTGGGTCAGGAGCGTGGTGACCTGGCCGCGATGATGGATCTGGTGGTTGAACAACTGCATCACCAGGATGAAGGCGGGGAAGGTGAATTGGGCATCGCCTTTGAGCGTTGCGAAGGTGAAAGGCCGAGAGAGCCAGGCTTCGTCGACCGTCGCCGCCCAGTCTTCGATCTCGCGGTCGAGCACGCATCGCGCTTGCCGCAGGTCCGAGAGGTTCTCATGCAGCATGAGCACGCTTGGATCGCCGATGCGCGCCCGGCCTTGCGTGAACCGGCCGATCCAGACGAGATCGGCATAGAGCAGGTGGTTGAGCGTGCCGAGGATCGACTTGAAGAAGGCGCCGCGGTCGCGCGCAATCTCGTCAGCCGGCAACCTTCCAGCGGCGTCATAGATCTTGCCGTTCATCCAACTGTTGTAGGCAGCCATGCTCTCGAGATACGGGCGTCCAATGGGTATATTGGTCATTGCAAGGTTCCTTGGCACTTGCCACGGCGGCGCCTTCCACTGTAACCAACCACAATAGTCATACAAATGAGAGCGGTCATGACAGGGGCCATCTATCCGGACCTCGAAGGCAGGACAGTGTTCATCACCGGCGGCGCAATGGGCATTGGCGAGGCCTTCGTCGAGGAATTTTCGAAGCAAGGTTGCAAAGTAGCCTTTGTCGACATCGCCAGCGAAGCGGGCGAGAAACTGAAGGCGAGGCTTTCGGGCGATGTGTGGTTCGGCCGTTGCGACGTCACCGACATCAAAGCGTTGCAGGCCTCAATCGTCGAGGCGGCGCAGGCCTTGGGGCCGATCACCATCCTGATCAACAACGCCGCTCATGACGAGCGCCATGCCTGGGAGAAGATGACGCCGCGCTATTGGGACGAGCGTATCGCCGTCAACATCAAGCATCAGTTCTTCGCCGCCCAGGCGGTCATTCCGATGATGCAGAAATCGGGCGGCGGCGCCATCGTCAATATGAGCTCCACTTCCTGGAAGATCGGGCTCGGCGGCATGGCCGCCTACACGGCATCTAAGTCGGGCGTCACCGGTCTGACGCGCTCGCTCGCGCGCGATCTCGGCCCCGACAATATCCGCGTCAACAGCATCTCGCCCGGCTGGATCATGACCGAGCGCCAGCTCAAACTCTGGGTGACGCCCGAGGGCGAGCAGGAGATCCTGAAGAACCAGTGCATCAAGCGCAAGCTCTATCCGATCGACATTGCCCGCATGGCGCTGTTCCTAGCGTCGGATGAAGCCTCTGCCATCACCAATCAGGATTTCACCGTGGATGGCGGGTGGGTGTAGAAATTCTACAAGGCGCTTGGAGCGCGACACTGCCTCCATCATTTCCCCTTCTCCCGCTTGCGGGAGAAGGTGCCCGATAGGGTGGATGAGGGTGTTGGTCCAACCGCGACAGCTTCCATTGAAGGGCAAACAGCAGCGCTCATCGCCCTTGCCAAGCTTGGGAGATCTGTGAAAGCATCGGCAGAGGGACACCCTCATCCGGCGCTTCGCGCCACCTTCTCCCGCAAGCGGGAGAAGGGAAGCTTGCAGCAGTACCCACTGAACATTCTCATATGCGATTCCCCTACCCTTGAGGGGGGTCAAGCCCGGCCATGACGAATTGTGGGGTGCTGGCTCGCAGCAGCATGCTCTAGTTCACGAACAGCTTCCCGAACCTGTTTGCCAGGAAATCCTTGAGACGAATGTCTTCCTGATGGATGAAGCCCTTCTGCGGCAGGCGGGCTTCGGCCAGGAGATCGAGAACGGCGCAGATGCTGGCCGCCGTGGTCATCTGGATGGCGCTGTACATCTTGCCATCGATCGGGCGGCTGTAGATCTTGTTGGCATAGGTCTCCTGGATCAGCCGGCCTTCGCGGCGGCCGCTGACGGTCACAAAAATGATGACGACATCCTGGGTCGTCGTCGGCAGGGAGTTCTCCAGTATGTCCTTGAGCAGATCGCGGCGATTCCTGAGGCCCAGATCGTTGAGCAACGCCTTCATGATCGCGGCATGGCCGGGATAGCGGATGGTGCGGTAGTTGAGCGTGTCCACCTTGCCTTTCAGCGTCTCGGCGAGCGTGCCCAGTCCGCCTGACGTGTTGAAGGCCTCGTAGGTGACGCCGTCGAGCGAGAATTCCTCGCGCTCCTCGAGCGCCGGCACTTCCATGAAATGCCCGTCGACAATGGCTTCGCAGGGCTCGATATACTCGTTGATGACGCCGTCGGTGCTCCAGGTCAGGTTGTAGTTCAATGCATTGGAGGGATATTGCGGCAAGGCGCCGACGCGCATGCGCACGCTGTCAAGCGTCTCGAAACGGCTCGCGAGATCATAAGCGACGATCGAGACGAAGCCCGGTGCAAGACCACATTGCGGCAGGAAGGCGGTTCCCGCCTTGGCGGCAACCGCGCGGATCTCGCGCGTCGAGCGGACGTCTTCGGTGAGATCGAGATAGTGGACCTGGGCGTCGGCGGCGGCCTTGGCGATCGTCGTCGTCAGCTGATAGGGTGCCGCGCTCAGCACGGCATAGGCGCCGGCGAGAGCGGATTTGAGGGCCGCCGCGGTGATCTCCATGACCGTCGCGCGGATCCTGTCCGATGTTTCGACAAGACGAAGCTGCTCAGGCGAACGGTCCACCACGGTGAGGCGATAGTCCCCCGTATCCGCCAGCAGCCGGGCAATCGTGGAGCCGATCTTGCCGGCGCCGACGACCACAATATCCTTCATCGCTCTGTCCTTTGCCGCATCCAGCTGACGGTACGTTCGAGCTGCCCTACTGCCAACGCCTCGCCAGACAATGCCGTGGCACAGCGAAGGTTTCCTGCGCTACGTCCGCCTGAAATGCCATTCCATGCGATGACTGTAGACGTCGCCAGGCCGGAGCACCGCCGAGGGGAAATTGGGATGGTTGGGTGCATCTGGCCAGGTCTGCGGCTCGAGCGCCAGCGCGCCGAAGCGCCGCAATGGCTGTCCGCTCTTGCCTTTGAGTTCGGGACCGTGATGGGCGGCGGTGTAGAACTGCAGGCCGGGCTCGGTGGTGAAGAGGTCGAATGCACGCTCCTGGGCAGACACCGTTGCCGCGTGGTGCAGCTCGTAGCGCGGGCCTTCCAGGCAGAAGTTGTCGTCAAAGCCGCGCTCGTCGTCGAATACGTCTTCGAGCAAGATCGGCTCGCGGAAATCGTAAGGCGTGCCCGAGACGAAGCTCACGGCACCCGTCGGGATGAGATCGCTGTCGGTCGGCGTGCGGGTCTGCGCCGAGATCTGCAGCACATGATTGGTGATCGTCTTCGCGCCGGAAAGATTCCAATACGCATGATTGGTCAGATTGATGATGGTGGGCCGGCGCGTCCGGGCCTCAATATCCAGGCTCAATATGGCGCCGTCGAAGCGATAGATGGCCTTGACTCGGATCTTGCCCGGATAGCCTTCCTCGCGGGTCGGCGAGGTGAGGGAGAAGACGAGTGCATCGCCCTCGATCTCGGCCATCCAGTTCTTACGGTGGAAGCCGTTGACTCCGCCATGCAGGTGATGCTCCCCTAAATTGCGGCTGAGCTGGCGCTCCTTGTCATTGAGCATGAAGCGGCCGTGAGCGATGCGATTGGCGAAGCGACCGCAAACCGCCCCGGCATAGATGTCGCTCTCGAGCATGTCCTCGATGCGCTCGGGGCCGACCACGACGTCGAAGCCGTCCGGATAGTGGAGCGCCATCAGCCGCGCTCCCACCGAGTTGAAGGTGGCGCGATAGCCCGCTTCGCTCACGATCTCGAAATTGCGTGCCGGCTCGCCTTCGAAGGACCCCGCTTCGAGCTCGGCCACTCGCCCCATCAGTGATTGTCGCGCGGCAGGCCTTTCGTCTGCGCGATCTTCTGATATTTTACGGCGGGCTTCAGCACCATGCCTTCCGACAGTTGCTCGACATTGGCGCGGAAGATCTCCTGCCAGGGGGTCTGGCTCTCCGGAACGTGATAGCCGCCATTCGACCTCATGGCAACGCGCCGTTTCTCCAGCTCCTCTTTCGAGATCAGCATGTCGGCGGTGCCCTTGTTCAAATCGACGCGCACTCTGTCGCCGTCCTTGAGGAGGGCGAGGCCGCCGCCTGCCGCGGCTTCGGGTGATGCATTGAGGATCGAGGGCGAACCCGAGGTGCCGGACTGCCGCCCGTCGCCGATGCAGGGCAGTGAATGCACGCCCTTCTTCAGGAGTTCACCAGGGGCGCGCATATTGACGACTTCGGCCGCACCCGGATAGCCCAAGGGCCCGGTGCCGCGCATGAACAGGATCGTATGCTCGTCAATGCCGAGCTTCGGATCGTCGATGCGCTTGTGATAGTCCTCAGGGCCATCGAACACGACCGCTTTCGCCTCGAAGGCATTGGGGTCCTTGGGATCGGAAAGATAGCGCTCGCGGAATTCATCCGAGATGACGCTCGTCTTCATGATCGCCGCATCGAAAAGATTGCCTTTCAGCATCTTGAAGCCGGCATGCTTCTTGATCGGCGCGTCATAGGCTTTGATCACCTCGCGGTTCCACGAGAACTTGCCCTTGCAGTTCTCTCCGATGGTCTTGCCGTTGACGGTCAGCGCCTCCTCATGGATGCGCTTCGCCTTGATGAGTTCGGCGACGACCGCCGGAACGCCGCCGGCGCGATGATAGTCCTCGCCCAGATATTCGCCGGCCGGCTGCAGGTTGACCAGCAGCGGTATGTCATAGCCGTGCTTCTCCCAGTCGGCGACTTCGAGCGGCACGCCGATATGGCGGGCGATCGCGTTGAGATGGATCGGGCAGTTGGTCGACCCGCCGATCGCCGAGTTGACGGCGATGGCGTTCTCGAAGGCTTTGCGGGTGAGGATCTTAGCGGGCGTCAGGTCTTCCCTGACCATGTCGACGATGCGCCGGCCCGTCTCATAGGCGATCTGGCCGCGCTCGCGATAAGGTGCCGGGATCGCGGCATTGCCGGGCAGCGTCATGCCAAGCGCCTCGGCCAGCGAATTCATCGAGGTCGCCGTGCCCATGGTGTTGCAGAAGCCGGTCGAGGGGGCGGAAGAGGCGACGAGCTCGACGAAGCCTTCATGATCGATTTTGCCGGTGGCCAGGAGCTCGCGCGCCTTCCACAGGATGGTGCCGGAACCTGTCCGCTCGCCATTGTGCCAGCCATTGAGCATGGGGCCGGATGAGAGCGCGATGGCCGGGATATTGACAGTCGCCGCCGCCATCAGGGCAGCGGGCGTCGTCTTGTCGCAGCCGATGGTCAGCACCACGCCGTCGATCGGATAGCCGAACAGGACCTCGACCAGACTCAGATAGGAAAGGTTGCGGTCAAGCGAGGCGGTCGGCCGCTTGCCGGTCTCCTGGATGGGATGGGTGGGGAATTCGAGCGGCACGCCGCCAGCCGCGGTGATGCCGTCGCGCACCCTTTTGGCGAGCTCAAGATGCGCGCGGTTGCAGGGCGAGAGGTCGGAGCCGGTCTGGGCGATGCCGATGATCGGCTTGCCCGACTGCAATTCGGCGCGGGTGAAGCCGTAATTGAGATAGCGCTCGAGATAGAGCGCCGTCATGTCGATATTGTCGGGATTGTTGAACCAGGCCTGCGACCTGAGCTTTGGCGGGTTATTTTTCATGTCATACAAATAGCACGACCACCCCTGTTTAAGGCAAGCTTTCCGTGTCCGCCGCGGCGGGCGCCACCCCTTGGCGCAGGCGGCGGCCCCCGCTATGGGAATGGCGCATGAAAAGCCACGCCGACGACCTGATCACCATTCGCGATATGCTGCGCTTCGCGGTGAGCCGTTTTGGCGAGGCAGGCCTCGCTTTCGGCCAGGGCACCGCGAATGCCGTCGATGAGGCGGCCTTCCTCATCCTGGAGACGCTTCATCTTCCGGTTGACGACATCAATCCCTGGGCCGAGGCGCGGCTCACGCGCGCCGAGCGCGAGCTCCTGCTCGGCCGGATCGAGGAGCGTGTGACGAAGCGGCGCCCTTCCGCCTATCTCACGAAGAAAGCCTATATCCAGGGCATTCCCTTTCACGTCGATGAACGCGTGATCGTGCCGCGCTCCTTCATCGGCGAGCTGTTGTTCACCGACCTCTTCGGCGGGGAAGGCTTCACGCTCGTTCCCGACGTGTCGCAAGTCGGCCGCGTGCTCGATCTGTGCACGGGCTCGGGATGCCTCGCCATCCTCGCCGCCCATGTGTTTCCCGATGCGCTGATCGACGCAGTCGAATTGTCGCCCAAGGCGCTCGAAGTGGCGCGGCTCAATATCGCGGAATCGGGCTATGCCGACCGCCTCAACCTCTTCCAGGGCGATCTGTTTCAGCCGGTGGCGCAGGGACGCTACGATCTCATCCTCACCAACCCGCCCTATGTCGATGCCGCGGCAATGGAGGAATTGCCACCGGAATTCCGGCACGAGCCGGCCATGGCGCTGGATGGCGGCGAGGACGGCCTTGACATCGTGCGCCGGATCCTGGCGGAGGTGCCGCGCCATCTCAATCCGTCAGGCGGGCTTCTCTGCGAGATCGGCCGCGGCCGCGAGCTTTTGCAAGACGACTATCCCGAGCTCGATTTCTTCTGGCTCGACACGGCCGAGAGTGAAGGCGAGGTCTTCTGGCTCACCGCCGACAAGTTCGACCGCTGAATCACCCGTTTCTCACTCCCCTTCAAGAAACGCACGCACCAGCTTCACCGTTGCGTCGGGATTTTCTTCCATGATCCAGTGGCCCGAATCCGGCACGATCGCTTCGGTCACATTGTCGGCAGCGAAGCGCATAATGGTGGCCATCACCGGTCCGAAGGATTTCTCGCCGCCTACCGCCAGTACCGGCATCTTCAGCTTTCCGCCCTTGGCGAGGAATGCCTGATTATCGATCGCATCCTGGTCGAAGGCGGCGAACTGAGCGAAGCCCGAGTGCATGGCTCCCGGCAGCGCATAGAGCTTGGCATAGTGCTCGCGCGCCGCCGCGCTGAAGCGCGTACGGTCGGCGGAGAATTCATTCCAGAAGCGGTCGAGATAGATGCGCTCGCGGCCGGCGACAAGGCGCTCCATGTCGGGCCCGCCGAAGCGGAAATGCCAGAGAAGCGGATTCTTGAGGATCTCATCCCAGGGTCCGATGCCGGGCACAGGGGCATCGATGAGCACGAAGCGCTTCACCCGTTGCGGATGCTGCGCGGCGAAGGCGAACCCCACCATATTGCCGATGTCATGAGTGACGAAGTCGGCGCTCTCGATCTTGAGCGCATCGAGCACGCCCGCAACGTCGCCAGCTTGAGTCTTCTTGTCAAATCCGCCCGCTGGCTTGGCCGAAAGACCAAGGCCACGCAGGTCGGGCACGATGATGGTGTGGTCACGGCCGAGGTCGGCCGCCATCGGCGCCCACATGTCGCCGGTCTCGCCATAGCCATGAAGCAGGACGACAGCCGGACCCGATCCGCCGACACGCACGTGGATGGTCGTGCCATTGGTAGCGATATCCCGAGTTTCGAAGCTCGCAGGAAAGTCAGGAACTTGCGCCGCCGCAGGGGCGGTCAAGACCATGGCGAGGACAGTCGCCGCAATGAGGGGACGGAGCATAGTGATCTCCAGCTGCAGCCGGCGCACCGGGCCGGCGCGTCTTCTGGACACATAATTAGTCTCGGTCCACAAGCTCGCCTATTTGAGCGTCACCGCATAGACCTTGCCCTCATAGGGCGCACCGCTCTTGTTGTCGACGGCCATGACATACATGGTCTTGCCGTCGGCGCTGAAAGTGAGATTAGGGGCGGCGGCGGAGGGCACCGTATATTTGGTTAGGAGCTTGCCGTCGGGCGTCAGCACCAGGATATTGCCGGCGCTGTACTCGCCGACATAGAAATTCCCGTCAGGCCCGAGCTTGACCCCGTCGGGATAGGCATCCGGCGGCTCGCCCAGCGCATGAAGCCTGACGAACAGGCGGCGGTCGGACAATTGGCCCTTGTCGTCGACGGCGAAGGAAATGACGCGGCCGGCCTCGGATTCATTGACATAGAGCCGTTTGTCGGGGCC
The DNA here is from genome assembly GCA_963841765.1 of uncultured Alphaproteobacteria bacterium. Lineage (GTDB taxonomy): Bacteria > Pseudomonadota > Alphaproteobacteria > Rhizobiales > Aestuariivirgaceae > Taklimakanibacter. The sequence continues at coordinate 23,791 of CAWJDZ010000019.1, forward strand.
GAAGGTGATGCCATTGGCATAATGCAGATCGTTTGCCGCTTCGCTGAGCTTTTTGTCGGCAGAGAGATGCAGCACGCGCCCGACGATCGGTCCTGACTCCCAAGGGCCCGACGTCGTGAAATAGACGCCACCTTTGCCATCGGGCGTTCCGTCATTCGGGCCCACAAGCGCGCCGCCATTTTCGTCCTTGTCATAGCTCGCAACATCCTTGCCGTCCTTCGAGATGACGGCGAGCTTGCCCGAATCGTAGCAGGTGACGGCGAAGTCATCGCCCATCGGGATCACCGCCGATGGCCCGCAGCCCTCCTGTTTCCAGATCACCTTGTTCTCCTGGCCATCGAAGCGGATCACCGTGTGGCCCGCATATTCGGTGTAATAGAGCGTATCGCCGACCATCACCGGGCCTTCCGGAAAGAGTGCCCGCGGATTGATGACCTTGATGTCTTCAGCCTGGGCGACGCCAGCGAGAGCGATGAGCGAGCTTGCGAAGAATAGTCTCAGCATGAAATTTCCTCCCCTTGTGGACATTACTCTACTCGTCCTCTCTTGCGCCGGATCTGGGCTGATCCGGGCTGGTTTGCTCGCGCTTCGCTCTGCGCAGCGAAGCTGCAACTTCGGCCACCAGGCGATCCACGACTTCCTGCCATTCCTGTCTGCGCGCCTCGTGGAGTTCATGGGTCGCATCGAGATATTTCGACAGGACCGCTTCCGCTTCGGCAAGCTCCTCGCAGATGTCGCGGAACGTCTCGCTTTGATTGATCAGTCTTCCTATAGCAAACTCCGATTGGGGAAATCTTCGGACGGCGGCTAGGTAACCCCGTCTCTCAATTCCAGATTTGCTGCCTGTTGTCATAACCCATCCGGCAATAGGCTTCCAGACTTGACCGTTGGACTTGAGCTTCACCAACAATCGTCTTGAAGTCCAGCGACGCCATGTAAGTTACGTGTTGTCGGCGGCAGGTCGCCGGCTGGCGCCGTTTGAGTCCGGTGACAATTAATTGTGCATCGCGGCGTCTCTATTGCGACTATTGGGTATTCGTAGTAGTTTTGATGCAGGGCGGACGTCTGAACGGGAAGTTCGATATAGACAAAGTCCAGTTGTATCTCACAACTGTTGGGGGTGTTGCGTGGCCCAGGCGGAATTGTCCGCTTTTGACGAAATTCCCCTGCCCGCCGAGGATGTCAGGGCTCAGCTTGACCGTATCCTGAAAAGCACCGATTTCGAAGCAACGGCCCGTGAGCGCCGTTTTCTGAGTTATGTGGTCGATGAAACGCTCAATGGCCGCGCCGCATACATCAAGGCCTATTCGATCGCGATCCAGGTGTTCGGGCGGGATGCGGCCTTTGACCCGCAGAACGATCCGATCGTCAGGATCGAGGCCGGTCATCTCCGCCGTTCTCTCGAAAGATATTATCTGACCGGCGGACAGTCGGATTCCATCCACCTCACCATTCCCAAGGGCGGCTACGTCCCGACATTCGCGTTGCGAGCGTCACCTTCGCCACCGGACGCAACACCCCCAGTGGAGAAACAGGAGAAGCCTGACAAAGCCAGATGGAGTTGGATCGCCACGTTCGGGGCGGTTATCCTTCTTGCTATGCTTGCGATCGCCGCACTCAAGCTGCAAGGCGTGCCGGTCAGCCCACTTGCGCCCGAAATTCCGCGTGTGCTGGTCGAAAGGTTCGAAAATCTGAATGGGACCGAAGCCTCCGCTGTCATCGCCAGTGGTCTCACCCAGGAGGTCATCGATCAGCTTTCCAAATTCAAAGACCTTATTGTGATCCAATCGGCCGAACGAGCGGATGTGAACGCCGCGCGGCCGCGATACTCCCTGTACGGGAGCGTCGATCTTACCGGCGATGCTTTCCGGCTTCGCGTCAGGCTGGTCAATCAAAGTGATGATTCGATATTGTGGGCAAACAGCTACGATGGCGATGTCGAGGTTGCGACGATCATCAAAGCCCAGACCGACATAGCGCAGCAAGTAGCGACAAGCCTTGGCCAAACCTATGGCGTCATCTTTCAGGCGGACACGACGCTCAGCCTCCCCAACGCTCCGGAAGATTGGGCCGCCTATTCCTGCACGCTGTCCTACTATGCCTATCGCGTCAGTCTCGATCTGGAGTCGCTTCCGGGCGTGCGCGCCTGCTTGGAGAAGGCGGTGCAGAGATTTCCGAAATACGCGACGGCATGGGGGCTGTTGGCGCAGGCATACTTAGACGAGACCCGTTACACTTTTCGCCACGATCGGGTCGCCTGGCAGACCTCCATCGATCGAGCCCTTGCCACAGCGCGGCGCGCGGTGGAGCTTGACTCCCTCAATATCCGCGGGCTCCAAGCCGAAATGTTCGCCTTATTCCTGAGCAGAGATTTCGAGGCGGCGCAAAAGGCAGGTGAGCGCGCGATGGCCATCAATCCGAACGACACGGAATTGATCGGCGAATACGGCTATCGCCTGGCAATATCCGGAAAATGGGAAATTGGCTGCCCCTTGATCCTGCAAGCACGGGAACGAAACCCGGGCCCCTTCTCCTATTTTGAATCGGGACTTGCTTTGTGCGCCTATTTCGCCGGCGACAATGAACAGGCGGTCATGTGGATCAGAAAAACGACCATTCCGAAAAGCCCGCTCTATCACCTGATCGCGGCCATTGTTTTGGGCGAGGCGGGCCATGAGGCGGATGCCAAAACCGAATTCGCCTGGCTTGAGAAAAATGCACCCGATCTTCTTCAGAAGATACGCGACGAGCTTTCCGTTCGCCTTGGCCGCCCTGAAGATACCGAAAGGGTCCTGGCCTCGTTGCGCAAAGGCGGCCTGAAGATACAAGACTGAAGATTAGAGCAGCGAACACCGTAGGATACAGTTAGTTACGTCCTCATCCCGTCTCGATGTGCCACACTCTCACTCAAGAGGGAGATTATCGGTCGCTGAAGAACGCAAGAGCGGTCTTCTCGTGGACAATTGCCGAAACCGACAATGAGGGAATTTGCGCTGGTTCAGTGAACAGGGAGGAGACCGATGAAGATCGAAGCAAGCTCAACTCGGACAGGAACCGCCCATGGTAAGCGGCGCCTGGGGTCACGGCTGCGCTATGTTCTGGCGATCGGCTGCTCTCTCGCCGCCTTTCCGGCGTTGGCGCAGGATGTCGGCACGCCTGATCCTGCGGTCGTTCCGCAAGGCAAGCCGCCAGGCTATTCGCCCTATGCGGGACGCAACTTTCCCAGTCGTGTGTTCTGGGGCGACACGCATCTGCACACCAGTGCCTCTTTGGACGCCGGGGCCTTCGGCAACCGGCTCGGTTTCGAGGATGCGTATCGCTTCGCCCGCGGCGAGGAACTGACCGCTTCCGCCGGCGAGCGGGTAAAGCTGTCGCGCCCGCTCGATTTTCTGGTCATCGCCGACCACTCCGACAATATGGGCTTCTTTCCGGCACTCTTCGCCGGGAAACCCGAGATGCTCGCGGACCCGACCGGCCGGCGTTGGTATGACTTGATCCAGGCCGGCGGCCAGGACGGTGTCAAGGCGGCGCTCGAGATCATCGACAGCTTCTCGCGCGGCACTTTCCCGCCGGCGCTGCAGTTTCTGCCGGGCTCCGATGGTTTTCGCTCGACCTGGGAGCAGATCATCGCCGCGGCGGAAAAATACAACGAGCCGGGCCGCTTCAGCGCCTTCATCGGCTATGAGTGGACCTCGCAAGTGCCGCCCGGCAACAATCTGCATCGTGTCGTGATCTATCGCGACGGCGGCGACAAGGCGATCCAGACCCTTCCGTTCACGACCTATCCTCCGCTCGGCAGCACCACTCCGGAGGATCTGTGGAAGCATCTCCAGGCCTACGAGGACAAGACCGGCGGGCGCATTCTGGCCATTGCGCATAACGGCAATCTCTCGAACGGCTGGATGTTCCCGACGGAGACCAACCCGGTCACTGGTCAACCCTTGTCGGCGAGATTATGCAAAGGCGCGTGCCCATTGGGAGCCGCTCTACGAAGTGACCCAGATCAAGGGCGACGGCGAGGCGCATCCCTATCTTTCACCCAATGACGAGCTCGCTGGATACGAGCTGTGGGACAAGGGCAACCTCAATCTGAGCGAGGTGAAGAAGCCCGAGATGCTGCAGAGCGAATACGCGCGCACGGCCCTGCAGACCGGCCTGCAGCTCGAGGCGAAGCTCGGCGTGAACCCCTACAAATTCGGCATGATCGGTTCGACCGACAGCCACACCTCGCTCGCTACCGCCGAGGAGGACAATTTCTTCGGCAAGCATTCGGGCGCCGAGCCAAGCCCGCATCGCGCCGATCACGAATTCATGCGCAATGGCGATGTCTTCCTCATGGGCTGGCAAATGGTAGCCTCAGGCTATGCCGGCGTGTGGGCGACGGAGAACACGCGCGAAGCGATATGGGACGCCATGCGCCGCAAGGAGGTTTATGCCACCACCGGTCCGCGCATGCTGGTGCGCTTCTTCGGCGGCTGGGATTTCACCGACGCCGACGCACGTTCGCGCAGCCCGGCTTTCACCGGCTACGCCAAGGGCGTGCCGATGGGCGGCGATCTCCGTGCGGCTCCGGAAGGCAAGAAGCCGACCTTCCTGGTCGCAGCCCTCAAGGACCCGATCGGCGGCAATCTCGACCGTATCCAGATCGTCAAGGGCTGGATCGACGCCGCCGGCAAGCGGCAGGAAAAAGTATACGACGTCGTCTGGTCGGACGACCGAGTTGCCGGCGCCGACGGCAAGCTGCCGCCGGTCGGCAACACGGTCGATGTTGCGACCGCGACCTGGACCAATACGATCGGCGCTTCCGAATTGATTACAGCCTGGACGGATCCGGACTTCGACCCTGCCTTGCGCGCCGTCTACTATGCGCGGGTGCTCGAGATCCCGTCGCCGCGCTGGACCGCTTATGATGCGGTGCGCTTCGGCGTCAAGATGCCGGACAACGTGCCGATGTTCGGACAGGAACGCGCCTACACCTCGCCGATCTGGTACACGCCGGCTCAGTAAGCGATAAGATGAATGCTGAGCCGCGATGCGGCAATCTGGGCCTGAGTTAAGAAGGAACCCATCCAATGAAAGCACCGATGAAGGCAGTCATCATGCTCTCGTGTTGCGCTATTGCGACCGGCGCCCTGGCACAGGACGCCGGCAACCACGAAGCAGCAACGCCAGAAGATGTTGCGAAAATAACCCGACCGCAATTCTCGCCATACGCCGGACGGAACTATCCGACGAACGTATACTGGGGTGACACGCATCTTCACACCTCGGTTTCGGTTGATGCCGGAACGATGAATCGGATCGGGCAAGAAGACGCCTACCGATTCGCGCGCGGCGAGGAAATTACGACCACCGGTGGGCTGCGTGCAAAACTTTCACGGCCGCTCGATTTCCTGGTGATTTCCGACCATGCCGAGATGTACGGCCTAATGCCGCAGTTGCTCAGCGGTGATCCCGACGTTCTCGCCACCGAGGCAGGGAGGAAATGGTACGCGTCGTTGTCGAGTGGCGACCAAGACAAGGTTTTCGGCACCGCAATGGAGATCGTGGGTTCACTGTCTGGCGACGAGCCGCCCATAAAGAGCGACAAGGCCGTCCGCAACGCCTGGCAAGCCTACACCGCCCTGGCCGATAGATACAACGAGCCGGGCCGTTTCTCCGCGATCATCGGCTTCGAGTGGACTGCGATCGGGGGATTCAACCTGCACCGCAACGTGCTCTTCCGCGGCGATTCCAGCGTGGCAAATCTGCACCGTGCCTTATTCCCAGTACGACAGCAAGAATCCGGAAGATCTCTGGCGGCATCTCGCTGCCTTTGAAAACCAGACGGGAACGCAGGTGCTGGCTATTCCCCACAATGGCAACCTGAGCAATGGCCGAATGTTCACAGTTGAGACTTTTGATGGGAAGCCCCTAACCAAGGAGCTGGCAGAGATGCGAGCCCGATACGAGCCGCTCATCGAAGCCACCCAGATCAAGGGCGATGGCGAGACGCATCCATTCCTCTCCCCGAACGACGAGTTTGCCGACTACGAAAAATGGGACAAGTCGAATCTGAACGGCACCGAGGCCAAGCAGCAGGAGATGCTGAAATATGAATATGCCCGCGAGGCTCTCAAGTCCGGCCTCAAGCTGGAAGCGGAGCTTGGCGTCAATCCGTACAAGTTCGGCATGATCGGAAGTACGGACGCGCATACCTCGGTGGCCGCTGTGGAGGAGGACAACTTCTTCGGCAAGCATTCAGGCGTCGAACCTGGACCTCACCGATGGGAGCATGTCGTGATTCAGGCGCCCGATCCGAAATTCACCATCCATGGTTGGCAACAAGCCTCCGGCGGTTACGCCGGCGTCTGGGCAACCGAGAATACGCGCGAGGCGCTCTTCGATGCGATGATGCGCAAGGAAACCTATGCGACCACCGGCCCGCGCATGGTGGTCAGGTTTTTCGGCGGGTGGGATTTTACCGCAGATGACGCGCAGACGCGCCTTCCGGCTGCGATTGGCTACGCCAAGGGCGTCCCGATGGGTGGTGATTTGCGCCGAACCCCAAATGGCAAAGCTCCCAGCTTCATCGTCGCTGCCATGAAAGACCCGCTCAGCGGCAACCTTGACCGCATCCAGATCGTAAAAGGGTGGCTAGGTGAGAACGGAGAGACTGCAGGAGAAGGTCTACGATGTCGTTTGGAGCGGCAACCGGACGCCCGGCGCGGATGGGAAACTCCCTCCGGTCGGCGATACGGTGGATGTGACGAAGGCGACATGGACGAATACCATCGGTTCCCCGGAACTCATTGCCAACTGGACAGATCCGGATTTCGATGCAACTCAGTCCGCTTTTTACTATGCCCGCGTTATCGAGATTCCGACTCCGCGCTGGACCGCATATGAGGCGGTGCGTTTCGGGGTTAAAATGTCCGCAGACGTTCCGATGACGACCCAGGAGCGCGCCTACACATCGCCGATCTGGTACACGCCGGAAGGGTGAGCGGGGAGGCGACGCCATGCTGATGAACACTCACCCGACAAACACGCGCCCGCGCCGCCGGTGGCCGGCGCGGGCGCTCGCGGCGATGGCGCTGCTCACCGCGGCCGTGGCTTCGCCCCCTGCCTTGGCCTGCGGCTACGAAAATCCCAACGATCTCGCCCTCGGCCTGCTGAACTGGGTCCTTCCGAAGTCGCTCCATGTGCAGACCGCTGTCTGGCAGGCCGAGAAATCCGGTGTCCTGCCGCCGCGTTCCGCGCATCCGGCGAAGGATTTGTTCGGGGGTGGATTCCGCCGAGCCGCCGCGAGCCTGAACGCGCTTGGCGACCGGATGAACGCGGTCTCTCCAACGGATGGCGGGAGGACGAACTTCTCGGTCGTCCTCATACCTGCCGTGTTGTGGACGCGCTTCGCGCCGACGGCCGCAGGCTATTCCATTGAGGTTCATGCCGACGGTCCGGCGAAGGGCGACGTCGTCATCGTGACGGATGAAAAGGTCGTTCGGGCGCTGGCGGACGGCTCGCTCGATATTGCTACCGCCGAGAACTACGGCCTGGTCCGGTTCTACGGTCCGACTGACCGTCAGAATCAGGCTCGCGAGATTCTCGCGCGCCTCCCGGCGGCGAGAAGCGGACCGCGCATCTCACCGATTTCGTCCAATTCAGGTTGAGGTCCCGTGACATGAAGCTCCTGCGCGAACCGCTTCTGCATTTCCTGGTGATCGGCGCCGTCCTTTTCGGCGCCTTTCACCTGACCCGCAGCGACGACGAACCGGCGCAAAGCGAGATCATCGTCAGCGCCGGCCAGATCGCCAGCATCAAGGCGATTTTCAGCCGCACCTGGCAACGCCCGCCGACTCCTACGGAATTGCAGGCGCTGGTGGACGGTCATGTCCGCGACGAGATCTTTTACCGTGAGGCACTGGCCATGGGCCTCGACCGCGATGATGCCGTCATCCGCCGCCGCATGCGGCAGAAGATGGAATTCATCTCCGATCTTGCGGCGGATGTGGAACCCACCGATGCCGAGCTGAAGACATTCGTGGCCGAGAATTCGGCACGGTTCACGGCCGAACCGCGCTTTTCGTTCAGCCACGTCTATTTCAAAGGCGTCCCGGATGTCGCGGGGGTGGAAAGCCTGCGCCAGGCATTGAATCGCGGAACGGCAGATGCATCGAAGGCAGGAAGCCCCTTCATGGCGGGCTACGATTTTGCCGATGTCGCGAGGTCGGATGTGGCGCAAACTTTCGGTGAGAGTTTCGCGGACTGGATCGACGGCGCGGCACCTGGTCAATGGGGCGGCCCGGTGATCTCCGCCTATGGCACGCATCTGGTGCGGGTGAGCGAACGTGTCGAAGCGCGCGAGCGTCCCTTCGAGGAAATCCGCGAGGTCGCCCGGCGGGAATTGCTGCACGGCCGCAAGGCCGCCGCCAATGACGCCCTCTATGAAGGGTTTCGGACCCGTTACACCATAAAAGTCGAGGACGCGTCGAAGCTCGCCGGCGCAGACAGACTGACCGAGGCGGCGCAATGACCCGCCTGATCGCTGCCCTCTGGTTTCTCTTAATTGCGATTTGCAGCCAGGCGCAAGCGCATGACCTGCGCCCGGCCTATCTTTCCATCACCGAGAACGCGCCGGATGTCTATGCGGTTCTCTGGAAGGTGCCGGCCATGGGCGAGCGCCGGCTGGCGATCTACCCGAGGCTGCCGCGGAGTGCGGTCGAGGCGACGCAACGCGAAGGGGTTTTTCTCGCCGACGCCTATGTCGAACGATGGACGATACGCGCGCCAAAGGGCCTCACCGGCGAGACCATCGCGATCGACAGCCTCGCCGAGAGCCGCACAGATGTCTTGATACGCATTGAGATGCTGAGTGGCGAAACCTCGACGGCGCGCCTGACGCCGGCAAGTCCCACGTTCGAAGTTCCGGCCGCCTCGGGATGGCAACAGGTGGCCTCTGCTTACCTCTGGCTTGGCGTCGAGCATATCCTCCTTGGGGTCGACCATTTGGTCTTCGTCCTGGCGCTCATCATGCTTGTGTGCGGCTGGAAGCGCATCGGCCTCACCGTCACCGCCTTCACCCTTGCGCACAGCATCACGCTCGGGGCGGCGACACTCGGCTTCCTCGATGTGCCGGGGCCGCCGGTCGAAGCTCTGATTGCGCTCAGCATCGCGCTCGTGGCGGTGGAAATCGTGAATTCGGCGCAAGGCCGGGAAAGCCTTTCGTCTCGTTTCCCTTGGGCTATCGCCTTCGCCTTCGGCCTCCTGCACGGACTTGGTTTTGCCGGGGCGCTGAGCGAGGTCGGGCTGCCGGGCCATGCCATTCCGGTTGCGCTGCTGTTCTTCAATCTCGGGGTGGAAATCGGGCAACTGCTTTTCGTCGCGGTCGTGCTGGCGCTCTTCGCGATCCTCCAGCGGGTTGCAATCGCATTCGTCGGCGATCAGGCGAACCGGTCGCAAGCATGGCTGCGGTTTGCCGGCGCCTACTGCATCGGCGGCATCGCGTCGTTCTGGCTGATCGAACGGGTCTATTCGGGTTTTTGGGCATAGGGCTTCTTATGGAATCCAAAGGGAGGACTGATCAAATGAACGGAGTAACCTGGAATGCGGTCGGCCGCACCGGAATGGCGGCCTCTGCTGCGGCGCTGATCCTCGCGATTGGCCTGGGAGCCCCTGCCGCAGTCGCCGACGAAGCGGAGGCCAAGAGCATGCTCAAGGCCATGTCCGACTATCTCGCCGCGCAGAAGGTCATATCGTTTAGCTACGACACGAACCTCGAGGTCGTCACCAAGGATCACCAGAAATTGCTGCTGGCGAGTTCGGGCGAAGTTGATCTCACCCGGCCCGACAAGTTCCGCGCCATGCGCTCCGGCGGGTTTGCCGATGTCGAGATGGTCTTCGACGGGAAGACTCTGACGGTACTTCGCAAGGACGCAAATACCTACGCCCAGGTCGATATTCCCGGCACCCTGGATCATCTGGTCGACGAACTGAGAGACAAGTACAAGCGGCCGGTGCCGGGCGCCGACCTCCTGCTGTCGAATGTCTATGACGAGCTGATGCGCGATGTAGACGACGTCAAGGACCTCGGCAGCGGCGTGATTGGCGGCACCGAATGCGATCATCTGGCATTTCGGGCCAAAGAGGTCGATTGGCAGATATGGATCGCGCAAGGCGCCAATCCCTATCCCTGCCGATATATCATCACCACCAAGGGTGTCGATCAGGGACCGCAATACAGCGTCCAGATCAGTGACTGGAAGACAGGCGATCAGGTGGCCTCGGGCGATTTCGCCTTCACGGCTCCGGCTGACGCCAAGAAGGTCGATGTGAAGGACCTTGTCGATGCCGATGAACTGCCTGCGCATTTTTCGATGGGAGGTGCACAATAACTATGAAGCTCAAGATGATCCTGCTGGCGGGATTTATCGGATTTATCGGGCTCGGAGGCTCGGATCGGCTTTCAGTCTCCGGCACGAACGGTCTCATCTCGACCGCCGAGGCCAGGGTAGGACGTCCACTGACGCCGGTCAGCGTCGCCGGAGTTACGCGGCGAACGGTGCGGCGCTGCGCGGCTGGCGTGTACAATTGCTAGGTCGTAGCATCAGCCCGCGAGGGCGCGCACAATGCGCAACGGAAGTACTCCGATGATGGGAATTAATGGTGTCGTCTCATTTCAGGCTTGTTCGACAGCTCTTTGATTCAGGTCGAAATCTGCCGTAACGTCCAGCATGGGGGAGTGGTCTGATCGGAGACAAGAATAAGAGCGAACGGTTGGATGATGCCTGCCTTCAGCATGAGGTCCCGTATACCAAGATGATAAATCCAGACCCAGTTCGAAGGCTGATTCTTCGAATGCGGGACTCAAGTGTAAACGGGTTCCTCGCGGCCCTCCTGATTTGCACGCTGACCGCCTGCGCAGGTGCCACGGTCGGATCGCTCCGCGATCCGGTCCCGGCAGCCTTGGTTGGGACCAGCGCCGTTCCGGGCTATTCCCGCATCCGCTACTGGGGCGATGATGGCGCGGGCATCACCAGGGAGATGATCGCCGAGATCGCCCAACAACAGCGTGCCTCCGGCAACATGGCAGTCGACCGATATTTTCTCTCGGTCTCCGGCGGCGGCAGCAACGGGGCATTTGGCGCCGGCATACTTTTCGGCTGGACAGCCACCGGTACGAGACCTGAATTCACCGTGGTCACCGGCATCAGCACCGGCTCGCTGATCGCCCCCTTCGCATTCCTCGGCCCTCCTTATGACGAGAGCCTGAAGGCGGCCTATACCGAGATCACCGGCAAGGATATCTACAAGAAGAAAGGTCTTCTTGGAGTGATCGGATCGGAGTCGGTTGCAGACAATACGCCCCTGCGCCACCTTGTGGAAAGATATGTCACCGACCAGATGCTGGTCGATATCACGCGCGAGCACGCCCGCGGGCGGAGGTTGCTGATCGGCACGACCAATCTCGATGCCGAACGCCCGGTTGTGTGGGATATCGGTGCCATCGCATCCAGCAATGCCCGCTCGCGTAAGCAACTCATTCAGAATATCCTGATTGCATCCTCTTCTATTCCCGGCGTGTTTCCACCCATCAACATCAAGGTCATGGCGGATGGAAAGTCGTATGATGAAATGCATGTCGACGGCGGGACGAGCAATCAGGCATTTCTGTTCCCGTCGCATTTCTCGGTGCGTGACGCAGCCAGGAAGTCCGGCATGAAGCGGACGTGGACGCTCTATGTTGTCCGCAACGGCAAGATCAGTCCGGAATACAGTGCGGTAAAGCCGAAACTCATGGCGATCGTCGGAAAATCCATCAGCTCGCTGATCAAGACGCAAGGCATCGGCGATCTTTACCGGATGTACTCCAATGCCCAGCGGGACGGCATGAAGTTCAACGCCATCTGGATCCCGGAGTCCTTCACCAAGGTGGAGCCGGAGCCCTTCGACCGCGCCTTCATGAATGAGCTTTTCAGCCTCGGATACGACACGGGGCGGAACGGCATTCCCTGGGCCAAGCAGCCGCCATGATGCTGAAGGGTCACGGTGAATATCAGCCGAATGATCCCGATCAATTCGCGTATGGGTATTGCCAGTGGTGGTCCGAATGGGGAGTTCGAAGAGCGTCGATATTCCACTTTCAGAAAAATGAGAGGGACGGGCGATGAGTGAAGTTGTCGAAAAGAGTGTCACGGGGAGGGGAAGGCTTGCAATGAGTTTCCGCGCCTCCGCTCGCCTTGCGCTCTTATCGCTTTTCAGCCTCCTCTTCGTCGGGGCTCTCAGCGACGCAGCCTTGGCGCAGGCGAATCCGCCCGAAATATCGTCGGAGAAGGCCCGGCAATTTCTCGATCTCATGTCCGACCCGGAGGTGAAGGCGTGGCTGGAGAGAAAGGTTGTTTCCGGCGAAACTCAACCGCAGGATGCGTCATTGGCTGACGCGATAGCGAATTGGGAGGCGACCATTCGCGCTCGCCTCACCGCACTCATCGGCGTCATCCCGCGCATCCCGCAGGAATTCTCGAATGCGTCCGCTGTGCTTTCGCGGGATGTGAACTCCGGCAGGCCAGGGCTTGTGGCCGGAGTTCTTGCAATTCTCATTGTCATCGGATTTGGCGTCGAGTGGTTTGTTCGCCGTGCCTTGACAAGATTCCGCGCGCCCGAAAACGCAAGTGATCTCGGCAAGGCGACACTCTTCGAGGTCATTGGATTAGCTGCGTTTGCATTGGCGAGCAGCGGCTTGTTCCTGGCGTTCGACTGGCCGCCGCTGCTGCGCCGGATCGTGCTTACATTGCTCCTGGCTTTCATTGCCATCCGCATCGTGCGCACCGCCGCCGGCCTTCTGCTCACATATGTGGGCAAAGCAGAGGGCACGTCGGCGGATACAGCACAAGACGTCGACAAACGACGCTTCTGGGTTCACCGAACAAGCCTGATCGCAGGTTTGCTGTTCTTTGGCTGGGCGATCGCCAGCCTCATGCCAGGCGTCGGTTTTTCGATGGACATGGCGAGGTTTACCGCTCTCTTGTTTGGGCTGGGCATATTGGCTGTCGCCATCGAAATCGTCTGGCGCCGGCCAGGAAAGAGTGCGTCGGCCGCAGGCAAAGCGCTGATCACACTCTATCTGATCGTCCTTTGGCTGGTCTGGGTAGCGGGGCTTCTCGGCCTGTTATGGCTCGGACTCTACGCCCTGCTGCTGCCCATTGTGGTTCGAGGCGTCGGCAACGTCGCCCAGACCTTCGTCGACAGGGCACAACGCAGCGACACCTTGGGCGTTGTGATGAAGGTGCTCATCGTCCGGGGCGCCAGGGCCGTCGTCATAGGGCTTGCGGTCGCCTGGCTTGCTTATATCTGGCGCATAAGGGAGGCCGCCCTTGGTGCCGGGGCGACCGGCTCGGTGATCATGTCCGGCCTTTTCAATGGGATCATCGTGCTGCTCGTCGCCGATTTGGTTTGGCAGCTATCGAAGTCACTGATCGCCCACAAGATCGAAGTTGCGGCAGCTGCCGCGGGGAGCGATCCCGACGCGCAGCTGCGCAGCGGCCGATTGCGCACATTGCTGCCGATATTCCGCAACACCCTCGCGGCCCTCATTGCTGCCGTCACGGTCCTCACCATACTGGCCGGACTGGGCGTGCAGATCGCGCCGTTGATCGCCGGCGCCGGCATCTTCGGCGTCGCCATCGGCTTTGGGTCCCAGACTCTGGTCAAGGACGTTCTCAGCGGCGTGTTCTACATGCTTGACGATGCGTTTCGCGTCGGCGAATACATCCAGAGCGGCAGCTATAAGGGCACTGTCAAATCCTTCAGCCTGCGCTCGGTCAGGCTGCGCCATCACCGGGGGCCGATTTTCACGGTGCCATTCGGCGAGCTGGGCGCTGTCCAGAATGCGAGCCGCGACTGGGTGATCGACAAGATGACCATCAACGTCACCTACGATGCGAATATCGAGCTCGCCCGCAAGCTCATCAAGAAGATCGGTCAGGAGCTGGCGGCCGATCCCGAATTCGCGGCCAATACACTGCAGCCCCTGAAAATGCAGGGCGTCGACAGCTTTGGCGATTTTGCCATCGTGCTCAGGCTGAAACTGATGACCAAGCCCGGCACGCAGTTTTCAATCAAGCGGCGGGCCTATATGATGATCAAGCAGGCCTTCGACGAGAACGGCATCAGGATCGCCGTGCCGACCGTGCATGTCGAGGGTGGCGGCGAAGCTGCAGCAGCCGGCCAGCATATGATGAAACGGAAGCAGGCGGCGGAGCAAGCCGTAGAACCACACTAGCTTGGCTTGCACCTGGTTGGATGCATGACGGCGATCCCTGTTTGTAGCCGCATTTTTCACCGGAAATCCGGGGTTTTCTAAGCCAATAGGCCACCGGTCGTCACCAGCGGCACGTTAGTTCACGTAAGTTACTTCCAGGCGGGCAAGAAATCGGTCAGGGTGGGTCCAATACAGGTGTGGCCGGCCCAGCTCAGGCCGGCGGGTGTTAGGGAAATCGGACGGCAAACATGCACAAGCGCTCATTCTTTCTCAGCGGCCTGACCGCATTCATCGTGGCTGCTGCGCTCGGCACTACTCAGGCGCAAGAAGGCAATAGCGGTCCAATGCGGCCACATGCCGGCCTTGTATTGACGACGGCGTTCACCAATTCCTACGGGCCAGACGCCGAGTCCAGTTTCACATTCAATTCGGTCACCACAGATGCGATCGACATCGCCTATTCCAGCTCGCGCGGAGTTTCGACGACACGCAGGATTTTGGTGGCTGATCGACAAAATTCCAACGTGTACGTCATCGGCTTCGCAAATTCGATGCCGTCCGAAATCCCAGGCACGACCTCGCTCGGAATCTCCAAGTCCGCTTTGATGGAACTGCGCTCCACTGGCCAGACCAGTCTGTCACTCGCATACGATGCCGGTCTGAATAAGATCGCCGGCGTGCTCCAGGTTACGGAACAGAATATCAAGGTACCTCTTCTCATCGAGAACACCGTTGTTCCGGCACCGGCAATACGTGTGAGCGGGAATTTTGGAAAGGGCAACAAGACCGCCGTGGCCGATTTCTATATTCTCGATAACAAGAGCAATCCGCTCATGCTGCAAAGTACAATCAAGTTTAGCTGGGAAAAAACGGCGCGAACCGAAAAAATCATCCGGGTGGCGGCAGGCCATTCCATGCAGAGAGAGATGGAGCAGACGCTGGCAACGCTACGAGCCTACGATACCTATGGAATTCACTTCGCATTTGACAAGGATACGATCCGGGGAGAATCAGCTTCGGTGATTTCGGAAATTGCAGTGACCCTGCAGAACAATCCGACCTGGACCCTGCAGATCAACGGCCACACCGATGCCATTGGCGATCCGAGCTATAATCAGAAGCTTTCGGCAAAACGGGCAGCGGCTGTAAAAAATGCGCTCGTGAAAAGAGGCATCGCGGCAGATCGACTTCGGACTGCCGGCTATGGTGCCGAAAATCCCAAGGGCGACAACGCCACGTTGCAGGGGCGTGCGCTGAACCGGCGCGTTGAACTGCTGCGCACCGACCGGTAGATTAGGGGACCGGGGGGCCGAACTGGGAGCGACCATCAAGGTAGTCACGCCGGCAGTCATCTTCGCAGGGGAGTGAACCAATATGGATTTCTCGCAAATTAATACCGAGCTTGTGCTGAAACTCATTCTGCTCTTGCTCATTGGCATGGGCCCCAAAATTGCATTGGTGCCGTTTCTCGAAAAGACCAAGAACTTCGATGCGGAGACACAGCGGTCCATAGGCCGGCAGATGGTTATGACGGCGGTCGTTACTGCTCTCGTCCTGTTCGCAATTGGAGCGCTGCTCATGCGCCTCCTCCACATCACCCAGGGCGCCGTTGCAGTTGCAGGAGGGATCATCCTTGCCATCCTGGCAATCGAAATGGTGGCTGGACCGGGCAAGAAGGTCGAGGAGGAACCTGGAGTTCATGAGGATGTGAAACGGATCGCGGTGTACCCGCTGGCAGTACCATATATGCTAAACCCGGTCGGCATGACGATACTCATCGTTGCCTCCGGCGAGGTCGTCTCGGTAGCGAGCGCGGGACTGGTCGTTGGGCTCGTCTTGCTGGTCGGGGCGTTCGACTATTTGATCTTTGCCAATATCGACAAACTGGCAAAGCGCCTAAATCCCACCGGCCTCATTATTTCTGAAGTCGTGTTCGGGATCCTGCTGACCGCGGTTGCCGTCCAATTGACGGTTTTCGGACTAGGTGCGCTCGGGATCATCTCGGCGCCCAGCCACTAGGAGGAGCGCCATGGCGAATGAGCAAGCGGCTACCGCTCGCCCTTTCGATAGGGGACCATCAGCGCGCGCGGATAGGAAGCACGGCGCGACATGAGGATGAGCGCCAGGATGGACAGCGCATAGGGCAGCATCAGGAAGATCTGATAGGGCACGAAAGCTGCAGCGAGCTGCTGCAGCCTGCAATTGATAGGCATCGAAGGCGGCGAAGAGCAGCGCGCCCAATAGCGCCTTGCCCGGCCGCCAGGAGCCAAAGACGACGAGGGCGATCGCAGATCCAGCCGCGGCCATTCACCATCTCGAAATAGAAGGAATTGAAGGCGGAGAGTGTCAGGAAGGCGCCGCCGATCCCCATGAGCGCGCTGCCGGCGACGACGGCGGCGATGCGCACCATGGTGACGTCGATGCCTTGCGCTTCGACCGCGGCGGGATTTTCGCCCGCCGTGCGCACCGCGAGGCCTGCCGGCGTGCGATAGAGGAACCAGCCGACCAATCCGGCGGCGATGAACGCAAGATAAGTGAGCGGCGTCTGGCGGAACAGCGCCTCGCCGAGGAAGGGAATGTCGGACAGGACCGGGACCGGCCAGGGCTGGAACGGCTCGATCTTCGGCGGCGAGGTCACTTCCGGAAATGCCAGGCGATAGGTGTAGTAAGTGAGGCTCGCGGCGAAGAGCGTGATGCCGATGCCGGTCACATGCTGCGAGAGGCCGAGCGGCACGACGAGCACTGCATGGAGGAGACCGAAAACGCCCCCGGCGAGCGCCGCCACCACCACGCCGAGCCACAGATCGCCGCCCTGATAGACGGTGAACCAGCCGGCAAAGGCGCCGACCGTCATGATGCCTTCGATGCCGAGATTGAGGACGCCGGCGCGCTCGCAGATGAGCTCGCCCAAAGTTGCGAAGATCAGCGGCGAGGCAATGCGGATGGCGGCCGCCCAGAGTGTCGCCGAAAGCAGGATCTCGAGCGCATTCACGGGTCTATTTCCAGCGCAATCGGTAGCGCGTGAACATGAGCGCCGTGACCATGGCGAGAAGCGGCCGCTGCCACCATCACTTGCGCGATGTAGCTCGGGACGCCGGCACTGCGGCTCATCGCATCCGCGCCGACGAAGATGCCGGCGACGAATATCGCGGCAAGAACGACGCCCAGAGGATGGAGCAGCGCCAGCATGGCGACGACGATGCCGGCATAACCGAAGCCCGGCGACAGATCGAGGGTGAGATTGCCCTTGAGGCCCGCCACCTCCGAAAGGCCGGCAAGGCCCGCAAGTCCGCCCGAGAGCAGCGCCGTCTTGAGCATGATGCGGTCGACCTTCATGCCGGCAAAGCGCGCGGCGCGCGGATTGAAGCCCACCGCTTTCATTTCATAGCCAAGCGCCATGCGCTTGTTGACGAGCCAGACGACGCACGCCGCGGCAAGCGCCAGGATGAAGCCGAAATGCAGCCGCTTGCCCTGGATGAGCTTGGGCAGTTGCGCCTCGGCGATGACCTTCTTGGTCTGCGGCCAGCCAAGTCCCATCGGGTCCTTCAACGGGCCTTCGAGCAGCAGGCTCACGAAGAGGATGACGATGAAATTGAGGAGCAGTGTCGTCACCACCTCATCGACGCCGAAGCGCACTTTGAGGAAAGCAGGGCCGAGCAGCGTGAGGGCGCCCGCGAGAGCGGAAACGATAAGCAGGAACGGAATCAGGATGGGCGAGGGCAATGGCAGGAGCCCGGTGCCGAAGACGATGGTGGCGACGGCGCCCATATAGAGCTGCGCCTCGCCGCCGATATTCCAGAGCTTGGCGCGGAAGGCGACGGCCGCGGCAAGGCCGGTGAAGATCAACGGCGTGGCGCGGGTCAGCGTCTCGAGAAAGGCGAATTGCGAGCCGGCGGCGCCCTTGAAGACCAGGCCGAAGACCGCGAAGGGATTGGCGCCGCTGAAGCTCACCAGGATGCCGGCGAAGACAAGCGCGGCGAGAATCGCCAGCGCCGGATAGAGCAAGGTGATGAGGAACGACGGCGCTTCGCGCGGTTCAAGCCGCATCCGCCTCTCCTTCGCCAAAGCCATGGCCCGCCATCATCAAGCCGAGTTCCTTGATGTTGACGTCGCTACGCGCAAGCGGCTTTCGAGATGCGGCCGCGATAGATGACAGCGATGCGATCGGAGAGGCTCAGGATCTCGTCGAGATCGTCCGAAATGAGCAGCACCGAGGCGCCGCGTTTGCGCGCCGCGACCAGATGCTCATGCACATAGGCTACGGCGCCGACATCGAGCCCGCGCGCCGGCTGACCGGCGAGAATGAAGCGCGGGGCGAGCGACAGAGCGCGCCCGAGGATCAGCTTCTGCATATTGCCGCCCGAGAGGAGTCGCACCCGCGCCGCCGCCGACGGGCATTTGATGTCGAATTTCACGATGATGTCGCGGGCGAAGTCTTCTGCGGCCGGCCAGTCGAGGAATCCGCGCCGGCTGAAGCGCTCTTCGCGGTAGAGTTCGGCGATCACATTCTCGGTGACCGACATGTCGGCGATAAGACCCTCCGCATGGCGGTCTTCGGGAATGCGGGCAATGCCGCGCCGCGTTACGATATCGGGCGTCCACTGGGCCGCATCCTCGCCGAAAATATGCAGTGAGCCGTTCTGCGAGCGAGTGAGGCCGCTCAAGAGATTGGCAAGCGCCGTCTGGCCATTGCCCGAGACGCCGGCGAGGCCCAGGATTTCGCCGCCATGAAGGACGAGGTCAGCGTGCTCGAGGCCATCCGCTGTCGAGACGGATCGGATGTCGACATGGACATCGCCCCGCACCTGGGGCTCGAGGCGGGGCTCGGCGATCGTCCTGCCGACCATCAACTCGGCGAGCTCCTGGCGGGTCGTCGCCTTTGTCTGGCGTTCGGCGACGAGCTTTCCGCCGCGCAGAACGAAGATGCGGTCCGAGACGCTCAACACTTCATGGAGCTTGTGCGAGATGAAGATGATCGAGAGGCCTTTCTGCGTGAGCTTCTTCAATGTCGCGAACAGCGTCTGGCTTTCCTGCGGCGTCAGCACCGCGGTCGGCTCGTCGAGGATGAGGATGCGCGCCTCGCGATAGAGCACTTTGAGAATTTCGACGCGCTGCCTTTCGCCGACCGAAAGCTCGCCGACCGTCTTGTCGGGCGCGACTAGGAGACCGAAATCCTGGGCTAACCGCGCGAGGCGCTGGCGCGCATCGCGCTTGGCCGAGTTCAGGCGCCACAGTTTTTCGGTGCCGAGCATGATGTTGTCGAGCACGGTCAGATTGTCGGCAAGCGTGAAATGCTGATGCACCATGCCGATACCGGCTTCTATGGCGGCATGCGGCTGGCCCGGCGGCAGGGGCTTGCCGGAGACGGCGACGGCACCCTCATCGGCGATATAGTGGCCGAACAGGATGTTCATCAGCGTCGTCTTGCCGGCGCCATTCTCGCCCAACAGGGCAGCGATCTCCCCGCGCTTCAGGTCGAAGGAGATCGCGTCATTGGCAAGAAGCGGCCCAAAGCGCTTGGAGATTCGCTCGAGCTTGAGGACGGTCTCGGAGGTCATCTCCGGACCGGCGGCATGTTTCCCTTCTCCTGCTTGCGGGAGAAGGTGCCCGAAGGGCGGATGAGGGTGTGCCTTCGTTGAATGCGCATAAAATCTCAAGGCATGTGTGACGCGTAGACAAGGCCCTCACCCGGCCTTCGGCCACCCTCTCCCCTAAACGGGAGAGGGGAAAACTGGTGAGGGCTCGAAAGGTCTAGATCATGATGATTTCGGCTCCGAATCGTCGATGGTCACGGTGAAGGCGCCGGACTTGATCGCCTCTTCCTTGGCCTTGACCTTGTCCATGACTTCGGCCGGCACCTTGCCTTCGAATGTGCCGAGCGGCGACAGGCTGCAGCCGCCGAACTTCATGAAGGAATATTGCCCGTAGTCATCCGCCTTGAAGGCCTTATCCTGAATGGCCTTGATGGCGGCATCGAGCGTCGGTTCGAAATGCCACAGGGCCGAGGCGACCACGGTCTCCGGATAATCCGCTTGCGTGTCGATCACATTGCCGATGGCGAGCACCTTGCGCTCCTTGGCCGCATCCGAGACGCCGAAGCGTTCGGCATAAAGGAGATCGGCGCCGGCATCGATCTGCGCGAAGGCGGTCTCCTTGGCTTTCGGCGGATCGAACCACGAACCGATGAAGGCGATCTGAAACTTGGCACCGGGCTTCGTCTCGGCGACACCTGCCATGAAGGCGTGCATCAGCCGGTTCACTTCCGGGATGGGATAGCCACCCACCATGCCGATATTGCCCTTTGTCATGGCGCCGGCGATCATGCCGGTGAGATAGGACGCGTCCTGGATGTAGTTGTCGAAAACCGCAAAATTGGGCGCTGCCGCCGCATCGGGCTTGAAGCTTGAGCCGATGAGGAAGGCGCGGTCGGGATAGTCCTTGGCAACGGCGCGCGCCGCGTCTTCAACCGCAAAGGCTTCGCCGACGATGAGTTGGTGGCCAGCTTCGCAATATTCGCGCATGACCCGCTCATAGTCCGTATTGGCGACCTTCTCGGAGAAGGTGTAATCGATGTCGCCGCGCTCCTTGGCGGTGAGTGCGGCCTTGTGGATGCGGCTCACCCACTGCTGCTCGACCGGCACCGTATAGATGGCGGCGGTCTTGATCACATCCTTGGCGTGGACGGTGCCTGCGCCAAGCAGCGGCAGAGCCGCGGCCGATCCTGCATACTTGATGAGTTTTCGCCTAGACAGACGCATCGTTCCCTCCACCTGTTATGGTTTTTATCAGTTGATCAAAGGCCCATGGCACTGTCAATTGGCAGGCGGCAAAATACCGTTTTATGGCTCGAACGGTAGACATCAGGAACGCGCAATGGCGAAGCTCAATCTGGTTGGCGATATCGGGGGAACGAATTCGCGCTTCGGCCTGGTGGCGGAAGGTTCGGTCGAGGTCACGCGCATCGAGAAGCTGAAGAACGACGATTTCTCCTCCCTCGGGGACGTCGCCCGTGCCTATCTCGACCGCCAGGGCATTGGCGAGCTTGCGGCCGCGTCGATTGCCGTTGCCGGCATCGTTGCCGAGGAAGACTTCCTTCTCACCAATCGCGACTGGGTTATTTCGCGTTCCAAGCTGAGAAGTCGTCTGAGGACCGAGAAGCTGATCATCCTTAATGATTTCGAGGCCCTGGCGCTGTCCTTGCCGCATCTCAAGCAAGTCAATCTGGTGCAGATCGGCGGTGCCGCGCTGCCGCCGCGCCGGCTGAAGATCGTTCTCGGCCCTGGCACCGGCTTGGGCATGGCGGGGCTCGCTCCCTTGCCGCAGGGCGGATGGATGGCGCTGCCGGGCGAACTCGGCCACGTCAATTTGCCCGTGGCGACGCGCGAGGAATTCGAGTTGCGCGAAGCGATGACCGAGCCCGGCGTCGTCTTCGAATCGGAATTCGCCGTGACCGGCGGCGGCCTGCATTTGATCTATCGCACGATTGCCCGCCTTGCTGGACACGCGCCTGAGCTTGCGACGCCTGAACAAGTCCTCCAGGCAGCGCTCGCCGGAAGCGACAGCGATGCCGCGAAGGCGCTCGATCATTTCATCATCTGGCTGGCGCGTCTCGCAGGCGACGCAGCGATGATGATTCAGGCGCAAGGCGGCGTTTATCTCGCCGGCGGCATCGCGCCCTCGATCGCAACGAAACTGCAGGCAGGACCCTTCCGCAGAGTGTTCGAGGAGAAGGGCCGCCTCGATCTCAATGCCGTGCCGATTTATGTGATCACAGATGACTTTCCCGCGTTCAAGGGCTGCGCCGCCGCACTGATTTAATCTCCTCGCTCACTTATGCGGAAGTAGACGGCGTCCACCGGAGTGCAGAAATGCGTGTCCTCGGACTCTATTCGCAGCCCTCGCCAGTGGCGGGGTCACACTTACCCGACGGGGCACCTTTCTTCGGCTTCATTACCGGCTCTTCCATTTCGGGTTGAGCCTTCTCCTTTTTTGCTTTTTTCATCTGAACCGGCTCTTCCGTATTCTGCATTGGCTCAACACCTTCTACGGCCTTTTTCTTCTTCTTGATGGGCTGCTCCTCACCCTGCTGAGGCAACGCTTCCTCGGTCTGTGCGGGCTGGCCTACGGCCTTTTTCTTCTTCTTGATCGGCTGCTCCTCACCCTGCTGAGGCAACGCCTCCTCGGTCTGCGCCGGCTGCCCGGTGGCCTTTTTCTTCTTCTTGATGGGCTGCTCTTCACCCTGCTGAGGCAGCGCCTCCTCGGTCTGCGCCGGCTGCCCGGAGGCCTTCTTCTTCTTGATGGGCTGCTCCTCACCCTGCTGAGGCAGCGCCTCTTCGGGCTGCGCCGGCTGCCCGGTGGCCTTTTGCTTCTTCTTCTTGATGGGCTGCTCCTCACCCTGCTGAGGCTGCACTTCCTCAGGCGCCGTCATCTGCTCCTCGGTCTGCAGCTTCTTTTTCTTCTTGCCGCCCTGAAGTGTCGGTTCCTGTTCTTCCAGCTTTGCCCTTTCGTCCTTCACCTCTTCGATCTTCTTGACTTCCGGCGGCTTGACTTTCTTTTCCTCCTTCACCTCACCGGTGAACACGGCAACACCTTGCTCACCACCCTTTCCCGCCTCTTTCGGATCATCGGTTTCCTTCACCGCAACAGGCTTCACCTGCTCATGCGTCTGCTTCTCGATGTAATCAACATCGATCGCGTTGTTCACCACGATATTGTTCTGGATGGTGACATTGCCGACGGGCTCGGTTTCGTGGACCACGCGGATGCGGTCGCGGTCATCATCGATGATTTCCACCGAGAGGTCGACGGCCAGGAAACTCCGCGAGGGCACGGCGATCCAGTAGTCATCGGGAATATCGCTTATTACGATCTCGACCGAGAAATCATCATCATTGTAGCGCGGCGGAATGGGGGCCCACACCACATAGCCTGCGCTGCGCCGCCAGCTCACCCAGGCGGGTGCCCAGCGCCTGCCCGGCAGCCAAAACCAGCCGATCTCGTCGGAATAGCCCCAGCGGCCATAATGATAGGCAGCCCATCCGAAGGGCTCGTCCGATACCCACAGCCAGCCATATTCTCGGGTATAGACCCAGTGTCCAATCGTATATGGGCGCCAATGACGGGGGACGCGGCTTGGGACAAACACATAGTCGTCGTCATAGTAGACCCAACTGCCATAGGGTGCGAGGTCGTCATAGAAGGTGCCTATGGAAATGGAAATGTTGGTTGCCGCCTGTGCCGGCGGATATAGGGCAACATTTGAGGTAGGAACAGGGACGGTCAGAGCAATTGTTGCCGCCGTGACTGAGCAAAGAAGAGTGGTCGCAAGTCGCACGGATAGACTCCTTCCACCAAAAATCTACTCATAGCTGAAAGATATTTTGGTCGATTAGGTTCCCAAAATTGATTGTCGCACCGCAGGCGTCGATGGAATAACGCGATCCGGGAGCGGCGTCAGCGCTGCACTCCTGGGAGACCAGCGCGTGACGCCCGTGAGAGCCGAGCCCGACCCGAATGGCGAAGCCGCGACGAGCGCCAGTGCGCGAGCGAAGGTCGGCCGAGTCAGAAGGCTATGAGAGTGTCCCTTTCATGTAAATCCGCACAGGGATTCTTGATAGGCGCACATCAAAAATTGACAAGATCGCAGCTTCGGGTCCAAGCTGCGCCGCGCATGGGAAAAATCACGATCCTCGATGTCGCGCAATCGGCAGGCGTCAGCATCGCCACGGTCGACCGTGTGCTGAACCATCGCACGGGCGTGCGCAAGGTGACGGTCGAGCGCGTCGAGGCCGCCATTCGCCAGCTGAACTATCAGCCGGACCGCCTGGCTGCCAGGCTCGCCCGCTCGCGCGACTACCGCTTCTGCTTCGTTCTGCCGACCGGCAACAACACTTTCATGATGCAGCTTGGCGAGGAAGTGCGCGCCGCCGCCGAGCGCATGGCGCCCGAGCGCGTCGTCATCGACATGCGCCTGACCGATGTCTTCGACGGCAACGTCCTGGCCGCAGACTCTCGACCAGATCGGCGACATCTATGATGGGGTCGCCGTCGTGGCGCTCGACCATCCGAGCGTGCGCGAGGCGATCGGCGGTCTGAGCCAGCGCGGCGTCACCGTCGTCACCCTCGTCTCCGACGTGCCCGGCTCGAAGCGGGTGCATTATGCCGGCATCGACAACACATCGGCAGGGCGCACCGCCGCCAGCCTCATGGGCAAGTTTCTCGGCGGGCGCGAGGGCGAGGTCGGCCTCATCGCCGGATCATTGGCGCTGCGCGATCATATCGAGCGCCAGTTCGGCTTCGAGCAGATCATGACGCATGAATATCCGCATCTCTCGATCCTTCCCGTGCGCGAAGGCCGCGACGACTGGCAGCGCGTCGAGGAGGTGACCGCCCAGCTTCTCAAGCAGCATCCCAATCTCATCGGACTCTACAATGCCGGCGGCGGCACGCGCGGCATCATCGTGGCCCTGGAAAAGGCCAAGCGCGAGCGCGACATCGTCTTCATCGCCCATGAGCTCACCAATCATGCGCGCAAGGCGCTGATCAGAGGCACGGTCGATGCGATCATCAACCAGGATGCGGGCCATGAGGTCAGAAGTGCCGTGCGCGTGCTTCTCGCCAAGGCCGACAATGCGCCCTTGATCGAGGCGCAGGAGCGCATCCGCATCGACATATTCCTGCGCGACAATCTGCCATGAGGTGATGAATGTATCTGGGGCTCGACATCGGGACCTCCTCGGTCAAGGGCGTGCTGATCGATGCGAAGCAGAAGATCGTCGGCCTCGGCCTCGGCGCCCTTGAGCGTGTCGCGGCCTCATCCCGGCTGGTCGGAGCAGAGCGCCGGAAGACTGGTGGAAGGCCTGCGGCAAGGCGGTGAAGGCGCTCGCCCGCCAGAAGCCGAAGGCGATCGCCGCCGTCGAAGGCATCGGCCTTTCCGGCCAGCAGCATGGCGCGACCTTGCTCGACAAGGACCGACAAGGTGTCTGCGCCCGGCGATCCTGTGGAACGATGCGCGCTCTTTCGCCGAATGCCGGGAGATCGAGGAGCGCGAGCCCAGGGCGCGCGAGATCGCCGGCAATATCCCGCTCGCCGGCTTCACCGCGCCGAAGCTCGTCTGGGTGAAGAAGCATGAGCCGCGCATCTTCGATAAGGTCGCGAAGGTGCTGTTGCCCAAGGATTATGTGCGCTTGCGCATGACCGGCGAATACGCCTCCGACATGTCGGATTCCTCCGGCACCTACTGGCTCGATGTCGAGAAGCGCGCCTGGTCGGATGATCTGCTCGCGGCGACCGACATGTCGCGCGACCAGATGCCGAAGCTCTTCGAAGGCACCGACGCGACCGGACGGCTGACGCCGCGCAGGTCGCCAAGGCCTGGGGCATGCCCAAGCGCCCGGTGGTGGCGGGCGGCGGCGGCGACAATCCGGCATCGGCCTGCGGCATCGGCGCGGTCGAGCCCGGCGCTGCCTTCGTCTCGCTCGGCACATCGGGCGTGCTCTTCGTCTCCAATGAGCGCTTCATGCCCAATGCGGCGCGCGCCGTCCACGCCTTCTGCCATGCGGTGCCTGACACCTGGCACCAGATGGGCGTCATCCTTTCGGCGGCGGCGAGCCTCGAATGGCTGGCGGGGCTGCTCAAGACGCCGGCGCCGAAGCTCACGGCGGCTCTCGGCAAGACGCTCGACGGCCCGTCGTCGGCGCTGTTCCTTCCCTATCTCTCGGGCGAGCGCACGCCGGTCGCCGATGCGCAGATCCGCGGGCTGGCGATGGGGCTCGGCCATGAGACCGACGCCAAGGCCTGACCCATGCGGTGCTCGACGGCGTCGCCTTCGCCTTCCGCGACTGTCTCGAAGCGCTGAAGGCGGCCGGCACGACGGTCGAGCGCGTGACCGCGGTCGGCGGCGGCTCGCGCTCCGAACTGTGGCTCAAGATCATCGCGACGGCACTCGGCCTTCCCGGTCGATGTGCCGGCCGCCGGCGATTTCGGCGGCGCCTTCGGCGCGGCGCGGCTCGGCCTCATCGCAGCGACCGGCGCCAGATTTCGCCAGCATCTGCACGCCGCCCAAGATCGCCAAGACCGTCAAGCCCGAGGCGAAGGCGCGCGAGGCCTATGAGGATCGCCTATGACCGCTATGTGCAAATCTATCCGGCGATCAGGGAGATCTAATCGTCATGAACATTCTATTCGATGACCGAGCCGGTCAAATATGAAGGACCGGAGAGCACGCAACCGCTTGGCTTTCCGCTGGTACGACCCGAAGCGCAAGGTCCTCGGCAAGACCATGGCCGAGCATTTGCGCTTCGCCGTGTGCTACTGGCACACGCTGTGCTGGCCGGGTCTCGATCCCTTCGGCGGCGAGACCTTCCTGCGGCCCTGGCACCAGCCGGGCGACGCGATGGATCATGCGCGCACGCAAGGCCGATGTGATGTTCGAGACGTTGCGGCTGCTCGGCGTCCCGTTCTTCACCTTCCATGATCTCGACATCGCGCCCGAAGGCAACTCGCCTCAAGGAGTTCAACACGCAATGTCTCCACGATTGCCGCCTATCTTCGAGAAGAAGATGGACGAGACCGGCGTCAGAGCTGCTGTGGGGCACGGCGAACATGTTTTCCAACCGCCGCTTCATGGCGGGTGCCGCCACCAATCCCGACCCCGACGTCTTCGCCTATTGCGCGGCGCAGGTGAAGCATTGCCTCGACGTCACCAAGGAGCTCGGCGGCGAGAACTATGTGATGTGGGGCGGCCGCGAGGGCTACGAGACGCTGCTCAACACCGATATCGAAGCGCGAGCTTGCGCAGGCCGGGCGCTTCCTCGACGCTCGTCGTCGACTACAAGCACAAGATCGGCTTCAAGGGCCCGATCCTGATCGAGCCCAAGCCGCAGGAGCCGACCAAGCATCAATATGACTACGATGTCGCGACCGTCTATGGCTTCCTCAAGGCCAACGGGCTCGAGAAGGAGGTGAAGGTCAATATCGAGCAGAACCACGCGATCCTTGCCGGCCACACTTTCGAGCATGAGATCGCGCTCGCTGCGGCGCTCGGCATATTCGGCTCGATCGATCATCAATCGCGGCGACTATCAGTCAGGCTGGGACACCGACCAGTTCGCGATGAATGTGCCGGAGATGGCGCTCGCCTTGTACGAAATCCTGAAGGCCGGCGGCTTCACCACCGGCGGCATGAATTTCGACGCCAAGATCAGGCGCCAGTCGATCGATCCGGACGATCTGCTGCATGCCCATGTGGGCTCGATGGATGCCTGCGCGCGCGGCCTTCTCATCGCCGCGAAGATGATCGAGGATGGCAGGCTCGCAAGCGGAGGTCGACAAGCGCTATGCCAAATGGGACGAGCCGCAGAACAAGGCGATGCTCGCCGGCAAGGAAAGCCTCGCCGACATACGCCGCGCGCGTGCTGAAGGACGGCATCGAGCCCAAGCCGCAGATCGGGCCGGCAGGAATATCTCGAGAATCTGGTGAACCTGTATTCTCTAGCGTGATCCCGAAAAGTTGCAGGCTTTTCGGGTACATCATGCGTCAGACGAAGAAAGGGAGAACAGCAATGGCGAAGAACATCAAGGGGCCGGCGATCTTTCTTGCCCAGTTTGCCGGCGACGCGGCGCCTTTCAATTCCTGGGACGCGATCTGCAAATGGGCGGCGGGCCTCGGCTACAAGGGCGTGCAGATCCCGAGCTGGGACGGGCGGCTGTTCGACCTCAAGAAGGCGGCGGAATCGAAGACCTATTGCGACGAGATCAAGGGCACCGCCAAGAGCGCACGGCATCGAGATCACCGAGCTCTCGACCCATCTGCAGGGCCAGCTCGTCGCGGTCCATCCCGCCTATGACGAGGCCTTCGATGCCTTCGCGCCGCCTGCAGTTCACGGCAAGCCGAAGGAGCGGCAGAAATGGGCGGTCGAGCAGGTCATAGCTGGCGCCAAGGCCTCGCGCAATCTGGGTCTCGATGCGCATGTGACCTTCTCCGGCGCGCTCGCCTGGCCGTTCATCTATCCCTGGCCGCAGCGCCCGGCCGGCATGATCGAGATGGCCTTCGAAGAACTGGCGCAAGCGCTGGACGCCGATCCTCGATGCCTATGACGAGCAGGGCGTCGATGTCGGCTATCGAAATCCATCCGGGCGAGGACGTGTTCGACGGCGCCACCTTCGAGATGTTCCTCGACGCAAGCTGAAAGGCCACAAGCGCTGCTGCATCAATTACGATCCCTCGCATTTCGTGCTGCAGCATCTCGACTATCTTGCCTTCATCGACATCTATCACGAGCGCATCAAGGCCTTCCATGTGAAGGATGCCGAGTTCAACCCCGACGGCCGCCAGGGCGTCTATTCGGGCTTCCAGCCCTGGGTCAACCGCGCCGGCCGCTTCCGCTCGCTGGGCGACGGCCAGGTCGATTTCGGCGCGGTCTTCTCGAAGCTCGCCGCCTATGACTATGATTCCTGGGCGGTGCTCGAATGGGAATGCTGCCTCAAGGATTCGCAGCAAGGGGCGGCGGAGGGCGCGCCCTTCATCGCAAGCCACATCATCAAGGTGACGGAGAAATCCTTCGACGATTTCACCGCGCGCGCGGTCGACAAGGAGCAGGTCCAGCGCATGCTGGGGATATAGCGAGCTCGTTTCGTTTTCACCTTCTCCCGCTTGCGGGCAAGGTGGCCGAAGGCCGGATCAGGGTGTGCCTTCGGAGAGAAAGAGCCTCACCCGCACTTCGGACCCTCTCCCATGCTGGCGCACGGCAGAAGGGAAGCCTGGAGACGGGCTCTACAATAACGACATAACCGTAACGGAGGAAACACATGTCAATCGAAGGGCGGAGCGACGCCAGGCGGCCGGGCGCATTAGGCTCGGCATGGTGGGCGGCGGCCAGGGCGCTTTCATTGGCGCGGTGCATCGCCTCGCGGCGCGCATGGACGATCAGTATGAATTCGTGGCGGGCGCGCTGTCGTCGATCGCCGGAGCGGTCGAAGGCGTCAGGCGAGGAGCTCGGCCTTGCGCCCGACCGCATCTATACCGACTATCGCGAGATGGCGAAGGCGGAAGCCAAGCGCAAGGACGGCATCGAGGCGGTGTCGATCGTCACGCCGAACAATGTCCATGTCCCCGCCGCCAAGGCCTTCATCGAAGCCGGCATCCATGTGATCTGCGACAAGCCCCTCGCCATTATCGCTGAGAGAGGCGAAGGCGCTCGAGGCGCTGCTCAGCGAGAAGCAGGGACGTGATCTTCGCCTTCACGCATAATTATTCGGGCTATCCGATGATCCGCCAGGCCCGCGACATGGTGGCGAGCTGGCGAGCTCGGCGAGATCCGCCTGGTCCAGGGCGAATATCCGCAGGACTGGCTGACCGAGCCGATCGAGAAGAGCGGCCAGAAGCAGGCGGCCTGGCGCACCGATCCCAAGCAGTCGGGCGCCGGCGGCTGCATCGGCGATATCGGCACCCATGCCTATCAGCTCGCCTGTTCGTCTCGGGCCTCGAAGCTCGACGAGCTCGCCGCCGACCTCACGACCTTCGTCAAGGGCCGCAAGGTCGATGACAATGTCAATGTGATGCTGCGCTTCAAGGGCGGCGCCCGCGGCATGCTGTGGGCGAGCCAGGTCGCGCCGGGCAACGAGAACGGCTTGCAAACTGCGCGTCTATGGCACCAAGGGCGGCCTCGAATGGACGCAGGCCGATCCGAACTATCTCTGGTTCACGCCCTTCGGCGAGCCGAAGCGGCTCATCACCCGCGGCGGCGCCGGCTCGGGCGCCGCCGCGGCGCGCGTGACCCGCGTGCCGCCCGGCCATCCGGAAGGCTATCTCGAAGGCTTCGCCAATATCTATACCGAAGTCGCCCGCGCCATCAGGGCGCAAGCGCGCGCCGGCAAGAAGCCCGACAAGGAGGTCATGTTCCCGGGCATCGCCGATGGTGTTGCCGGCATGGCTTTCATCGAGGCCTGCGTGAAGTCATCCGCCAAGAACGGGAAATGGACGAAGGTCTAGCCGCGGCACCGATGTCGAGGTTGCAGCGGCGGCGATGCAACTCGCCTTACTCGTCATGGGCGGGCTTGACCCGCCCATCCAGTCTACGAGCCGCCCAGCCGATGCAACGGAGATGCTGGATGGCCGCCTCAAGGGACCTCAAGGGCGGCCATGACGAGCTGGGCGTTCTCGAACCAGCAGCCGCCGCGCCTCTTGAGATTGGCCGGCTTCTCCACCTCCTCGAGTCCGAGGAGCGCCGCATAGAAGCTGCGCGCTGCATCTTCTTCGCCTTGCGGCATGGCTAGTTGTATATGGTCGAGCTGCAGCAGGGACATTTTGTGCTCGTGAGCATTGCGGTTTCGCGCAATCTGGCATAGAGCGAAATGCATTCATCAATAGGCAGGCCCATGCGTGACGGCGAAGTCCTCCTTCTGGTTGATTTGCAGAATGATTTCTGCCCGGGCGGCCGGCTGGCCGTTCCGCGCGGCGATGAGTTGATACCGATCGCAAACCGGCTCGCTCGGGATTTCCGCCATATCGTACTGACCCAGGACTGGCACCCGGAGGGCCACTCTTCCTTCGCATCGAGCCATCCGGACAAAGCGCCGTTTTCCGAGATCAGGATGTCCTACGGCCCGCAGACGCTGTGGCCCGATCACTGCGTCTGGCAAACGGAAGGCGCGCGCTTCCACCAGGATCTCGACATTCCACATGCCGAACTCGTCGTCCGCAAGGGCTTTCGTCCGGAGATCGACTCCTATTCGGCCTTTTTCGAGAACGATCGCAAGACGCCGACGGGCCTGTTGGGCTATTTGCGCGAGCGCGGCTTCAAGCGCATCGTTTGTGCCGGTCTCGCTTTCGATTATTGCGTCCGCTATTCGGCGGAAGACGCCGCCGCTCACGGTTTTGACACGATCGTGATCGAAGAAGCGTGTCGGGCCATCGATCTTGCGGGCAGCGCCGCTGCAGCTAAGGCTTCCTTTCGCGACAGAGGAATAGAGCTCACATGAATCTCCGCGAACGCGTCTATGAATATGTGGTGGATCTGGCTCCCTTGCCCTCGGTGCCGGTGGTCGGCACCCGCCGCCTCTTCCCGGTGCGGAGGGTTTATTGCGTCGGGCGCAACTATGCCGAGCATACGCGCGAGATGGGCGGCGATCCCAGGCGCGAAAAACCTTTCTTTTTCCAGAAGGCACCTGACTCGATCGTCACCGACGGCGTCTTTCCCTATCCGCCGCTCACCACCGACGTCCATCACGAGATCGAGCTGGTCGTCGCGTTGAAGGCGGGCGGCCAGAACATCCCGCCCGGCAAGGCGAAAGATATCGTCTACGGCTATGCCGTCGGCCTCGACATGACGCGTCGCGACCTCCAGGCCGAGGCCAAGAAGCAGGGCCGGCCGTGGGAGGCGGCCAAGGCCTTTGACCGCGCCGCACCCTTAAGCGCCATCACGCCCATCGAGCAATCGGGCTTCCTGGTCAAGGGCGCGATCGCGCTCGATGTGAATGGCGAGCGCCACCAGACGGGCGATCTCGCCGACATGATCTGGCCGGTCGCCGACATCATTGCCGAACTGTCGCAACTCTTCCTCCTCGCGCCGGGGGACATGATCTTCACCGGCACGCCTGCGGGCGTCGGCGCCGTCAGGCGTGGCGACCGGCTCCATGGCGAGATCGCAAAGCTTGCACCGCTCGATGTGACGGTGAGCTGAGGGCTACAGGGCCCGTCCGGGTTAGCCGATCTGCGGCGTCGACAGCAGCCAAAGGCCAAACAGAGTATAGCCGACCATCAGCAAGGCCAGGGGCAGCTCGCTCATTGCCGCCATTTGACGATCTTCCGCCTGCGCAAGCGCGATGCGATGCATCAAAAATGTTGCGATCACATGGCCCAAGACGATGATCGCGGTCTGCACGCGATAGATGAACACCACCATGTCGGCACCCAATCCCATGGATGTGCCTGCATGCGCCACCCCCTCGGGAAGCAATGACCAGCCCTGACCGAAGGGATCGGCGAGCGCCAGGACAGCGGAGGGAAAAGCGACGATCAGACTTGGGAGATAATGCGCCAGATGATAGGCGATGGAGATGGGCGCCAGCGAAAGCGCGAAGAGGCCAAGGGCCTGGCGTGGCGAATTAACAACACCGGTACGGTAAGGTCCGATAACAATGGCAGTCGCATAGAGCGTCCCCAGCGCGGCCACGCTCAAAATCAGCCCCGAGCTGTTCTGCCAGACGACGGCGGAGCGGCCAGGATATTCCAGCGGGTTGATCTCCCACCATCCGATCCAGGTGAATGTGCGCATCAGGCCGTCAAAGGAAACCGACGACAAAGTCACAAGGATGAATACGACACCAGTCAGGCTGGCGAAGCTGTCGTCGCGCGCGCCGGAGCGGCCGACTGTCAGCCGGATGTCGGACTTGTCTCCTGGCGCCGTCCTTTGCCAGCGCAGCGGGCTGAAGCTTCCGGCCATGGTGAAGAATACCGAGAAGGCTTCACCGCGTTCCAGCCAGCGCGGACCGAACATCAGCAACGCAGCGAAATTGACCAGCCAGTAGATGGCGACCGCAATCGCAAGCCGCTCCGGGTCCTGCGGCACGACATAGATGAGTTCGAACCAGGCGAAGGCAAGGAAGAGGAGGACAGCCGGCATGTAGCCCCAGTGCTCGGGAAAGGCGAGCCGCGGCCGCGCCGCCAACAGATCATAGAGGCCGATCCATGGATTGACGACTGTCCATAGATTTCCGCAGACGACGACGAGAAACGTGAAGCCCATCCACCACAACGTCCACACGGTGAGCGGCAAGGGATTGGCGAGAGGATCGGATCTGCCGAAAAAACCTGCGGCGACGAGAGAGCAAAGTATGGTCAAACTCGTGAGGCTGGCGCCGCGAAGGAGCGCAGGCGGCAGGGTCAGCGCGAAGGCGGGCGCGACCGCCGTCCTCGGTTTGCGATGAAACAGCGCCAGCACGCAAAATGAAACGAGTACAGCGGCAGCACCACCAAAGATATAGAGTTGGGTGGGAAGCAGCAGGATCTCGGCCCTCTCTCCGGCATGCGCCGCGGCCGTCCTTGCGCCCATGAGACTGAGGGCGAAGATGACGAGCGCGCGACGGCCAGTCCCTCGCGTGAAAGCCTGCAAGCGCCCCTCCAACTTCTTGACCCAGAGCCAATACTATGTGTATCCAACAATCAAAGTTATAACCAACATCGTCTCTGGGGAGGCGCCAATGAGTGCTCTGAAATCGATCAGCTCTGCCCATTTGTCTCGCCGTCGGCTCGTCGCGGGCGCCGCCAGCTTGTCGGGCGTCGCATTGGCCAGCCGCTTTTCGTCATCGGCTTTTGCCGACAATCCGCTCAAGATCGGCCTCCAGGCGCATCGCACCGGCATCGGCGCCGCCTATGGCTACTGGTATGAGCGCACCAGTATCGCCGCCGTCAAGGTCATCAACGACATGGGTGGCATTGGTGGCCGGGCCGTCGAGCTGATCGTCGAGGACGACGCAACCGATGCCAAGCGCGCTGGAGAGGTGATGGAGAAATTCGCCACGCAGCACATGGTCGACGTCGTCTTCGGTCCGCTCTTCGGCCATGTCGTCGGCGCCTCCTGCGCCCGCGCGGCCGATCTCAAGATGCCGCTCTTCATCGTCAGCGAGGGCAGCGAACTCGCCGAAGGTCAGTTCAACCGCTATGTCTTCCAGACCGGCATCACGAATGTGCGCTCGCAGGTCACCGCCATCTCGCCCTGGGTGATCGGCAATGTCGGCAAGAAGGTCACCATGATCATCCCGGACTATATCTTCGGGTACAATCACCGCGACTTCTTCACCGAAGCGGCCAAGGCACAAGGCGGTGAGGTCAAGGCGGTGATCGCCATTCCCCCGACCGAGACCAGCTTCACCAAGTATTTCTCGCAAATCCCGCCCGATACCGATGCCATCTATCACGTGATGGTCGGTCCGGGCGTTCTCACCTTTGTGCGCGAACTCGGAGAATTCTTCGGCAGCAAGGGTCCAAAGCTCTTCGGTTTCATCGACAGCCTCGAGGCGGTCGACATCGGCTCGCCCGGTCTTGAATTCCTCGAAGGCTCGCATCTCTGGGAAGCATTCCCGCGCTATCTCTCCGGCCTCGATAGCGAGGGCGCCAAGTTCTACCGTGACGCGGTGGGCCTCGATGAGAACGGCGCCAACAAGGACAATCCCAAGGAGGTCTCGACCAATTCACACATGTTCGGCTGCTGGGAGACGCTGTTCTCGATCAAGCAGGCGGTCGAGGCTTCGGGCTACAAGACGGCCGCTGACCGCAAGGCCCTCATCGAAGCGGTGGAAAGCGTGGCCTCCTATGCAGAAGGCAAGGAGTTCCCGCAGGGCGAGAAGAAGTTCAACGGCAAGGCGCATCAGTGCTTCGGCCGGCAGTTCATCTCGCAGGTCGAGGGCGGAAAGCTCAAGGTGGTGCACACGACGTCGATCGAGGATGGGCTCTATGAGCCCAAAGCCGACTACACGGCGCAGCCGCTCTGATTGACCCTAACCAGTCATCCTGACGAGAGCCGGAATCCAGACCTGGTATCAGTCAGACAGCATTAATCGCAGGGAGAGAATTTAGGGGATTCCGGCATTCCGCCGGGATGACGGGAAGCCTCGAGCGATGATTACCGGTCCGGCCCTGCTGCTTGCTTTGATGGAAGGCGCGGTCGGCGCCGCAGTCCTGGCGCTTACCGCGCTCGGCCTGTCCCTGGTATTCGGCGTCATGCGGGTGATCAACATTGCGCATGGCGAATTTGTCATGCTGGGGGCAATCACCGCCTGGTGGTGTTCGGCGGAGTTGCTCGGGGCCCACCCTGCACTTGGTTTCCTTCTCGCTGCGGCGCTCGCCCCCATTCTCGTGGGCCTCTTCGCGGTGGCCGCCGACTGGCTGGTCTTGCGGCGGATCAACTATGATCCCGAGCGCACCATCGTCGCCACCATGGGCTTGCTCTACATCATCCAGCAGAGCGTTCTCATGACATATGGTCCCGATGCACGTCCGGTCGAGCCTCCGATATATTTCCGCGTCCAGCTGCCGTGGTTCGGCTACTCCGGCTACAAGCTCATCGTGATCCTGCTGGCGCTGCTGCTGCTCGGCGCGACGTGGGTTATCCTGTCGAAGAGTCGAATCGGTCTCTATATGCGCGCAACCACACTCGATGCCGAAACGGCGCAGGCCTTCGGCGTGCCGGTTCGCCGCATCTATGCCACCGTCTTCGCTCTGGGCGCCATGCTTGCCGCGCTCAGCGGGGTGCTCATCGCGCCGATCCGCCAGGCGCACTACCTCATGGGGACCGAGCCCCTGCTGCTCTCCTTCATCGTCGTCATTGTTGGGGGCTTGGGGAATTTGCGCGGCACGTTGCTGGCGGCAGCCTTCATCGGGATTGCCGATGGCATGATCTCCGTCCTGTTCTCGCCCACGCTCGCCAAGATGATCGCCACACTTCTCGTGGCGCTGGTGCTCATCGTCAGGCCGGGCGGACTTGGCCGCGAGACCACGTCATGAGCCGAGATGCATTTCGCTCCTATCCGCTTCATCTCGCGGTCGTCGCGGCGCTCTTCGCGCTGCAATATCTGCTGCCTACCTATCACATGGGCAATCTCACGCGCATCATGATCTATGCGGTGCTGGCGATCGGCTACAACATCCTGTTTGGCTATACCGGCCTGATGAGCCTCGGCCACGCGCTTTTTTTCGCATCCGGCGCCTATGGCGCAGGACTGACCGCCTTTTGGCTGGGCTTTGGCCCGAGCGCCGCCCTCGCGGCGGGCGTCGGCGCCTCGTTCCTCGTCTCGGTGGCGACTGGCGTCGTCGTATTGCGAGTGAGCGGCATCGCCTTCCTGATCGTCACGCTGATGCTGGCTCAGACGGCATTCCTCGCTGCACTGTATTTCAACACCATCACTCTTGGCGATCAGGGTATCGTGCTCACCTTGCCGCCGATCAAAATAGCGTCCTATGCAATTTCCCTCTCCGATCCGGTGGTGAAGTACAATGTCGCGCTGGCGGCCTTCGCCCTGGCGCTGTTTTTCAGCCTGTGGCTTCTGCGCTCGCCGTTCGGGCGCGTCCTGATTGCCATACGCGAGAATGAGTTGCGAACGAGGCTCTTGGGCTACAATACGTTTCTCCATCGCTTCTGGGCGCTGGTCCTCTCGGGCACCATATCCGGTTTCGCCGGGGCGCTCTATTGCCTGCTCTTCGCCTATGTCGGCGCGTCTTTCGCATCGCTGCAATATTCGACCCTGCCGTTGCTCTACACGTTGCTCGGCGGCGCCGGTGAACCGCTCGCTCCGCTCGTCGGCACCGCCATCATGTACTATCTGATCGACATATCGAGCGGCTTCACCTCGAGCTATATGATCATCGTGGGCGCAGCTCTCCTGTTCATAACGCTGTGGTTCCCTGATGGCGTTGCCGGGCGATTGCGCCGCGTCCTGAAGAAGAGGGCGGCATGACGCTCCTCGCGACGCATGGATTGTGCCGACGCTATGGCGGCGTCATGGCGGTCAACAACGTGTCTTTTCGGCTGGAGCGCGGCGAGATTCGCGGCATCATCGGACCCAACGGGGCCGGCAAGACGACTTTTGTCAGCATGATCTGCGGCCGCATCATGCCGAGCGCCGGCTCCGTGCTGTTCGACGACCGCGACATCACCGCCATGAGTCCGTGGACGCGGGTGATGCACGGCATCGTCTATACGTTCCAGATCACCAGCATCTATCCGCGGCTCAGCGTGCGTGAGAATGTGGCGTTCGCCGCGCAGCGGCGGCTCACGGCAAAGTCGTGGAATCCTCTTTCCCTCCCGGCCAGCGCGCTCGATGCGGCGATCGATGAAGCCCTTGCGGCAGTGGGCCTTGCGGCCGACGCGAACCGTCTGGCGGGCATCTTGCCCTACGGCCATCAGCGCCTGCTCGAGCTCGCCATGGGACTGGCCCTCAAGCCGACACTGCTGGTGCTCGACGAGCCGACGCAAGGCCTGGCTGCAGGCGATATCCAGCCCTTCTGCGACCTCATAAGGAAGACTGCGAAGACCTCTACCATCCTGTTCATCGAGCACAATCTGCGTGTGGTTCTAGACCTCGCCGACCGGATCACCGTGATGGATCGGGGCGCCATACTGGCCGAAGGGACACCCGCCGAGGTCGAACGGCATCCCGCCGTGCAGCAAGCCTATCTGGGGGACTGATGCTCGAGCTTCGGCAAATATCGAGCGCGTATGGCGAGGTCGAGGTCATTAGAAACATCTCCTTCACTCTCGCCGCGGGCGAGATCCTCGGACTCATGGGGCGCAACGGCGCGGGCAAGACAACGGTGTTGCGCTCGATCATGGGCTTGGTTCCCAGACGCCGCGGGTCGCTGCGCATGGCAGGCGAGGAGATTTCCCATTGTCCGCCGCATGCTGTTCCGGCGCGCGGCATCGCCTATGTGCCACAGGGTCGTCGCCTGTTCAGCGACCTTACCGTGGCCGAGAATCTTCGCATGGGATCGCTGGTCAACAATGCGCCGGCACGCGCGGCCGAACCCGTGCTCGATCTGTTTCCAATCCTGCGCGAGCGGCTCGCGCAGGCCGCCGGCACGCTCTCGGGCGGCGAGCAGCAGATGCTGGCAGTCGCGCGCGCTCTTTGCGCCAAGCCCAGAGTGCTTTTGCTCGACGAGCCAAGCGAAGGTCTTTTTCCGACCGTGGTCCATCGCATCCTGGACACGGTGGCTGAATTGCGCCGCTCCGGCGTTGCGATCCTTCTGGTCGAACAGCAGGTCAAATCGGCTCTGAGGATTTGCGACCGCATCATGCTGATGGAGAACGGAGTCATACAGCACGAGGCACCGGCCCGCGAGCTCGCTGCTGATCCGGTGCCGCTCGAACGCTATATTGGCGTGCATCGCTAAGCCCAGGCCGTGCACGCAAGGTGCCATCGCAAATTACCTCCACATATACCGCAGGGCTATTGCATATGAAGTCGCCAAGGCGCTTGGAGCGCGGCACTGCCTCCATCATTTCCCCTTCTCCCGCTTGCGGGAGAAGGTGCCCGATAGGGCGGATGAGGGTATTGGTCCAACCGCGACAGCTTCTATTGAAGGGCCAACAGCAGCGCTCATCGCCCTTATCAGGCTTGAGAGATCTATGAAAGCATCGGCAAAGGGACACCCTCATCCGGCGCTTCGCGCCACCTTCTCCCGCAAGCGGGAGAAGGGAAGCTTGCAGCAGTACCCACTGAACATACTCATATGCGATAGCCCTGACCTATGCCGGGAGGACGGTGCGCAGCGCCGGGAAAGCTCCCGTCGTCGCACTCTTATCGCAGCTTCGCCATCAAGGCGAGAAGCCGAGTTTGTTCATCCGGAGTCAACGGCGCCATCGTCACCTGGCTGATCACGGTCGCGCGCGGCGTGAGCTTTTTGGCGAGCCGCCGTCCTTGCTCAGTCAGCCGCACGACAAGCCTGCGGGCATCGACGGGATGCGGGCTGGTTTCAACGAGATGACGCCGGCTCAGGCGCAGCACCACACCCTTGATCGTGGCGGCATCCATGGAGGTGAGGCGGCCGAGCAGGTTCTGCGAGGTAGGCCCGATCTCCTGAAGCTTGGACAGTGCGGCCCATTGCGTCGGCGTTATGCCTTCGCCGATCAACTCATCGAAGATGACCGCGTGGCGCTGGCTGACTTGCCGCAGGATGAAGCCCACCTGGTTGTCGAGCACATAGGCATCATCATCCGGTTTGCGGGCATTGGCACCCTGGCGCGATACTGCCGGTTTGCGCGATGTCATCGGGCCGTGTCCATCAGGTTCTTTCGCAAGCGCCAGCAATACCGAATACAAGCTGGGCATTCAAGCGCTTGCCTGGTCCCATTCGTTTGCCTACAAATATTTTTCCGACGAGAGGAGGCGACCATGTCACACGAGGCTGTCACTCGAGCCACCGG
Source organism: uncultured Alphaproteobacteria bacterium (assembly GCA_963841765.1). Lineage (GTDB taxonomy): Bacteria > Pseudomonadota > Alphaproteobacteria > Rhizobiales > Aestuariivirgaceae > Taklimakanibacter. The sequence goes on from CAWJDZ010000019.1 coordinate 62,947, forward strand.
TCCGCAAAAGACCGTCATCCGCAATATCGGCCTACTTCTGTCGGGCGCCCTCGAAAATCCCATACTCGAGGCCGACACGATCATGGCGATCGACGGAAAAATCGTGGGGCTCGGGCGTGCCAAGGACATCGACGCCGAGGGGGCGACGACGGTCATAGACGCCAAAGGCTGCGCTGTGGCCCCTGGACTGATCGACAGCCACGTGCATCCGGTGGCAGGCGACTGGACGCCGCGCCAAAACCAACTCGGCTGGATCGACTCCAATCTCAACGGCGGTGTCACCACCATGATCTCGGCGGGCGAGGTGCACACGCCGGGCCGGCCGCGCGACGTCATCGGGCTCAAGGCGCTCGCGGTGAGCGCGCAACGCCAGTTCGCCAATTTCAGACCGTCCGGCGTCAAGGTTCATGCCGGCGCCCCTTGCATCGAACCCGAAATGACCGAAGAGGATTTCAAGGACCTCGCCGCATCGGGTGTCAAGCTTCTGGGCGAGGTCGGTCTCGGCGGCGTCAAGGATGGGCCGACAGCGCGCCGCATGGTGGGCTGGGCGCGCAAATTCGGAATCCAGAGCACCATCCATACCGGCGGTCCGTCCATTCCAGGCTCGGGTCTTATCGACAAGGATGTCGTGCTCGAAGCCGATACCGATGTCGTGGGCCATATCAATGGCGGCCACACCGCTCTGCCCGACAAGCAGATTCGCTGCATTTGCGAAGGCTGCAAGCGCGGGCTCGAGATCGTGCATAACGGCAATGAGCGCGCCGCCCTTTATGCGCTACGAACGGCGATCGAGATGAACGAGCTCGAGCGCGTGATCCTCGGTACCGACGCGCCGGCGGGTTCAGGCGTGCAACCGCTCGGCATATTGCGCATGATATCCATGTTGTCCGCTCTGGGCGATCTGCCCGCTGAGAAAGCCCTCTGCCTTGCCACCGGCAACACCGCCCGCATGCGCAAGCTCGATTGCGGCCTGATCGAAACCGGCCGCGCCGCCGATTTCGTGCTGATGGACACGGCTCAGCATTCCGCCGGCCAGACTTTGCTCGACAGCGTCAGGCTTGGCGATCTGCCGGGTATCGGCATGGTCATCATCGACGGTCAGGTGCGCTGCCAGCGCAGCCGCAACACGCCACCGGCCCAGCGGGTGCCGGTGATCGAGAAGGGGTGAAGATAGCATCGCTCTTCCCGACTTTCCCCTTCTCCCGCTTGCGGGAGAAGGTGGCCGAAGGCCGGATGAGGGTGTCCTTTCGCAAAGCCTGCATAAACCTTCGGTGAGCTTGCAGACTTAAGCAACACCCTCACCCGCCCTATCGGGCACCCTCTCCCGCAGGCGGGAGAGGGGGAAAATTTTGTTTGAAGAGGAGCGTCGCAGATCAGCTATCGCAGCCCATCCTCGCCCTTGATCTCGGAAACCTGCAAACCGCCGACCCGCGGCAGCGGGCGTCCGCCTGAGGTGACCGCGACCGCCACCATGATCTCATTGGCGCGCGGCGCATCGTTGATCCGCACTTCCATGCCATCGAAATGGCTGCGCACATAGGCGGCATCCTTATGGCCGAGCGGCACGTCGAGGACGACGCCCATGGCGCCGCGCTTCTTGGATGAAGGGATGAGAGCCGCCCCCTTGCCCAGCACCTTGCGGAAAGGCGTGCCGAGTTTGGGATGCAGGATCGCCGCAGCATGCTCGAGCTCGCCATTCTCGCCGACAGCCGCCGCCTTGCCGTAACTCTCGACACTGCTGCCGGCAATGCCCAGGGCCGAAACCGCGCGTTCGGCGAGAAGGCCGCCAAGCTCCTCGCCAATGTCGATGAGAAAAGCGAGATCCTCCTGATAGGCGCCAGCATAGGGATTCTCGATCACCGCCACCGCGGCCGCTCGGCGGACCGGCGGCTCGACGGCCTTTCCCTGCTCGCTCAAAGTCTCATCGACGAAGGTGACGATCTTGCGGATCTTGGCTTTCATCTCAAGCCATCCTTTCCAACGATATCCTTGGCCTCAAGCCCGCCGACACGGGCGTGGACGCGGGGCCCTGTGGTCATCACCAGGATCAACGCCAATTCATCCGCGCGCGGCCCATCCGGAACGCCGACTTCCATGGCGTCGAAATGGCTGCGCACATAGGAAGCATTGATATGGGTGACGGGCACATCGATGCGCGTTCCGGGCGCTCCAACTTTCTTGGTCGACGGCACGATGGCCTTGGCATCGCCCAGGAGCTCGCGCATGGCGTAGCCGCCCGGCACATGCCAGAGCGCGCCATGCTCGAGCTCTCCGGCACTCCCGACGATCGCCGCCTTGCCATAGCCTTCGATCGCTGTGGCGTCGCCGCCAAGCGCTTCGATGAGCCGGCGCGCCATGTCGAGCCCGAGCGGCTTCAGCACATCCATGAAGAACTGAATGTCCTCATGATAAGCGCCGGCGAACGGATTATTGATGAGGCTGAGTGCCGCGGCGCGCCGTTGCGGCTCGGCGGCCACTGGCCCGCCCTCATGGAAGATTTCCTCGAGCGAGACGATATGCTTTCTGATGCTGAGCTCACGCATGCACCGCAATCCTTGCTCCATGATGTTGCCCAGCGCGATGATCCCCGACGATGCGCGTCTCGCCCTTGAGGTGAAGGGCCGCGGCGGCGACGAGACCTTCCGCCACAAGTTTCTCCGCGGTCCGGCAGCCGCGGCGCAAGGCGCGATCGATCTCGTCCTCTCGCAATGCGCCGACCTCGCGCGTCACTTCGCGATGGCCCAGATCATTGTCGGGCTGGATCTCCGCGGCCGGCTGGCGCGCGATAGCCGCATGTCCAGGCAGATCGACATCGTTGGCGATGATCGTAGCTGCGGCATCGGCGCTGCTTGCGTTCTTCGCCAGCACCGTCACCGCATCGGCAATGCCGAGCGAAAAGCTCCGCCCGCGCCAGCCGCTGGTCGCAATGCCGCGAACCGGGTCCTCGTGCCCCACCTCGGCATAGCCGAAGAGCGAAGGCCGGTCGGGCCGATCGAGCAGGCCGATCCGGAAGGATGCGCCTTCGGCCAAATGCAGCGCGATGTCGCCGCCATTGTTCACATAGGCACGTTCGAGATCGGCCGCCGCGATCATTGCCGCGAGAATCTCCTCGGCGACACTGCCGGCGACCGCAGCCATCGGTGTGATGAACCGGTCTTGCGAATAAACATGAGTCGCGCGCCACATGCGCCGGGCCGTGACCCCCGCTGGTTCCTGCGCGGTGGGCTGGCGCAGGAGGCGGAGTTCATCGCATAGCTCATCGAGAATCGTGGCGAAGCGCGTTTCCGCGGCCTGATAAGCGGCGCGAACGGCTTCCTCTTCTGCTATCGCCTCGATCACGAGGTCGATGGGACCGTCATGGAAATGAAGTCTGCGTCCGTCAGGCAAAAGCTGCGCCTGGTAACGCGTCATGGCCTTTTGACCCGCTTCTTGCCTTTTGCCGCGGCGATTTCCGACAAAGGCCGGACCTCGTCCATATGGCCGCCGAGCCGGCGATAGTCTTCGCGGCTCATGGTGAATTCGATGGGCGCCACCAGCGCCGGTGTAGGCACATAGCCGAAGGCATTGGCGGGAAGGGTCGTCACGTCGACCATGAAGGTGATGCCGCCGCCTGGCCACACATAAGTTGGAGCGCCGCCCGCGGTCACGCGAGTCAGCGCATCCTTCACCGATTTGGTCAAGCGCACCGGATTCTCGGTTACCCCGGCGCGGAGCGAGCCGCCGGCGCCGGCCATGAACAGGACCGTCGACAGCGCCGGCTCGCAATTCTCCTTGATGCGCTCGACCGACTGCCGCATTGCCGGCGGCAGCTCCCTCTCGACCGGCGCCAATTGCTCGTCGAGCTCGAAATAGGCGCTGTGCTCGCCGGTCGTCGACACCATCAGCAGGCGCAGGCCCGGCCAGGCTTCCTTCGCCTCGAAAGGCTTGAGAATGGCAAGCGGATCGCTGAGGTTGGTCCCGCCCCAGCCGATCCCGGGCTCGGCCACCTTGAAGTAGCGGCCGGGCGTCGAACGATGCCCCTTGATCTTGATCCCGGTGTCGCGGATGCCGAGGAATTTCCCCGCCTGGTGCTCGGAGAGGACGCCGGTGATGTGATCATCGACCACGACCACCTCGTCGATATTGCCGATCCACTGACGGGCAAACATGCCAATGGTGGCCGAGCCGCAGCCCACCCGCATGCGCTCCTCGGTGATGCCGTTGATGACCGGCGGCTTGCCAGCCTGGACGACGACCGTGGCGCCGCCATCGACCGTCATCTCGACCGGTCTTCCGTTGCAAAGCAACAACAACGTTTCACAGGTAGTGCGGCCCTCCTTCTTGGATCCGCCGGTCAGATGGCGCACGCCACCCAGCGCCAGCATCTGTGAACCATATTCGGCGGTGGTCACATGGCCGACCTGCTCGCCATTGACGCGGAGCGCCGCGGTCTCGGGCCCGAGATGCCGGTCGGTGTCGATCTTCACCTTGACGCCGCAATAGCTGAAGATGCCTTCGGTGACGACGGTGACCATGTCGATGCCATCGACCTCGGCTGAGACGATGAAGGGGGCAGGCTTGTAGTCGGGATAGGTCGTGCCGGCGCCAATGGCGGTGACGAAGGTACTGCCAGACTCGACGATGCGCCCGTCCCAGTCCTTCTCGCGGCCGTGGAACGGCACGACTTGACCGCCGCCCTTGATCGTCTTGTCGAGCAGCACATGCGGGTCGACGCGCACCAGTTGCCCGTCGATGTTGGCATAGCGGTCGCAAGCGCCGGAATTGCCGCGCTTGATGTAGCACAGCACCGGACAGGCATCGCAGCGGATCTTGTCGGCCGCCGGCGCCAGGGGGATAGCTGCCTCCGACATTTCAATTCTCCTGAGCTTTCGCCGCCAGCAACGCGGCACGGATGCGGTCGAGAGTCGCGGGCACGCGCCTGATGCGCACGCCCGTCGCGTGATGGATCGCATTGAGGATAGCGGGTGCTGTGGGAATAAGGGCCTGTTCGCCAACACCCTTGGCGCCGAAGGGCCCGACTGGCGATTCATCCTCGATGAGGATCGTTTCGACCGGCGGCATGTCGCCGATCGTCGGGATCAGATAGTCATGCAGATTCTCGCCGCGGCCGGGATGGAATTCTTCCATCAGCGCCATGCCCAATCCCTGCGCGGCGCCGCCCTCGACCTGGCCCTCGATCAGGGTCGGATTGATGGCGCGTCCGACATCATGCGCGGCGGTGATCTTGAGGACCTTGACGGTGCCCAGCTCGACATCGATCTCGATCTCGGCCAGATGCGCGCCGAATCCATAGACGGCATAGGGATCGCCCTGGCCATTCTCATCGAGCGGGGTCGTCGGCGGATTGAAAGTCTCCTCGGCTACAAGAACATACCCGTGAGTGTCGGTCGCAAGCCCGGCAAGATCGACTTTGTGTTTCATCGCACCGTCATCGATGACGACGCTGCCGGCAGCGAGCGTGAATGAAGCCTGCGCCCCGGCATTGGCGAGCCGAAGGATTTCGTTTCTGAGCGCCCGGGCGGCAAGCTCCGCGGCTTTGCCGGTGACGAAGGTCTGGCGCGAAGCCGATGTCTTGCCGCAATCGGGCGTCAGCGCGGTGTCGGCTGAGATGAGATCGATGCAGCCCAGGGAGACACCCAGCGCGTCGGCGAAGATCTGGGTGATAACGGTGTTGGAGCCCTGGCCGATATCGACCGCGCCCTGATGCAGCGCGACGCGCCCATCGGGCTTGAGGCCGGCGCGGATCGTCGAAGGGTTGGGCAGCGAAGTGTTGCCGCAGCCATACCACATGGCCGCGACTCCTGCGCCGCGGCGCAAATGCGAAGGCGCATCCGCATTGTAGTGCTCTACCTCTCGCAAAGCGCGCGCCCAATGCGGTCTCAGTGCCTCAAGACAGGCGCGGATGCCGACGCCTCTGCCCAGAACTTGGCCCGTCACCGTCGGCTGACTGGCATCGAGCGCGTTCAGGATGCGGAACTCGAGCCGGTCCATGCCGATGCGCAAAGCCAGCTCGTCATAGAGCTGCTCCTGGGCAATTGCCGTCTGCGGTACGCCGAAGCCGCGGAAGGCACCCGCAGGAACGACATGGGTATGGATGGCGCGCGCGATCGCGCGGTAGTGCGGCACGAAATAGGGGCCGCAGGCGTGAACCGGAACGCGATTGGCGACGGTCGGACCGAAGGAGGCATAGGCGCCGGTATTGAAATCGGCGAAGAAATCCATGGCCGCGAGCTTGCCGTCGCGACTGATGCCGGCGCGCGCCTTGATCCGCGCCGGATGGCGTTTGGTCGTGGTCATCATCGACTCGGTGCGGCTGTAGACCATGCGCACCGGGCGATCGAGATGAAAGGCCGCGAGCGCGACGAAGGGCTGGAGCGACAGATCGAGCTTGGAGCCGAAGCCACCGCCGACCGCGGTAGGCACGATGCGCACGTCATCAGGGGCAAGCGCCAGGATCTTCGAGAGGTCGTCGCGATTCATATGGGGCGCCTGAGTGCAGGTGTGGATCTCGATCCCCGTACCCCGGCGGCGCGCCCAGGCGGCTTCGGGTTCGATATAGGCATGCTCGACGAAGCCGGTCTCGAACTCGCCTTCCGCCACCACATCGGCGGTGGCGAGCGCTTCATCGACATGTCCGGTCATCACGCGTCCGCTGGTGAGGAGATTGCCGAGCCGTGCCTCATGGATGGCACTGGCATCGGCACGAAGCGCCTCATCCATCGTCAGCAAAGCCGGCAACTCCTCCCAGTTCACCGGAAAACCGCTGACATCGAGGTTCTCGATTGCCATGGGCTCACCCACGACAAGGGCCACCGCTTCTCCCTTGAAGCGCGCGACCTCGACGGCCAGGACAGGCTGGTCAGCAAACGGCTCGATGACGCCATGGCGGTTGACGCCCGGTATGTCGGCCGCCGTCAGCACGCGGATGACTCCGGGCCGCGCAGTAGTCCAGTGGCCAATGTCGCCGAGCCGGAAGCGGGCATGATGGTAAGGCGAACGGATGGCGCAGGTCAGCAAGGCATCGGCTGGACACCCATCGGCGCCAAAGATCTCGCTGCCGTCGACCTTGCGCTTGCCGTCGAGCCTTACGATGCGAGCGCCTATCGCGGCCCCGGCTTCAGGCGTGATAGGGGCTTCGGCACCCTCATGAGCGGCCGCGAGCACCGCCGCGATGATCTTGCGATAGCCGGTGCAACGGCAGAGAACGCCGCCCAGAGCATCCTTCACTTGCTGCTCGGAAGGCTGCGGATTTTCCTCGAGCAAAGCGGCGGCTGCGACGAGCATGCCTGGGGTGCAGATGCCGCATTGCGCGGCACCTCTGGCGAGAAATTTCTCCTTGAGCCTGGCGCCGGCGCGCGTGCAATCGGAGAGCCCCTCGATGGTGACTAACGAGGCCCCGTCAACTTGCTGGACGCTGGTGAGGCAGGCGCAGGCCGGCCTGCCATCGATCAACACCGTGCAGGCGCCGCAATCGCCGGCATCGCAGCCGACCTTCGTTCCGGGCAAAACCAGCTTCTCGCGGATCGCCTTGCTCAAGCGCTCGCCGGGAATGCCTGCAATCGACACCGCTTTGCCATTGAGCAAGAAGCGAAGTTCGCTTTGACTGGCGGCCAAGGCTTCATGGCGCGTCATTGGCCGGCGCTCCTGATGCAAGTCGCAATCGCGCGGCGCACCAGTGACAAGGCTGCATCGCGCCGATAGGCCGCGGTCGCGCGGACATCATCGATGGGCGAAAGGCCTGAGAGGTGGCGAACCTCGGCAAGGAGCTCAAGGTCCGTCCCGGCCTTTTTTCCGTGCAGCTCGTTCTCGAGCGCCGTGAGCCGTTGCGCGACCGGCGAGCAGGCACCGACCGCGATCCTGGCGCCGGCAATGCGGCCATCCTCGGCACGCACGAGGTTCACCGCGACCATCGCTATGGAGATGACGAGGTAATGGCGTGAACCGAGCTTGGCAAAAGTCGAGACCTCGGTGTCCAAAGCCCGTTGTCGGGGCACGAGGACGCAGGCGAGGATTTCGTCCGGCCTGAGCGCGGTCCGCCGGTTGCCCTGGATGAAGTCGCTCAGAGGCAAGCGCCGCGTCGAGCGCGACGAGACGAGTTCGACTTGGGCGTCGAGCGCCAGCAAGGGCGGCACGCCGTCCGCGGCCGGCGAGGCATTGCACAGATTGCCGCCAATCGTGGCGCGGTTCTGGATCTGGATCGATCCCACTTCGCGCGCCGCGGCCTTGAGGCCGTCAAAGGCATGCGGCAAAGGTGTGGCCACGAGCTTCGTCCAGCTGGTGCAGGCACCGATGCGGATCTCGCTTGGGCTTTTCGTTATGCCGTCGAGCTCCCTGACTCGGGTGAGATCGATAATCGTGCCCTGGGGCAGCCGCGTCCCAAGTGCGGTGTAGAAATCGGTGCCGCCGCACAGGATCTGGCTCGCGGCCGCGGCCCGCACCTTCATGGCCTCCGCCAGGCTTTCGGGTCTGATATAGGCGCTGATCATCCGCGGGGCAGTCCCAATTATCAGGCTATTTCATATGTATACATATGACAATGGCATATCGCAAGGTCGGTCGCGCCATTGTGTCTGCCATTGTGTCTAAAGAAAGCTGTTGACAGGCCGCTGGCAGTCATTATCATTTGTATACAAACAATATCGGATCGCCTTGGCATGAGCAATTTCACCGAAGAGACGGTGCTGAGCGTGCACCACTGGACCGACCGCCTGTTCAGCTTCCGCACCAGCCGGAAGCCGAGCTTTCGCTTCCGCAACGGCCAGTTCACCATGGTGGGCTTGGGCGACGGCACGAAGCCGTTGGTCCGTGCCTACAGCATGGCGAGCCCCAATTATGCGGACCATCTCGAATTTTTCAGCATCAAGGTTCCGGGCGGACCGCTCACTTCGAAGCTGCAGCACATCAAGGGTGGCGACCAGGTCGTTGTCGGCCAGAAGCCGACCGGCACGTTGGTTCTCGACAATCTGCTGCCGGGAAGGAACCTCTACCTTCTCGCCACGGGAACGGGGCTTGCGCCGTATCTGAGCCTCATCCGCGACCTCGAGACCTATGAGCGCTTCGAGCGTGTCGTGCTCATTCATGGCTGCCGCTTCATAACCGATCTCGCCTACTCCGACTATCTTTCGGACATGCTGCCCAAGGACGAGATCTTTGGCGATTTGGTGCGCGAGAAGCTGATCTATTATCCGACGGTGACGCGCGAGCCTTTCCGCCATGTCGGACGCATCACTCATCATTTGCAGCGGCGGGAATTCTTCACCGAGATCGGTCTTGCGCCGCTCTCGCCCGGAACGGACCGCGTCATGCTGTGCGGCAGCCCGCTGATGATTCAAGAGTTGCGCAGCCTGA
>CAWJDZ010000020.1:0-47694 GCA_963841765.1 uncultured Alphaproteobacteria bacterium
ATATTTCCATCCCTTCAACCAAAAGCCAAGGAATACTTGCAGACTGTCATCATCCGTCGGTTCATCTGAGACGAAAGCGTCGTTGAAGTCGATATAGGTGGCCCCGACGCCGAGCGTAATGAGGGACATGGGACTCCAATAGATGCCGCCACCGATGCCCAAAGCTTCGCCCGCTTCCTCATAGTCTTCAATGCCCACACCGAGTTCGATGCGCGTCTGCTCGGTGAGACTGGCGAGGATACCCGGCACTTCCCGCCCAAAAGCTTTCATCGAAATCAATCGGCGCGAGATTGTTGGCATAGGCCGATGTCCCTTCGCCGACAACCGCTGCGCCAAACAAATCGAAACCTTCCGCCAGACCAATCTGGACACCGCCGCCGATCGCCCAGTCATCGTTGCCGTCGGTATCCGACTGCCACAAGCCCACGACGTTGCCCGTGAAGCCGTCGCTTGAGTATAGGGCGTATGCGTGAACGGCTGGAATATCATTGCGAGGGGGGTCGTTCGTGTCGTAGTCCGGATCTTCCAGCGACGCCCCGAAGGACCACGCACCCTCCGTATAGCTCACTCGCATCTGTTCATTATAGGCATCGGTCGGCCCGAAACTGCGCGTCGGGCCCGTTGCTGCCAGCCAGTCCCAGCTCGTCTGCAGGGTCGCGGTCATGTCTTCTTGACCTGCGAGCAATTGCCAGCCGGGCGCGAACTTCCACCAGCCAAAGGCTCGCTGCATCTCGGTAACTTCGGAAAAATCCGTGAAATCGCCACCACCATCGGCTTTGAGGCGGAAATAGCCACCGACCTCGCCAACCGGCGTTTCGGTCTTGCCTCGGACGATAAAACGAACCCGCATAGCGATATCAAGATCGTCGCCATGCTCGAAATCCGTATACAACAAGGCGTTCCGGATCTCGGCGGATATCGCAACCTCCGACGTCGGAGCAACATCCGCGGCCGGGGCGACCGCCAAAGTAAAGCCAGAGTCTTCCGGAATCACGTCGTCGCTTTTTTCAGCAGGTAGATAGTCAAAATATGTTTGACCGTCGCGGATGGACAAAAGGCCATAGCCCGCCGGTACGAGAAGGCTGTGGTTGCGCCTCAAGCTGCGATACGCGAGATTGCAGTGACTCGAGCTCAGCTTTGAGTGAACTCAGTTCGTCGGCGGAAACCACTCCAGCGGATCCCGCGAGTGCTAGGCTTCCCACCAATAGCGTGGTCGCTGCGGCAGGGCCGGGCAGCAAATCACGACAAAATTCTCTTCATTGGGTTCCCCCCCCCCTTGAAGCCGAAAGCAGACCCTACATCTTCTTTTCGTGCCGGAATGGCGCTAATCCAGGCGCGAGCATACGCTCCGCTCAATAAACGTGCAACCGGTGACTAACGTGACCTTCCCACGGTCACCCTAGCCTTAGGAAAATAGGGCGAGACCTCGTAAGTTTCCGAGGTGTCGCAGTGAAATTTTACTGGCTATAGTTTTGCGCATGACCTGCTCGCGCAGGCGGTAGCATGGCCTTGAGCGTCGCTGGTGAGCGGTGATTCAATATTCGTGTGTATTCACGTTGCTGGTTAAATGGGAAAGGGCTCTCGCATGCCGCTGTCTCCCGACGAATTGACCTCCGCGATTGAGTATCTTCGATCTGCTCTCGCTGAGAAAAAGGAACGTCTGCGCCGTGAACTCGACTACCCCGAAAAACGTGACGCAGTACTTGCGATGAAGGACCGCTATCCAGACCTATCGGACGATCAAATTCACGAGGTCATGCGGCGCGCGGATGAATAGGGGTAAGGAACTCCCGTGCGCTTCCTGTACACCATCGGCATTTTCATGAAGGGATCGTCTCTGCGGGAAGGCCTTAGAGGATCTTGAGGCACCCAACCGGGATGCTGGAATGAGGGTCTCCTTCGCATGCACCGCCTCCTGTCGAAGGCTTGGCCGTTCTCGGGGTTTTGTATTCCAACTCCCGGTTGGTCGGCTTTCAGATCGCTCCGATCGAAGGGGCGTTTTGGCTGGCCTTTGCGTGGGACTCCCATGCAGCGTCGCCACTTTGGTGTTCATACCTCGCTACCTCCCGGCTGTTCTGTTGGTCTCGCTTCTAATGGGGGGCTTCATGTCGACCTTGTATCCTGTATGTGTAGCCCACGCACACGACCGCATGCCGAGGGATCGTGTTGTTGCAGTCAGCGGTCGATTAATTTGTGGAATGGTATTGGCTCTGTGGCAGGGCCACTCGCCGGAGCGATTTTGGTATCCAATTTTGAGATCAATGGCGTACTTTATTTGATGGCAGGTGCTGCAATTGTTCTGATGATTCTCACTCTAGGCAGGCGGTTGGTCATCGCCCGCCGCCGCGCCTTCAAGACCATTCCAGATTTTGGCCCCGCAGGCGACGGGGCTTGCCCACGCCCCTCCTGAGACTTCCGAGAAGGACCCAGGGGTTATCCGGCAGGAATCGCTCCCCAAAAAATAGCTGGGCCGGTCTCGGATGCGGTCTGCGACGACTTAGCGAGAGAGCAGTAGTTGGTACAGGATCAATTGCGCTAGTAAAATTTCAGCCGCCCACTCGCAAATTTACTAGCTCTCGCATCATGATCACGATTGTAGAGTCTGAATTTGCCGACGACTTCAGCGAGTGACCCAAGCTTAAATGACCGAATCCCGAACGCGTTGCGTCTTGCTGGCGGACCCTCATCACGGGGTGAGCGAGGGAGTCCGGCGCCTGCTTGCAACGAAGTTTGATGCCGTCGTCATGGTGGCCGATGAAGTTTCGTTGGTAGAAGTTGCTGACCGCATGCAGAGCGATTTGGCGGTTGTCGATCTCGCATTGTCGCGCGGAAATGCGCTCGAGCTGGTGCGCCGGCTACGCAGTCGCTTTCCGAGAATGAAGATCGTGATCGTCAGTCTTCATGACCAGCCGACTGTTGGCCGATCCGTTTTGAACGCGGGCGCAGACGGGTTTGTCGTCAAGCGGACAATCGCCACCGATCTCCTTGCTGCCATAGATGCTGTCCTCTCGCAGCAGCCGCCGGAGTTGCCCGAAACCGCCGATAAGAGTAGGCCCTGATGTAACGGCGATCCAATCACGTACAGAGGCAAGAAGTTCAGGAGAAATCAGACATGGCCAAGACACCCGATAAGCCGTCCAGCGTCCTCCCGTCGGCCAAGGAAATGATGCAGAAGGTTGCCCTGGCAGAATCCGAAAAGGCCAACGAGGCAATGCGCCACCATGCCGCCGCCGAGGCGGAAAAAAAGGCACTTCTCGACCGCCTGAAGGGGCCGTCCGGCGTTTCCTACGAAGAAGCGCGCCAGCGCGTGGCGGTCATCATCCAGCGGGCCGTCAGCAACGGCCTGACGGAGGTTCAGGTCTACCGCTTTCCGAACACGCTGTGCACGGACAACGGTCGCGCCATCAATCAACAGGAACGTGGCTGGGAAACGACACTCACTGGCATTCCAAAGGAAATGTACGACTTCTGGAAGAGCGAATTGCAGCCACAGGGATACACGCTTTATGCCCAGATCGTCGAATTTCCTGGTGGAGTGCCTGGAGACGTGGGCATCACGCTCAAATGGGGTTGAGCCAATCGAGGCGAGAAAGCTGGCATGCCGTTCAGAATTGCCGACATCATCGTTATTCTCCTGATCACCATCGGGCCCATCGGGAAGATTGCCAGCATTGTGCTCGCGGGGCTAGCCGTTCAACTTATGCTTTCGGCGGGCACCGATCTCGGCTTGATTGCGAAGGCGTCCACTGAGGCCCATTGATACGGAAAACCGATGCCAAATAGGACCGAGACCATTGAGTTAGAGCCGGCGGCGCCGGCAGCACCGGCAAAGGCCAAGACGCCGGCAAATCCCGTTCGCCGGGCAACCCTTATTGTCCTTCTGACCTGCGTGGCGCTTTTTACTTATAGCATCATAGCCGATCGCCTGACGCCCTATACCGACCAGGCGCGGATACAGGCCTATATCGTGCGCGTTGCTCCCGATGTGAATGGCCGGGTCGAGAAAGTAAACGTCATCGACAATCAGATCGCCAGAACCGGCGACGTGCTCTTCGAGATCGATCGCGAACGTTATGAAATTGCCGTCGAGACCGCAAAGGCGCAACTCGCGGCCGCCGGCCAGTCGGTGGGCGCCTCCACCGCCGCGCTCGCATCGGCCGAGGCACGTCTTGCCGAAGCCGAAGCAAAGCTCACCAATACCCAGGAGCAAACCGCCCGCATATTCGAAATGGTCAAGAAGGGCATTTATGCCAAGGCGAGAGGCGACCAGGCAACGGCCGGTCTCGATGCCGCCATAGCCGATGGCGATCGGGCCAAAGCCGACGTCGAACAGGCGCGGCAGAATCTGGGACCGCAGGGTGCCGACAATCCAACTATCCGTCAGGCGGAGGCTGCGTTGCGGACGGCGGCACGCAACCTCATCGATACAACCTTGCGGGCGCCAGCTGACGGTGTGGTGACCAATCTCCAGCTTGCACCGGGCCAGTTCGCCGCAGCAGGCCAGGCGGTGCTGACGTTCATCGACGCCGATGCGATCTGGATAGAGTGCGAGTTTCGGGAGAACAACCTCGAGCATATGAAGGTCGGCGATATGGCCGACATCGTGCTCGACATTCGGCCGGGCCGAACCTATCGCGGCACAGTTGACAGCATAGGCTGGGGAGTGAACAGCCGCGAGGTCGATCCGGTGACGGGTCTGCCGATATTCAAGGAACAAACCGGCTGGATTCGGGATGCGCAGCGGTTCGCCGTCAGGGTGCAGTTTGACCCCGAAAGCCGCCCCAAGGGAATCCGTCTGGGCTCGCAGGCGAGTGTCGTCGTCTACACCGGACAGAGTTCGATCACCGATACGATCGGCCGTCTTTGGATCGTGGCCATCGCGTATCTAAGCTATCTGGGCTGACATGAAATCCGTTCCGCCAGATCCTGTGGCCGTCCAGCTCGCCTTCAGGATGGCGTTTGCGGCCACAGCAGCCTTCGCGATTGCCGAACTCTGGCGTTGGGAGTTCAGCTTCTTTGCGCCGATGCTCGCCGTCCAGATACTGGCTGCCATGCCGGCTCCTCCCGCCATCCGCCAGGGTATTGCGATACCCCTGACGATTTTCGTCGCGACAACGCTTGCGCTTGCGGTATCGGCGATGTTTGCCGGCGAGCCGGGCGTCCTGCTCATCCTCGTCGGCCTTGTGATCTTCTGGACATTCTACGGCCGAAGGGTCGGCGCGCCGGGCGTGGTCATGCTCCTCGCCCAGATCGCCTTCTGCTGCGTGCCGGTGATATCGACGATATCCTTTGGGCTGGCGTACACCTTCGCCAGTGCCCTGTTGTGGGGAAGTATTGCCGCCATTGTCACTGTCTGGATCGCTCATCTTCTCTTTCCGGCGCCGGCGTTTTCACCGGCGGCGCCCGCTCTCAAGCCATCTGCCCCTGTACAGTCGGGTGCCGCCCGTGGGGCATTAGTCGATGTGCTCGTCCTCATGCCCATTCTCATCGCCTTCATCCTCGGCGGGGACATCAACAACATCGTCATTCTCATCATCGCGCTCAACCTGCTGCGCGAGGTCGAACCGGGTCGCAGAAGCCAGGTGGCTTTGGCTCTTCTGGTCGGCAATCTGCTGGGAGGCGCACTCGGCGTGCTCGCCTACCAGTTTATTATCCTGGCCAACAATAGTTTCGTATTTTTCACGCTCGTCGTGCTGTTGGCGAGCCTCTGGTTCGGCGGCAGGTTTGCGCGGCGCGAAGCCAACGCGCCTGTTTATGCGATCGCGTTTGCCACATTCCTCTTGATCCTCGGGATCGGCGTCTCACCGCTTCCGATGGGTTCGGAAGAGGCTTTCGCGCCTCGCATCATCAAGATTCTGCTCGCGACCGCCTATACGATCGGCCTACTCAGCCTTATCGCCGTTCGCAGAGAACGAAAATCAGCCCAGCGAGCCATCGAATGACTTGGATCAGGCGGGCGATATGACCGAGGATGGGATAAAGCCACGTCTTGGAGTTCAGCGTGATAGGGAGGAAAACATGGAACAGAAAGCCAATGTCAAAAAAAACAAAGAGGCTGACGGCAAGGAGGAGCTTTCGCGCAAGGAGTATATGGCCGAACTGAGAAAGCTGCAGACCGAATTGGTCTACCTCCAGGAATGGGTCAAGGAAACCAAGCACCGAGATCGTCCTCGTGTTCGAGGGACGGGATGCGGCCGGCAAGGGTGGATTGATCCGCGCCCTTACCGAGCGCGTCAGTCCGCGCGTGTTCCAGGTGGTCGCGCTTCCGGCCCCGACGGAGCGTGAAAAGAGCCAGCTCTACATACAAAGATACCTCAACCGATTTCCCGCCAGTGGCGAGATCGTCATCTTCGATCGCAGCTGGTACAATCGCGCCGGTGTCGAAGTTGTAATGGGCTTCTGCACGGAAGAGCAGCGCGACAAGTTTCTCCGCCTGGCGACAGCGGTGGAAAGACAGCTTATCGATGACGGCATCATACTCCTCAAATACTGGCTGGAAGTGAGCAGCGCCGAGCAGAAACGGCGCTTCGAGGAGCGCATCGAAGATCCCATGCGGCAATGGAAATTGTCGCCCATGGATCTGCCGTCGCGCGAACGCTGGTATGACTACTCCCGCGCCCGCGACAAGATGCTGGAAGCCACCGACACCGAGATCTCGCCCTGGCATGTCGTGCGCGCCGACGACCAACGCCGGGCGCGGCTCAATTGCATCACCGATATCCTGTCGCGCATTCCCTACAAGCGGGTGCGCCGTGACAAAGTCAAGCTTCCCAAACGCTCGGACAAGCATGCGTATGATGACGAGGCGACGATGGTGAAACGCCGCTGGATTGCCGAGAAATTCTGAGCACGGCTCATGCGGTTGCCTAGTCAAGGAGCAGGAAAACAGTAGACGATGACTGTGTTTGGCGCTCTGCAGTCGCCCTTGGCGAAATTGCGCGGCTACCGGCCTGAATGGCTCCGCTATGATCTGTCCGCCGGCGTCGCTGTCGCCGCCGTGGGGCTTCCCAGTGCCATTGCCTACCCGGCGATCGCCGGCCTGCCGCCTGAAATGGGCATTTACTCGAGCATTGTGCCGCTTGTCGCATACGCGCTGTTCGGCCCTTCCCGATTCCTGATCGTCGGGCCGGACGCCGGCACGATGATCGTGCTTGCGGCCGTCCTCGTTACTCTCGCGCCTGCATCGGGCGCCGAAGCCGTCACCCTGGCGGCGGCCATTGCTGTGATCGTCGGTGTCCTTTGCTTTCTAGGGAGCTTGCTGAGACTGGGCTTTGTCGCCAACTTCCTGTCCCGCCCGATTCTCTTGGGATTCCTGGCAGGCATTTCGGTATCAATTCTGATCGGCCAGATCGGCCGCCTCACCGGCGTCAAGATCGAGAGCGAAGGTCTCATCCGCCCGATCGTCGAGCTTGCGAGCAAGTCCGCCCTCATCAACTGGCCGACACTGATCCTCGGCCTCGGACTGTTTGGCTTGCTGCGTGTCATATCCGCCTGGCTGCCTGCGGTTCCGGGTCCGCTTGTTGCCATCGTGCTTGCGATTCTTCTCTCGGCGGGGCTTGACCTCCAGGCTCATGGGGTTGCCGTCGTAGGGGCCATCCCCTCGCAGCTGCCTTCATTCGTGCTTCCAATTCCATCCGCTGCATCGCTACCAAACCTGATCCTAGGAGCGGGCGCCGTGCTGCTGGTAAGCTTTGGATCAGGAATCGTGACAGCACGAAGCTTTGGCGCACGGGTCAATGAGTCCATTGATGCCAATCGGGAACTCGTCGGTTTCGGAGCAGCCAATATCGGCGCTGGATTGTTCGGCGGAATCCCCGTAACTGCGTCGGATTCGCGTACCGCCATCAACACATCCATGGGCGGCAAATCGCAGCTGGTGGGAATTGTTGCCGCACTCACTCTGGCGATCGCAGTACTTTTCCTCACCGATGCTCTGCAGATCCTGCCCAGAGCCGCGCTTGGGGCGATCCTCGCCTCCGCGGCCGTCAGTCTGATCGATGTGAAGGCGCTTGCCGCACTATGGCGGGTCAGCCGGATCGAGTTTGTCTTTGCGCTGATTGGCATGTCGGGCGCGATCGGGCTTGGCGTTCTGCTGGGGGTCGTCGCCGCAGTGGCCGCCACGCTGCTTTACCTTCTCATCAAAGGTCTGAAGCCCCGAGACGCCATGCTGGGTCGAATCCCCGGACGTGACGGATTCTACAAGCTTCACCGGCATCTGGATGCAAAACCGATACCCGGCATGGCGATCTGTCTCGTTCAGGGCAGTCTGCTCTTCTTCAATGTGGACTTCGCCAAGAGCCGCTTCGAAGCGATGGCCGCAGATCTGCCGCCGGGCACCGACTGGCTGATCCTTGATGCCAGCGCCATCGTGCAGATTGACAGCACGGCGGCGGCGATCCTCGATGAGGTTCAGGCCATGCTTGCGGCACGCGGCATTGCCTTCGGCATCGCCGAGCTTCATAACGAGCCGCGGGAGCTCCTCGAACGCTCGGGAACATTGGCGCGGGTCGGTTCATCAATGATCTTTGACGACCTCGAGGACGCGCGCGCCGCATTCTTTCACCGTGCGGCAGTCAAGACAGAGCACTGATTGTTCAGGCGACGCCGCGCGTGCGTTGCGCCTCCTTCGGCGGGGATCGACGGGCGATCGGGATTATCCCCCCGCTGCTTCAGCATGTAGCGATCCTGAAGCTGCATCTCGCAACGGGATCCATGCCTGAACCGTCGTGCCGCGGCCAGGGCTGCTCTCGATGTCGAGCCTGCCGCCAAGCGAAATGACCCGCTGTCTCATGCTGGCAAGACCGAGGCTCATGCCTGCACGGCGCTGCTCTGTGTCGAAGCCCGAACCATTGTCGCGAACGGTGAGCTGCAGCCCGTTGTCGGAATATCGCAAATCGACCTCGGTTCGGCTGGCACTGGAGTGGCGTGCAACATTGCGCAAACTCTCCTGCGCGACGCGGTAGATGCACAACGCAATGTCCTGTGGGACATTCTCAGGGATATCGCGAGCGCCGAACTCCAGGTGAGGGAGTGAGTGCGAAGAGTTGTCGCACTCGGATCTCAGGGCCTCGACCAGGCCGAGGTCCCTGAGGATCGAAGGATGGAGCCTGTACGACAAAGCATGCACATCCTCGCTGAGCCGCACCAGACCTTGATGCACTGACGGCATGGCGTCTACACCGGCGACCGCGCCGGCGCGCTCATGTCGGGCGGCGTCGATGGCAAGTGCCGCCAATCGCTGGGTCACGTCGTCGTGCAATTCGCGGGCGAGGCGGGCACGCTCTTCCTCCTGCGCGTTGATAAGCCGCCGGCTCAGCTCGCGCGCATCCGCCTCCGAGCGGCTACGTCGCCCCTGCTCGTAAAGCAGCCAGAGGATCAGGGCGGTCTGCAGAAGGATCAAGGCCGAGACCGCGACGACTTGCAGCCGGTAGCGTTCCCATAAGGTCGGAACTCGAAAGCGTATTTCGCTGCCAGGCGGCAAACGGCTCTCAGCGATGTTCCAGCGCTGCATTTCTCGCCAATCGAATACGGGTGCCGCGAACTGGACGGGCGGAATATGCATGTCACCCGGCTTCTCGCCGCCAAGAATACGAATGCCTACGGCTGCCGTTTGCCGGCTTGTCTCGGCGACGGACAAAATCGGACCACCGACAATTTCGCGTCCGAAGAATGATTCGTCATAGGAGAAAATGGGGGCATTGGCGACGGAATGGAGTCTCGCCAACGCAGCGCCACCCTCATGGACGACACCCGCCGCGTCGACCAGCATCAATTCCCAGAAGATCGCCGAATGCGCGGGAAGTGCCGCGGACCGTTTCAGTATGTCCGCAAAGGACATCGTGTCGGTCCATGTGAGCGCTATCCGGCCTGCGAGCGGCTCTATCTGCCGGGCGATCTCCTTTCGCCAGAATTGCTCGATGGGAGATGTGCCGACGATCACCATGACGTTCCTGGTGTCGGGTAAAACCTGCAGGATGTTCTTCATCGCGGCCAGGTAGTCGATATTTACGGCAACGACCGCGTCATTCGCTGTAAGCGGTGGCAAACTGAACACGGCGCTGATCTATGGCGGTCAGGACCATGGGGGTTGTCGGGAAGAGTTGTTGCCGGTGTTTCTGGATGAAACCGGCAGCGGGTGCTCCGATGGCCACGATCAGGTCTGGTTTGTGTCTTGAA
Source organism: uncultured Alphaproteobacteria bacterium (assembly GCA_963841765.1). Lineage (GTDB taxonomy): Bacteria > Pseudomonadota > Alphaproteobacteria > Rhizobiales > Aestuariivirgaceae > Taklimakanibacter. The sequence continues at coordinate 10,177 of CAWJDZ010000020.1, forward strand.
TAAAGAGCGTCCAGATACTGGACGAAAGCAGGCTCGGTATTGTCATCGTGGAAACGCGCCGTCACAAGGGAATGATCCGTTACATCGAGCGGCCACGGCGAGCGCCGCTCCAGTTCTTCGCGGACCGCCTTGGCATATTCGCTCCAAGGTTTGAAATCCCGGCCGAAGGAGAAAAGCAGCATAACCCGTTTGGGTTCGGCCGCGGCGGCATCGAGCGCAGCTGACACGAGCACGAACAGTGCAATGCAAGCGCAAACGGCTCTCATCACTCCTGGGCTGCGCCAGGCCCGAGCTGGTTGCGCAGCAACCCGCAATGCCCGTTTTTGCGCCCGCACCGGCATCCTGTCAGCGACCCTGCAGAAATTTGAACACGGCCCGAAAAGACCAAAAACAGGATTCCTCGGAACCCAGCAGCGGTTATTGCGCAATCAAATGGCCGGCGCAATCGGGTGCATGCATGCTGCGCTTTGGATGTTCCCCGCCGCCCGAAATCCATCTGTGGCTTTCTTGACTGGCGGTTTTCGCTTCGCGGATCGAGGAATAGTGCCATCGAGCGAGACCGCACCCCTGGCTAGTCGCTTCGTTTTCACTCAATGTATGGGTTAGATATGTATGGGGCTACAATGCGAAGAAGTGCTTTCGAGAGTTCCGTGACTCACTCCCCGCTTCGGCACCTCGCATCGTCTAGCCCCCTAGTATCGAGCCACTGGACATCCGGAAGTTAGCGATTTCAATGGTTTACAAGTTCATATCCTCAGCATTTCGGGCGTGCCATATCCCGGCGATTGCAACTTTTTGGCTTCGACCCAGGGCTCACGGGAATACCCATGACATGAATGGCTATCTGGAGTATTTCGGAGGCCCTTTTCCGATGTGCTGTCGTTGCGTTGAGTGCACAAGCCAAGCATCGTAGGGGTGCAGGGTCGTATTGAGCTGGAGCGGATTGCATTGTTGAATTCTTTACTGAAGCCCCTTGGCTATCGGGTAGTCCGTCGCCCAAGGCCGCGCGCGGTGCCAAGCCTCGTGATGGTGACCACACCAAAATCCGGCTCGATGTTCCTGGCTCACACTCTGGCCCGGACATTGAAGCTCGAGCGAATTGACATTTCACCGGGCTATTTCCCCATCGACCATGCCGATCTCAAGGCGATGGCGCAGCTGGCGATGGGCGGCTACATCGCCCAGGCGCATTTGAGCGCCTGTCAGATCAACCTCAATATCCTGTCGCGCTATTGTGACAAGTGGGTGGTTCATTTCCGCGATCCGCGCGCCGCCCTGTTGAGCTGGGCTCATCATAAGGACCGGCCCAACATCAAGGACGATCCGAAGATGGATCTGAGGACCGTCCCCTTAGAACCTGCCGCCTATCATTCCTCTATGAGCTTCCCCGAAAAGCTTGATTGGCAGATAGACCATCACTTGCCGAACCTGATCCGGTGGATGGAGGGATGGTGCGAAGTAATCGACGATCCGGAATACAAGGACCGCATCGTCGTTTCGAGCTACGAGAACATAGTCGGGCGCGACGAAACGTTCATACGCGGTCTTCTGGATTCGCTCGGACGAAAAGTGCCTTCGTCAATCGAGCTCGCCGCAAAAGACCCGAAAAGTCATTAACGCAAGGGCGAAGTCGATGAATGGCGAACCGCGCTCACCCCTGAGCAGGTCGAGAGAGCTACCAATGCCATTCCGCAGCATCTCATGAACCGTTTCGACTGGAAGCAATAGCGCAAAGCTGCAACTTCAATGGCCAGGTTGTTCCAGAAGTCGGATTTGTCCGCTGATGCCATCGTAGCCCATGATATTGGCCTGCGTCCGGAAAGGCCCTTCCAGATATTGGGCATGATCGAGACCTTGGCCTTTGGCGACCTTCTCACCAATCTCATATTCTATTCGACATTGGCCAATCAGTTTGACCACGCGCGGCTGCATATCCGCTATCGGGATTTGCGGCCGTACTCGGCCGATGTCATTTCGCTGTCGCCTTGGATCGACCTGGCGGAGCCGATCCGGGACCGGTGGCCGAATTGGCTTCTCTCCTGGGGCAACTGGCGCAGACGCGTCACCGACTTCGGTACCCAAAAGGGCCGGAATGTCCCTTTGTACGACATGGTCGTCACTTCGCACATGGCGCAACGCGAGGTGACCTATGCATTGCCCAACCCCGTCCCCTTGCGCGTACCCGTTGACCGGCTCGATCATCTCGTCGAACGTCTGAAGTCGCTCGGGCTCGATCCAGGCGGTTGGTTCGCCGTCATTCATTACATGGATGGCTCCTATAAGTTCCGCCGGCACGAGGGCGGGCATCGGGATATCGATCCGGCGACATTCGAGGCGGTTGTCGACGAGATCATCAAGCGAGGGGGCCAGGTTGTTCGTCTTGGGCATGTGGGCATGCGCCCTTTCCGGCCGCGACCGGGATTTGTCGACCTGGCCGCAGAATCAACGCTTGTCCAGTGCACGGCCGCCAGTTTTGCGCGCTTCATGCTCATAGCCCCGTCGGGCGTGTTTGGATTGGCATTGGGGTTCCAAATTCCGACAACCATCGTCGATGCCGTCGATGATATCGGATTATGGGGTCCGGTGGACGTCCTCACGCACGTCGTCAAGACACCGGATGGAACGATCCGAAACGAAGCGCTTCGCGAAGCCGGGCTGCTGCATGGGAGAAAGCTTGCTCACCTGACCAAGACAAATCCGGCTTACCAGATGAGGAAGGCCAGCGCGGATGAACTGCGCCTCGTCGCGGAAAAACTGATTGCCCGGACCGAAGATTGTCCGAAATGGCGAGCTCCTGCTGCTCTGCCGAGCGGACCGAAACCCAACATGATCTCCTGGCCGCTGCGCGCTCATCATCCGCCAATCAAGTGGGTTGAAATTCAGTGACGTTTTGGCGCCCACCGAACACCGCTTTGAAAAGCACACTGCCAACGTCTCGGAGAAGTCAAGGAAATTGCATCCGCCCAGGCAGCAAGATGAGGTGGTTTTCGCCGCATCAACCTGAGCTATGAATTTTCCGAGCCCACTTGGTCCATAGCCCCAACACATTGGGTAACACCCGGCAACACCGGTTGCGGGCCGGGGTCATTAGAAGCGTTACCAAGCTCACTCAAGTCTGTGTTTCCGCAGCGAATCCCCAAGCTTGCGCGAATCGCGTAAAGGAATCCCAAAATGCCTGCAAATGCCGCAGCTGTTGGCTGTGCCAGATCTCGATCGTGATCCCCGCAAGATGCAAAGCTCATAAGAGCAAATGATGAACAAGAATCCTGCCGAGCACACCGCGGGAACGATACAACCTATCGTGAAAGAATGGTTCCTGGCGGTGAGCGTCGGGACGAGCGTGCTGTTCGCCCTATTCGGCACGAGCTTGCATGGTTTCGCTGAGCCCTACTGGTTGGCGGCGGTCTTTATTTTGCTGTTCGCAATAATAATGGGCTCAGTGCTTGGCGCGGTCCGTCATGCCGACCAGCTGTCAGAGCAGCTGGGCGAGCCCTATGGCACCCTTGTGCTCACAATATCCATCACCTCCATAGAGGTCGCAAGCATTTCGACAATCATGTTGGAAGGCGCGAACAATCCGACGCTTGTGCGCGACACCTTGTTCGCGGTCGTCATGATCATTCTCGGCGGAATGGTCGGCTTGTCGCTGCTTCTCGGTGCGCTTCGTCACCAGGAGCAGTCCCACAATCTGCAGGGGTCCAATGCCTATCTCGGTGTGATCGTGCCGCTGGCCGTACTCACGCTCGTCATGCCGAATTATACCCTGACGACGCCGGGACCGCTGCTGTCAAGCCTGCAGGAAATCGGGCTGGCGGTGCTTTGCCTGGGGCTTTACGGGGTTTTTCTGGCGCTGCAAACCGGCCGGCATCGCGGCTATTTCACGTTGGGGGACGAAAAAGAAAGCCAGCGTCCACACCGATCAACGGCCGGGACGTCCACCTCAAAGAGCGCCCTGCTCCTTGTCGCTTATTTGATTTCGATCGTGTTCCTCGTCCACCAGCTGGCAATGCCGATCGACTACGCGATCGAGACGCTGGCAGCGCCAGCAGCTCTCGGCGGTCTTCTCCTGGCGGTGCTGGTAGCCACGCCGGAGGCCATCGGCGCCATCAAGGCCGCACGGGAGAACCGGTTGCAGCGCTCGGTCAACATCTTTCTCGGCTCCGTGCTGTCCACCATCGGACTGACTGTCCCGACGATGCTTGCGATCAGCTGGCTGATCGGACGGAATATCATACTGGGCGTCGAGAACACGAGCCTCGTGCTGCTGCTGCTCACGCTTGCCGTAAGCGTGATCACCTTCTCGAGCGGGCGCACCAATCTTCTCCAGGGCGCGGTGCACGTCGTGCTCTTCCTAGCCTTTCTGATGTTGATTTTCGAACGCTGAACTTCTGGGCGGTGGAGTATTCAAGGACGGCTCGCCGTCACCCAGCGTGATGGCCGCCGGATTGAAGCGACAGGCTTCGTGGTGTATAATCCGGCGTGATCTTCAGGGAGGCGGTGATGGCCTCTTCAACTGGGAAAACCATCGGTGTTGCGGAGGACGGCACCGTTTACGGAAATATCCAGAAGATCGGCGCCGCCGACCTGGTGGATGCTTTGGCAAAAGGCGTCGATGACTTCAAGGCGAAACCCAGCCATCTCGTCATCCTGGCGATTCTGTACCCGCTCGCCATGGTGGTCTCGGCCAATATCGCGGCGGGATACATACCCTTGCCACTCGTCTTTCCGCTGCTCTCCGGATTCGCCCTGATCGGACCCTTGGCCGCGATCGTCCTGTACGAAATCAGCCGGCGGCGCGAACAAGGCCTCGAGATATCCTGGGAGCAGGCACTCAAAGTAATCCGTTATCCATCCATCAGCATTGTAATGTTGAGCTTGCTGCTCGGCATGATTTATTTCGCGTGGCTGGGCGCGGCTCTCGCCATCTACGAGCACATCTATGGCAGCACCGTCCCCAGCTCGATCGCCGTATTCATCGAGGAGGTTCTTACCACGCCTGCCGGCTGGACGCTCATCTTGGTGGGCTGCGGCGTCGGTTTTCTCTTCGCCCTTGCGGCCTTGGCCGTCAGCGCCGTGTCCTTTCCGATGCTTCTGGACCGGCATGTGAGCGTCGCAAGGGCAGTACAAACCTCCGTTCACGCCTTTCTGGCCAATCCCATCACGATGATGCTGTGGGGCTTCATCGTCGCCGGACTTCTGGTGATCGGGGCGGTGCCTCTCTTCGCTGGCCTGGCTGTCGTGATGCCGGTACTCGGACATGCGACCTGGCACCTCTATCGCTAGGTCGTCCGGCACTGACTTCGTACGATTGAATTGCCGCTTCGTCGACCGGAGCCATTCGCGCAACGGCGACTGTCCGAGGCGCGACCCCGGCCTCAGCCTGGATAGTCCCAAAGGGCTGAGGCGCATCGCATCTCAAACGTCACTGGCTGTCGCCGCCGCCCTCGCCACCGTTGCCGCCGTCACCATTGCCGCCATTGCCGCCGTTACCACCATCACCGCCGCCGCTGCCACCGTCGGTGCCGTCGCCCTGGGCGCCGCCCTGGTTGTCCTTGTCGTCTCCCAGGTCGTCATTATCATCGCCCGGGTCGACAGTGTCATCGCCCGGGTCGACAGTGTCATCACCCTGGTCGACAGTGACATCACCCTGATCGACAGTGACATCACCCTGATCGACAGTACCATCACCCTGGCCGACAGTGACATCACCTTGATCGACCGTGTCATCACCTTGATCGACAGTGTCATCACCCTGGCCGACAGTGACATCACCTTGGTCGACCGTGTCATCACCCTGGTCGACAGTGTCATCAGCCAGCTCATCGACGCCGGCGGGCTCATCCCTGTTACCTTCGGCTGCCTCATCGACCTTCTGATCGACATCGTGGTTGATGATCTCCTGGCTTCCTTGTGAAGCGGAATCCTGCGCCAGCACGGGCGCCGCTATCGCCGCAAGGCTCCCCATGATGGACAAAGCAAGGACAGACCTGTTCATAGCTGATTCCCTTTTTCGCAGTCCCCAAACTACGCTCTAGCCGCAAAACGACTAATTTGTGTCTGCCAATCTACGTTTAACAAGCCTTAAATTTCAGGGCGAGTGGAGCATTCATCAGGATTGAATGGATCGTCAACCCGAACACAGAAAGGTAGCAGCGCGTTCATACGTTCCGCTGCACGCCGGACCGGGCGAGAATGCCGGACTTCAGGCGTTCATTCGGGCCGTAGTCTTCAGCGGGATGGAAGAACAGTCTCGGCGTGGTCTCGAGCTCGAGCAGGCGTTTCCGGTAAGCTGCGAGACAGCTCGCGCGATCACTACTCGCGCGATCAAACCGGATCAAGCCTGGAAGGCGATGTGTGAAGCCGCAACGGGCCCTTAGCTGACGATGGAAATGCCGGCGAGAAGCAGGATGACGAAGATTACAGTCAGAATAAGGAATAGCGCGAAGAGGATCTTCGCAATACCCGCTGAGCCCGAGGCCACGCCCGAATAGCCCAGCCCGCCCGCAACGATTGATATCAGGAGAAATATGATCGCCCATTTCAGCATTGAAGTCGTCTCTTTGCGCCGCTCATCGTTTGTCGGTTTGCTCGACAACGGGCAGTTCCGGTTGAAGTTCCAGGGAGCCGCTCCTTGTACCCTGCCAGGCTCGAGCTGCCGGAAGTAGAAAATGCGACATAATTTTGGAACCTTCCACTTCCGTCTTCGTTAGCGCTGGTCTCGCTTCACCCCCAGCCCCGAAGCGGGACAACCCCAACCTCGCCCGCCCCGCTCAACCGGTGCGGGTTCTCTTTTTCTTATGGGGGGACCTACTCGCCCTACCGATGTTTGTATCCGACGGAGCTCCGGCGGGATATTGCCCGGCTTCCGCCGACTTGGGCTCGTCACGCCAAAGGGGAGCGCGACGACTGGACAAGGCTTGACGACCCGGTAGGCCTCCGGTCTATCCTGCCGTAATGTCACGTGTCCTCGCTGCATTTTTCCTCGCTTCATGTCTCGCTGCACCCCATGCGCTTGCCGATGACCGGCTGAATGCGCGCGAAATGCGCAGCGTATTGCCCGGCAACTGGTCCGGCAGCTACAAGACGGCATCGGTCGTTCTGACGATCGCCGCCGATGGCAGCGTCAGAGGCCGCTATGACGGCATTTCGGCGACAGGCCGCTGGACCACCAAGCGGGTGCGTGACGGCGACAGGATCTGCCTGACCTTCTCGGCGATCATTGTCAGCGACACGAAGTGCGGAGAGTTGTTCCGGAAGGGGAACAACGTTCTTTACGGCTATCTCAATCGCGGCAAACCGCGCCTGTGGCTCAGGCGGAGCTGAGTTGTCGCCAGGAGCCCGCCGCGTAGTGACCGTTGCGGCGGGCCCGGAGATTGGATCTCTAGCCTGCCTGGCTCAGGCGTCCCCCACAGAAACCACGGCAATGACAAGACTATAGGCCCCGCACGAGGGTGATGCTTTCGCCCTGGGCCGGAAGGCCGGCTTCTTCAGGCGAAATGGGTGGCATGATTTCGCTCAGAATGAGCCAGGGCGGCATGCCGTCATAGGCCAGTCTCAGTATCATATGCGCGATGACGTCGAGCTGACGGCGGCTGGCCACACCGCGCCGCTCAAGCAGACGTTTGGCTTCCTGGAAGACTTCGACAAGCGCGTTTACTTGCTCAGGCTCGAGATATGCCTTGGACATGGATGCCTCTGCCGCCGACTTCGTGGGCCGCCAAGCCGCCGCCCCGCGAACCGGGGTTTCTCCGCTACCTTGCAAAATTTCTGGATCACAATCTCAGGGCACCAGACGGGCGTGCGCCTTAACCTTTGTTAAGACCGCGACATCATATCCCTTCGCTTGGCAGAGCCTATTTCGGGATTCGTCAGCCGATGCTGCTCGAACAGGACGAAGATCCATTCGGCCATTTCACCTGGAGTGACGCGTCATAGGCTTCACCAGGATCGAGAGCGATGCTCGCCTTCTTGATCTCGGCTGGGGAAGCATCTTCCACCTTGAAGTCGCCCGACTGGGAAACGGGGTCACCCCCGCCACGCTTGTGCACGGTGAAGTTGAATGTACCCGCGACCGGGCCGCTTGCGAGTATCACGGCGTCTAGCTTTCCGCCGTGGTCATCTCGCGTGGCCCTGATCTCGCAACTGACGCGGGCGGCTATGGGGGTAGCAGTCATGTCATTCGTCATCTGCACCAGCAAAGGCAAGGCGAGTCCGGCGGCGGAAAAGAGGCATTGTCTGAAGCGCGTTTGCATAGCTTTATCCCGGATATACAATCACAGCACATTGCCCAGCATATGGTCAAAGCGCACCAGCGCGGTACGCACTCCAGCCGGATGTCCGATATTCCACTGCCTGACGCGAGCCGAACGGCGCAAGGGCCGGTTGGTTCCTAATTTCTCTAAGCGCGGGCAATGGGAGGGCAGCCGGCGACACGCGCGCAGATCCAAGGAAGCGTCACCGCCGTCCCTTGCTCAGACCGCCCGAGAATGAAAGAACCGCCGTCCGTCGCCGTCCCTTCTTGTATTCTCGACCCCACGATCGCGCGGCGATGTCGCCAGCTGCTGAATTATCCATATTCCAACGCGCTCTTTTCCGCAAAGCTCTTTTGAGCCGCCAGTCATTAAACTTCTTCAGTGTCGCCTTTTTGCAACAGCTCGAATTTCCTATAGCAGGAAGCCAGGCCCCCACCCTATGAACTTTCCGCGGCCAGCCAGGGCGGAACCAGCAGACAAGACCTAGGCATAGGATTGTCGCTCTCCCATCTCCCTGCGGCTCGGTTCCCGGTCAGGCCGGCAAGCGTCGATCATATTCCTTCCGCAGGCGGCTCCAGCCATCCCAGAAGGCTTCAGGCCTCTGTCCTGTCGCGACCGCGACCAATAGATCGAGATGCATGTGCCAGCCGGGCCCGACCATCAGCATGGTCTCACGATTTGCCAGGCGGCGATGGATCACAGTGAGGAGCACGTCGCTGCCCTTCGGTTCCAATTCGAAGGAAACATCGCCGCTGCCCTGCCAGGTGAAGGCGAGTTTGCGCGGCGGGTCGATCGCGGTGATCCGGCTCTTCATCCTGTGCTCCGCGTCGAAACCGGCAGGGCGCGTTCCGGAAGGATCGGTCAGTTCGTCATTGCGCCAGATGAATTCGAACGGCGCACCGGCCTTCATCTCCATTTCACCCGCCGCCAGCCATTTGCGGCGCAGACCGCTCTCGGTCAAATAGGCCCATACCCGCTCAATCGGGCCGGGCAAGAGCCGTTGGATCTTCAAAGTGGTGGGCTCGGTGAGCACGCCATAGGCTTCGGGCCTCGCATAGGCGTTCATCTAGGTTCTCCTTTTTTCTTGCGCGTCGGTGATTTGCGGGCGACCTCCTCGCGCAGCAGCCGTTCGAGCGCGTCCAATCGAGAGGTCCAGAACCGCTCATAGAAGCCAAGCCATTCATAGGCTCTGGCCAGCGGCCCAGGGTCCAGCCGGCACAAATGGGTGCGGCCCTTCACCTCGCGGCGAATGAGGCCGGCATTCTCCAACGCCTTGATGTGTTTCGAGGCTGCGGCGAGCGAGATGACGAATGGCTCCGCCAGCTGGCCCACGGTTCGCTCGCCCTTAGCGAGTTCACGCAGCATCCGGCGCCGCGTGGTGTCGCCCAGGGCATGAAAAAGAGTGTCGAGCTGATGCGCCTGTAATTCAACCATACGGTTGAATATAGATGAGGCATCCGAGAGAGTTAACCCATCGGTTGAGGATTTCCCTCGGCATGCGCGACGACTTTGCGATTGTGAGCGCACGCAAACTCCCTATAACGAGGACCTTGCCGGCGTCATTGGAGCTTCGAACATGAACAAACGTGCCCTATTCCCAGAGCGTGTCAGATCGCGCGACCTGCTGATCGGGCCGTGGATGAGCATTCCCCATCCAGTGGTCGCGGAGATGCTGGCGCAGACCGGACCCGATTTCCTTCTCATCGACGGCGAACACGCGCCGATAACGCCCCAGATACTGCCCGTCCTGTTGCCGGCGGCCGAACAGCAGGATCTGCCCGTGATCTATCGCGTGGCGTGGAACAGAATCGAGCTGATCAAGGCGGCGCTCGACTTTGGGGTCAGCGGGTTGATGGTCCCGATGGTCAATTCAGCCACCGAGGCGGCGGAGGCAATCGCCGCCGCCAAATATCCACCCATGGGCAAGCGCGGCATGGGGGCCTGGCGCGCGTCAAACTACTATACGGACCACGGCGCCTATATCGAACGCGCCAACAAGGACACGCTTATGGTGCTGCAGATCGAAACCAAGGAGGCGATCCGTCAGATCGAGGCGATCGCCGAGGTGCCAGGCATTGATGCGCTCTTCATCGGGCCGGCCGATCTCTCACGGTCGCTTGGGCTGGCCAGCGGCGAGCCAGAGGCCGAATTGCGCAGGGCCTATGCGAAAGTGGCGAAAGCCGCGCAGCGGAACGGCATCGCTGCCGGCATCGATGTGGTGTCGACGGACTATGCCCCCATCTATCGCGAGATCGGCTTCACTTTCATGACTTTTGGCACCGATTTCGGCTTTATCATCGAAGCGGGCAAGGCCAGCATAAAGAAATTCCGCAGCAAGCTCGCCAAGCGCTGAGCCTGGGCGTGCACTCCGCTTGCGCAGCCAAGCCGGGGGGCCCGAGGTCGGAGCGACAGGGCATTATAGTTTCCAATTTGGTGAACTATCCACTTGCGTCGCCGTTCGGCGCGCATTATTAGCTGCCAGATCAGCAAACTATTGGTGCGTACATGTCGCTGGTTCTCTACATCCATCCGCTCGCCTCGTTCTGCCACAAGGTGCTCATCGCTCTCTATGAAAACGGCACGCCGTTTCGCGCCGAGACGGTCGATTTCAGCGATCCAGGCTCGGCCAGTGCCCATCTCGAGCGCTGGCCGGTCGGCAAGATACCGGTGCTGTTCGACGCCAGGACGCAGCGCGTCATTCCCGAGACCAGCATCATCATAGAATATCTTGAGGAGACCTCTCCGGGTCCCGTCGCTCTCTTGCCTTCCGACAAGGACAAGTGCCTCACCGCCCGCCTGTGGGACCGCTTCTTCGATCTCCATGTCAACACGCCCATGGGCAAGATCGTAACCGACCGTATCCGGCCGGAAGGCCAGTCCGACACTTATGGCGTCGAGGAAGCGCACCGTACCCTCGCCACTGCCTATGCGATGATAGAGACGCAGCTATCATCGCATGACTGGGCCATTGGCGATGATTTCACGCTTGCCGATTGCGCCGCTGCACCGGCTCTTTTCTATGCCTCGATTGTCCATCCTATCGGCGATCACCAACCAAATCTTGTAGCCTATCTCGACCGGTTGCTTGCGCGCCCGTCAGTCAAACGAGTGATCGACGAGGCTCGGCCATTCTTTCGGTTGTTCCCTTATCGCGACGCCATGCCGGCGCGATATCTGACGGGCTGATCTCGAAATGAAGCCTCAACGGTTCGATCGCCTGTTCCATGCCCTCGCCGATCCCCACCGGCGCCATATGGTGGAACGGCTCGCCCGCGGGCCGGCCTCGGTGAAGGAACTCGCCGCGCCAGTCGAGATCGGCTTGCCTTCGGCCCTCAAGCATCTCAAGGTCCTTGAAGAAGGCGGCATCGTGCTGTCGGAAAAAACCGGGCGCGTGCGCACCTACAGAATGCGGCCCCAGGCCCTCAGGTCCATCGGCCAATGGGTCAAGCAACGTGAAGCGGCCATGAACAAGGCCTTCGATCGCCTGGTTCAGGCGATGCAGGATTTCCCAGAAAAGGACGGCTGAAATGGGTGTCTTCGTCAATCACACGACCTTCACGATCGAGCGCGATCTGCCGGGAAGCCCGGCCGAGGCTTTCCGCTTCTGGACCGAACATGCGCGCAAGCGGCAATGGACCAGTTGCCATCCCGAATGGTCGGTGCTCGAAGATATTTTCGACGTGCGCATCGGTGGAAAGGAAATCGTGCGCTGGCGGACGGCGGAAGGCGTCGAGCATGGATTCCGTGCGCATTATCTCGACCTCGTCCCGGCCAAGCAGATCATCTATGCCTATGCGATGAGCACCGGGAGCGTGCAGACATCGGCCGCGCTCGCTACCGTCGAATTCATCGGCAGGCGCAACCGTAGTACAATGACCTATACCGAACAGGCGGCCTTTCTTGACGCGACCGATGCCAAGGGACGGAGCAGCGGCACGGAAATGGGGTTCGAGCGCCTGATCCTCGCGATCGAAGGCACTTTGGCCACCCTGAATTAGTCAAAGGCGGTGAGACCAATATCAGGCGGGAGCGTTATACGCCATGATCCGATCTTCCCGGCTTCCGGGTCGCATCAATGTCGATGTCATCCCCCGAGACGTGAGCTAACGTGTCATGGCGAAGAAACCCGAAAAGAAGGACTTTCCGGTCAGCGAGATCAGGCGCTATCTCGAGCCTGGACCAGTTGTGCTCGTGTCATCGAAGTGGCGCGACAAAGCAAATATCATGACCATGGGCTGGCATACGGTCATGGAATTCTCGCCGTCGCTCGTGGGCTGCATCATCGCGAGCGGCAACTACAGTTTTGGCATGATCCGCAAGGCGCATGAATGCGTCATCAATCTGCCGACCACGGCATTGACCGACATCGTGGTCAAGATCGGCAATACGTCCGGCGCCGGCATGGACAAGTTCTCGGCTTTCGAACTCACCGCCGGAAAAGCGGAAAAAATTGCAGCGCCGCTGATCCGCGAATGTCATGCCAACTTCGAATGCCGCCTTCACGACGACAGGCTGATCGACAGGTACAATTTCTTCATCTTCGAGGTGGTGAAGGCGCATGTCGCCGTTTCGCCCAAGCATCCCCAGACCCTTCACTACACCGGCAATGGCGCTTTCATGGTGGCCGGAAAGACAATCAGCAAGAGATCACTTCCGGCCGGAGATGCTGCGGTAGCGCATCGGCCCGAAAAGTGCGTGCGGTTTTCGGGTAAGCCGATGCGCAAAATCAAAGAGATAGAGCTCCGGACCGATTCCAGGAGAAGGTCCGGCACTCTAGAGCGACGATGACAATCGCATTTCGCCGCGCGTCTACTTGATGCCGGACACCAGCCCGGCGCGGGACGCGGCCGAGCCTACGCCGTCCTTGAGCCAGCATTCATTGCGGTGGATGACATAGGTAAAGGCTTTGCAGGCAATGGTCTCACTGCAGGAGACGAGGCAGGCTTCGAAGGTCGTGTCTGTTTGTTGGCCGATATCATTGCCGGGAAGGTCGGTCGCTTGCTGGATCGCCATGTCGATGCGGCGAATATGGCTGTCCTTATGTTCGCGATAGCCCGAGATTGCCGCAGGATTGCCGACTGCCAGATCGGTCCGGCTCTTCAAGAAGCAAGCCGCACTCTCCGTGTTGAACGTGAATGCACCACAGTCCGTGCTTCTCTCGCAGCGCATTTCGCAATCCGTGACCGTGGTGTCGACGATCGGCATGCCGGGGAGGTCATAGCCCAGCAAATCGAGGGAAGCGAGGCGCTTGATCTCACCAAGGGGGCCGGTCGGCATGTTCGCGAGCGTGCTCATCACCATTCCCCGCTCATAGATGCCGGCCTCAATGCCCAGCTCACGAGCAGCCGCGACGGTGAGCCAGTTCAGTCTTTCCGGCGGTGAATGGGTAACATAGTCGATCGCGCGCTCGGACAATCCGAGGTCGCGCAAATAATCTTCTATGACGCCATTCGCGGCTCTGCTGGTTCTTGCGCGGCCGCCTTTCATGAAATAAGCGGCGTGGAAGCCAATGCGCGAGTTTTGCGCCATGAATCGCGGCGTCCCTCCCAGCCACGCCAATGCGCAAGCCGAGGAGCAGCTGGTCGATGCTGGAATGACGGTCAGATATCCGCGCTGCCGGACTGTGCGGCCGATCTGAAGGCCGGCAAGGAGATTGCCACCCGGGCTGCGCAGCACTACCACGGCATCCTTCACCGCGCTTGTCTTGCGCATGAACTCGACCGCATCGTTCAGATCGAGCTCGCCTCGAATGGTGATCAAAGGGGCGCCGCTTTGGCCGGACGTTACCGATATTTGGCCAGCCTGCGCGCCAGCCGGACAGAAAAGCGCCATGGCGCAGATGACCAGCAACCATGCGACTGACGTGCCCCTTTGTGAGCCGCGTCCACCATAACGGTGCGCGACGCTATCCAACCGCCGGCCATCGCCCATCGTCGAATCCACCATTATGGCCGCCTTCTTTCCTATCATCCCGCTGCACCAACTCCGCGAGGCGCTCATGATGGCATGATTCCGCTGGAGGGTGATAGCGTCAGAGCGAAACTCCACCCGGTGGAACTCCCCCCTGCTTGCCGGCATTGACGTGCAGATGAAGCGACCGGTGACTGCCATGATCTCCCTCGTCTATGACGCAATGCAGTTTGCCCGCCAGGTCCACAGGGATCAGAAGCGCAAATATACGAATGAGCCCTACAGCAGCCATCTGGCCGAGGTCGCGGGCATCGTGGGTGCGGTCACGGACAATGCCGAGGCGCTGGCCACCGCCTGGCTGCATGACACGGTCGAAGACCAGCATGTCGATCTAAGGATCATCGCCCAACGCTTCGGCGAGAAGGTCGCCGAAGGAGTCGAGGCGCTATCGGATGTGGAGACCGGCAATCGCCGCGAACGGGAAGCCGCCTCACGGCAGCGCCTCCATGCCGCAGCGCCGTGGATCCAGACGATCAAAGTGGCGGATATCATCAGCAACAGCAGCGCCATTGCCGAGCACGATCCAAACTACGCGCCGAAATATCTGGCGGAGAAACGCGCAATGCTCGCCGTTCTCGACCACGCAGACCAGCGCCTCATGGACATCGCGATGACGGAGACGCAGGCTTAGGCCCGCCTCACCACACGCAGGATCAGGAGCAGGACAACCGCACCGATCGTAGCACCCAGAATGGCGCCAAGCACGCCCCCGCCAAGGCTGACGCCGATGCGCGGGAGGATCAGACCGGCGATGAAAGCGCCGATGATCCCGACCAGGATGTCGCCGATCAAACCGAAGCCGCCGCCCCTCACGATCAGGCCGGCGAGCCACCCGGCAATCGCGCCAATCAGCAGAAATACAAGGATCGACATCAGGTCCATGATCGCACCTCCTTGAGCAACGGCTCAACGGGAGTTGGAACCAATTGTTCCCTGTCCAAATGACAAACCCATGTCCCTCAACAAATATGTACTAATGCCGAAACGAAGCTGGTGAATACGTTGGCTTCGCACCGCCGGCTGCAAAGCCGGCGGTTTTTTATTTGGAACTGTTCGCATGGCCGTCGCGTTGCTTCACCGTCATCTACCCTGTGACACTCCTTCTCACCACACAGAGGCTCGCCGATCATCTCGGCGAGCCTTTCTTGTTTCAAGCGTCCGACACCCAAGCAACACGCGTCTCCTTGCGTCACGCAACTCTGGAGCGGCGGCTAGGCTTCGCCTTGCGATGCTTTAGTGTCCCGAATCCGAAGTTCGCATCACCTGGCAGCGTCTTCCGAGCGAACTTCGGATTCGAAAGCACACTGAAAATCTAATAACTCTAGTGTGCTTTTGAACGCGAAGTTCACTAGAGATCGTTTTCCTCAGTAGCCGCCGACGATCGGGAGAACCTCGCCCGTGATGTAACTGGAACAGCTCGGCGCAGCCAGAAAGACAAAGGCTGGTGCAATCTCTTCGGGCTGTGCGGCCCGCTTCATCGGCGTGTCACTGCCGAAATCTTTCACCTCCTCGGCCGGCTTGTCAGCCGGATTGAGCGGTGTCCACACCGGGCCCGGCGCCACGGCATTCACCCTGATGCCGCGATCGATGAGATGGGCGGCCAATGACTTGGCGAAGGCATGGATCCCGCCTTTGGTCATCGAATAATCGAGCAGGTTGCGGCTGCCCATCATGCCGGTGACAGATCCCGTCATGACGATGGACGAGCCCGCCTTCATGTGAGGAACCGCGGCGCGAGCCATATAGAAATAGCCGTAAAGAATCGTTTTGAGCGTCAGGTCAAAATGATCGTCGCTCAGATCTTCGATCCTCCTCTCATGCTCCTGGAAGGCGGCATTGTTCACCAGAATGTCGAGCTTGCCATATTCCTCGATCGTCCGCTTTACTGCCCTGTCGCAGAAAGCGGCATTGCTCACATCGCCGGGCAACAAGAGACAGCGCCGGCCTTCGCCTTCGACCGCCGCTTTGGTCTCTTCGGCATCTCGATGCTCATCGAGATGACGATGGCAATATCGGCGCCCTCTCGCGCATAGAGGATTGCGATTGCCCGGCCTATGCCCGAATCGGCCCCGGTGATGAGGGCCACCATCTCCTTGAGCTTGTCGGAGCCTTTGTAGCTGGGGGCTTCGAAAAGGGGCGGTTGCTCAAGATCGGCTTCACTGCCGGGCTTTGCCAGATGCTGCGGCGGGAAGCTCGCGGGATAATCACGTTGCCCCGCTTGCACCGGCTCATCGGCGGATTTCGGCGCGGATTCCTCGCGGTCGCGCGCATCGACCTGCGCCTGAAATCTTCCGGCCTTTCCTGGCAGTATTTCCGGACCGATTTTCGCGTGAAGCGGCATTGTGAGACATTCTCGGCTCCTATAGGAAGAATCGAAAGCTAACTTTCCATCTGAGGGGTCGTTCCTTACCTGGTGGCTCTGCGAGCGCCGGAACTTCGCGGAGACGGGTCGGGTGTCCGGCGGCAAATAATGCCTCGATCCCTGGGAACTGATCTTGATTTCCGCAGTTTATCTTGGTTGCAGTTTGGCGGGAACGCGAATTGGTCAGCCAGCCGAGTATTTGATGGCGCCAGGCAAGACCTTTACTGTTCTTCTCGTGGAAGACGAACCGATCATCCGCATGGCTGTCGCGGACCATGTCCGCAGCCAGGGCTACAAAGTCATCGAAGCAGGTTCCGGCGACCAGGCCATGGATATCATCCGAGCCGGGAAATCCATCGACGTCATCGTCACCGATGTGCAAATGCCCGGAAAGCATGATGGCGTCGCACTGGCTTTGTCGGCGCGGCGGACCACGCCCCATATCCGGCTCATCATCGTATCCGGGGCAACATCGGGCGCGTGGCGTTCGATGTCCTCGGCGAAGAGGGACGGATCATACCCAAGCCCTATCGATATGAGGAAATCGTCGACCGCATCAGAGAACTTCTCGACAAGGACGATCTGCCGGCCAGGCCTGCGACACAGTTCGACAACCCGACCGGTGCCTCGGGAAGGTGATCACCGGCGGGTTATTCGTTCAGCGCTTCTGCAGGAAGGCCTTGAAGGCGGCAAGCGTCTCGAGGCTGACATGATGCTCGATGCCTTCGGCATCGACGCGCGCCGTCTCGGGACTTATGCCGAGAGCACAGAGGAAATTCTCGACGATCTGATGTCGCTTACGGCTTTTCTCGGCAAGGTTCGTGCCTTCTTCGGTGAGAAATACGCCACGGTAGGGCCTCTGCTGAATTAGACCTTCGGCTGCGAGCCGTTTCAGCATTTTTGCCACCGTCGGTTGCGCCACGCCCAGCCTCTGGGCGATGTCGACCTGGCGCGCCTCGCCGCGATCGGTAATGAGACCGGCGATCAACTCGACATAGTCCTCGACCAGCTCGGTGCGCCGGTTGTGGCGGGTCTGGCGGAAGCTCTCGACATGGGTGTCGGCATCGACCAGCGAGCTTTCGGGCATACGGGCTTTAGTGGCCTTCATAGCAAGTGAAATCCAGCAGCAAAGATCATAGCCGGAGCTATACGATATTCTGGGATTTACATCAAAATATAGCCATTGCTAAGATATTGGCATTGTGCTCTTATTATTTATAAGAGCTAAAGAGGAAACGACCATGACGAGCTGGCTTCCCTTTGATCTGAAGCGCCGCGGCTTCCTTGGCGCAGGTCTCCTCGCGGTCGGCGCCGGGGCCTTCGGCGGGCGCGCGGCTCTCAGTCAGGCGGAGCAATCGCCCTCGCCCCATCAAGGTCATCAAATGCCGGCCGCAAACAACCCAACCTATGACGGCGGTCATATGAATGCTCACGGCGAGATGATCACCGTTGGCGATGTGGATTATCAACGCAACGGCTTCGATCCCACCGCGATGCTGACCCAATGGGAGACAGGTGAAGTCTCGACCCTGGCCGACGGCCGCAAACTGCGCACTTTCCTAGTGACCGCTGAAGACAAGGAGATCGAGATCGCGCCGGGCGTGATGTTTCCGGCCTGGACCTTCAACGGCCGGGTGCCGGGACCCGCGTTGCGCGCGACGGAAGGCGACAGGATCCGCATTATCTTCAGGAACTACGGCTCGCATCCGCACTCGATGCATTTTCACGGATTCCACGCAGCGCGCATGGACGGGATACCGGGCGCCGGGCTCGTGCCGCCCGGCGGCGAATTCACCTACGAATTCGAAGCCCGCCCCTTCGGCTGCCATCTCTATCATTGCCATGCGCTGCCACTGGCGCGTCACATCCACAAGGGAATGTATGGCATCTTCGTCATCGATCCCGATCCCGCCCAGCATCCTGATGCCGCAGCTGTCGCCTCCTCCCGCCTTCTCGGCACAGCTGAGAACGCGCAATGGCAGGAGATGGCTATGGTGATGAACGCCTTCGACACGAATTTCGACGGCGAGAACGAGTTCTATGCCTGCAACACCATTGCCCATTGCTATGCCAAGCGGCCGATCAAGCTGGTGAGAAGCCGCCCGGTGCGCATCTATCTCGTCAATGTCACCGAGTTCGACCCGATCAATTCATTCCATCTGCACGGCAATTTCTTCGACTATTACGACCAGGGGACGACCCTCACGCCGACCTTGAAGACCGTCGACATCATCATGCAGTGCCAGGCGCAGCGCGGCATCCTCGAATTTACCTACGGTGCCCATGCCGAGCATGAGCCGGGACTTTATATGTTCCATGCGCATCAATCGGAATTCACCGAGCTCGGCTGGATGGGCATGTTCGACGTGGTGGAGACCCTGTCATGAGCGCGGGCACCGCTTCGCAGACGGCGGAGGTCCGGTCCTCCTGGCAGAAGGTCGCCTGGATCCTGGCGCCCATCGTTCTCCTGCTGGGCGCGGCCTGGTGGCTCCTTGCCGGCAACCTGCTCGGCCATTTCAGCAATGGCGCTCCGCCCATCGAGGCGCTCACCGTCGAGCGCACGATCCTCGATGCGAATGGCTTGCGTCTTTTGGTCCGCGGCGGCGGATCGGAGCCGATGAAAATCGCGCAAGTGCAGGTCGATGCCGCCTATTGGCGCTTCACGCAAGATCCTCCCGGCGCGATCGAGCGCGGCAGCACGGCGTGGGTCGCCATTCCCTTTCCCTGGGTGCTGGCCGAAGCCCATAAGGTGACTTTCGTCACCAATACCGGCGCCACTTTCGACCATGAGATCCCGGTCGCGGTCGAGACTCCGCAAATGACGTCACTCAATTTCGCGGCACAGGCCATGCTCGGCGCCTTCGTCGGCATCCTGCCCGTCGTCATCGGGCTCATGTTCTACCCGGCCCTGCGTGGTGCCGGACCCTCGGTGATGACCTTCGTTCTCGCCATGACGGTCGGCTTGCTGCTTTTCCTTTTCATCGACACGATCGAGGAAGCCTTCGAATTCGCCGGGAAATCTGCCGCCATCTTCCAGGGTCCGATGATGGTTATTCTCGCGGCGGCCGCGAGCTTCATCCTTCTGCTCGGCATTTCGCGGCGGAAGGGCGTGCCCTCGGGCTTGGCGCTCGCCACCTTCATCGCAATCGGCATCGGACTCCACAATCTCGGCGAGGGTCTCGCTATTGGCGCAGCCTTCGCGGCGGGCGCCGCCGGGCTCGGCACCTTCCTGGTCATGGGCTTCACCTTGCATAACGTCACCGAGGGTGTGGGCATTGCGGCCCCGCTCCTCAAAATCACGCCGTCGCTCGCGCAGTTCGCCTCGCTCGCCCTCATCGCCGGAGGGCCAGCGGTCATCGGCATGTGGGCGGGAAGCCTCGCCTATGCGCCGCACTGGTCGGCGCTCGCTCTCGCCATCGGTGCCGGCGCCATTTTCCAGGTCATCGTCGAGGTCGGCGCCTTCCTCACGCGGTCGTCGGAAGATCGCATCAAAGGGCTGATGACGCTGCCGGTCCTCACCGGGGCGGCAACTGGCCTGGCCCTCATGTATGGAACGGCGATGCTGGTGAAGATCTAATTCGTCTCCATCCGGGAAGATGTGTTAAGCTCGCCCTTCCCTCATCTTCAGAGTTCGAAGAGTTTTTCCCATGCTGCTTGGTGTCATTGCCGATGATTTCACCGGGGCCAGCGACATTGCCAATACGCTGGCCAAAGGGGCCGCGGGCTCACCCGGAATGGCGGTGACGCAATATTTCGGGATCCCGGTGAAACCCGCCGAACCCCAATGCGAGGCGGGCGTCATTTCGCTCAAATCGCGCTCGATCCCCGCGAAAGAGGCGGTCGATCTCTCGCTCAACGCACTCGACTGGCTGCTCAAGCAGGGCTGCACGCAGATCGTCTTCAAATATTGCTCGACCTTCGATTCGACGCCCAAGGGCAATATTGGCCCAGTCGGCGAAGCGCTTGCGGATGCGCTTCGTGCCAAGGGCGTCGTCGCCTGCCCCGCTTTTCCCACGACAGGACGCACGATCTATCAAGGCCATCTCTTCGTCCATGATCGCCTGCTCGACGAATCAGGCCTCGAAAACCATCCGCTCAATCCCATGACGGACGCCGATCTCAGACGCTGGCTCAAACGCCAGTCGCAGAGCCCGGTCGGATTTGTTCCCTGGACCCTCGTGCGCAAAGGCGCTGCCGCCGTCAAAGCCGCTCTCGACGAGGCGGCCCAGCGCGGCGACAAGCTCGTCATCGTCGATGCACTCACCGAGCACGATCTCATCGCCATCGGCAAAGCCTGCGCCGCAGCACCCCTGATCACCGGCGGCTCCGGCATCGCCATGGGGCTGCCTGAGAATTTTGCCGCCGCCGGAAAGCTCAGCTCCGGCAATGGCGCCTGGCAGGGCGTGCGCGGCCCTGAAGCCATTCTCGCCGGCAGCTGCTCGACGGCGACGCGCCGGCAAGTCGAATACCATGCGGCGCATCATCCTGCATTCGCAATCGATGCGGAGGCGGTCATTGCCGGCCAGCTCGAGCCGCGAACCATCGTCGCGTTCATGCAACAGAACAAGGGACGCCAGCCCCTCGCTTACTCCTCTTCATCGCCCGACGAGGTGAACGCCATCCAGGCGCGGCATGGGCGCGAAAATTCGGCCCATGCGCTCGAGAGCTTCTTTGAGAAGACGGCGCGCGCCCTCATCGAGGGCGGCGTCAGGCGGCTGGTGGTCGCGGGCGGCGAGACTTCGGGTGCGGCGGTCAGTGGTCTGGCACTCGATGCCGTCACCATCGGCCCCGAGATCGATCCGGGCATTCCGGCCCTGTGCACGCTCGGCGACGACAAAGTGGCGCTCGCCCTCAAATCGGGGAATTTCGGCTCCGAGGATTTCTTCGCGAAAGCGCTCGATCGCCTGGAGACCGGTGCATGAGGGAAGCCGAGCTCCGCGTCCTGATGGCCGAGCGCTCGGCCTCGCTCTTTCAGCGCGGCTTTTCTGTCGGCTCCGCCGGCAATATCAGTGCGGCGGTCGAGGATGGCTTCCTCGTCACGCCGACCAATTCGAGCCTGGGCTTTCTCGATGCCGCCCGCATCACCAAGCTCGATCGTAATTTCAAGCACGTCGCCGGCGATCCGCCGTCCAAGGAGGTCTTCCTGCACCGGGCCTTCTACGAGACCGTCGCCAGGACGGGCGCCGTGGTCCATCTCCATTCGACCTATGCGACCGCGCTCTCTTGTCTCGAAGGCGTCGATCCCGACAATGCGATACCGCCGCTCACACCCTATGTCGTGATGCGCGTCGGGCAGGTGAAGCTCATTCCCTATGTCCGGCCGGGTGATCCCAGGATGGGCGACATGATCCGGGCACTTGGCGGGAAGTTCACGGCCGTCCTCCTCGCCAATCACGGCCCCGTTGTCGCCGGCCCCGATCTCTTGTCGGCGATCCATGCCGCCGAAGAGCTCGAGGAGACGGCAAAGCTCGTCGTCACTCTGTCCGGTCGGCGCAGCCGTCTCTTGACAACGGAACAGATCGACGAGCTCATTGCTGTCTTCCGCAAATAGGAACGCTCACGCGTAATAGTGCGTCTCGAGCAAAAGGCAGCCGCTCTTCGAGCGGAAGGGACCATGATGAATGCCGGGTGGACGGCAGGCATAGGTGTTCGCGAGAAAAGTCTTCTCTTTCCCGCTACCGAGGTCGATCAGATCGCCGGCGATGAGATAAACCTCTTCCCAATAAGCATGCACGAAGGGCTGCGTGGTGCGGGCACCTGGATGAAAACGCAAGAGCCGGGTGCGGCTGCCGGTCCGCGCCACCTCATCGAGTGCCCCAGCCAGTATCTTCTGCTCGATTCCCGCCGGATATCCCACCGGCACATGCCAGCCGTTCTCCATGTCGAGCGCATGGAATTCCTTGTGTTCCTTGACGATCGGCATGACGCCCCTCAAGCCGCCAGAGATGGCGCGCCGGCGAGCTCATCGGCCAGCGAATAGCCGTCGAGCATGCGGTCGAGGAGCCCGGTGCAACGGTCCCAGTCGAAAGTGCGGTAGCTGTGGCCCTTGGTGACGAAACTGGCGCCGGCATAGAACATCTCATACTGCGCATGGCGCGAGGCGAATTCCGAGCCCAGCGCATCCCAGGCGAATTTGAAGAACTTGACCCGGCCTTCCGGCGAGGCGGTGGGCGATCGCTGAGTCTTCTCGATCATGCCCTGATCTCAGGATTGGCGAAATCCCGCACCGAGGACGGCAGCATGATCAAGGCGCCGCCGGCGAGCTCGCGCACAGCGAGAAGGAACTCAGCGTAGAGCTGCTGCGTCAGCACTTGCGCCGCATAGAGCGTATGGCTGTCGGGAACGAAATAGCCGCCATGCGTCCGCCCCTTCACTTCCATGGCATGGACGAGAGCATCGACCATGGCGTTCTGCGCAGCGAGCGCGCCAAGCGTCTCGTTCACCTGCGGCAATCCGACGATGCCGTTGGTCTCGGCGATGCGCCGCGCGATGCCGACCAGCAGCCGCATCTTCACCATCAGGCGGATCTGCGACTGGTAATTCTGATAGACATGCGCCGGGGTAGCGTGGAACTGCTTCTGGCACATGGCAATGTCCTGATTGATGAAGACGCGCTGCCACGGCACTTTCACATCGTCGAAGTAGAGAATGGCGTCATTTTCGTCGAAGCGGCTGGCAAGCGGGTTGTCGAAAATGCCCGCCGCACTCTCCTCATAGGATTTGCGCGACAGGATCTTGAGCCCCGTGGTATTCATCGGTACGGCGAAGGACACGGCGTAGCGCTCCTCGCCGGCACGCAACGGCTGGATGCAGGTGACGAACACCTCATTCGCCATGATGCCGCCCGTCGCCAGCATCTTCGCGCCGCGAATGGTGAGGCCCTCGCTGTCTTCATCGACGACGCCCGCGGTGAGGAAAGGATCCGACTGTTCACCCGCAGGCTTGGACCGGTCAGCTTGCGGATTGATTATGACGTAAGTCAGATAGAGGTCGTTGGCGCGGGCGAAGCGATAATAGTCGGCCAAGGCACGGGCGCGCGCCGGATCATAGGCTTCGAAGACGTCGAGGCCCATGAACATGCCGGAAATGCAGGACGCGACGTGATCGGGCGCGCGGCCCAGAAAGCCACCATGAAGCTCGGTCCAGGCTTCGAGCGCCCTGCGCCGGTCGATCAGCTCGGTAGTTGCGCGGCAGCTGCCAGATACGGTTGGCGCGGCCCGCCCCATCGGATGTCTCGAAGGTCATGAGCTCGCCGTTCTCCGGCCGCGACTGGAAATCATAGAGCGTGCCGATCGAGGCGATACTGCGGCGAAACGCCGGATGCGCAGTGACGTCGCCGGAAAGCTCACCATTGATGAAGACCTGCCTGCCGTCCTTCAGCGTCGCCACATGCTGAGAGCCTGTCTTGATCATCATCTCCTCCTCAGTAGGCCATCAGTAATGGATATCGAGCGGCCACAGCGGGGCTGCGACGTCGGAAGATTGTAACGCCGCATAGCGGCCCTTGCCGAATACCAAAGGCCCCCGGTCGGCAAAGCTCAGAAAGCGCTCGACCGTAAGGATGAACAGCGTGTGATCGCCGCCCTCGTATCTGGTCCACGGCGCATTCGAAGACGGCCGCCACGCCCGGCAGCAGCGGCGTGCCGCCAAACCTTCCTGCTCACGCGACGCCTTCCCATTTGCTGGCCAGAGCGGCGCGAAACGATTGGATATGTCCTTCTGGTTCTCCGCCAGGACATGCACGGCGACAGCTTCGGCGCGTTCCCACAAAGGGAGGCTTGCGGCCCGGCGGTCGATGCTGAAGAGTACGAGCGGCGGATCGAGAGAGAGCGAGTTGAACGAGCTCACCGTCATGCCGAGCCCATGCCATCGACCATGGCGGTCACCACGCATACACCCGTTGGAAACTGTCCCAATGCATGCCGGAACGCCCTGGTGTCGAAACCCTCCTGCACGGCTAGCGTCCCGAATCCGAAGTTCGCACCATCTCCCGGCATTCTCCGAGCGAACTTCGGAAGGATGCTAACGAATTCACGATTCCACTGTGGTCACGGATCAGAAATCGCCACGAATCGGGACGGCAGCGCCATTGGGAATTTCTAACAACCACACTGTGTTCATGTCTGGAAACTCCGCTCCCAAGGCCGGATGATCGGCATGCGCAAAGCGGCAAGCGTGGTGGCAAGGTGCCTCGCCATTGCGGCCGCTGCCTCCTCGGGAACGCCCATGCGTATGCCGGCGACGATCGCGCGGTGCTCGCCCAGGACATCGCCGCTGCGCCGGTTGGACGTCGCGACGGCATGCACGCCCATGCGCAATTGCCGGTCGCGCAGGCTTTCATAGAATCCGGTCAGCACTGGATTGCCGGCGGCACTCACAATGGCGCGGTGAAACAGGCGGTCGCTTTCGATGAAGGCGACCGGATCGTCCATGAGCTCCGCTTGCTGGTCGATGAGCTGATCTAGCTCGCGCGCCAGCGTTTCGCCAAGCGATGAGGCCTGCCTTGCGCACCATTGCTCGACGAGTTTGCGCGCTTGCATCACGGCTTCGATGTCGGCCTCGGTGATGGGCGCGACATAGGCTCCTTTTTTGGGCACGATCCGCAGGAAGCCATCCGCCTCGAGGCGCAACATGGCCTCTCTCACCGGTGTGCGCGACGTCCCGGTCGCCCGGGATACTTCCGCCTCAGTGAGAAAGACGCCGTCTCCGCGCGGCAGAGTGACGATGTGCTGTTTCAGCCAGCGGAAGACGACATCCTGCGCCGCTTCGGCTCTGCGACCTTGCGAGTGAAGCATGCTGGCTTGGCGGGAACCGCTCATAGACATGATGCATACATCATGCATGCATCATGCGCAAGAGTTTGTTGCGTGACGTTCGATCTTGGCAATATCCTCGATAATACAGTGGCTTAGAAATTCAGGCGGCACTTCGCCCACCGCAAAGTGAAACTGGCTATTGTCTTGTTAGCGCCTCGCGCCTCGTCGCGCGGACTAGCGTGGACTCATTAGCGCGCAACCCGGGGACCATATGTCTCTGGCAAATCGCGCCATGGTGCACTGAACGCAGAACCCAAAAGATGCCATTGAGCACACGACGGTCATTTACACGCCGAACGCCGCGCGGCTTGTTCGGCAGCATCGGCTTGATGGCGGTCGATTCCTAATCGCCGAGCTCGTAGCGCATGATTCGAAGCTCCGGTTTTGGAGCATCCCATCAACCCGCCATGGGCTATGGCATTGCCGCTACTGGTCTGAATTTACTTCCGCTTTCGGCGGCATAGCGGACATGACCGAACTTGCTACCGGCTCGACCCGGTCGCGAATGACCCAACCAGACACGACGGATGGCGATCTAGTTCGCGCAGTATTACCGCTGCCCGCTCCCAAACCTGTACTCGACTTCGATCTCAATTGGCCCACCTTTGTCGCCCAGGTCGCGCCGCACTTCCTCGCGCACGGCTCGGCGGGCCTCTTCGGGAAGTGAGATAAATGCTTGCCCGGGCGAACCCGCACCATGCTCGAACGGCTCGAAATATTCGTCAAATGAAGGAAGCACGAAGCAATGGGTTCTCTGTCGTGATTTCCACATTGTGGAATTCCGCGGTCTCGAACAACGATTTCAATTTCGCCTCGGCGCCGAGCGAAAAAACGCGAGCCGCCGCCTCCATCTGCGACGGTACATAACGTGCAATCGCGAGGTTGATGCGAGTATTATAGGACAGCCCTGGGACAGTGTTCACTGAAACGGCGGCGCGGCCGGCAGTGCGAAGCACCCGACGAAATTCGGCAAGGCCGCGTAGCGGGTTGGGAAAGAACATGAGCCCCAGACTGCACACAACGGCGTCAAAACTCTCGTTTGAAAATGAAAGTGCCTGCCCATCCTCAACGGCAACGGACACGTTTTTCGCATTGCCGAAGCGCTGACGTGCTTTCTCGACCATGGCGGGCGAAAGGTCGGCGGCAGTGACGTGACCGGTCGCCCCGACTACGCCGAGGGCCGCTTCGCCGGCAAGGCCTGTGCCCGCTGCGATGTCGAGAACTCGCATACCTGGGGCAATGCGAGCTGCACGCAATAGGAAGGTTACGAAGTGAGTGGTGACGCGCGCGAAAGCACGGTCGTACCCGGCCGCGGCTTCTTCCTGGTAGGTAAGTTCCTTTGTCATGCGTGCATCTTCTCTGATCAGCAGCTCCGATGTCCAAAAGTAGCACCTTCCATTCGAGACGCACACGGTTACGCCTTGGTGCTGCAAGGGGGTCTAGGTCGGGTCGCAGCGTTCAGGGCATCGAGACAATGTCCGGAAATGGCCCATCGCGACATTTCGCTTCGCTACGGAATTGGCCGCTATCGGGGCATAGCGGACAACGCCCTGATCGAGTTCAATTTATGAGTACATGCCTGGCAAGGCCTACTCCATGAGTTGAGCACCCGCCTGCGTTGTGGGCGTAGCATCTCGACCCAATGGTCACGCCTCACTGGATGCCTCGAGCATTTCGAAGCCCGCTCATCCTCGGCATCTTTGCTCAGGTCGAAGAAACCAAGATTGAAAGCCGCTCGGTTGCATTGCGCCATGCTTTTCAAGATTGGTGCATCCATATGGGCTATGTCTAGCCCAACGAAAATGATCCGGATCTGAATTAGGAACAGCCCGAAGGGCGAGTGCGGCCATCATTCCGGTACACCTGCGATACGCAAACCCTCGGCGAGTTGAACGCGGTCTTCCTGGCGCTTTAGCAGCTCCTTGTTTATATAGGCGTCGATCCCGAAATCCGGTTTGGCCAAGAGGAGCCTGCGCGACCAATCGCGCGCCTCACTGTCTCGGTGCGCCAACGCATTCGCCGCGGCAAGACAGGCTAAAACCCAGAACGGCATGGTCATTGAACGCGAAAACTCGGCAATCGCTAAGTTGTAGCGCCCGGCCACGAAATGACTAATGCCTGCGATGTGGCAGAGCCAGCCTGGTTCAAAATAGGGGTCGAGTGCCTGAGCTCGGGCTAGCCACTCAAGTGCTGCGTCGCCATCGCCAAGGTATGCCTTGAGCACAGCCATGTATGCATTGTGCCAAGGATCCTGGGGATTGAGGTCATACGCCTTCCGAAAATAATACTCGGCCTGAGAATAGGCACGGCGATTGAGGTAAATCCAGCCAAGGCCGTTCAAGTTGTCGGGGTCGTTTCCGTCGATCGAGACGGCCTGCTTGGCGAGGTCGAAGGCACGGTCAAGTAGCTCCGGGCCAGATGAAAGATGGGCTAGCCATTCGAGAGACAGCGCATAAGAAAGCTCGGTATAACCGCGTGAATACCCCGGATCCAATGCGATAGCCTTTTCATATTACCGCTTGGCCTCACCTACCGTATCTCCTATTGGCAAAGAGCGGCCCAGCAGGACACATTCGTAAGCCGCGAGGCTCGTCGGCGGCTTTCGCCGCGTTACCTGGATGCGCGCCGCATCTACGCGCCCTACAAGAGTACCGACGATCCGGTGCACAACCTCGTCCTGCACCGTGAACAAGTCCTCGGCAGGAAAATCCAGACGCTCCGCCCACAGGTTGTTTCGACTCTCCGTGTCAACAAGCTGCACGGATAGTCGAATGCGTTCTCCAACTCTACGAATGCTACCTTCCACGACATACCGGCCCCCAGCCTCTTACCGATTGATGCCGCCTCGCCCAACTTGTGGGACTTGATGGAGGCGGAACGGGCGATGACCGATAATCGGTTGAAACGCGACAAATCGGTAGTGATGTCCTGTGTGAGGCCGTTGCTAAAATAATCCTGCGCTAGATCTCCACTTTGGTTGACTAATGGAAGCACGAGAATGACGGGACGATTTTGACCGCCTTCTGTATGGACGGGGTTGCTGGTAGCAGCCCCACGCCTCAACATAAAAGCATGTACGGGTTGGCTCATATTCTTGAGCGGGACATAGCCGAGATCCATAAATTCCGCAGCGACTTTCCCATGCACTTGTTGGTGGACAGCTTCACTGATACAGATGGCTCCAGGCTCGGCGAACGTCTCCAGCCGGGCAGCGATGTTAACTCCATCGCCATAAACGTCGGAGCCTTCGCCGATTATATCGCCAAGGTTTATGCCGATCCTCAGCGTGAAACCTTGCGCTTCCGGCACGTTCCATTCTGCCATTTTTCGCTGGAGCTCAAGCGCGCACTCAATAGCGTTAACGGCGCTCGCGAATTCTATCAGGACGCCGTCGCCCATAAATTTGACGACGCGACCGCTTTTTGAGCCAACGGCAGGTTCAAGCACATTTGTTTGCCAGTGCTTCAGCTCCTTGAGCGTCCCAGCCTCATTCACCTCCATGAGCCGACTGTAACCGACGACGTCAGCCACCAGAATTGCGGCCAATCGGCGGGTTGAGGTCATTCTGGCTACTCCGCGGGTCGTGAGTTGGCAGGGTGATAAACTTTTGCTCAAGAGTTTTATTTTGGTGCCGCCAGCATAACTATTTCACACCTTCCCTGCCCGGTCCACAAAACGCCGTTTCCCGCTGTATGGCCGTGCAAGGGTGGCGGTTTTCAGATTTTGACTACACTGAGAGTTCTCCGACCAGATCGACCGTTCTAGAGTTGTTTGGAAGATCCCGCTCGAAACAAGAAAACCCCTCCTCTTGATGGTAAACTGCTGCCGCATTCGGCGGCATAGCGGACATGGCCGGTTTTCCTGGTGGCTCAACCCTGTCGCGAGTGACCCAATCCGGAAGTCTGCATCGAGGTAGGCTTATGATTACCTGACTGGCTGTTCGTCGCGGCCTCGGCCTAACGCAAAGCATACATCACGCGAATAGACAGGACTCTAAGACCGGTCGAACGTGACGAAAGTATGCGGCGTCGGTGGCAGCGGCCGGAAGCTTGCGCGGGCAAAGCCCGCGGCGCGGCCCATCTCATCGAGCTGGCGCTCCGTATAGGCATCACCGCTCGGGGTCGAGCCGAGCATGATAAACGCGAACTTGGCCGGGAACGGCGGCGATATCCGATCCTCATTGACAACATACTCGACCGCGACAACCCGACCTTTTTCGGCCAGGCTCTGCCGGGCCTTGGCAAGAAGGGCGATGCAGCCCTCTCGATCGAAGTGATGGAGGAAACTGGGCAGCATGACGAGATCGAGATCGCTGCCCCAGTCCACATCGAATGCCGAACCGGGCCGCAGCCGATAGCGGCCCCGCCAATCCCGCCGCCGCGGCGTTTGCCTCCGCTACCTTGAGCACGGGCGCCCAATCGACGGCGATGATCTCCGCGCCAGGAACGGCCTTGCCGATCGCGATGCCATAGAGACCGTGACCGGCGGAAATGTCGACCACGCGGCGCACCGGCGGGTTCCAGCCGCGCACCTCTGCCGCGAGCGCGTCGGCCGGCGCCGTCATGAACGGAACCATCGCCTTGGCGAACGTCACCCAGAGCGGATTGTCGGGGGCTGTATTCGCAAGTCCCACCGAACCGCCATTGCGGACATAAGAGACCGGATCATCAATCCACAACCGCAAAAATTCGGGAGCGGCGAGGAAATCCACGACGCTACCCAGCCAAGCTGGCGACGATCGCGTCAGGAACATGGCCGTCGACGGTGTGAGCCGATAGTGCTGCGCTTCCTTTCGAAGAAATCCGTTGACTGTGAGGAAATCGCAGAGAATGCGTACCCCGCGCGGCGAAGCCTGCACGCGGGCGGCGATCGCTTCGGCCGTGCCGTCCGTTTCTGGGATTGCCGAGAACAGGTCAAGATCTAGCGCCCCTTTGAGCGCCGCGGTGTTGAGATATCCCAGCACAGCCATCGACAAAGCGGTCCGGTGAGAGCGCATCCTCCGATGTGTCATTCATGGCAACTGATTCCCTGATGCCCAACTCTTCCAATACTATCCGATATTGCCCGGCGACCGCCAACCTTGCCGGCGATCAAGGTGTAAGTGCTCATGCTGGCAAGCCAGCCTCCTTGAGCCCTTCGCTCAATGGCGTAGCGAGTGATGGGTCAAGATCGAAGCTGGCGCATAGTCCAGCGATTGTGAAACCCGGCTGTAGCTCAAGCACCCGTCCAGCAGCAGACTTTGCCGCCTCGAGTTTTCCGAGCCTTCGCCTGCGTTGCCGCCAGCACGACATGCGCCAAGCTCCAGTACGGATTTGCCTGGAACACTTTGTGCGCTGCCTCCGCCGCCGCCTCATGCTCGCCACGCTGGAAATGGCCAAGAGTAATCGCAAGCAACGGGGCCATAGCTCATCGGATCGAACGGGCTCAAACGGAGCGCTCGCTCACCCCACTCGATGCCCCGGTTCGCATTTCCGGCATAGACCATCACGACACTGCCCAGGACATAAGTCAGAGCGCACGAAGGGCTCAGCGCCAGTGCCGCTTCGAAGGCTTGGTGCGCCGCTTCGCGGTCGTGCGCGACTAGCCCGAGGGCAAAGCCTCCAAGCGATAACGCGATAGCGTCATCACGACCATAAGCGATCGCCGCTTGGGCATGGCGGGTCGCCCCGAGGCGGTTCTCTTCATGCGCACCTGCACGCGCGAAGATGATTTCATGCGCCCAGGCGGCGAACCCATGTGCGAGCGCATAGTCGGGTTCCATTTTGAGCGCGCTTTCGAGAAGCGGCAGCGCCTTCGCAGCTCCATCCGGCATTGCCGTGTAAACGTGCGGGAGAGCGCGAAGCACGAGGTCATAAGCATCGAGACTGTCGGGCCGCTTTCTCTTAACTCGTTCAATCTCCGCCTGGCGAAGGCTTGGCTCAATGGCGGCGACGACACTCATCGTCAATTCATCCTGGATTGCGAAGACGTCATCGAGAGTGCGATCGTAACGATCCGCCCAGACGTGCCGACCGGTTTCGGCCTCGATGAGCTGACCGGTCACGCGCACGCGGTTTGAGGCTTTGCGTACGCTCCCCTCAAGAATGTAGCGCACACCCAGTTCACGCCCGGCCTGCTTCACGTTCACGGCCTTTCCCTTGTAGGTGAAACTTGAATTTCGCGCGATGACGAACAGCCACTTGATACGCGAAAGTCCGGTAATGATGTCCTCAACCATTCCGTCTGCTAAGTAGTCTTGCTCCAGGTCGCCGCTTAGATTGGTGAAGGGTAGGACGGCGATCGAGGGGCGGTCGGGTAACGCCAGCAACCTTGTTCCGAGGGGGGATGGCGTGGTGTTCCTTGGCTCAATACGCGTCTCGATGCGAAAGACATGTACCGGCCGGGCGATGTTCTTCACGACTATGTTCGCCCAGATCAGCAAAGCCGACTGGAAGCTTCTCGGCGACGTGCTCGCGAACCGTGGCGCTGACACAGATCTGGCCGGGCTCGGCAAGGGTTTCGAGCCGCGCCGCGACGTTGACACCATCGCCAAAAATGTCATCGCCCTCTACGATCACGTCGCCGACGTTGATCCCGATGCGAAAGCGAATGCGATGGCCTTCATCGATGTTGGCATTACGGCTCTCCATTCCCTGTTGCATCACGACGGCGCAGCGCACCGCATCAACGATCGACGCGAATTCGATGAGAAGGCCGTCGCCCGTGGTCTTGACGATTCGGCCCTGATGCTGGGTTATCAGCGGATCGATGAGTTCTCTGCGATGGGTCTTGAGCGCGGCAAGCGTCCCTTCTTCGTCAACACCCATGAGGCGCGAATATCCTACCACGTCCGCAGCGAGGATTGCGGCGAGCCGGCGAGCCGTACAGAACTCCAAATTCATTTGCTTTATCCGAGGTCGGCCGTTTCCAATCGGCCGCAGTCGATATCAATTGTGCCTTGATGCGGCGAGCTCGGCAATATCATTACGAGTTTCCTCAAAGATGGCGCGGAGGACATGTTGGCGAGTGTCGGCTTCTGATGCTGTGGACGGCTCCTCCACCTGGCGCGCAAAAGCGCCATAGGATTGGTTGCTGGTGAGGTGACCACGATTTGGAGGAGCTCGATATGCAAGCGGTGACAACAATCGGTTTCGACATTGCGAAGTCTGTTTTCCAGGTTCACGGCATTGACGCAGAGGGCCAGGGCGTTGTTCGCCAGCGACTTAGGCGGTCACGGGTTCTCGGCTTCTTCAAGAAGCTTTCGCCTTGCGTGGTTGGTATGGAGGCATGCGCCTCCTCGCACTACTGGTCACGCGAGTTGCAGGCACTCGGGCACACGGTTCAATTGATGCCGCCGGCCTATGTGAAGCCGTATCTGAAACGCCAGAAGAACGATGCGGCCGATGCCGAGGCCATTTGCGAGGCGGTGCAGCGGCCAAGCATGCGGTTCGTGCCGACCAAGACACCCGACCAGCAAGCCTGTCTGATGCTCCACCGTACGCGGCATCTGTTCATTCGCCAGCAGACTGCGCTGATCAATGCGATCCGCGCCCACCTTGCCGAGTTTGGCATTGTCGCACCGGTCGGCCGCAATGGCGTCGAGGAGCTGCTCGATGTGGTCGCCGATCCCGACGATGGACGCGTGCCCGAGATTGCGCGCGAGTGCCTGGAGGCACTGGGCAGTCAACTACGGCGGCTGAAGCGGCAGATCCTGACGTTCGACCAGCGTATCAACGCCTGGCATCGCTCAAGCGAGACTAGCCGTCGGCTCGACGAACTCCCCGGGGTCGGCCCGGCGCTGGCAACCGCGCTGGTCGCCAGTATCCCCGATCCGAGAGTGTTTCGATCGGGACGCGACTTCTCAGCCTGGGTTGGACTCGTGCCGAAGCAAAACTCCAGTGGAGGCAGGGAGAGGCTCGGCAACATCACCAAACAGGGCGACCGATACCTGCGCTCGCTGTTCTGCGCTGGCGCGTTGGCGGTGATCCGATACGCCAAAATCCACGGCACCAAGCATCGGCCATGGCTTGCCAAGCTGCTGGAACGGCGGCCAACAAAGGTGGCCGCGATCGCGCTCGCCAACAAGATTGCGCGCATGGCCTGGGCGATGATGGCCAAGGGCGAGCGTTACAGGGAACCCGTCGCACTGGCTCGCTAGGGCAAGGCGACTTCGGACGAGATCGCGCCGGCAACGGCGTGATGTGAAGGTTGGAAAGGACTGACAGCACGTAATGCAGAACCGGTCGATCCGGTGATCAGGACAACCCACTTGGGCCATTGCATTGTCGAATGCGAGCTTTTGACCGGGACCTGATCCGCGGAAGGCATTATGGCCAGCGGCCCTGTGAGCCGCGCTCAAAGGCCGAACACATGGCTGCTACGACCAGCGCTGCGACGTGAAGAAGTGCCTTGACAGCTCGGAGCCGTCCACACATGGCCCATCGCGTCATTTCGCTGCGCTGCGGAATTTGGCCGCTATCGGGGCATAGCGGACTCTGGCGAGCCCCGCCCTGCGGATTTATGGGTTCACGGCCTGGTAGATGACGACGCTCCTTATCGACTTGCCCTGATGCATGAGATCGAAGGCGTCGTTGATCTTCTCGACGGCATGGTGTGGGTGAGGCAGTAGTCGCATTGCGGCATTCGGGCGTGTAGAGCGGGATGACGTGATCGCCTTTCCTCACAGACTTGACGCCCGGCCCCACATCGACGACGACGCCCGCCCCTTCGTGACCCATGATCGCCGGGAACAGCCCTTCCGGATCGGCGCCCAAGATCGTGAACTCATCCGTGTGGCAGATACCGGTCGCCTTGATCTCGACCAGCACCTCGCCTTCACGCGGGCCTTCGAGATCAACCTCGACGAACTCTAGGGGCTTGGCTTTCTCAGAGGCAACGGCGGCGCGGGTCTTCATTGTCTGGCTGCTCCTCACATGTTGCGCCGATCTAGCGGTGCCGAACGCGAAGTTCCTGATATCTAACCGCTGCACCGACAGGAACTTCGCGTTCAAAAGCACACTAGAATTATAAGATTTTCTAGTGTCCTTTCGAAATCCGAAGTTCGCTCGGAAGATGCTGCGAGCTGATGCGAACTTCGGATTCGGGGACACGAGCCCACAGGAGCCGGGTCGTCCGCTCCTCGATGAAATGCGGCCTCAGGCCTTGAGCGCACCCGAGGCTTTGGCGACGTGAGTGGCGATGTAGTCCATCAGCGGCGGTGACAGGCAGTCATAGGGCTCGAGGCCGAGCTCCTTGAGCCTTCCCCTGACCGCACCCATCTGGGACGGCTGATAGCCGGTTTCTATGATGGAGGATACGAAAGCCGCGAACTGGGGCGGTGACCAGCCCTGCTCCTTGGACAATTCCGTAGACGGATGCGAAGTCGAGGCCATAGAAGGGATGCTTGGTGTTCTCGATGCGGCCGAAGAGATGCACGCTGCAGCCTGTGCAGGCGTGGCGCTGAATGGTCGCATTGGGATCGACCACCTTGAGCTTGTGGCCATTGGCAGTGACCGAGAGGCTGTCGCGCGGCACGACGGCGACGACCGAGCACACGGCGCCGTTGGGCTTCC
This sequence comes from uncultured Alphaproteobacteria bacterium, assembly GCA_963841765.1. Lineage (GTDB taxonomy): Bacteria > Pseudomonadota > Alphaproteobacteria > Rhizobiales > Aestuariivirgaceae > Taklimakanibacter. Next base: position 45,128 of record CAWJDZ010000020.1, read on the forward strand.
AGCATTTGGTGCAGCCGCAGGCGTGATTGTGAGCGCTCTGGCTCGTGATCTTGACCGTGACCGGATCGCTCGCGCATTTGCATGTGAGCGTGCCGCCCTTGAAGTCGTCGGCCGCCGGCTTGAAGCCGTTGTCGACAGATGGATGGATGGCAACTGGCATCGAACTCCTCCCTGGTTGAGCACGAACCTACCTCAGATGCTGAACCCAGCACCCCATATCTTGTTTGTAGGAAAGCTCGTGTATCACGATACCGCTTCGGGAAGCCGGCAGCAAGCCAATCACATTTCAAGAGAAGCCTGAACGCTACTGCCTGCCTGCATTGAAGCGGTCGCCCACGCTCACTTCGGGTCCCGGCGAAGTAAACAGCCGTTTCAAAGCTCCCATGATCCACGCCCAGGTACTAAGAGTCCCGGAGCGGCCTTTCGCGGTTGCGGCGCGACGAGCGAGAGTCCTCGCGCTCGATCTGTTTCAGGTGCATCATGGGGCCAAGTGGATTGACGTCATGCATGGAATTGTCTCCTCTTCTATGAGAGGAGAATGGAACGGGGCCGTCATTCGAGCGTCATGGGCATCGTCAAGGCAACGCAAAATCGGCATCAGCGGTCGCCCGGGGCTGGCCTGGAAATCCGCTTGCTGCGGCCCGATGACGCTCCATCCATATGTCCGGCCACGCCGTCCCATTGGCTTCCAAGAAGGTCCGGGCGCTGCTCGCCTATCTGGTCCAGCGCGAGAATGTTGCCATCGCGCGCACAACCCTGACTGAGCTCCTGTGGGGAGAGCGCGAGGAGGCGCAGGCGCGCGCAAGCTTGCGCCAGTCCTTGTCGGAGCTGCGCGCGGCCCTTGGCCCTGCATCGGATGCTCTCGTTGCGAACAAGGAATCCATCACCTGGCGCTCAGATAGTGTGTGGATCGATACAAAGCTGCTGGAAGCCGCTGCCCAAACCCAGAACACGGCAGCGCTCGGCGAAGCCGCTGCGCTCGCCGGCGGTGATTTCCTCGAAGGTCTCTCCATCGACGAGTCCGGGTTCGATCAGTGGCTCACAGGAGAGCGCGAAAGGCTCCGCCTGCTCCTCACGAAGATCCATACGCGGCTCCTGACCTCGGCCGAACAGCGGCGGAAGGCTCGAGGAGGCGATCAATCATGGTCTCAAGCTCCTGAGCCTTGATGCTCTGCAGGAGCCCGTCCACCGGACGCTCGATGCGGCTCTATGCGGCGCAGGGCCGGCCGGATGCGGCGCTTGTCGCAGTATGAGCGCTGCGAGCGCGAGCTCTGCGAAGGAGCTTGGCGTCAGGCCGGAGGCCGAGACCGAGGCGCTCGCCCGGTCCATACGAGCTCAGCGCCGTGAGATCGGTGCCCAAGGCCAAGCCGGCCCTGCCCTTGCCCGAAAGGCCGTCAGTGACCGTTCTGCCCTTTCGCCAATCTCTCGAGCGACCGCGAGCACGGGTTTTTTGCCGACGGCCTGACGCAGGACGTCATCGCCGCACTTTCACAGATAAAGGAGCTCGTCGTCGTCGCAACCGGCGGAAGGCAAATATATGAAAAAGGTGCGGACATCGCGAAGGAGCTGGGTGCGCGCTTCGTGCTCGAGGGCGGCGTGCGTGCCGCCGGCAACCGTATTCGCGTCACCGCCCACCTTGTCGATGGCCTATCTGGAGCCCATGTCTGGGCCGAGCGCTATGAAGGCGAGCTAGACGACATTTTCACGGTCCAGGACCAGATCACCCAAGCCATCGCCTTGACGATGCAGGTCAAGCTCACAGCGGGGGACATGGCCCGGTTCTGGGACGGTCAGACCCGCAATCTGAGAGCATGGGAGAAGATGGTCGCCGCCCGCGATGCCTGGCTCCGCTTCAATCGGGTAGACAATGTGAATGCCCGCCGCCTGCTTGAAGAAGCCCTCCGCATCGATCCCAACTACACAGGCGCCATGGTGCTGCATGGGATGACCTTCTGGTGGGACGCACGCTTCAACAAGGACATCGATCGCGAATACTCCCTTCGTCTGGCGGAAGAGGACTATCGCAAGGTTCTCGCGCTCAATCCCGAACTTGGGATCGTCTATATGCTGAAAGGCGGCATAGCCTGGCTGCGCGACGAGCATGAAGAGGCAATCGCCTGCGTGAGGCAGGCCGTCGATCTTGCGCCGAGCGATGCGCATTCGGTCGCCTTTCTCGCCATGCTGTACATGTATGCCGGCGAATACGAGAAATCTATCGCAACACTGACTTTCGCCATGCGCCTCTGCCCGCAATATCCCTCCTGGTACACATATTACATGGCGTTCAATCATCTCTGGACTGACGATTTTGATCGGGCGCTTGAATGCGGCGATCTTTATATGCGTCAGGAGCCCGACGAACCTTTCGCTTTTTCGCTGATGGCAATCATCCTCGCCTTTCACGATCGGAAGAAAGAAGCAGCTCGAATGATCGCCAAGCTGCGTGAACGCTTTCCTGATTTCGGCATGACGGAAATGCGAATGTCGCAGCGCTATCGCGAACGTGCGAAACTCGAGAAAGTGATCAAGGCGCTCAGGGAAGCCGGCCTGCCGGACTAGCAAGCCTC
>CAWJDZ010000021.1:0-287212 GCA_963841765.1 uncultured Alphaproteobacteria bacterium
CCAGTGTGCTGAACGCGAAGGTCCTGATATCCATCCGCTATCCCGACAGGAACTTCGCGTTCAAGGCACACTAGAATTGTTAGATTTTCTAGTGTCCTTTCGAATCCGAAGTTCGCTCGGAAGGCGCTGCGAACTTCGGATTCGGGACACTAGGATCTGCCCCGCAAGATGCCTGGCAAGGGAGGCTGGTTATGGACGAGGCAGCTCAAGCACGCGCAAACCGGCGGATTTGTGAGAGCCGATTTGGTCTTAGTCTATCCGCACGATCGCGCTATGGTGATCGATAGATTGGAGAATACGTGAATGGATATTGTCGCATGGCTTACCGATCTTGGGTTAGAGCGGTATGCCGAGCAATTCACGGCGAACGAAATCGATGAGAAAACCCTGCGGGACCTCAGCGGCGAGGACTTGAAGGAGTTGGGAGTTTCAGCACTCGGCCATCGCAAGAAGCTGCTGTTAGCCATTGCAGAGTTGGGCAAATTCAGTTCCGAGGCGGGACCTACCGCTGCCACAGTTACTTTGGACGGCGCCCGTCGTCAGGTTACTGTGCTTTTCGCTGATATTTCAGGCTTTACCCAACTCTCCAGCGAACTCGGCGCGGAGGCGACCCATAATCTGCTCAACCGCTATTTTGGCGTCGTTGACAGAATCGTCGAAGGTTATGGCGGCACGATCGACAAGCACATTGGCGATAACGTCATGGCGGTTTTCGGGGCACCGACAGCCCATAACGACGATCCCGAGCGTGCTGTGCGGGCGGCATGCGAGATCCACGAATTTATTTCCAGGTTGGGAAATGGCGCTTCGGCAGCGCTCCGCGTCCATATCGGAATTGCAAGTGGCCAAGTGGTGGCGAGCGGCACCGGCAGTGATGCCCACCGGGAATACACGATCACCGGAGATTCAGTAAACCTGGCCTCGCGTCTGCAGGATGTTGCGCAAGCGGGCGAAACCTGGGTGTCGGAAGCCGTCCAGCGCGCAGTCGGTAAAATGGCGATCTGCGAGCCAATGGTCGAAATCGCCATCAAGGGCTTCGCACAACCGGTCAGGGCCGGGCGACTGGTGGGGTTGCGGAGCGAGTTGGGCGAAGGCGAATCCACCCCGTTTGTCGGCCGCCGCAGCGAAGTGGGGCAGTTCACGAGCATCCTGACGAGTTGCCGGGAGACGGGCAACGGGCAGACGATCTATATCCGGGGCGATGCCGGTATCGGGAAGACGAGGCTTACAGCAGAACTGAAGCGCCTCGCTGAGGAGCAAGGATTTGCATGTCACACCGGATTGTTTCTCGACTTCGGCGTCGCCAAGGGTCAGGACGCAATACGATCGATCGTCCGTAGCTTATTAAATATCGCTCCAGGCAGTGGCGTGAAAATCCATGATGCTGTCGCAGCCAGAGCCGTTGCCGAGGGGCTTGTAGGTGCCGAGTCTCGCATCTTTCTAAATGATCTGCTCGGGGTTCCACAGCCACAGGAATTGGCTGCCATTTACGACACAATGGACAATGCGACCCGGAATGACGGCAAACATCTCACGGTGGTAGGGCTCATACGGGCAACGGTCGCGAAGCGTCCGGTCGTAATTGTCGTCGAGGATTTACACTGGGCCAGCCCTATGGAGTTACGCCATCTTGCCGCGCTGGCTAGCGCAGTAAATGACATTCCTGCATTGCTCGTTATGACATCCAGATTCGATGGTGACCCAATCAATCAATCCTGGCGCGCATCAGCTGGAAATGGGGCGCTTGCAACGATTGATCTGGCGCCATTGCGACTGGCCGAGGCAATGGAATTGGCAGCAGGGTTTTTTGATGCCGGCAATCGCTTTGCCCTGGACTGCGTCGAACGCGCCGGAGGCAATCCTCTTTTCCTTGATCAACTATTACGCAGCGCGCAGGAGGCCGGCGCCGCCGAAGTACCTGCTTCGGTTCAAAGCTTGGTCCAGGCTCGCATGGATCGGCTAGGACAAGCAGACAGGCTAGCATTACAGGCCGCTTCTGTAGTGGGACAGCGGTTCGCACCTGATGCGGTAAGGCATCTGATCAACAGCCCGCATTTCGACTTTGGGCAACTATTACGCAGTTTCTTAATACGCCCGGAAGGCGATGCGTTCCTTTTTGCACATGCGCTGGTTCGCGACGGTGTCTATTCATCGCTGCTCACCGCACGGCGAAAAGAGCTGCATCGGCTCGCAGCAGATTGGTTTCACAAACACGATCCCATTCTGCAGGCTGAACATCTCGACCGCGCCGAGGATAGCAGGGCCGCTGAAGCGTATCTGCACGCTGCGAAGGCAGAACTTCACCAATTCCACTTCGAGCGAGCGGCGGCGCTGGCAAAGCGCGGATTGGAGATCGCTGGAGAGTTGCCGACGCGTTATGACCTTACTTGCCTTCATGGCAATATCCTTCGTGAATTGGGTGAGAACGAAAAGTCGATCGAGGCATTCGAGGTTGCTCTCGAAACGGCCGGGGACAATTCTCAACGTGTGACGGCCTGGATTGGCCAAGTTGAAGGCATGCGCATTGCTGATCGGTACGACGAAGCCCTTTCGGTATTGCGCAAGGCCGAATCCGTAGCCTCCGCAGATCGTCAAGCCGGTCAACTTGCACAAATCCATTTCCTCCGTGGCAATATCTATTTTCCGATGGCCAATATCGATGGCTGTCTCGAACAGCATGAGCTTGCGCTAAAATTCGCCCGGGATGCTGGATCGGCTGAAGGAGAGGCACACGCGTTGGGTGGGTTGGGCGACGCACATTATCAACGCGGCTACATGATTACCGCAAACGAACACTTCCGTGCGTGTGTCGATTTGAGCCGGAAGAATGGATTTGGACGTATCGCCGTGACCAATCTCTATATGATCGGTTACACGGCCCGATATGCAAACGACCTGCAAAAAGCTTTGAAAATCGCCTTTGAGACGATCGACGCCGCAACCACGGTTGGACACCGCCGTGCCGAACTGGGTGGAAGATTTCTGGCCTTCACTATTCTCGTCGAAATGGCGGACTTCGGCGCCGCTCAAACGGCAATGACAGAGGCCGAGAACCTCCTCGCGCGTTTAGGACCAAGAAGGTTCGAGGCTCAGATCCTTATCTATCGTTCAGTAATATTGCGCTCCGAGGGGCGCCGTGACGAAGCGATAGCGGCATGTACCCGCGCAATACAGATTGCTCGCGGTACCGGTGTTGCCTTTGTCGGGCCTTGGGCGATGGCAGAATTTGCAGCGAATATCGGAGACCCCAAAGCCCGACGTAAGGCTTTGGCAGAAGGCGAGCGCATGCTTGCAGCAGGCGCAGTCGGCCACAATCATTTTCACTTCTACGCCACCGCCATGGAGACGTGTCTTCAAAGCGGCGAATGGGACAAAGTCGATCACTATGCCAGCGCGCTTGAGAGTTTCACGCGGCCGGAGCCTTTGCCTTGGTGCGATTTCTTCATTGCGAGCGGTCGGGCCCTGTCTCGCTACGGTCAAGGGCAACGTGATGGAGAAATCAGAAAGCAACTGCGACATCTCCAGCGCAATGCAGCCGATGCGGGACTACGCTTGGCCAATCGCAGAATTGAGGCAGCGCTTGCCGACTGGTAGGCGCGGGCGGCCAAGCCCTTTCCGCAACGCATAGAGCAAATCCCGCCAAAGGCCTGCCCCGGACCCGATCCGGGGTTGAAGACTTTGGCGATAGGGATTTGCTCCAACATATTGATTTGGCGCGAATCCCTATCGGCGAAGCGATTCCACTTCGCCGGGATGCGCGCTAGCTTCCGATAGTCCTGATGGCAAGGTGCACTCAGGTCTGCTTGTGTGCTTTGGCCTAAGGCAACATCCCAGATACCAATTGTGCTGCCCGGTTTTGAGGGGATAGCTGCCGTGCAGCGGACGTGGCCATTAAGTCCGAATCTGGGCGATAAGCAGGCATTCTCGGGCTGAAACGATCCGGCCTGAATTGTTCGCGCCGTGCCCTCCTCAGTCGGGTAACCGGGAAATCTTCGTCTACGTCCCAGTGGCGAGCACAATATCAAAGACCCCGCGAAGATGCCTGCCATCTTGCTTTAGTTTGATGGCTAAAGAAGGTTTTCGGCTGGCAAAAGGATCTTTGCCAATGAAGGGGTCGCCCTGGAAATAGAGTTGCGTGGTCAGTGGGATATGCAGAGCCTCGATGACTCTGAAGTGGATGTGAGCGGGTCGCATCTGCCCGGCGCCTGGCAGCCCGGGTGGGATGGGGTAACTGCCCGGCATCACCGTTTCGATTTCATATCGGCCGCGCTCATCTGTATTTAACATCCCACGCAAATGAAAAGAGGTGGCTTCGGTGAAGTGGCCGGGTATGTCGGTATCATAGCGCCCAGCGCTGTTTGCCTGCCAGACCTCAATAAGCGCCCTTGATAAGAATGTGCGACAATCGGAACTGTAGACGGTGCCGGAGATCACCAATCTCTCACCCGGCTCGTTTGCCGCTCCGAGCTTGGCTCGAAACGGCGCGCCGAAGCGGTAGAATGGACCTAGTATGTCGGGCAGCGTGGGATTGCACTCCTGAGCTGCCGCAACACCTGGAGCGGCCAAGACAGCCCCGCCAAGTGTCACAGCGGCTTCATGCAAGAATGTTCTGCGAGAGAAAACTAACCTCGGTGATGAACTAAACTCGCCGCACATGTTGCCTCGCTGTGAGCTCTCAACAATCGCCGACCGCAATCTTGGGAGCATATCATGGACCGGACACAGGCCAAAACCGGAACTCTATGGCCATGACGTTCAGCACCCGCGGGATTGAACATCTCACTCCAAATTCCGCGCATGGCGGCAATAGTGCTCGCCTCACCGGCCTCCATCATTCGACTGTATCCTCGCGACATCGGCGGCAAGGACCGCGGCGAGAGCAGCGTCATCTGCAGTGTTCATTGGCAAAGTGATGTGGCCGCGTGATGGCAGCTGCCACAATTGCTCGCCTCCACGCTGTTCCCGCTTTCAAGGCCGATCTCGATGCGGCCAAGACCGAGGTTGAAGTCGCACGCACCGAGCGTGCTGCGGCCCCTGCAGGTGAATGCGCGGCTGAAGGTGCCTCGCTGATAATTACACCATAAGTCATTGCTATTGCGTAGCGAGGCAAGTGTGCGAAGACCGAGTCCCGGTGGACAAATGCGCCCCCAACTCATCTCGGGACTATCCAGGTTTCGCGTGCTCCCTTGGAAGCCGCCCTTGAAATCCTCGGAAGGCCCTAATCGCTGGAATGCTCGCATGGGCCGTTCCGCTTCCGGCCCACCGCGACATTTCGCTGCGACGCGGAATTCGAGTCGCTATCGGGGCATAGCAGATACCGATCAAAACGCCCCGAGATCACCGTCTCGCTATGGCGTCGATTGTCGCTGTGGCCACAGGCTATTCCACCGCATCCAACTGTTTGAATTTTGCGCGCAGTTCATCGGCGTGGCGCTTTCTGGCGACTGCGGCTTCTCCGCCCGCCGTGTCGCGATAGAGCGCAAGCGTCTCATGCTCATCATCCCTTGCCCTGGCGGTCGCGACGTCGGTAAAGGAGGCGCGATTGGGATCGCGCATAACCTTCCTGTAGATGTTCCTGAAGCGCAAAATCATCACGCCGTACCTGTAGACCTTGGTCAGGATCTCGACAGCATATTGGGGATAAAACAGCAAAGGGCTTTCGATCGCCATGCCCGGACGGCGGTCGGTGCGCCTCTTGAGGCGGATGAAGCCCCCTTCCAGCGGGTGCACCTGCTCGATGAGATATATCAAACAAAACCACAGCATGAGCGTGGCTTTGCTGCGCGGACGCCCGTTGGCGAGGGCGGCGGCTCTGCGCAGTACGGTCTCGACGTGCTCGGGCGAATAGAAACTGCGCCAAGCCTCGCGATAGGCAGCCTCCCACTCGGCATCCGACATTTTCGGGTGGTGCGTTACGCGATGGTGGACATCGTACTTGTTGAGATCACCATCCATCCATACGCCATTGTCGAGCAGCGTCTTGTGATCTTCCGAACCTGGCAGCGGCGTCAGAAAGAAAAACTCCAGGAGATCGACCGGCAACTCGCGCTTGATGATCTCGATATCGTGCAGGATAGACTGCTTGGTGTCATTGGGAAAACCGAGGATATAGCCTGCAAATGTCGTCACCCCGTGCAGGCGCCACTGCTGCAGCATCTCGCGGTATTCGGTGATCTTGTTCTGACGTTTCTTGGCCGCCAGCAGATTGTCGGGATTGATGTTCTCCAGCCCGATGAAGACGCGGCCGACGCCAGCGCGTCGCGCCTTTTCGATGAAGCGCGGGATCCTGTGGCAGAGGGTGTCGACCTGGATCACCAGATTGATCTTGAAGCCGGCTTTCTCGCGAAGCTCGATCATCCGGTCGAACAGCGCCTCCCATTGGCTGTTGCGGGCAAAGTTGTCGTCGGTGATGAAGAACTTGTGAATGCCCTGCTCGGCATTCTCACGGATGATCGTTTCGAGATCGTCGGGCGAGCGAACCCGGCTCTTGCGGCCCTGCACGTTGATGATCGTGCAGAAAGAGCATTGAAACGGACAGCCCCGGCCGAGATCGAAGCTGGTGCGCCCGCCGCGTGTGCGCTTCACCGCCTCGAGCGGCAGGAACGGCACCGGCTGGCCCTCGAGAGCAGGCAGGCTCTTCATGTGATCGTAGAGGAGCTTCAGCGTTCCTGCATAGGCGTCCTGGAACAATTCCTCGAGCGCACCGTCCTCAGCCTCGCCGGCAAAGATCGTTATCCCGAGCGCCTGGGCTTGACGGATTTCCGTCGTGAGATCTGGCAGCATCGCCAGAATACCGGACACGTGGAAGCCGCCGATCGCCACCGGCAAACCCTCGGCCACGAAAAGGCGCGCAAGATCGAGCGCGCGTGGAAACTGGTTAGACTGGACGCCGATAAGGCCGACAAGAGCGCGCCCGCCGGCGCTTCGGATGTCCTGCGCGATCTTGGCCGGCCTGACTCGGACGTTGGTCTCGTCGTAGGTCGAGAAGCGAAAGGCCACCTCTGGTCCGAGCACCTTGCGGCGCTCGCAGTCGAGCGCCAAGCCATTGACAGCGGCGAGCGTATTGGCCGGAATGTCGGAGCGCGCCCATTGGATCGGATAGCCGTCGTCATCGTAATGAGTCGGTTTGATCATCACGAAATGAAAGAGCTGTGTCGGCGTCGTTTTCGCGATGTTCTTTTGTAGCACTGGCCAGATTCCCCGCCAAAGACGCCCGTCGCCGCAGCTGCAGATAGCCGCCTCGTCGACAATCCTCTATTCGTCACCCAGGCAAAATTGGGCCTGAGGCCTATGCCTTTGCTAGATGCGGACTCTCAGGAGGTTATTCCCGGTGAGACCGAGTCCGCTGATGGGTGGTTTATCACCGATGGCACTCTTGTGTCGATGCCAGTTGTAGTGAGGTAGCCTTTTTGGGCAGTTCAGCGGTTCGCTGAAGTGAGCACCGACCCAGTTTCAATGTTTTGGGCGGGTAATAGGGCACCTGCCGTGCCCGCCCACCTAGCCCGCAACGCGCTTTCCGTTGATCATGTTCTGCGATCGCACGACCGGTTCCGGCGCGGGTGAATATAGCGGGCCGCGAGTCATCAGAGCTTGAAAGCTAGAAACCTACCGGAACGTGCAGAGCGTGAGTTCGCGCCCGCAGCGATGTGAGCGCGGGCGAAATCAGACCTCGCTCAATTCTGGACAACATTCCAGGCGAAAGACCGCTGGCTCGGGCGAGGACGGCAGCTCATATTCCCATCTGGGAGCGCCGGCGGCGAACCGCAGCTCCGATCGACTTCCCAGGGAGTGATTCATTTCCCGGTTGATCAACAACAATTCTGCTACCTTAGGTTATAGATCGAATGACGCTCCTGAGGTCAATTTTTATGACATATAATTAATCTACCTCGCAGCAACGAATCGGGGGGAGCGCCAATCGCGGGGAATTGATGGCGCTCATGGAGGGGACGATATGGAAGGCAATCTCAATGCTCTGACGACTATCTTCACCGAGTTCTACTACTGGCTAACCATCGTAATCATGTTCCTCATACATGTGGGGTTCTGCACGTATGAGGTCGGCGTCTCGCGCCGGCGCAATCACCTCAAGACGCTTATGAAGAATGCGATGGCGATTCCAATCGTCACCGTCACGTTCTTCTTCTTCGGCTGGTATATCTATTTCGCATTTCCGAATGGACCGGGCATCACCGGCGGTTTCGCGGCGGCAACGTTCGCGGAGCCGTGGAACCCCCTGATGGGCGCTCACCTTTCCGGCGTGAACGCCAATGAGGCCGGCTCGGTGACCCCTGGCGATGCCGCGTTGTGGCACCGCCTCAATGGCGTGTTCTGGGGCGCCTTCCTGCTGTTCTCGATCACGACAGCCTCGATCATATCGGGCTCGATCATCGAGCGGGCGCGCTCCGGGGCGTTCTGGATCATTGCCGTGCTGATCGGCTCAGTTCTCTGGATCCTCGACGCGGCCTGGGGGTGGCACCCGCAAGGCTGGATGGTCAAGTTGTGGGGCTATCACGACGCTTACGCGTCCGGTGTTGTTCATGCCATTGCCGGCGGGGCATGTCTTGCGTTCCTCATCGTGCTCGGCCCGCGCATCGGCAAGTTTCGTGCAGACGGGACGCCGCGTGACCTTCCGGCTCACAACATCTGGCTCGTCTGCATCGGCCTGTTCCTGATCTATACGGGCTTCTGGGGCTTCTATGCTGCTTGTAACATTCCGATGATTGCGCCTACGACAATTGCGGGACAGATCACGGGTGATACCTGGACGGCGACAAACATCTATCTCGCGCCGACCACGCTTTCAGCGATTACCTTCAACTTCCTGATGTCGCTTTCGGGCGGCATGATGGCCGGCTATTTGATTTCCAAAGGTGATCCCTTCTGGACGTTCTCGGCAGGTCTTTGCGGCATCATCGCGACCTCGGCCGGCAATGACCTGTACCATCCGATCCAGGCTTTGCTGATCGGTGCGATCATACCCGCAATTTGCTACAAGCTGCACTACTTCGTCGAACGCCGCTTCAAGATCGATGATGCGGTGGGTGCTGCAGCCGTGCATGGCTATGGCGGCTTCCTCGGCGTTGTAGTCGCGGGTTTCATGCTGTGGGGACAACCGTCCTCACCCTATGAAGGCTTTGCACACATCAATCCGCTCGGCAACTTTGCCGGTGCGGTGCTGATGTTCGCGCTCGGTTTTATCCCGACCTTCATAGTTTGCAGGATCCTCAACAGCTTTGGTCTCTTGCGCGTGCCGGCGAAGGTTGAGCTCGAAGGCGTCGATTTTGCCATCAATCAATCTTACGAGGCCTCTGTCGCCGAAGTGGGCAACGCTGAGAAGGCAATGATCAAATAAAATATCCGAAAGGAGAACAAAGACATGTCTACCAATGGAATGGAAAACTGGGCCGTAGATCTCAAGACTATTGGTGCGATCTATCCTTTTCAGGGATCGGAAGTCCTGATGGTAATCCTGGGTCTCGCCTTCTGGATCGGCTGGCACATCCTCCAGACACGCCAGGAGAATGCCGAAATCGCAGCGGACATGGCCGCTGACCGAAGTGGCGATGAAAGGCGAAAGGCGATCGACCGCTATTATTCGTAGTCTGCGATTCGACCACTCCTCTTCACAGCCGGAGCCGTCGAGAACAAGAGGGCGCCTGCGCAGGGCGTCCTTTTGCTTTTTCCAGCAGCCATTCACGGCTTGTCGTTTCCGACGTGATGGGGTCGGATGGCAAGCCATACGGAAATTATTGTGATCAAAGACGGCCACCGGGAACGGGTCGGCCTTCCTAATCGGAAATTTCATGTACCATGATTGTCATATTCCTGGTCTCGAATGTTCCAAGGCGCGCGGATTGACCGGAACAACACCTTGGGAGCATGACAGTTCAAGGGGGCTCCGATGGCAAACATGCATCTTCAGAATCGCCCGATTAGCGAGAGTCGACGCGCCGGTACAGGCGTCGAAGACTGGAAGAAGGCGTTCCTCTGGAACCTCTATTTTGTCCTCGGACGCTTTCCAGAGACGGCGACCATGAACGACAAGTATCTGGCGCTCGCCCATAGCGTGCGCGAACACCTGCTCGATCGTTGGGTCAAGACATCCGAAACCTATTACCGGAAAAAGGTACGCACGGCCTGCTACCTGTCCGCCGAATTCCTGCTAGGCCCGCATCTCGGCAACAATCTTCTCAATCTCGGGGCCTTTGACGGGGCAAAGCAGGCCATGGAGGAGCTCGGCCTCAGTTTCGAGGATATGCTCGATCAGGAAGAAGAGCCGGGCCTCGGCAATGGCGGCCTCGGACGTCTTGCGGCCTGCTACATTGATTCGATGGCGACGCTCGAGATCCCTGCCATCGGTCACGGCATCCGCTATGAATTCGGCATCTTCGACCAGATAATCCGCGACGGTTGGCAAGTCGAAATCGCGGACAAGTGGCTGCGCCTTGGCAATCCGTGGGAAATTCCACGCCCTGAAATCGCAATGACAGTTGGCTTCGGCGGCCATACTGAACATTACACCGACGAGACCGGCCGCTATCGCGTTCGCTGGACACCACAGCGCCTCGTCAAGGGCATCGCCCACGATACGCCGATCCTGGGCTATAGGGTGAACACCGCCAATATGCTCCGCCTGTGGCGGGCGGAGGCTGTCAACTCGTTCGACTTCCAGTCTTTCAATACCGGCGACTACTATGGAGCCGTCGAGGAAAAGGTCGGCTCCGAGACAATCAGCAAGGTCCTCTATCCGAACGACACAGGCTTCGAGGGCAAACAGCTTCGGCTCGAGCAGCAATATTTCCTCGTCTCCTGCGCGCTTCAGGACATGATGCGCATTTACCTCCAGACGGCCGCCGATCCCTCGCATTTCCACGAGAAATATGCCGTTCAGCTCAACGATACGCATCCAGCGATCGCGGTCGCAGAACTCGTGCGCCTCCTCGTTGATGAGTACGGCATGGACTGGGAGCCGGCATGGGACGTGACACGCCAGACGATGGGATACACGAACCACACCCTGCTTCCCGAGGCGCTCGAAAAGTGGCCGATCGGACTTTTCGAAGGCGTCTTGCCGCGCCATCTGGAGATCATATTCGAGATCAACCGTCGCTTCATCGACGAGGTAAGGAGCAGATATCCGGGCGATGACGACCGCGTTCGAAGGCTTTCGCTGATCGATGAAACAGGCGGCCGGTCAATCAGGATGGCGCACCTCGCTTGTGTCGGCAGCCACGCGATCAATGGCGTCGCCGCACTTCACAGCGACATCCTCAAGCAAGAGGTGCTCCGCGACTTCAACGACATGTGGCCGGAGAAGTTCTTCAATGTGACGAATGGCGTTACACCACGCCGCTTTTTCATGTTGACGAATCCCGGATTGGCGAAACTGGTCACCGATGCAATCGGGGATAGCTGGACACGTGACCTCGAGGCACTGCGTCTCCTCGAATCCAAGGCTGACGACACCGCCTTCCGTGACGAGTGGCGAAGCGTCAAACAGAAGTGCCGCGAGGTGCTCGCCGCGGAGATTCTAAGGAAGACCGGCATCAAGACCGATCCTGCGAGTCTGTTCGATGTCCAAGTCAAGCGCTTCCATGAATACAAACGACAGCACTTGAATGTCCTGCATGTCATAACGCTCTATCACCGCCTGAAGCGCGATCCACATTTCGCCGCGCCAGCGCGCACTGTCGTTTTCGCGGGAAAGGCCGCGCCTGGCTACATGATGGCGAAGCTGATCATCAAGCTGATCCACGCGGTGGCCGACATCGTGAACAACGACCGAGCGATCGGCGGGCGGCTTCGCGTCGCCTTCGTGCCGGACTATAACGTGAAGAACAGCCAACGCATATTTCCGGGCGCCGATCTCTCAGAGCAGATTTCAACGGCGGGCAAAGAGGCGTCCGGCACCGGCAATATGAAATTTGCGATGAACGGAGCGCTTACCATTGGCACACTCGATGGCGCCAATGTCGAGATCCGTGACGCCGTGGGAGCGGAAAACTTTTTCCTGTTCGGGTTGACGGTCGAAGAGGTCCAGCGGCGGCTTGCAGAGCGCTACCGGCCGCATGAGCATTATGGCTCGGATGAGGAACTCAGGGCCGCCATCGATGCGATCGCGGACGGGGCTTTCTCAAATGGTGACCGAGAGCCGTTTCGTCCGATCGTGGACAATTTGCTTGGCGCCGACCCGTATTTGGTGCTGGCGGACTACCGTTCTTACATCGATTGCCAGGAGGAGGTCGGCCGCGCCTGGTGCGAGCCCGAGCGCTGGACGCGCGCGTCGATCCTCAACGTGGCGCGCATAGGTCGGTTCACTTCTGATCGCGCGATCCGCGAATATTGTCGCGACATCTGGCACATCCATCCCATAAAGGTTGCAGAGTAGGGTCGCCTGAGCCTACGCCCATGCTGTCGTCATCCCGAGGGAACCCGGGGGTGAGGCAGCGGTGGAGCCCCATTTGCTCCCCACGACAAGAATCCTGTCATCTCTATCCACCTGTCGCTCCTCGGACCCTTCCTGCTCAGCGGGCCAACGATAGCTTGGCTGCCTTCTTCGCCGGCTGCTTCATGCGTGCACTCAACGATCAAGGCGCGTATTTCGTGAAGATGTAGTCGCGAGCCTCGACAGCTTTATGACAGGTAAAGCAAGAGTACATTATCTTTTCGTCGGTGAGCGGTTTGAGGTCTTTGTCAAAATTCGAGTAACCCCAACCGCCCGTCGCGGCGTACTTCTTGGCGTTCTTCTCCATGAACTGCAGGTACCACTCGGGTGCATCTCCGGGAACGAACGACTGCGCTTGACCAAATGCTTTGTTGTTCTCTTCCGACGGAACCATCTTCCAAGCGACTCGACCAATGATTGTGCCCTCGGGAAAGGGCTTGCCCGCGCGATAGGCCTTGATCGCTTTGTCGTTGCCGATCACAACGCGTATGTCGTTGAGTTCACCCGCTTCGTGGGCTGCCGAAATGAACTTCCAGTCGCGGTATCCGGGCGGGATTGTTGTTACGATGATTTGCTTGGCTTCTTTGCCGCCGGTTTGGGTTTTGGTGTCAGCCGATGAGGGCGCCATCCACGCAACAACGCCTGCTGTGGTTGACGCCGCCACGAACAAAACAAATGCAATTCGTTTCATTGGTTCCCCCTGTTAGCCGCGCAGCGAATTGAACGATTCACGAATCTCTTGGACGCGGATAAGCGGCCCCTTCGCGTCCGCCCTCAAGTACCTGGGGATATTCAGGACCTATCCTAATAGCACGTTGAGTTTGCCACCGAAAGTTCCTGGCTCCCCAGACCGGGCGGACAGCGAGGATATGGCCGACGGCGCCCCTCGCGTGAGCGGTGGAGGGAGTTCAGAGAAACAGCCCGCGAGCATGCCGCGGGCTTCTTCGTCGTACCGCCCGGCGAACTTGCCATTCAGCCTGCCAGCATGTGGTCCGCCAGGCTGTAGCAGTGGCTCGCCTGGTAGGCATTTCGGCCTCGGTTCATGTGCGTCAGGTTGAAGGCCCGGATGGCGCGTAAAACGCGGCGCGTCGCGAGAAATTTGCGGATCGAGGAGAAGCCGCGGACCTTGATACCGAAAATGTCCTCGCCGCGCGGGAAAAAATAGCCGACATCTTCCGGCGTCGTGACACAGCGCTCGAGAAATGATCCGTCCACCTCGCCCTGCGAGCGTGAATGGTCCGTGGTGAAATCAGAAAGATGGACCAGGAAGTTCGCGCGGATGCCCTCGCCTTCCGCATAAAGCGCGAAAAGCTCCATCCAGCTCGCATTGACGCGAACGAGTGCCTTGCCCGGGGTCGAGGGCAGGCAGGAGATCGACCAGTAATGGCGTTCGGTCTGGCGCGGGACCGGGATGCAGTCGCGGCCGTAGCGCCGGACAATCTCCAGGACCTTTTTCGCCTGCGGCTGGCGGAGCAGCTTCTCAAACCGCGCCACGTATTTGAGACGCAGTTCCAGCGAATCCGAGCGCTGGTCGGCGTCGCGCAGGATCGTCTTGCCCTCAATCCAACTGCGCTGCTGACCGATATCCAGGAATTGGCGCAGACCGGTAGCACTCCGGCGAGCGGCCCTTACATCGCGCGATTTCAAGGACATAGGAGTTCTCATCTTCATCCTGCACAG
Source organism: uncultured Alphaproteobacteria bacterium (assembly GCA_963841765.1). Lineage (GTDB taxonomy): Bacteria > Pseudomonadota > Alphaproteobacteria > Rhizobiales > Aestuariivirgaceae > Taklimakanibacter. The sequence continues at coordinate 14,129 of CAWJDZ010000021.1, forward strand.
TGCGCCACTTCCTGGCACTCACCGCCCGCTTCCACCTCCGGCAATATGCCGTACAGGTTACCACATCAATTTCGCTGCCATCGAAACCACTGAACGAACCAGTCACGTCGGCAGAGCCAGATTTGGAACAATGACGGTCGCGATCAGCATAAACTGCGGCAGGCAAAAGGAGGGCAGCTTCACCAATTGCCCGCGCTGTGATTTGCCCCTGTATCGGATCTCGAATTGGCCAAGGCGCAGATCGAATCGGCGCTCAGGCAATTGGCCTGGGGAGTCCACGACAAGTGCTACAGACGCGATCCGCCGAGGCCATATGATCGAGTTCATCACGCTTCTCGCCCCGATGATGCTGGAGTTCACGTTTGAGACACTGTCCCGGATGAAGTCGCGGCGCCAGGGTGCCGGACTTTCTTTTTGAAATCGGCCCGCCGTTCTGATTGTTTGTTTTGCGCATCGGCTTGCCCGAAAACCGGATAGCTAGAACAAGCCGTCTTCGCGAACGAGAGCAAGCGAGTCCTGAAAGACATCGATCATCCGGTCGACGACTTGGCTCGAATGAGCGGCGGACAGATAGTAGCGGTTGGCCCCCGAAATCAGAACGCCATGATTGAGGGTGTGCATCAGAAAGGCCTGGCGCGCCAATTCCAGGGGCTTCTCATCGATGTCAAAGCTGCTGCGAACCGGACCGCTTTGAAAGTAGATGTGAAACATCGAGCCGACATTGGTCATCTGGACCGCCATGTTATGTCGCGTCGCGAAATCATTGAACCTCGCCGTCAGGCGGTCGCCCTGCACCGCCATGTGAGTGTAGATCTCCGGGTGCTCGGAATAATAGCGGACCGCCGCGGTTCCTGCGGCCATCGATAGCGGGTTGCCGGTGAAGGTGCCGCCGGTGAACACACCCTGTTCGCCAGGCCCCGGCAGGAACATGCGCATGAAATCCTCCCGCCCGGCGATGACGCCGATGGGCAATCCGCCGCCGCACGCCTTGCCCAGCGTCGCGAAATCCGGCGTGATGCCGAAATATTCCTGACCGCCCCCATAGGCGAGGCGGAAGCCGGTAACCATCTCGTCCAAAGCGAACAACACGTTGCACTCACGGCAAACCTCCTGGAGAGATTTGAGATACTCGCCCGCCTCGCGCTGGGGGTTTGAATGCTGAACCGGCTCGATGATCACCATCGCCAGCTCATCCTGGTTGTCGCGGATGATGTCGAACGCGCTCGGATTGCGATAAGGGAGAGGAACGATCAGATCGCGAATTCCCTTCGGGATACCGGTGCTGATCGCCACGCCGGACGGACGCTCCCGGGATTCGACAGCCGTCGGCGCAACCATGCAATAGTCGTGCATGCCGTGCCAATAGCCATCGAATATTCCGATCTTTTCCTTACCGGTGAAGGCACGCGCGGCGCGCATCGCATAGCCGGTCGCCTCGGACCCCGAGTTGCAGAACAGAAGGCGCTCGGCGCACGGAATTGCGTCTTGCAAAAGTTTAGCGAGAGGAAGCTGCTCTTCGGAGTGAATGCCGAAATGCCATCCTGATTCAGAGATCCTGGAAATCGCCGCCGCGACCTCCGGATGCCGATGGCCGAGGACGCAGACACCGAACCCCATGCAGGTGTCTATGTACGTGTTGCCATCGATATCGGTCAGGGTCGCGGCCTCGCCCGAGTCGATGTAGATGGGATGCGGCAGGTAGAGATTGGCGCGCATGCCGGAGAACAGGATGCTCTCCCGGTCGCCGGTCATGGCCTGACACTTCTTTGTCTTGGCCAACATCTCGCTGGTGGCCCGTTCGAAGCGTGATCGTTCCATGAGGCGTTCCCTTCGTCCTGCCGCCGCCCCTGCAAGCGCAGCGGACGGCTTCCCTTCCCCGTGCTCAGCCGCTGAGCGCGACCTCGTCTTGTCAGCGCATCGCGGCAGCCTGCAGGACCCGGTCCAGCTTGGCCAGCGAAAAAAGCATCCGCAAACTTCTCACGTCCCCGTTTACCGCGATTTCACGCCTTGCACGGTTGCCAGAATGACGATGCCGTTGGAGGGGATTCCGCCAGGCGGGGATCGAGATGCAATGCCTGGCGCGCATCCCGGCGAAGTGGAATCACTTCGCCGATAAGGATTCGCGCCAAATCAATATGCTGGAGCAAATCCTTATCGCCATAGTCTTCAACCCCGGATCAGGTCCGGGGCAGGCCTTTGGCAGGATTTGCTCTAGGCATCCACGCTTCGCTTCAGCGCCATAGGGTCGCTGAGGCAATAGTAGCCCGACGAGCGGGTTATTACCTTGCGCCGCTTCCAGTCGCTGATGACCCGGCTTACGTTTTCGCGCGCTACGCCGGCCATCGCCGCAAGGTCGTCCTGATTGATTTGATGACGGATCACGACGTGCCCGGAGGCATCCTGCTCACCGAGCAGATCCCCAAGCTCGAGCAGGGTGCGCGCCAGGCGCGCCTTGATGGTCATGAAGCTGGTGGCGGCCAGCGAATCGTCGGCCTCGCGCAAGCGTGCCGCCAGGACGTTCACGAGGTAGCGATAGATTTCGGGATGCTGCCGGGTGCATTCCTCGAACAGCGCGTGGCTGACGAAGCTCAACTCGCACGCCCTGATGGCGACGATCGATGCCGATCTGGGCCGGCCGTCGATGACGGCGAGCTCGCCCGCGATCGCGCCTGGGCCGAGAATGGCCAATATCCGCTCGTCGCCCGCGATGAGCTTATAACGACTTTGAGCAGGCCGCGTTCGAGCCGGTAGCATCCATCGCCGGTATCGCCTGCGACAAACAGGGCGTCACCGGCTTCGAGGTGGCGCGGTTGCGCGCCCGCGAAAAGCAGCCTCGAGAGATGTTCGGGCAGGCGCGGCAGTATGCCCGATTTGCCGCGCGGGGATCCTGTCACTGTTGGCGCCTCGTGAAATGATCGCAAGCTTGCAAGATACTCCAAAATTGTGACCATATCACAGCAATCGCTTCCCTATTCGGATAGCATTTTGGACACAGCGCAACGGTGGCGCTGAAAATTGCCGATGGCGGCCTCCATTGGCGGTGCGGGTCGAAAGCCCGCAGACTGCAAGGTCAACTTACAACGGATGGCGACCGGGAGCGCACATGTCTGTGCGCGACTGGTCTTTTTTGACTTGGGGCACGGGCCTGTGTGCCAACGTGCGAGCGCCAAAAAAACCTGCTTTCCTCGAGCTCGTTTGCAGAATTCTGGCTCTGGCTGTGTTGACCAGCTCACTTTTGGCCGCTTATTTTGCTCGAGTGCGTTGACGAGGTGGTCATCAGCCACTGCCGCGCCACTCACTGCAATGACGCCGAGGCCAGCAATCAGGATCGCTCTCACGTGAAGGAAGGACGTTGTATGACTCCAACGTGATGAGGAGCCGTCCGTCATGGGTGGAGTACGCCATGCGCAGGACATCGCTTCCAACAATGAACGATGCCCGGTTCACCGACATCTCCGATGCCTGCCGTGGCTTCAACTTGGGGTCCCCCGGAACTTTCCTTGCAAAGCGGCGTTTTAGCCCCATCAGTCAACGGGGAATGCAAATGAAGCTTCGGCTTTTGATTGCGGGTTTAGTTCTGCTGAATGCCGGGCCCGCCTATGCCGCGCAGGTGCTTGTCTCCATCAATGAGAACAGCCAGCAGATGACCATCAGCGTTGATGGTCAGCAGGAATATGTCTGGCCGGTATCGACCGGGATTACCCGTTACGCGACGCCCACGGGCAGTTATAAGCCCTTCCGGATGGAGGTAGATCACTTCTCCGAGGAATGGGACGATGCGCCCATGCCCCATTCGATCTTCTTTACCCGATTGGGTCATGCGATCCACGGCACGGAACATGTGGATCATCTCGGCCGCCGCGCGTCGCATGGTTGCGTGCGCCTTGCGCCGGAAGATGCGGCGACGCTCTACGCTCTGGTAGAGGAAGCCGGCATGGCGAACACGACGGTCGTGGTCAAGGGAAGCGCGGCCAAAGCGTTGCGAGGAAACCGGCGCAGCGGCTGGTGGAAAAGCCGCCGCAATGGCTGGTCGAGAAACCCCGGCAGCGCCTGGTCGAGAGCCGTCAGTATCGAAGACCCCGGCGCGCAGAGGATCCTTTCCTGTGGCAGGAGAGCTTCAACTGAAGTCAGGCGTCAGTCGTTCGAAGACACTGATGCCGGGGTCCCGCAATTGCATTTATCTTTCAGCACGCGCTTCCAATCGGCGCGCGTACCGTTGAAGCTGTTGCGGTCGACCGGGCCGGCGACGCCATGCACGCGTCCGGTGGTGGTGAACTGCCAGAACACCCAGTCGCGCGCCCGGTACTTGGTTTCCGGCTTCGCCGCCACCGAGCGCAGCCAGAACTGATGATCGGCAAATTCGCCTTCGAGCACCTCGCGGTGAAATTTCGGGTCGGTGTAGATGATCGGCCGCTTGCCGGTATGCGCCTCCATGGCCGCGAGCATGATCTTGATCCTGGCGATTGCGGTGGCGCGCGCGATCCGGTGCGGGCAGGTCTTGGAGTGGCTGTTCCACTCGAGGTCGAGCACCGGCGGCAGCGCGTCGCCATCTTCGGGCACGTGTGACGCGAACCACGCCGCCTGGTCCTTCGCGGACCGGCACCAATACATGAAATGGTAGGCGCCACGGGCGAGGCCCGCCTGCTTCGCCGCGCGCCAATTGGCGAGAAATTTCCGGTCGAGGCGGTCACCGCCTTCGGTCGCCTTGATGTAAGCGAAATGGATCCCCGAATCGCCGACTTTTCGCCAGTCGATGTCGCCCTGCCAGTAGGACACGTCGATGCCCTGGATCGGCATCACGTGGGCCGCGGCGACGCCCTTATGCGGCTTCTTGTCCGAGAGCATGCGGGAGAGTGCTGCCCCAGAGCCCAAATTTGCGGTAAGTATCCCCACGGCAACGGCAATGACCGCCACGCGGCGTCGATCAAGCGCCATCGGCTAATCCCCGATCCCTTCGATTTGCGCATCTTGCCCGAAAATCGTACAATTTTGGGGCCGACGCGCCAGTCTCGCCAAGCTTAGAGCTTTCCTGCCCTGAGGCAACCCCCTCGCCAAAATCCAGCTCAGACGCGCAGGTCAGCGCAAGGTTAATTTCCTTTCGTCTAGGTGATGAGGGTTAATCCCGGTTTCGAAGAATCAATACATTGATAGGGATCTTGGACTTTTCCGCGACTTCCCCCATCCGGAGAAGTCCCGGCGAGCGATTTCAAGGGCATGGAAGCTCTCAGTTTTGCGGTGAGCCGGCCTCCGCACCTCACCCGCAAAGACCGCAGAAAGGGCCGGTTGCAGCTTTCGCCCGGCTCCGGCAGAATGCCCCAAGGTCATCACCTCGCCTCACGCCGCAAAACCCAGTTCTGAACAATGACGGTCGCGATCTGCATAAACTGCGGCAAGCAAAAGGAGGGCAGCTTCACCAAATGCCCGCGCTGTGACTTTGCCCCCGTATCGGACCTCGAACTGGCCTATTCGCTCGCCTACTCCGACAGCCATTACCCGGCCGACATGCTTGCCCGGATCGGGGCCGAGATCGCGAGGACCGGCAACTGCCCGCCTTTGCCCGAGGATGAGGAGGCTGCCTTCCAGAAAGAGGTTGCAACCTACCGGCTCAAGAACATCATCGTCGCCGACAACAGGGAAACGAATGAGGCGGCCGCGGCCAAGTCCCGAATTCCGGCCAAGGATTATGCGCATCTGCAAAGGCTGCCTCTGCTCATCTTCAGGCTTGTCGCCGGTGCCGACGCGAAGGTCGACCGGAAGGAGTTGGCGACCTTCAAGAACCTGATGCGCGTTCCCATCTGCCGCGACACCTTCGGCGACCCCCTCTTCAAATCCCTGATCTATTTCGGCTCGGCTGCCGGGGGAGACCGGAAAATCCAGAAGCTGACCGACGCCTATCTGACGCAGACCCGTTCCATTCTCGACAAGCACCTTTCGCCTGAGCAATTCAACGAGTTCCGCGAGGATGTTCTGACTTTCGGCTCGATCATCGCCGCCGCTTCGGGCGGCCTCCTCGGTCTCGGCAACAAGGTGAGCGAGACGGAAAAGGTGGCGCTCTATCTTCTCGAGAGCTATTTCCCGCCCCGGGCAGCAGGCTCCGGAGAGTACAGTCCGGTCTTGAGCACGATGACCGAAGTCTGGGTGCAGAAATTTGACGGCACCATGTTCAAGAGTTTCGGCTTCCGGCCATCGAAGACCCAGATCGGCGTCTATACGTCGTCCATCCAGGATTTCATCGCCCGGATATCGCTGCACAAGCCGGACTATCTCATCGAGAGAGGCGAGATCGTGCACAAGACATCGACGGTCGTGGGACTTGCCCCCAATGACCTCAACGCGCTCTTGTCGAAGCAGGCTTCGCTCTATGTCACGCTGACACGCGCCGCACTCAGAGCCGTTTCCACCAGCGACAAGGCGCAAATCGAATCGGCGCTCAGGCAATTGGCCTGGGAGTTCCACGACAAGTGCTACAGGCGCGACCCATTGGGCCATATGATCGAGCTCATCACGGTGCTGGCCCCGACGATGATGGAATTCACGTTTGAAACCCTGTCCCGGATGAAGGCGCGGCGCTAGGCATATCGGCCAGCCGACGGGAGAAGCGGCCTCATGGGATCAGGCATGGCACCCTCCTCGCCCTGTAAGCAACTGGCACAGTTCGACAGGTCGTGTCAGTTTCACTTCCATCTTGTGGATGCGTCCATCTTGTGGATGCGCCTTTGGACCAGCTGGACGATGCGGCGTGATTTCAGAACTTGCTGATTTCAGGCTCTGGTCCGCCGTCCCGGTTCGCCCTCGAATGACGCCAGCTCACCGCAACGAGCTGGCTGAAAAACCCCTCAGGCGTGGTGCGTGCTGTAGACGGAAAACGCCTGAGGGACCTTCGCCGTTTAACATAGGTTAAACTCGCTAGTCGATCGCAAGTTTCCTCGGCCTGGTCTTTTTTTCAAGTGGCGCAAGGCGCGGCACGGCGGACCTCCGCCTGCACATTTCCCGCGCAGGACTTCTCGAATTCGACGGATCACCATCGAACCTGCCGTGTGTCGTTCGGCGCGAAGCAGGCGGCAGGCGGCCCGCCGAGCCAATGAGGCTGGGTTCGTAGCGCTACTTGCTCACATCGGGTGGGTCCTCGCCGAGAGCGGTGGCGAGATCTATCAAATGATCCTGCTCGTCGAGCAGGATTTCGCGGATGTGCTCGGCGATGGCGAACTCGCCCAAGGCCTCGCACTGACGCACACGATCGCGATAGTTCTTGATCGTGTCGGTCTCGTTCTGAAGATCGGCGCGCAGCATTTCCTCCGCGTCCTCCGAGACCTTGACGGGCTTTGGCGCCACGGTCGGCATGGCGCCCAGATAGTCGATCTGCCGCGATATGGTCAAAGCGTGCTCCAGCTCCTCCGCGGCATGCTTCTGAAGCTGGTCCGCGATGCTCATATATTCGGCGCCCTTCAGCACCTGGGAATAGACGACATAGGCGATGATGGCCTGATATTCGCGCGCGAGGTCTTCGTTCAGCAGCTGAGCGAGCTTCTCGCGGGTCATTGCGGGTTCGTGCTGTGCCATATGATCCAACATTTCATTTCTGCGATGGGAACTCGGACCAACGCTGAGACCTCGCTCGAGTTCCCCCCGGCCTGACGGCCGCGTCAGGCCATCGGCTTTTGACCGAGCCCAGTCTTGAGCGGGTCCAGAAAGCTCTCGTAGTTCTTCCAGCGTCTGCGGAGGTGTCTCCGCCAAGGAATGGAGCGTTTTGATACTTGCCAAACGCGTGCAGGTTAATTTTGGCCGGATGGCGGCGCGGTGCCCTAGGCGAATTCACCGCACCTGCGAGAACGTGTAGGCCGCACCGATCTCCCAAATGAATTCGTTCTGGTTCTCGCGCGATCCGCCCGGGTTGCGCATCACGGAACCACAGTAAATTTGCGGTGCGAACGTGACGCAGAATTGTTCACCTTTGAAGTGAGTAACGCCGTCCGTCAATGGCGTTGGGTTTGTGATCCAATCTCCGGACATTGATGCAACCCCGTTGGCTGCAAACGATGCAGCCCGTTGCTCAGCACCATTTCTTGACCGCCCATGTATTTGGTGCCCGAACATAAGTGCGAGCACTTCATCCGGACTGAGTTTGATTCTGGTCGGCAAACTCGCCTCTTGAAAGATGCTCAGGCACGCCGGCCAATCGGAGGCCCGTGATAAGTCTCTTATAATCGCGGCTCTCGTAGTTTGTTAAATCGCTGTTAAAAAAGTAGAAATCGCCCAGTCCAAGAACCGTGGCTGGAACTCCCCCTTGCCGCACTTCAAGCGCGTTGTAGCGCGCGATGGCGGCTTTCCCTTTCTCCTTTTGCCCAAGATGTCCATATGTTGCGGCGAGGGCAAAAAATGAAAATTCATCATTTGGGTTAGCCTGGGTAGCTTGCACCAATAATTCTGCTGCGTTCTCGAACTGCTCCAAGTCAAACTGGGCCACACCGAGATAATACAAGAATAAGGCCGGCGGACGCGGATCGAGCCGCATAGCCGTGTTAATATATGGAATGGCTTCGGCCGCTTGTCCGGCAGTCGCCAGTGCGAAGGCGGCGAACGCATAACTCCAGGAATCGCTGGGATCGAGAGCAATGGCTTCCTTGAATTCTTTGATGGCCTCCTTGGCCGATAGATTGTCAAGCTGGATATATCCTGCGGCCTGATAGGCTAGGGCATTTGGCCGCTCGCGTGCCTTGTCGATATTCTGCAATGCCCTGCGACGCGCCTCGCGCCCGGCAAGTCCCAGGTCTTCGGCCCAGCCCCTGCCATAGCTTCTGATATAGACCATGGCCAGTGCAGCGTAAGCGCGGGAGTACTCCGGATCGAGCCTGGTTGCTTCCTCGAAATAGGGGATCGCCTTGGCATAATCCTCCGCCGTGGTCTTTCGGTAGTGCTCCCAGCCGCGCAGAAACGCTTCGTAAGCCAAAGGATCACTCGTCTCATCCTGAGCGCCAGACACCTGTTGCGTCGCGGTCACCCTGAGTGCAAGCGCATCGGCTATGGTGTTGGTCACCTTGTCCTGTAGAGTAAACACGTCGATGAGCGTGCCATCGATGCGGTCTGCCCAAACATGTCCTCCATTTAGAGCGTCGATTAGTTGAGCATTAATCCGGACCTGATCACCCGCGCGCTGCACACTACCTTCGAGTACGTATCGGACGCCCAGATCTTCGGCCACATGCGCGATCTTGACCGCCTTACCTTTGTAGGTGAAGGAAGTGTTGCGTGCGATCACGAAGAGACCAGGTATCTTGGACAGTTCGGTTATGAGGTCGTCGGTAAGGCCATCACTGAAGTATTCCTGCCCGGGATCATTGCTCAAATTAACCAAGGGCAGGACGACGATCGAGGGCTTATCGGGCAGTGGAAGGGCCATGCGCTCGAGCGCGGCCGCCTCGATCTTCGACTCCCAGGGGCGCAGCCAGGCGCCGGCGCCTGCGGCGGCCGCAGTGAAGAGCAGACCTGCCACTAAGGCCCGCCACCGCCATGGCCGCTGTGCTTTCGTCACGGCGTCGAGGGTCGTGCCAGCGAGCGCCGGATCCGTCGACACGCGATAGACGCGCACCGGTTCGGCAATGTTCTTGACTTCTTTGCTGCCGAGGAATTCAAAGCCGACAGGGACCTTTTTCTTGAGCTGGTCATATACGATGCCCGACACAAGGACATCACCGGCCACACCCAAGGCTTGCAGACGATGGGCAATGATCACGCCATCGCCGTGCAGGTCGCTGGCACCGCTCTTGTCCTTCTCGATAATGACATCGCCAAGATTGACGCCGATGCGGCATTCGATGCGATCGCTCTCGGCGAGCCCGGCATTGCGGACGATCAGGCCCTGCTGGAGGGCAACTGCACACTCCGCCGCATCGACCACGCTCGCGAACTCCGCCAGCAGGCCATCGCCTATCAGTTTGAAGACATGGCCATGATGCCTCTCGATTTCCGGTTCGAACAATTCCTTGCGATGGGCCAGCAGGCGCTCGAACGTGTCCGCTTCCGCGCGTTCCATCAGGCGGCTGTAGCCGACAACGTCGGCGGCGAGGATGGCGGCAAGACGACGTTCCATTTGCGGGGTGCCCGGTGCAATGCCGCGATTGCGCAATCCTAGGCGGGAAACGATGATTTTCCCAGCCTTCCAACGAGGGCTCGGCCATCATTGTCGGCGCCGATACAAGCGGCTCGGCGCCGTCAGGCCAAGGGTGGCAAATTCATGGGCAAATCCATACGGTTATCTCCGCATCAGGAACTCCGCGGCGGCCCCGGTGTCCAGAGCGTCGCGCCCGCACTTGGGGAACTGCGCCGCAGCGATCATACTGCAAATCCGCTGCCGGCTCGCCGCGCGGCTTTTCTGTTCCGGAGAGCGAATGAAACGGGTGAGGAAACATCAGGTCGCGGTGTTGATGGTCTCGAGCAGGAGGGCCGGCCAGATCCTGCTCGTGACATCGCGAAACTCGAAGAGCTGGTCACTGGCGAAAGGCAACATCGATCGTGCGTTGGGCCCGGTCGAGACGGCCAGGAAAGAGGCGTTTGAGGAAGCGGGCGTCAGGGGCCGCATGATGACCGCGCCCATCGGCACATACGGCCATCACAAGTCGGCGGGCGGCAAATTCCGGGTAAAGGTCTTCAAGATGCATGTCCGCAAGCAGCTCTCGACCTGGCCCGAGCGGAAGGAGCGCCGGCGCCGCTGGGTATCCGTCAAGCAGGCCTTGAAGCTGATCTCCAATCCGAGTCTCAGGCGCCTGATCAGCGCGCAGCTTTAGGCGTCCGCCGCCCCATCAACTTCGGAAGAGATGCCTCGGGCCACCTCGTCACTGATCGACGTCCATTAGCGCGCATCCCGGCGAAGTGGAATCACTTCGCCGAAAAGGATTCGCGCCAAATCGATATCTCCTGAGCAAATCCTTATCGCCAAAGTCTTCAACTTTGGCGGGATTTGCTCTAGTTGCGGATCGCGCAGGACGGCCATGACGGTATAGCAACAGGGGCATGAAACGCTGAAGGCCTTCATCCTGACACGGCCGCCCGCCAATTCCATCGCATCGAGCTTTGCGGTCGCGACTTCTCTTTCGCAATTGGGGCACTTGCCACTCACGGGCTGTCTCCTGTTGAGGCCCGCATGACTAGCGAAGAGTTTTGCGGGCCTCGGAGAGCACCGCCTGAGACGGCATTTTCTGACGGCATGTTCTATAAAGCTGCCGGCCCGCGCTTGGATCCGAGAGTAGCGGGAGTGGAAAGCATCGTCCATTGCCGGAGCGCCACAATTTGATCCGCCAGCCGCAACGAGATAGGAATCCACATGGGCGACGAGCGGGACAAATTCGACTGGTTCGAGGATTTCTCGATATTGATCACGGCTCAGGGAATTCGCCAAATCCGCGGTGATCTCGAGCTCTTCACCGGCTCGAAGCTCCTGGCCTCGCTCTGGCTCGCGGCCGTGGCCGGCCTTGCCGGCGCGTTCGGCGGGCTTCTCGTGAGCGGCGCGCTATGGGCTTCCCTCCTTTATCCCCTCGCCTGGCTGCTGGCGGTGGCGCTGGCCTCGATCATCGTCTGGCAAGCAACGCTTCGCCTCGCGGGTTCTGCGCCCGCCTTTCTCGCCGGCTGGTGCATGTTCTGGGGGACGCTGAGCGGTGCGGTGTCCGGTTGGAGCGCTGGGTTCAACTCGGCCGGCTGGGCCTATGGCATCGCCGGAGGTGTAGGTTTTCTGATCGGCATCACCCACGGCAACCTGCAGCATGGGGATATCAGGAGCCATGAGAGCTGGTTCATGGCCAGCACCGTTCTGGCGCCGGCGAGCTCCTGTTTCGCAACCTGGATTTCGCGCGCCGATCTACTGAGGCTCGCGGAATGGCTCGAGGCGGGGCTCGTCGGGCTCTTGGCGTCGCTTCTCTTTCTTGGTCCCCTGATGGTGCTCTACCTGGCGCACTGGAACAACGAGCGGACACTCTTGCGCCTGGCCTCGCTGTCACTCCACAATGACGATTTCATCTCCGAGGCCATCGCGCTGCTCGACCAAGCGATTGGGCGCTCGCCCAAGGACGCCGCTCTCTTCGACTTGCGGGGGCTGGCGCATGCACTCGCTGGCGACATGCGATCAGCGGAGACCGACTGGACGGCCCAGCGGAAGATGAACACGAGCAGCCGCGCCACGGATCTGTCGCTCGGCTGGCTTCATCTGCGCCGCGATCGGCTTGACGAAGCGGCCGAAGCGTTCGGCCGGGCCATGGGCGGGAAATCTTCCAGGCGCTGGGCGAGGGTCGGCAGTTCGCTCGTCCATTTGCGCCAGGGCGCGCCGGCTCAGGCCTTCGCTCTCTTGCGCAAATTGCCCAAGGCCAAAATCAATTCCCGCAATCAGACCTATCTGGCTGAGGCCTCTCTGGCGATGGGCGATTTCGCGCAAGCCGTCGAAGCAGCAAACGTCGCCATCGACGAGTTGGATTCGGTCCACGGATTGTCCTGGCTGATCCGTGCCGAAGCTCAAATCCGGCTTGGGAATAGAGATCACGCCATTGCCGATTTGAACCGGGCGCTTGTCGCAGCCGATGAAGCGGGAATTGAAGAGCGCGCCCTGGCGTTGCTTGAAAAGATCGAGGGCGCCGTCCTCGAGGAGGATGAGCTCGAGGACCTCGAGCGATCGCTGAGCTCCCGCTGAACATGAAGAGTTCAGGCTTACCCGGTGCCCTCACTCATGCCCTGCTCGTCATGGCCGGGCTTCGACCCGGCCATCCAGCTCGACGCCAGACAGCGGTTGCATGGAAGGGCTGGATGGCCGCCTCACGGGCGGCCATGACGAGGTGGGTAGCAGCCATCCTTCGGCGTGAGGCGTCGAGAGACAATCCTTCTTAAAGTCATCAGGTTTTAGACACTGTGGCAAAGCTGCGCGCTACGTGCTTCAGGTCAGCAAAAGATTAAGCCGCTGGCACAAGTTTCCGGAGGACTGTGGTAGGACAGCCACAGCAGGAATTTACGCTCGGGAGATATATGAGCTCCAGCCGCGCCTGAACTTCACGGCGCGACAGCGATGCGCCGGCATTCGGCCGGCAGGGTCGCGAGCGACGGCGGCTTCGGCGGATGCTTGGCCTGGAGCTCCGGATGCTCCATCCAATACCAGGGCTTGTCGCCCATCCAGTGGGCGAGCTCCTGGCCGCAGCCCGTTCCATCCTTGGGCGCCGATCGCGGCTGGTTCTCGCATCCGGGCGAGCCCTTCGGGCAGACGATGCGGACATGGAAATGGTAAGTGTGCCCGTACCAGGGCCGCACCTTGGCGAGCCACGACCTGTCGCCGGTCGCCCATTTGCACAGCTCCGCCTTGATCGGCGGGTTGACGAAGATGCGCGCCACCTGCGGATAGGAGGCGGCGCGCTTGACGAGGCGGGCCTGCGCTTCGGTCCAGGCCGCGCGGTCGAGCGTGCGGCGGTCCTTGACCATCTCGCGCGGCTCCATCTTTTCGCGCTCCTCGGTCGAAAGCGTGTATTCGGGCATTGGCGTGAACCAGATGTCGCCATCGAGCCCCAGCTGGTGGCTGGCATGGCCGTCGCGCATCGGGCCGCCGCGCGGCTGGGCGAGATCGCCGACCAGGAGGCCGTTCCAGCCGTCATATTGCCTGGCGTCGGCCGCAAGCTTTTCGAGTACTGAGATCATCGCCGGATGGGCCCAGTTGCGGTTGCGCGAGGTGCGCATCACCTGCCACGCGGCGCCATCGACGGGAAGCGCCTCGGCCCCTGCGAGGCAGCCCTTGGAATAGGCGCCGATCGCGCGCGCCTGCATGCTGATCGGCGACTTGAAGGCGCCGAAGACCTGCTTCGCCGGCTGCTTGAGCAAGGGGATTGAGGTGGTGGCCGCCGCGGGCACGGTCTGGCTCGCGGCCACGGATGAACCTGTGACGATGGCGATGAGAGCCCCAACGGCAAGAGCGCCGACGGGAACTTGTCCCAACTTGCATGACATCATGCGCAAAGCTCCCCTCAGCGAATAGACAAGTTTACGATAAGACACTCCTGCACGGCTTCGAAGCGTTACACCGAACAGCGCCGCTCGCCAAGCCTGTCATCATTAAGGACTCGTCATGCGGCCACTCTGAGGCAGCCGCGTAGCGGCCCTCTAGCGCGCATCCCGGCGAAGTGGAATCACTTAGCCGATAGGGATTCGCGCCATATCAATATGTTGGAGCAAATATAGATCACGATCACTTCAGATCGTTCGATCTGAAGTGACAAACGTGATCGTAATCTAATATTTAGCGCGTGATCGGACGGAAAACCAGTACCCACTTTTCCTGATCACGCGCCTCGCCAAAGTCTTCAACCCCGGATCGAGTCCGGGGCAGGCCTTTGGCGGGATTTGCTCTAAGCGCGGCAAGCCGCCGGCTCTCAAGCCGCAGGCTTGGCGGACTCTCCGAACTCGACGCGGATCCGGTCCTGCGTCCGCTTGCGGGCGATCGCGGCGTCGGCACCGGCGGTCTCGGTGAAGATGGCGAGATGCTCGAAGTCATCCTCGGCCGCGGGGCTGAGCGCCGTGTCCGTATAGGAGGCGCGTGCCGGATCGGCTTTCACCTTCTGGATGACTCGCCAGCCCTGGTAATAGATCCTCCCGTAATGCCAGATCTTCCACAGGACCTCGGCGGCGAGCTTCACATGGAAGAGGCCCGGCCATTCCATGCCCATCTCGGGGCGCCGGTCGGTGCGGTATTTGAGGCGCACGATGCCGCCTTCGAGCGGATGGATGCCCTCGATCTCATAGATCGCCTTGAATTCCATCATCAGGCTGACGACCGACTTGAAGTTGCGCCCGCCCGTCGCCGCGTGGCGGCGCGACACGGTCTCGATATGCTCGAGCGAATAATAGCTCTTCCAGGCCGCGTGATAGGCCTCTTCCCATTCCTGGTCGCTCATTTTGCCATGATGGGTGACGCGGTGATGCAGGTTGTATTTGTTGAGGTCGCTGTCCATCCACACACCGCGGTTCAAGAGAGTGCGATGGTCCTCCGAGCCGGGCAGCGGCGTCAGGAAGAACAGCTCGAGCAGATCGAGCGGCAGTTCTTTCTTGATGATTTCGATGTCGCGCAAGAGCGACTCTTTGGTATCGGCCGGGAAGCCGGTGATGTAGCCGGCCCAGGTATAGACGCCGGCTTCGCGCCAGCGCTGCAGCATGGTGCGGTAGTCGGTGATCTTGTTCTGCCGCTTGTTGGCGGCGATGAGATTGTCGGGATTGATGTTCTCGAGCCCGATGAAGCAGCGCCTGACGCCTGCTCCCGCCGCCTTCGCAATGAAGTTCGGAATCTTGTGGCACTGGGTGTCGACCTGGATGATGAGCTTGACCTTGAGCCCCTCCTTTTCGCGAAGCTCGATCAGCCGGTCGAAGAAGCCTTCCCAGTTCTTGTTACGCGCCAGATTGTCGTCGGTGATGAAGAAGTGGTTGATGCCTTGCGCGGCATTCTCGCGCACGATCGCCTCGAGATCATTGGGCGTGCGGAAGCGGCTCTTGCGGCCCTGCACATTGATGATGGTGCAGAAGGAGCACTGATAGGGGCAGCCGCGGCCGAGGTCGAAGCTCGAGCGCCAGCTCTGGCTCAGGCGCAATTCGGAAGCGGGCAATGTCGGATAGGGCTGGTCCTCGAGGCTCGGCAGATGATCGAGATGGTTGTAGAGGGGTTTGAGTTCCTTCGCCCAGGCATCGCGCAGGATTTCCTCGAAGCGGCCGTCCTCGGCTTCGCCGGCGAAGAGCGAGATGCCCATCTTCTGCGCGGCGACGATCTCGGGCGGCAATTCCTTCAGCATCGAGATGCAGCCCGAGATATGGAAGCCGCCGAGGCCGACAGGAAGGCCGGCGGCGAGGAAGGGCTTGGCCAGGTCGACGGCGCGCGGAAACTGGTTCGACTGGACGCCGACCAGGCAGATGAGCGCCCTGCCGCCGCGCCGTTTCAGATCGGCGATGATGCGGCTTGGCTTCACCCGCTGGTGGGTCTCGTCATAGGTCTCGAGCTCGATGTCGACGCCATCGCCCAGCACCTTGCGGCGGGCGCAATCACGGCCGAGGCCATAGAGGGCGGCGAGCGTGTTCGAGGGGATGATCGAGCGGTACCAGGTGATGGGATAGCCGTCGTCGTCATAATGCGACGGCTTGATCATCACGATGGTGAAGGACGTTGCGGCGGACGTGGCTACGCGGTCCATTCGGCTTCCCCCTGCTGGCGATCGAACCCGCGACGCGGCGGGTATCCCAAGCGGAAGAAATTAAGGCCGATCCGGGGGCAGGTAAAGTAAATAGGGCAGATGGGGGTATGTCGGTGAGCCTTGGGAAAGTTCCGGCTAGCGATTTCAAGGGGATAGCGCTCGCATACCGCTGCCGGCACGCGCATGGCCCCACGCTAACGTACTCTGACCGGGCCGCTTACCCAGCGGCATGATCGCTGCTAGGCTGCCGACTACCCGAGATTGTTGCAACGTTGTTACGGCCGAAATACTCGACAGATACCTGGTAAGCAAAGCCAAACAATTGAGCTGAGGGGCGGAGACACTCTACGGAATCCTGAAGAAGGGTTTCGGTCTGTAGACGCACGCTTGTCATTCAGCGCTGCGGCAAGTCGGCGATCGCGCCGCCGTGAAGACTATCGCCAACTAGGACCGCGCACATGCTCCTGCTTCGAACTGCACTTCTTTTCTCAGTTCTTGTCTTCTGCGCTCTCGGGCAATGTCGTCACGCCATCGCCGGCCCCATCAAGGAAGGCTTCGAGGGCAAGAGCATCGAGAAAGACATTGATCCCCGCTTCAGGCTGTGCCGCCGGCCGGAGAACAGCTTCCAATTCAGCTCGAAGGCGAGGAGCGGCCGGCAGTCGCTCGAGCTCAAGATCACGCCGCAGCCGCTCTTCGCAGCAGTGCCGCAGACGCCCGCAACTTTGCGCAAGCTCGATCCTCGGCACTGTCTTCTCGACATGCAGGAAAGCACCTATTGGAACGACGACGCCGAGCGCGCCGAGCTGTGGGAGGACAAGGACCAGAACCCGCCCTTCGGCGAAGGTGACGCCATCTATTATGGCTTCAGCATGTGGGTCGAGGGCAAAGGCGTGCCGCGCGGCGATTTCAACCGGCTGGTCCTCGGGCAATGGAAAGCGACCTGCCGAAGCGGATGCGACAGCTCGCCCTTCCTCGCCCAGAGACTGACGGGCCGCTTCTACCACATCACGCTCGATGTCGATGCAAAAGTCGAACCGGGCGGCGCACCGATGCCGGGCCCCAGGACCTGCAAGATCCTGCTCGCATTCTCGAAGGACGCGCCTTCCACGTTCGAGCCGCTGCTGGCGCTCGACCGCCCGGCCCAGTGCGAGAGCCGGCTGCAATGGCCGAAGAACGCGCTCAAGCCGGTCGAGCCGATCGAGATCACGCGCGAGCGCTATCTGCCGAATCCGCTCGATGCGTGGACCGACCTCGTCTTCAGGGTCGAGGGCGGCAAGACGGACGGCATCATCCAGGTCTGGGCGCAAGGCCAGCTCATCGCTACCGCCAGGGGATGGATCGGGCACCGCAACAGCGAAGGCATGAAGCAGTATTTCAAGTTCGGCCCCTATCGCGATCCCGCGGGCTACCGCCTCACGGTCTATCTCGACAACCTGGCGAGGGGCGAAAGCTTCGATGAGGTCGATCCGTCGAAATTCTAGAGCCTTGGCGAGCTGAGCTGGACGGCGGGCCGCTTCAGTGAAACCATTGTGCCCGGATCAGCGTTATTTATCCGGGCCGGAATCGGCCTGAAGGAGTAAGGGCGATGGCATCGCACACCGTGCTCGAAGCTCAGACCGTCGATGACTGCATCATCGACCAGAAATGGGACAAATACACGAAGGAGGATCACGCGATCTGGGGGACGCTGTTCGACCGCCAGCTCGCCACGCTCAAAGGCCGCGTCGCCCAAGAATATCTCGACGGGCTCGAGGCGCTGGGCATCGGGCCTGAAGGCGTGCCCGATTTCGAGCGGATGAATGCGCGGCTGAGGAAGATCACCGGCTGGGAAGTCGTCGCGGTGCCGGGGCTCATCCCGTCGCGGCCCTTTTTCCAGATGCTCGCCAACCGGCAATTTCCGGCGGGAACCTTCATCCGCAGCCGCGAGCAGCTCGATTATCTGGAGGAGCCCGACATCTTCCATGACGTCTTCGGCCACGTGCCGCTTCTCACCAACCATGCCTATGCCGGCTACATGAATGAATATGGCCGCGTCGGGCTGCGCGGCATGGAGCGCAAGGCGGTGAAATTCCTCGCCCGCCTCAACTGGTACACGATCGAGTTCGGACTGATCCGCAAGCCCGAGGGTATGCGCATCTATGGCGCCGGGATCGTCTCTTCTTATGGCGAGGCGAAATATGTGACGGCCGATACATCCGCCAACGAGCTCGCCTTCGACCTTAAGCGCGTGCTGCGCACCGGCTATTATATCGATGACTTCCAGGCGACCTATTTCGTCATCGACCGCTTCGAGGACCTGTTCGGCCTCCTGAAGGACGCCGACATCCTCGAGCTCATCGATGAGCTGCGCGATGAGCCGACGCTGACGCCGTTCGAGATCCGCGAGCGCGACAAGGTCATCCGCACAGGCAGCGGCGCGCACTGGCGCGATTTCCCGAGGACCAAGACGAAGCTCAAGTGAGCACCTCCCCTTCGCCCGCGTGCGGGAGACGTTCTCAATCATTACCCTTCTCCCGCGTGCTCGCGGGAAAAGATGCCCGATAGGGCAGATGAGGGTGTTGGTCCACCCGAACTGAAAGAGTGTGCAGTGAAGTGCTGTTGTGGTCTGACCCGCAGAATTCTGAATTTACTCACCAGCGTTTGAGCCACACCCTCACCCGGCCTTCGGCCACCCTCTCCCGCAGGGCGGGAGAGGGGAAATCTTGCCTGAGCTCGCGCTCGACTGAAAAGTCGGCCTCCAAATTCTGTGGGATCGCGCAACCTTGACCTTCCCTTGCAAGCACGCGGGAGAAGGAAGACTCCTCCATTATTTCCCTTCTCCCGCGTGCGGGAGAAGGGAAATGCTGGTGGTTATTCCCGCAAGCGGGAGAAGCGGAATATTGGTGATTACCCCGGCAAGCGGGAGAAGGGGAACTTCTTATTGTACCCACTACTGCGCCGCCGTAGTGCCCGTCGTGCCCGCCACCGCCTTCGCCGCCTGAAGCCACTGGCTCACGACCTTGACGTCCTCATCGCCGAGCAAATGGCCGCCAGCGACCATGCGCGAATCAACCGCAGCGCCGTGGCCGCGCAGCAGACTTTCAAGCGCCGGCGCAAAGGGCGAATAGATCGTGTCCAGCTTGCCGGCGACGGTGAGAAAGCGGGCGCGGTGGAGATCGGCCGCAGGTGCGGAATCGAGGACCGGCATCGCTCGCAACAGCACGGCACTGTGGATGAGGCGCGGATAGAGCAGCGTCACCGCCGCGATCAGATTGGCGCCGTTGGAATAGCCGATGAAGGTGGTGCGATCGAGCTCGAGCTTTTCGGCCGCCATACGTACCTTCAGAAAATCGACCAAGGCACGCGCTTCTTCCCGGATATCGGCCTGGTCGAACTCGGTCGGCGAAAGCTTCGCATACCAGCGCTTGATTCCCTTCTGGACGATGCGGCCGCGCACGCCCAAGAGCGTCGCATCGGGCGCAATGCGCGAGACGAGCTTGAACAGGCTCGCTTCATCGCCGCCCGACCCATGCAAGAGGACGATCGTCTCGCCGGAGGGCGCTTCCGGGCGCAGCCAGCGATAGACGAAATGCCGGCTCCGCGTGATCGGCCCGGTGAGGACCGAGGCCGCCACCGCATTGTCCTGAAGGACTGGCCGCGCCGCAGACTGGTCCGAGGCGCCGGCGCAAGGCTTGTCTGCCTCCTCGACTGCGAGGGTGCTCGGATCGCCGCGCCAGCAGAGCGCCCCATCGCGAGCATAGGCCGGGTCTCCGCCGACCATGAACGCAACCGCCATCGCCAACGTGAGCGGCACGCCGAAAGGATGATCGAACATGAGGCAATGTCGCCGCTGTTGCATCTTTCCCACAAATTCACGGCGCGAGTCCTGCTCGCTCATTTTCCACCCGTCAAAAGGGTTCCGCAATTCCCCGGGCCTCGCGCTGCCGGCCACGAGGGGTCCGAAAGCGGCGGCGCGCTACATAGCAAGAAATCTGTCCCTGTCACGTTAAAATTGCAGGGGCCTCCGATGTTCCGTCGTCGGAACTTTTGCTGGACCATCATTTGCGTGACCGTCTTTTGCTTGTCGGCTTGACGCGCGGCGGGAAATTGAATGTCCATCGTCTGGATCTGATTCCCCAATTGGTGCCAGGAATCGGTCGCCATGTGCCGCGGCGGCATGAGCATCTCCCTCGTGATAGTCTGTGCTCATCCTAACTCCGCCGCCGAACATCGCTTGTGGGGAAACTCACAACTAGCGCGCATCCCGGCGAAGTGGAATCGCTTCGCCGATAAGGATTCGCGCCCAATCAATATTTTAGAGCAAATCCTTATCGCCAAAGTCTTCAACCCCGGATCGAGTCCGGGGCAGGCCTTTGGCGGGATTTGCTCCACGTCAAACGCCTGCGGGCCGGCTCAGGAACCGCGATCCCTGAACCGTGAAGCGCCAGGCAATGTCCTGGCCTTTGGCGATGCCGATGCGGGTGCCCGACACGATCTGGTGCGCGCTTTCGGTGGCGCGCAGCGAAAAAGGTGTGCGGTCGAGAGGCATTCCGTCATGAACGCCGGTGATGCCGAGCGCCTGCCCGAGACGGCCGGGACCCGCGCACAGCATGCGGATGTCGTCGAGACCGCGGCGGCGGCGCATGAGGTCGAGCCCGGCAAGTGGTTCGAGCGCCCGCAGCAGCACCGCCGCTCCGCGGCCTTCCTCGCGGCACACGAAGTTCAGGCACCAGTGAAGCCCATAGGAGCGGTAGACATAGGCTGAAGCCGGCGGGCCGAACATCGCCTTGTTGCGCGCCGTCGCCCCGCGAAAGCTGTGCGAGGCGGGGTCCGTCTCGTCATAGGCCTCGGTCTCGACGATGCGGCCGCCGACACCGTCGAGGAGAAGCGTCACGCCGATCAAGGCGCGCGCGACCTCTACCGGCCCCGCCGCGAAATCGATGCCCGCAACAATCGCCGCCGGCGGCGCAGCGGCAATTTGAGCATCGTTCATTTGCCCTCGCGCTTGTTCCAATGCCCGGTATAGGCGCGGGTGATCTCGGCGCCAAACAGAACGAGCTGCGATGAATAATAGACCCAGACCAGCACCACGACGAGGGAGGCGGCCGCCCCATAGGTCAATTCCAGTCCCTGCTTGCCGATATAAAGTCCGATCAGGAATTTGCCCAGCTCGAAGAGGATGGCGGTGATGAAGGCGCCGGGCAGCACGTCGCGCCAGCCGACCTCGATGTCGGGCAGGTATTTGAACATCAAGGCGAAGAGCAGCGTGGTGACGAGGAGCGACACGGCGAGGGCCAGGAGCTGCAGCAGCGTTTCGTGGAAATAGCCTGAGAGCGCGTCGCCCATGGCGGACAGCAAGGTGGTGACGAGAAGCGAGACCAGGAGCAGGAAGCCGATGGCGAGCACGCCCGCGAGCGAGACCGCATATTTGCGGATGAAGCCGACTATGCCGGAAGCGGGCTTCGCCTCGGCGCCCCAGACGAGGTTCAAGGCGTCCTTGAGCTGGACGACGACCGTCACGGCGGCAATGAGTATGGTGACGACGCCCACCAGGCTGGCGAGGACGCCCTCGTGCGGCTGCCCGACGCCCGCGAGCAGGCTCTCAACGCCCTTTGCACCCTGCTCGCCGAGGAGACTTGCGAGCTGCGCGCTCAGCCGGCCGCGCACCGCATCCTCGCCGAAGACGAGGCCGGCGACCGAAATCGCGATCAGCATCAAGGGCCCGAGCGAGAAGAGCGAATAATAGGCGAGTGCCGCACCTTCCTTCGACAGGCTATGGGAAAGCCAGGCGGATGCGGCATCGCGCAGGATGGCCCACCAGGCGCCAGGCGAAAACAACCCGGCAGGGCTCCGGCCTCGGGCAGCGGCCGAACGGGTCCTGGCGGAAGTGGTGCGGCGGGCGTTCTTAACCATCGTCAATCTCCTGCCGGTCAACAGGCGCTGAGCTTGCCTAGTTCCGCCAGTCCGGATGCGTCTTAAGCCCCCCGCTCAGTGCACCGGTAATTTCTTGTGACATTCCTTGAAGGAACTGCAGGGCCATGGCGGCGGTTTGATTCTGGCGAGCAGCATGGAGGAGCGGATGAGCAAGAAAGTAAACGAGAGCGGGGCAGCGCCCGCCGCCATGGCGCTGATCCCGGGCGAAAGCCCGGCTTCTTATGTGTTGTCGACCCCAGGCGGGATCAGTTTTTCGAGCAGCCTGTCCTCATCCGAGCCGGCCTTCGTACGACAACGTACGGACGCGAACGAAGCCGACCGGCCCTTCCTCCTCTGGTGTCTCGCCGGCCTCATTTTTGCAACGGTCACGTGCGGCGCCATCGCCATGTCGGCCGTGGTCACGATCGCCGCCGCGGTGAACTGAGGCGACGCGCTCATGATCGATCCAATCCCCCTCTCCCGTCCGAAGGATGGTACAGGGAATGGAGGTGAATTTAGAACAAGCCAAAAGTCCCGATCACGTCATACCGGCGGTGGTGAAGCTTCCGTCATCCCGCTCCTTCACCCGCATATTGTTCTGCACATGGCTGACGCCCGACACCCGCTCGGCGCATATCTCGGCGCGGCGGCGCTGGTGGCGGCTCGGCACGGTGCCGCCGAGCGTGACTTCGGTCCCCGAGACGCTCACCTCGACGTCGCTCGCATCGATGCCGCCGTCATCGGTCAGCCGGTCGCAGACATCCTCGCGAATGCGATCCTCGGAGCGGGCATAGTTCTTGGGGCCCCGGCCGCGGTATTTGTCCATGCGCCGGCGGCGCTCGGCATCGTCATCGCCGAACCAGGACGAGATCTCATCCGTGGCGCGGTCCCACATGTCGCGCTCCTCGTTCCAGTAGCGCTCGCTGCCGGCAGAGCCATAGCGGGGCTCGCGGCGCCACGCTTCGTCACGCCAGCCCCGGCGCTCGGAGGGACCATAGGCCTCGGACGCATAGGGCGATCCGTAGCGCGCGGCTCGCTCGCCGGCATAGCCCGGAGAACGGTCGTCGCCGCCATAGCCCAGTTCGCCCAGAGTGTTCCCGCGGCCGCCCACCCCTTCCCCATAACCGCTCATGCGGCCACGGCTATAGCCATAGTGCGAGCGCTCGGACCAATCGCGATCATCGCGCGGGCCCGGCCGGGACCGGCCGCGGCCATAGGTCCAGCCCTGCGGGTCTTGCATCCGGTCTTCGTCGTCGCGGAATTGATCGCGCTCATAGCGGCGCTGGTCTGCCATTGGAACTCTCCTTCATGTCGGGTTGGTTGATGATTCCGTAGTGAGGCCAAACGTAAAACGCCGCTGCGCGGTTCCTAATCCCCCTTTCGGGCCGATGCTGCTTTGCGCATCGGCTTGGCCGAAAACCGCTCACACTTTTCGGGCCGATGCCGTTTCTCTGATTTTGCGCATCGGCTTGGCCGAAAACCGCTCACACTTTTCGGGCCGATGCGCTGACACGAAGATTGTTCTGCACATGGTCGACACCCGAAACCGCTTCGGCAATGTCCTCGGCGCGCCGCCTGGCGGATCGGTCCGCGACCGTGCCGGCAAGCGTGACCTCGTGGTCCTCGACCTCGATCTCGATGCCGCTCGCGTCGAGATCAGAATCCTCGAGCAGGCGCTCGCCGAGCTCCTCCCTGATGCGCGCATCGGAGCGGCGATAGCCGCGCGGGCCGCGGCCGCGGTAGTCCTGCGCCTGCTCGACCGAAAAGTCGTCACGCCCGCGGTCGAAGACGGGGCGCTCGCGCCTTGCTGCATAGAGACGCTCATAGGCCTCGGCACCCGGGCCCTCATCATCGGGAGCGCGGAAATAGGCTTCGCTCGCATCAGTGCCCGAGGCGCCGAAGCCCATGCCATAGGGGCGACCGCGTCCGCTGGCGAATTCGCCGCGGGGCCGCCGCGTGACATCGTCATTGCCATATTGCGACCAGAGGCCCTCGAAATAGTCGCTGCCTTCATAGCGATCGTCATCGCGCGGCGCAGATTGGGTCTGGCGCCCACCCGCCGCCCCGCGGCGATCCTCGCCTGAGCGATCCGGCCTCGAAGGCCAGGAGATCCGCTTCAGCGTGCGGCGTGTGCCCGGCGCGTCGCTGGTCGCAAGGTCGCCCAGCGCCACGATGCCGATCAGCTTCTTGTTCCGGTCGACCACCGGCATGCGCCGGATCTGCGCCGCCGCCATCTCGTTCTCGACGGCCTCGACCCGGTCGTCGGCAAAGCACCAGCGCACATGCCGGCTCATGATCTCGACATGCGCGTCTCACCGGGCGGCGAGCCCATGGCCGCGCAGCGCACCACGATGTCGCGGTCGGTGATCATGCCGACCAGTCGCTCGCCGTCGCAGACCGGCAGTGATCCGACATTGAGCTGATCCATCTTGCGGGCCGCATCGCGGACACTGCTTTGCGGCGATATCACCGCCACATCCGGGGTCATGACTTCGCTTATTCTCATGGGGAAAACCTTTCGCGAGCCCTCATGCGTAAACGCCCGGACTCTGCCCTGCGTTCCCGGCGGGGGTGCTAGGACTGGTTCAGATAGTGCTCCTCAAGAAAGCGCGAGCGGAAATTCTGCGGCGGCGTGTCAAAGTCGGGGCGGCCCTCGGGCGTGAAATCCAGCAGATTCCAATAGGGCCAGACCGTGTCGACATGGTTCGACGGCAGCTCGCTCGCCCAGAAATGAAAGATCTCGCCGTCCTTGCGCGTGAAGACATGCATCACCGGCAATTGCATGTCATCGGATTCGCGCTGGCATTTGTAGTCGGCCTGGAACGTCGAGCCATAGCCCGACAGAAGCGGGATCTGCGACCATCCGCGCTCCTTCGCCCAGGCATTGATCTTCTCAGGCTGAGCCTTGGCGATCGCCGCGAAGGCAGCGCTTTGCGCCACCGAAAGCCAGGTGCGGTCGAAACCGTCCATGAGCGAGGTGCAGGAAGGACAGGGCTTGTCCCAGTTCGGGCCGAACATGAAGGAGTAGAGCAGCAGAGTGTCCTTGTCGGAAAAAAGCTCGGAAAATCTCACGCTCCGCCCGACCTTGCCGTCATTGGCCCACTGGAAGACATAGTCCTCCTTTAACCGGCCGCCCGGCGACAGAGCGCGGCGCCGTGCGGCCACCTCCTTCACCTTGTCGACAAGCTCCTGCTCGTCCTTGAGCAAGCGATCGCGCGCTTCGCGGTATTCCCTGGTTTCATTCGGATATTGGAGTTCGCTCATTCTCATCTCCACGACAGGAAAGGGCCGGCACGAGAGATCATGAAATTCGGTCGCTCATTGATAAGCAACGTTGCGACTTTTTGTTCCGCCGCTTGTCTTGAGGTCGCGGGATCAGACGGCGAGCGCCTGTTGGGTCATGCATCCTGCATGCAGCGGCGCAGCTCTGCACGGAAAGGAATATGAGGCGCTTCCCGCCAAAGCGGGCTTCAGGCTCACCAGATAGTGCACGCAATCGGCGCTCAGCGTCTTCGAAGCCGTCAAGGCGTGAGGCGTCTCAGGCCGCGACGGCCTCATCGCTCAGCGACCGATGCCGGCTCTCGGGCAGCGAGAAGGCCGCCGCCGCCGAGATCGCGGCGCAGACCATGATATAGAAGGCCGGCATCGACACATTCCCGGTCAAATCGATCAGCCAGGTCGCGACCGCGGGCGCCGTGCCGCCGGCAAGCCCGACAGAAAGATTATAGGCCGCCGAGACCGCGGAGCAGCGCACATGGCGCGGAAACACTTCGCACAGCACGATCGGATTGACCGAGCCAAATGAGCCGATCAGCACGGTGAAGCCGAACTGGCCCAAAAAGACATAGAGAACCTCCCCGGTGCGCATCAACTCGAAGAGCGGCCAGGCAAGGACCAGGAGACCGATAGCGGCGGTGGTGAGGATCGGCTTGCGGCCGATGCGGTCGGAAAGGCGCGATACCGCAAGGACCACGCAGATCAGGATCAGCATGTTGAGCGAGTTGATCTGCAGCGCCGTCCGCGCGCCCATGTCGGCCGCGAGCTTCAGCCAGGTGACCAGGTAGAAGTAGATCAGGTAGAAGGCGACGGCATTGACCAGGGTGACCGCCACCGCCTGCAGCATCGCGACAGGATGCTCGCGCAAGGCCTGCAGGAGCGGCGAACCTTTCTTGGCCGGCGGCTTGTCGAAGGGCATGCGCCGTCTCAGGATGAAACCGGCGACGCCTACGAGCACGCCAAACATGAAGGGCACCCGCCAGCCCCAGGCCACCACTTGCTCGAGCGGCAGAGTGTTCAGCACGAGGGCGCTGACCATTGAGCCCAGGAGGATGCCGCCCGTCGCCCCGAACACCGCCCAGGCGCTGGCGGCGCCGCGTTGGCCCGGTTGCGCGGTCTCCGCCAGGAAAATAGCGGAACTCGTATATTCTCCACCTACCGCCAGACCCTGGACCATGCGGCAGATGAGCATCAGCACCGAGGCCCAGATGCCGATCTGTTGATAGGTCGGCAGCAGAGCCATGGCGAAAGTCGGCACCGCCATCGCCACCACCGACCAGAGAAGCGCCGGGCCGCGCCCGACGCGGTCGCCAATGTGGCCGAAGAGAATGGCGCCCAAGGGCCGCATGAAGAAGCCGACGGCGAAAACGGCATAGGCGGCGAGGAGCGAGGTGCGCGGATCCTCGGCCGGGAAATAGAGGCTGCCAAGGGTGCGGGCGAAGAAGCCGTAGATGGCGAAATCATACCATTCCATCACATTGCCGACGATGCCGGCCCAAACCACGCGCCGGCGGTCGGCATGGCCGGCAACGCTGGTGGACGTGTTCACTGCACTTGCCATGCTCCCAATCCCTCGCTCCTCTCAATAACTTCACGATAGTCTGGAATAACGGCCGCTCACAAGTGTGGTCGGGAAAAAACAAAGGGAACTGACGTGACACATCCAACGTGAAATGTGCTGCCGCTCACACCTCTGCATGCTCATACAAGTTCCCCTCGCTGAACCATCGCTCGCCGCGGTGGCGGCGCTGCCGCGCGATCTCAAAGGCATCTGTTGATACCAGGCGTCGCGATGCCGCTTTGATCATCAGCCTTCGCCATCCTATGATTTGCAATCATGGCTAGCGCCCATAAAAGGGAACTCACGAGTGCCGGGCCGCAAGCGGCGGTCGCCGAGCTCGAAGGCCTCATGCGCGAGGGGCCGGTCACGCTCCTTTATGCGGCGCGCGATGACGCGCACAACAACGCCGTGGGGCTCATGAGCTGGATCGAGAAGCGGGCAAGGTGAGGAGAGGATCATGCTTCTGCACAGGGGACGGTTGTTCGATCACGTCCATCTCAATGCGAAAGATCTCGAAGCGAGCAAGCGTTTCTACAAGGCGGTCATCGCGGCCCTGGGCAAAGACATCCCGGTGGTCGAGGGTCCCGGCTTCTTCAATGCCGATGAGCTCTGGGTCCAGGCGGTGACGGCAGGCAGCCAGGCGACACGGGTTCATATCGCTTTCCAGGCGCCTGACCGCGAAACGGTGCGCCGCTTCCATGCGGTCGGCATCGAAGGGGGCGGGCGCGACAATGGCGCGCCCGGTGAGCGCAACTATCATCCCGGCTATTTCGCGGCCTTCCTCCTCGATCCTGACGGCAACAATGTCGAGGCCGTTCACCACGGACCGCATCAGCGTTCGGCCGCATCGGTCGAGATCCAAGCGCGCGTCCCCGGAAAGGATTAAAACGGGCTTTTCCGCTTCCCCACCTGTGGGAGGAGGGATGAACAGTTCCTCACAGCCGATCAATCGGCCGGCTCGACGTCCCATTCCGCGAGGCCTATATCGCTCACACCGCGTGACCATTTCGGCCATCATTGAACCTTGAGAATTCCATGACCGATCCTCTCGACCACACTCTGCTGGGAAAGCCAGCCGCCATTCCCTCATCGCCCGAAGAAGCCGTGCTCGACACCGTGCCCAATCCGCAGGCCGGGTCGCTCTATCTCGCCCGCTTCACCTGTCCCGAATTCACCTCGCTCTGCCCGGTGACGGGACAGCCCGATTTCGGCCATCTGGTGATCGACTATGCGCCCGACCAGCTCCTGGTGGAGTCGAAGTCACTAAAGCTTTTCCTCAACAGCTTTCGCAATCACGGCGCCTTCCATGAAGACTGCACCGTCTATGTCGCCAAGAGATTCTGCGATGCCGCCAAACCGACCTGGCTGCGCATCGGCGGCTACTGGTATCCGCGCGGCGGCATTCCGATCGACGTCTTCTGGCAGACGGGCGAGGCGCCCAAGGGCCTGTGGATCCCGGAGCAAGGTGTGGCAAGCTATCGCGGCCGGGGCTAGAACAGAAATGAACGACGCGATCGAAACGCTGCGCCGGCGCGAGGGTCTGATTTTCCTTTTGGGCTTTGCGCTGTGCATTCCGGCAGCCAACTGGCTCATCCTCCATGTCGGCACGACCTGCATGCCGGAGGGACCTTGCCTCATTCCGGTGGCTCCCGGCGTGATGGCGCCCAGCGGCGTGGTGATGGTGGGGCTGGCACTCGTGATGCGCGATCTCGTCCAGCGCCGCCTCGGCGTCAAAATCGCGGCTGCAGGCATTCTCTTCGGCGCCCTGCTCTCGGCACTCATCGCACCCAAGGCGCTGGTCCTCGCTTCGGCGGCCGCCTTCCTTCTCTCCGAGACCGCCGATCTCCTCGTCTATACGCCGCTCCAGAAGAGGGGCCTGATGCTCGCTGTCATGGCCAGCAGCGTCGTCGGTCTTGTCATCGACAGCATCATCTTCCTCAGCCTCGCTTTCGGCAGCCTCGCATTCCTCGAAGGGCAGGTGATCGGCAAGGCCTGGATGGTGCTCCTGGCGCTGCCCGCTATCGCCTGGCTGCGCCGGCGGGACGAGCGATTGGGCCTGACGCCGGCGTGATCGCGAGGCTCGAATCAAAAGGTACAAACCGGGAGGCACCCATGTCGTTCTTCACCATCCTCGAGGTCCTTGCGATTATCGGCTCAGGCCTCACCGCCGGCATCTTCTATGCCTTCTCGACCTTCGTCATGGCGGCACTCGCGCGCATTCCGCCCGAGCAGGGGATTGCGGCGATGAATTCCATCAACATCACGGTGATCAATCCCTGGTTCTTCGCGGTGTTCTTCGGCACGCCCATCGTCTGCGCCATCCTCTTCATCATGGCGCTCTTCAAATGGAGCGAGCCCGGCGCGGCCATCATCCTGGCGGCAAGCCTCATTTATGTCGTGGGTTCGCTGATCGTGACCATGGTGTTCAACGTGCCGCTCAACAATGAGCTCGCCCTCATCACATCGGCATCAGGCGAAGGCGGGGCGTTGTGGACGCGCTATCTTCGCGACTGGACCTTCTGGAACACGGTGCGCACCGCGGCACCCTTGGCCGCCATGGTGCTGTTCACATGGGGATTGATCCAGCGCTCAGCCGCGTGACACGCGCACAACCGCGCGGCGATGAGCGGGTCGCAATTCCAGCCGGCGCGGCGCATAGCCGCCCTCCAGGCGATCGACCACCCATTGGGCGGCGTGGAAGGACACAACATAGATGATCAATATCCACGCCAAGCCCACGATGGCCGCGAGGACGATCAGAGAAAACAAAGCCGTGTGCGCCGACAGAGTCATGAGACTCCTCCCGCTATCGAAACTTGCGAAGAAAGGTATTCGAGCCGTCGGCCCGCCCGGGAAATCCACGGAGCTTCGCGGGCGGGCCGGGGCTTCAACCGGCTCGAACGCCGGCGAAGCATGTGGCTTTAACGGCTTCTTAGGAGAATGGTTCCGCGCCCCTGGATACCTTGCTGCTTGATTAACATAGGATTCCTATGTAGTATTTTTTATGGTAAAATTCCCCCTTTCCCCGCTGCCGGAAAGACTGCATGACGGGCTCGAGCGGCTGGCGAGCCTGCAACGTCTGGAACAGCGGCAGGTCACAGGCCCGCACGGGCTCAATCCCACCCAATTCGCCATTCTGCGCCTGCTGCACCGCCGGGCAGGAGGCTTCCGGGTCAAGGCGATCGCGCACGAACTCGGCCTCTCGCAGCCGACGGTCACGGATTCTCTCCTGGCTCTCGAGCGCAAGGGCCTCATTGCCCGGCTGGGCGACCCCGAGGATGGGCGCGCCCTGCTCGTTCGATCGACCGATGACGGGCGTGCGGCACTCGCCATGGTGCAGGGCCAGATGTCGCATGTGGAGACCGCCCTTGCCGCCTTGAGCCGCAAGGAGCAGGCGGCCCTGCTCCACATCATGATCAAGATGATCCGCGCGTTGCTGCAGGACGAAGCCATGCCGGCGCAGCGCATGTGCGTCACCTGCCGGCATTTCCGCCCGCAGGCGGCGCCCGGGGCGGCCAAACCCCATTACTGCGAATTCGTGCGCGCTTCCTTCACCTCAGCCGATCTGCAGGTTGATTGCGGCGATCACGATGCGGCATCTCCCGGCCACCAGGCTGCCACCTGGCGGACATTCATCGGCGAGATGCCGGGCTCAGGGCAAAACCATCCAGACAAGACGATCGAATGAAAGCCCCCATCCTGCTTGAGCGCGCTCTTGGGCGCGGCACTTGCCATTGACGCGCCCGCGCATGACGCTCGGCCCTTGAGCGCGAGGGCCCATGGGGTGCCACCGGCGGGCGATCTCTTACGCGTCGGCAGGCCGATGCCCTTGACCCACTCCGGGCAAACCAGAGAAGGCGTCACATGATGGCAAAAACGGCGCCTCTTTGCATCTTTTGACGTATTGGCTTCAGCCGAAGCGCCCCTCTATATAGAAGAACAAGGGGATCGGCCGTGTTGCCGTTCCTATTCCAACACGAGTTCGGAGGAAGCTTTCATGGATCGCCGCCGTTTTTTCACCACCACCGGAACTCTTGCCGCCGCCGCGACGACGCTCGCCGCACCGGCGATCGCGCAATCGGCACCCGAGCTCAAATGGCGCATGACCTCGAGCTTCCCCAAGAGCCTCGACACGATTTTCGGCGCGTCCGAAGTCTTCGCCAAGAATGTTGCAGAAGCGACCGACGGCAAGTTCCAGATCCAGGTCTTCCCTGCGGGCGAGATCGTCCCTGGCCTGCAGGCCGCCGACAAGGTGACCGACGGCACGCTCGAAATGGCACACACTGCGTCATATTATTATTGGGGCAAGGATCCGACCTTTGCATTTGGCACCGCCGTGCCCTTCGGCCTCAACGCGCGCCAGCAGAATGCCTGGATGTATGAGGGCGGCGGCATCGATCTCATGAATGAGTTCTTCGCCTCCTACAACATCTATGCCTTGCCCGGCGGCAATACCGGCGCGCAAATGGGCGGCTGGTTCCGCAAGGAGATCAAGACGCCCGCCGATCTCAAGGGCATCAAGATGCGCATCGGCGGATTTGGCGGCAAGGTGATCGCCAAGCTCGGCGTGGTGCCGCAACAGATAGCGGGCGGCGACATCTATCCCTCGCTCGAGAAAGGCACGATCGATGCAGCAGAATGGGTAGGCCCCTATGACGACCAGAAGCTCGGCTTCAACAAGGTAGCGCCCTATTATTACTATCCCGGCTGGTGGGAAGGCGGTCCCATGCTGCACTTCTTCATCAACAAGCCGAAGTGGGAGGGATTGCCGAAGACCTACCAGGCGACGATCGCGAGCGCGGCCGCGTTGGCCAATGTCGTCATGCAGGCGAAATACGACCATCAGAATCCGCCGGCGCTGAAGCAGCTCGTCGCCAACGGCGCCAAGCTCCGCCCCTTCTCGGCCGAGATCCTGGAGGCCTGCTTCAATGCAGCGAAAGAGACCTATGCCGAAATCTCGGCCACCAATGCCGCCTTCAAGAAGGTGCATGATGCGGTGATGGCCTACCGGGCCGATGCATATTTGTGGCAGCAGGTGACGGAAGGTACCTTCGACAATTTCATGATGGCGCAGCAGCGCAAGAAGCAGTTGTGACCAGGGGACAGATCTCAGGGATCAGGGGTCAGGATGACCGAGTCCTGATCCCTGACTTCTGACCCCTGACCCCCGTCATTCATTCGAATGACGGGGGCCCGGTAAGGCCATTATCCTCGGTCGGTACTGTGATCTCGATCGTCGAAGGGTCGACCGTCGGTCCGGTTCCCTTGTAATGCATGATCATCGCCGGGAAGGCGATGGCGAGCCCCACCATGATGAGCTGGATGACGACGAAAGGAACCGCACCCCAATAGATCTGGCCCGTTGTCACGGGCGCAAGCATCGCCCCGGTCACACGATCCTTATACGGCGCTCGCGGCGCCACCGAGCGCAGATAGAAAAGCGCGAAGCCGAAAGGCGGATGCATGAAGCTCGTCTGCATGTTGATGCCGAGCAGCACGCCAAACCAGATGAGATCGACCCCCAAGGCTTCGGCCGGTCCCGCGAGCAGCGGCACGATGATGAAAGCGAGCTCGAAGAAATCGAGGAAGAAGGCAAGGACGAAGACGAGCAGATTGACGAAGATGAGGAACCCGAGCTGACCGCCCGGCAGGCTGACCAGCAGATTCTCCACCCATTTGTGCCCGTCGACGCCATAGAAAGTGAGGGAGAAGACACGGGCGCCGATCAGGATGAAGACGACGAAAGCTGACAGATTGGTCGTCTGCTCGAGCGCCTGACGCATGAGGCTGAAATTGAGCTGGCGGCGCGCCAGCGCCAGGAGCAACGCGCCGGCCGCCCCCATGGCGCCGCCTTCGGTCGGCGTGGCGATGCCTTGGAAGATCG
This sequence comes from uncultured Alphaproteobacteria bacterium, assembly GCA_963841765.1. Lineage (GTDB taxonomy): Bacteria > Pseudomonadota > Alphaproteobacteria > Rhizobiales > Aestuariivirgaceae > Taklimakanibacter. Next base: position 46,932 of record CAWJDZ010000021.1, read on the forward strand.
TGCCGAGCACCAGGAAGATGAGGATGAGCGGCGGCAGGAGATCGGCGATGATCTTCCACACCGCGGCAGCCACCGGAGGCTTCGGCGCATCGAGCAGCGACACCCCGCCGCCGATGAGGCCGGCAAGTGCGACAAGATAGACCCATTCGCCGGCGATCCAGGCAATGAGATCGAGAAGAAAATCGAAGCCGCGTTCGGAAGCCGGCGGCAGCGCAAGGAAACCTGCATGGAGGGCTTGGGCTGCCTTCCACAGAACGCCGACCACGAGCAACAGGGAGAGCGCGCCGAGTAGCCTCGACATTATCCTCGGCAAGTAGCGCAAGGCTGCGACATAGACGAGATAGGCGACAGCGAAAGCGCCGAGCATGGCCAGCATGCGCGCCGCATCGCCGGTGAAGCGTGCCTCGACCGCTTCGCTCACCCCCGGCACGAAGGCCTTAATGAGATCGATGCCGAGCTTGGGCGCGAAGAGCACAATCATGCCCCACAGCACCAGCACCAGAGGAAAGGTCACCGCGATGAGGACCGCACGATATTCGGCCCCTTCGCCAAAGGAGCGCGCCTCGGCCGGCAGCGCAGGCGCCGCTGCGGGGAAGATCATCGTCATGATGAAGACGTAGCTCATATAGAGCAGCGTCAGCACCAGGCCCGGAATGATGGCGCCGGCATACATGTCACCGACCGAGCGGCCGAGCTGATCGGCGAGAATGATGAGAACCAGGCTCGGCGGGATGATCTGGGCCAGGGTTCCTGAAGCCGCGATGACACCGGACGCCATGCGCCGGTCATAGCCATAGCGCAGCATGATGGGGAGCGAGATCAGTCCCATGGCAATGACCGAGGCGGCGACGACGCCGGTGGTGGCGGCGAGTAGCGCACCGACGAAGATCACCGCATAGGCGACGCCGCCCCGCACCGGACCGAAGAGCTTGCCGGCCGTATCGAGCAATTCCTCGGCCATGCCGGATCGTTCGAGAATGAGCCCCATGAAGGTGAAGAAGGGAATGGCGAGCAGCGTCTCGTTCGCCATGATGCCGAAGACGCGGTCGGGCAACGCTTGCAGCAGGTTCGACGAGAAAAGGCCGAGATAGATGCCGAGCGCGCCGAAGGACAGGCCGACGAAAGCCAGCGAGAAGGCGACCGGATAGCCGAGCAGGAGGAAGATCATCAAGGCGGCGAACATGATCGGCGCCATGTTCTGGATGAGGAAGGCGGTCATGAAGTGAAGACTTCCCTGCTATTGATGCGGCCCGAGCGGCGCATGCAAGTCATGCTGAGGATAAGGATCGGGGATGAGGCCGCGCATCACGGCGATGCGCTTGATGAGCTCGGACAGGCCCTGGAGGAAAAGCAGGAGGAAGCCCAGGAGGATGAAGGCGCGGGCCGGCCAGATGATGAGGCCGCCGGCCGAACCCGACATCTCACCCGAGCGCAAGGCGCTCCATACGAAGGGGACGCTCTCATAGATCATCAGCGCCGTGAACGGCAGGAGCATCAGCAGATGACCGAAAATGTCGATCCAGTTGCGCGCCTGCTGCGGCAGCCGGCCGGAAATGATATCGATGCGGATATGCTCGTTCTTCTGCAGCGTATAGGCTGCCGCCACCATGAAGACACAGCCGAACAGATACCATTGCAGCTCCAGCCAGGCATTCGAGCTCATGTCGAAGCCCTTGCGGATGATCGCATTGATCGCCGAGACCAGGATGGCGGCAAGGATCAGCCATATGACGTGCCGGCCGATGAAAGCCGTGACCGCATCGATAAAGCGGCTCAGCTTGAGCAATCCGACCATGTGGCATTTCCCCTTTTTGTCAGCAGCGAGCAGGCGCCCGCTCGCGCCCGGTTGACCGGGTCGGCGATTTGGGGCGAAACATTAGAGGGAAAGCTCGGACCACAACAAGCCTGAATTCCAGTCGCCGCATGCTACCTCTGATAAAGCCCGATGGGCGCCAGTCCTCGACCGCAGCCGCCATTCAGAAAGGCGTGTGCCGGCACTTGCGCGCGGCAGGCTTCGCTACCCTTACGGAATTCACCCTCGCCTCCGGCCGTCGCGTCGATGTGCTGGGGCTGTCGCCATCCGGCCAGCTCTGGATCGTCGAGATCAAGTCGTCGCTCGAGGATTTTCGCGCCGATCTCAAATGGCCGGAATATCGCGATTTCTGCGATCGGCTTTACTTCGCCATCACCACAGGGCTTGCGCCTGAGATCATGCCGGCGGAAGCGGGACTTATCATTGCCGATGGCTGGGGGGCGGAGATCCAGCGCGATCCGGCCGAGCATCTGCTGCATGCCTCGCGGCGCAAGGCCATGACGCTCGCTTTCGCGCGCGCCGCGGCACTCAGGTTGCACGGACTCTATGATCCGGAGATGCTGTAGCACTCACATTTCTCTCCCCTTGCAGGGAGGGAAGACCGCGATCACTTGGGCGCTCGCTTGGCGAGAATGCGCTGCAAGGTGCGGCGGTGCATGTTGAGGCGGCGCGCCGTCTCCGAGACATTGCGGTTGCACAATTCATAGACACGCTGGATATGCTCCCAGCGCACGCGGTCGGCCGACATCGGATTTTCCGGCAACGCCGCGCGCGCACCGCCTGAACCTGTGAGCGCGCTATAGACAGCATCGGCATCGGCGGGCTTCGCCAGATAGTCGATGGCGCCAAGCTTTACCGCCGTGACCGCGGTTGCGATATTGCCATAGCCGGTCAGCACCACCGCACGGGCATCGGGCCGCGAGCGATGCAGCGCCTCGATCACATCGAGGCCATTGCCGTCGCCGAGCCTGAGATCGACCACGGCATAGCCCGGCGGCTCCTTCTTCACCTGCTCGACGCCTTCGGCGACCGTCTCGGCCATGCGCACGGAAAAGCCGCGGGTCTCCATGGCGCGGGCGAGCCTCGTCAGAAAGGGCTTGTCGTCGTCGACCAGGAGAAGCGTCAGATCCTGCGGCAGGTTGCTGTCGGTCATCGAAATGCACGTCCTTTCGGCCCCCTTATAGGGGTTAAATTTCGCTATCTCAAACCCTGGCGCGGGATCACGAAAAGTGGGTACCCGCTTTCATCCGATTACGCGCCAAATATAAGAATGCCGTCACAGTCGACAATTCAGGTCGAAATCGACCTGAAGTGATCGTGATCTTTAACTGCAAGGTTACGTGGCGCCATGTCGACCCTCTGGCGCGGCCAGGAGATACGCACGGTGGCGCCATGGTCCGGATAGGCGCGATTGGCCAGCGTCACTTGAGCACCGGAGCGCTCGAGCAGCGTCTTGGCGATGAAGAAACCGAGGCCCATGCCTTCGTGGCGTTCAGCCGCGTCGCCGGGGTCGCCGGGGCCATAGCCCTTGCGCGACGTGACGAAGGGGTCGCCCAGCCGATCGATAATGTCCTGTGAGAAACCCGGCCCATCGTCGCGCACGGTGATTGTGATCTCGGACGCCGACCACCGGGCTTCAACATCGACGCGGGTGGTGGCGAAATCGGCCGCATTCTCGATGAGATTGCCAAGACCATAGGTGACTGCGGGATTGCGCTCGAAGACGGGATCGGCGGCGAGGCGCGGCTTGCCGTCATCGGCGGGCCGGGCGTCGACGGCGATAGCGACGTCGGAGCCGCGCAAGGGCGCCACGATGTCCTCCAGCATCACCGGCAATTTGACCTGGGCCATGATCGCATCCGCCGGCGTATCGCGATTGGCGAGACGGGAAAGGATCTCGCGGCAGCGCGCCGCCTGGCTGATCAGGAGATCGATGTCTTCGCCGGTATGGCCGCCTTCCGGCAATTCTCGCTTCAGTTCCTTGGCGACAAGAGCAATGGTGGCGAGCGGTGTGCCGAGCTCATGCGCGGCGGCGGCGGCGAAACCGTCGAGCGCCGACAGGCGCTGCTCGCGGGCGAGCACCAGCTCGGTGGCGGAAAGCGCCGCCGACATCTGGCGCGCTTCCTCGGCAATTCGCCGCGCATAAATGGCGGAGAAGACGGCCCCACTCACCAGCGCCGTCCACATGCCGACGATGAAGATCGTCGGCAATTCGAGCGGCGCCCCGGCAAACCACGGCAACGGAAAATGGTCGAAAGCCAGGAAGCTCGCGCAAATGAACGCAAGGGCGCTCAAGACCAGGGTCCATTTGATCGGCAGCGACGTCGCCGAGACGGTGACCGGCACCAGGAAAAGGAAGGCGAAGGGATTCTGCAGGCCGCCGGTGAGATAGAGAAGCAGCGCCAATTGCAAAATGTCGTAACCCAGGAGCAACGCCGCATTGCGATCGGTCAGCAGGTTGCTGCGCCAGCGCAAGGTGAGGAAGATATTGAGCCAGGCGGAAAGAGCGATCGCGGCCAGGCACCAGCCGAGCGGCAGGTCAAAGCCCAGGACCCAATGCACCATCGCGACAGCCGCCGTCTGGCCGGCGACTGCGAGCCAGCGCAGGCGCACCAGCGTTTTCAGGCGCAAGCCCAGCTCGCCGGTGGTGAGGCCGGGCAGGAGGCTCGAGCCCTCCGCTTCCGCCGTGTTCACATCCGTCACCATGGCTCTAGCTTCTAGCAAAGCGCCTGGAATTCGTCAGCGGAAACATTGCCCTCCCCCTTGCGGGAACTCTTACCGGGAGGGTCGGCCCGAATGTCGGGGTGGCGCCCGGGCCGACTATCCGTATACGGACCTTATCTGCCATTCGGCTCTGCCTGCCTGAATCCACACTACCCCTCCCCGCAAGGCAAGGCTATCGCATACGAAGTCGCAAGGTGCTTGGAGCGCGGACACTGCCTCCATCATTTCCCCTTCTCCCGCTTGCGGGAGAAGGTGCCCGATAGGGCGGATGAGGGTGTTGGTCCAACCGCGACAGCTTCTATTGTAGAGCAAACAGCAGCGTTCATCGCCCTTCTCAAGCTTGAGAGATCTGTGAAAGCATCGGCAAAGGGACACCCTCATCCGGCGCTTCGCGCCACCTTCTCCCGCAAGCGGGAGAAGGGAAGCTTGCCGAAGTCCCCACTGAACATTCTCATATGCAATTCCCCACCCCGCAGGGGGAGGGGAACTCAGGATTAGTGGCGGAAGTGGCGCATGCCGGTGAAGACCATCGCCACGCCCCGTTCGTCGGCCGCCTTGATCACCTCGGCATCGCGCAGGGATCCGCCGGGCTGGATGACGGCGGTGACGCCCGCTTCCGCCGCGGTGATGAGGCCATCGGCAAAAGGAAAGAATGCATCCGAGGCAACGACCGCGCCATTGGCCAGCGGGTCCCGAAGACCCGCGGCCCTGGCGGCTTCCGCACTTTTCGCCGCCGCGATTCGGGTGGAATCGAGGCGCGACATCTGTCCTGCGCCAATGCCGACAGTGGCACCGGCCTTGGCATAGACGATGGCATTGGACTTCACATGCTTGGCGACGGTGAAGGCGAATTGGAGATCGGCCAGTTCGGCAGGCGTCGGCAGGCGGCGGGTCACCACTGTGAGATCCCTCGCCTCGACACGCCCATGATCGCGCGACTGGACGAGGAAGCCGCCGGCAACGGTCTTGAACAGCACGCCAGGCGCTCTCGGGTCGGGCAGGCCCCTGGTGATGAGAAGGCGGAGATTCTTCTTCTCGGCGATGATCCGGCGTGCCTCGCCACTCGCGCCGGGGGCGATGATGACCTCGGTGAAGATCTTCACGATTTCCTCGGCGGCATCCGCGTCGATCGGCTGATTGAAGGCGATGATGCCGCCAAAGGCCGAAACGGGATCGCAGGCGAGCGCCTTGCGATAGGCATCGGCGAGCGATGAGCCGAAAGCCACGCCCGAGGGGTTGGCATGCTTGACGATCACGCAAGCCGCCTTGCCCGCCTCGAATTCCGCGACGCATTCGAAGGCGGCATCGGTATCGTTGATGTTGTTGTAGGAAAGCTCCTTGCCCTGAAGCTGCTCGGCGGTTGCGACACCTTCGCGCAATTGCGGACTCCTGTAGAAGGCGGCCGTCTGATGCGGGTTCTCGCCATAGCGCAGGCCCTGGATGAGCTTGCCCCCCAATGCGGCATAGTCCGGCGCCTCGTCCTTCAGCTCGCGCGCGAACCATTGCGCGATCGCCGCATCATAGACGGCGGTGCGGGCGAAGGCCTTTGCGGCGAGGCGGCGTCGGGCTTCGCTACCGACCGCACCCTTATGCGCATCGAGCTCCGCGAGCACGATGGCGTAATCGTCGGGATCGACGATGACGGCGACGCTGCCATGATTCTTGGCCGCGGCGCGGATCATCGCCGGGCCGCCAATGTCGATGTTCTCGATCGCCATATCCCATTGGGCGCCTTTCGCCGTCACCTCCTCGAACGGGTAGAGGTTGACGACGAGGAGCTCGAAGGGCGCGATCGACTGTGCTGCAAGCGCCCCGACATGATCGGGATTGCCGCGATCGGCCAGGAGCCCACCATGAATTTTGGGATGGAGCGTCTTGACCCGGCCATCCATGATTTCCGGAAAGCCGGTGACGGCTGAAACATCGCTCACCGCGAGTGCTTCCGCCTTCAGCGCCCTGGCTGTGCCTCCGGTCGAAACGATTTCGATGCCGCGCTGAGCAAGAGCGCGGGCAAAATCGATGAGCCCCGCTTTGTCGGACACGGACAGCAATGCGCGGCGAACAGGTGGCGACATGATAAGTCCTATCATCTGCCCTCACCCGAGATGCGAGCGCATTTCCCAACTCGTCATGGTCGGGCTCGACCCGGCCATCCATACTGTCGTTGCATGGATGGCTGGATGGCCGCCTCCATGGCCGGGTTAAACCCGGCCATCCGGGCGGCCATGACGAGTTAGACAAGCGGCCACCTCAGCGTGAGAATGTTGAGAGACGTGCTCTAGCACAGGCGCAAGCAAACTCAACATCGAAGCCGGAAGCCTCAGAAGGGCAGTTCGGGAGCCGAGCTGTGCCGCGCCTCGCGCTTGTCGCGCTTGGCGAGGCGCTTGAAGGCCCAGTGCAGTCTGTCGTGCCGGCCGATCACGCCCTTGAGAACGATCTGCTGGGTGCGGCGCGGCTGCGGCAAGCCCGCCAGATAAACACTGTCGGCGAGATCGATGACGCAGCCCTTTGCAGCGAAGCGCCAGGCGGTGCGGTTAGTGAGCACCAGCATCACCGACTCGCCATCCTGGGACAATGTCGCCTTGATTGAAGGATGGAGATGGAAGCGCAGGGCAAAGGGAAGCCCCAGCAAAGCGGAATCGCTTGTGCCATTGCGGATCAGCCGGTCCTCGCCGCGGAAATCATCTCCGGCGGCCGCCAGATAGAGGTCGCGCTCATGCAGGAGGTTGCCGGCCAGCACGGCGCCGCCGCGAAAGTAGGTGCCGAAACTGCCTGTCTCACTGGCGCCGCGCCGATCGGCTTCGGACTTGCGCAAGCCGCCGGTCAGCCACGTGAAGCGGCCCTGTCTTCGCTCGGCCGCATAGGAGTCGAAGCTCAGCGTGTTGTGGGCTGCCGGCCCCGAGGCGGCATAGACCCAGCGTTTCGAGCCGTCGGCCGGGAGGCCGCAATTGACGACGATGCGCGAAGGCCCATCGGAAAATTCGAAAGCGAGCGGGCCTGAGCAAGCGGCATCAACTCCGAAATCGGCGATGACGACGGCGGCGCCATGCGCCATGCGGCTGAAGCCCGAATAGACGGCGAGGGAAACCGGCCGGCCCAGCGTCGTATCCTGTCCGAAGACGGCGCGCATCTCGCGCACCGACGGGTCGGCGACGCCCTGGATGACGGCGAGCCCATCATCGCCATGCGAGAAGAAGCGCAACATCGGCAGCATGCGCTCGAGCCCGGCATGGAGACGCTGCGGCAGAGGCTCGCGCGCGGCGATGATGGCGGAGCGCAAGGGCACGAGATCGAGAAGGAGCTTCAGCAAGATCGCGGGATTGCGCGAGACATGGCCGCCATCGGCAAGGATCTGCTCGGCGATCGCCGTTTCCAGCCGCTCATAAGCGTGGGCGCGGAAAGTGGCGGAAGATTCGAAGGCCGTCACCGCATATGCAAGCGCCAGGGCCTGCTCGATGCGGCCCGGTTCATGTGCCATTTGTGCCGTCTCGCGCGCGACCAGGCGCAGAAACCTGTCCTCGAAAGCCGTGCCCGCTCCTTTTAGAAGGAAGGGCGCATGGCGCACCAGCGCCATCAACCGCACCGCCGCCACATCCGCCAGCTTCGCCTCCTGGGGAAGGTTGCGCGCCTGCGTCATCCAGTCGAGAACGAGCGTGCGCGCATAGGCGCGATGCATGGCCGAGCCTGCAGCTTCGAGATGGGCGAGCCAGGCGAAGCCATGGAGCTCGATCAGCCAGGCGGGATCGAGGACCGGTTTGGCGAAGATGCTCTGGGTCGCTCCGGATACCGCCTGCCCCGCCAGCACGAAACGGTTGCGATAGATCTGGCGGCCGAGATCGGCATTACCGAGGACCAAGGGAATGATCGGCCTGACGAGCTTCGACGGGCGCCACCGCCTAAGCAGCCGGCTTCCCAGATCTTGAGCTCTTTCAAAAGGTTGTAAGGTAGCACCCAGCGCCGCCCTGACGGCGCCAAACAATTCAATACGGGACTCGAGGGCACGCAACATGGCTGTCGTTCAAGGGCTCGATCACGGGGATGGGGCTGCCCTGCCATTGGATGAGCTTAAGGTTAAGGATTGGCTAACGACAGGCGCCTCGGCGCTTCCTTTTCTGACCGGCAGCACCGTCAGCGGCGGACGAGTCGGGCCGCATAGAAACCGTCAAGCCCTTGATCCGTCCCGATATTCATCGACGGGAGGGTGCGCAGATCGCCGTGACCGGTGATGAACTGGCTTTGTCCCCCAACCTCCTCCGCCGTCAGCGGCAGGCGGCGAAAATCGGCATGCGTGCCTAGATAGCTTTCGACCTGCACCTCGCCTTCCTCGGGTTCGAGCGAACAGGTGCAATAGATGAGTGTCCCGCCCGGTTTCACAAGCGTACCCGCATGAGCAAGCAGGCGCGCCTGCAATGCCGCGAGCTCGCCGAGCTGCGCCTCACTCTTTATATACGGCAGTTCCGGATGCCGGCGGATCGTGCCCGTCGCCAAGCACGGGGCATCGAGCAGCACGGCATCGAACAACCGTGCGGCCGGCAATTCCACGGCATCGGCAATGTGAAGCTCGGCCGGAAGCTTCAGGCGATCGAGATTGCGCCTCATTCTCTCCATGCGTGGCGCCGACTGGTCGACCGCCATCACCTTGGCGCCGCGCGCGGCGAGCTGCGCCGTCTTGCCGCCGGGTGCGGCGCAGAGATCGAGCACGCTCTTGCCGGCGACATCGTCCAAGAGCGTTGCCGGCAAGGCGGCAGCGGCGTCTTGCACCCACCAGGCGCCTTCGCCGAAGCCTTGCAGATTTTCGACGGCGCCAGGTCTTTCCTTAAGCCGCACCGAACCTGTCGGCAGGACGTTACCGTTCAACGCGCCTGCCCAGACTTGCGGATCGGATTTGACCGAAAGATCGAGCGCGGGCTCCTGCAGATGAGCGCGCGCAACCGCTTCGGCGGTGCCCTCGCCATAGGCTTTCGCCCAGCGCCGCCACAGCCAGTCCGGCACGTTGAGGCGCGGCCGGTCGATCGGCTTCACATCCGCGAGCTTGCGCAGGACCGCATTGATGAGATTGGCGAAATGGCGGGCGTCGCGATCCTCGCGCGCCAGCGTGACGGCGAGATCGATCGCCGCATGCGGCTGCGTTCCGAGATAGAGCAGTTGTGCTGCTCCAAAAAGGAGGATCAGCGCCGCGTTACCCGATTTTCGCGGCAGCTTCTTGCTGAGAAAACGGGCGATGATCGTCTCGCACTCCCCCTTGCGGCGGAGGCTCATCAGCACCAGCGCCGTAACAAAGGCACGGTCGATTGCCGCGAGATCCCTCGCCTGTTCCTGCATCAGCGTTTCGTCGAAGGGACGCGCGTCATCGAGGATGGCCGACAAAATGGCCAAGGCGGCGCGCCGCGCCGCCAATCCGGCCTTGTCGTTGTTGTGATGCCTTGCCGCGCTCAGCCCCATGGGCCTCTGTTAGCCCGCCTGGCCGCGCCTGACCAGGGACCGGCAGAAGCCGGTTCGGCGCTCGCACCGAGGTCGGCCGCAATCTGCTGCAAGGCTGCGATGCGGTTTTCGGTCGAAGGGTGGGTCGAGAACAGATTGTCCATACGCTGACCCGAGAGCGGGTTGATGATGAACATATGTGCGGTGGCCGGATTGGCCTCCGCCGTGTCGTTCTCGATGTGATGGGCGGCACTCGAGATGCGCGCAAGGGCGGAAGCAAGCGCCATTGGCTTGCGGGAGATCTCGGCGCCGCCGCGGTCGGCGGAATATTCGCGCGTGCGGCTGATCGCCATCTGCACCAGCATCGCGGCGAGCGGCGCCACAATGAGCATCAGCAATGTGCCGATCGGTCCCATGCCCGAGTTGCGGTCGCGCCCGCCGAAGAAGAAAGCGAAATTGCCCAGCATGGAAATGGCGCCGGCAATGGTCGCTGTCACCGTCATGATCAGCGTATCGCGGTTGCGGATATGAGCGAGCTCATGCGCCATCACGCCTTCGATCTCATCATGGCTCAGGCCCGAGAGCAGGCCCGTGGTCGCGGCAACGGCGGCGTGCTCGGGATCGCGGCCGGTGGCGAAGGCGTTGGGCTGCGGATTGTCCATGACGTAGATCTTGGGCATGGGCAGGCCGGCATTCTGCGATAGCCTCGAGATCATGTCATGGAATTCGGGCGACGCAGCGCGGTCGATCTGGCGCGCGCCATGCATCGAGAGCACCATCTTGTCGGAGTTCCAGTAGGCGAATGCATTCATGCCGACCGACAAGACGAGTGCGATCAGCATGCCGGTCTGGCCGCCAAGAACGTATCCGACGGCAAGGAACAGGCCAACGAGCCCTGCCAGCAGAATTCCGGTCCGCATCACATTCATGAATCGATCTCCGTGCTCGAGTTGCATCAGGTGCAATTCAGCCCCTATATGATGGGTATGGGTGAGCCTGACGACAAGGGCGCGGACACGCCTGCCGCGGCTGCAAAGCGTGCGTTGGCCGAGGCGGACGCACGGCGTAACGCGGCGCAGCCGCCCGCTCGTCGCAAGGAAGTGGGCGGGCCCAAGGGTGCTGAGCCCACCCGTTTCGGCGACTGGGAAGTCAAGGGGATCGCCAGCGATTTCTAGCGCGCATCTCGGCGAAGTGGAATCACTTCGCCGATAAGGATTCGCGCCAAATCAATATGCTGGAGCAAATCCTTATCGCCAAAGTCTTCAACCCCGGATCATGTCCGGGGCAGGCCTTTGGCGGGATTTGCTCTAGAAGCCTAGCGCCTTCCTCACATCCGCGCCCGCAATGCCTTCTTGCCGCAGCTCGCTCAAGGAGCGGCTGCCGAGGCTCTTCGACAATTTGCGGCCGGTCTCATCGCCAATGAGCGGGTGATGAAAATAGCGCGGCACCGGAAGTGCGAGGAGATGCTGCAACAGGCGGTGGATCGACGTCGCGTGGAAGAGATCGCGGCCGCGCACCACGTGGCTGATGCCTTGCCGTGCATCGTCGAGCACGACCGCGATATGATAGCTGGTGCCGATGTCCTTGCGCACGAGCACGACATCGCCCCAGGCTTCGGGGCGGGCGATCTCGATCACAGCCGCCCCCGAGCCCTGCTCGCTGAAGGCGAGCGGTGCGAGAAGCTCAGCCAGCGCCAGCCTCATGTCGATCCGCCAGGCCGCGGGATCGCCGCGTGCGATTCGCGTAGCGCGGTCTTCCGCCGACATGAGGCGGCAAGTCCCGGGATAGAGCGGTTGGCTTTCGGGGTCGCGCAGTGCCTCGGGCCCCGTCCGGCGCGCTATGTCCTGGCGCGAGCAGAAGCAGGGATAGAGAAGGCCGCGGTCACGCAAGGCCTGCTGGGCCGCATGATAATGCGCAAGATGCTCGCTTTGGCGCAGGACCGGCTCCTCCCAGCGCAAACCGATCCAGGCGAGATCCATCAGCATCGCCTCGGTGAGTTCGGGCGTGCACCGGAGAGTGTCGATGTCCTCGATGCGCAACAGAAAGCGTCCGCCCGCTGCGCGCGCCATCCGCTGATTCAGCAAGGCTGAAAATGCATGACCGAGATGCAGGCGGCCATTCGGGCTTGGCGCGAAGCGGAAGGTCGAAACGCTCATGACTGTTCCTAGAGCACGTCCCGCCAAAGTTGAAGACTTTGGCGATCAGGACTTGCTCCAAGATATCAAATTGGCGCGAATCCTTTTCGGCGAAGTGGTTCCACTTCGCCGGGATGCGCGCTACGTGGCGATGCTCTATAACGCGCCGATGCATAAGACCATCGAGAGCACGACCGATCTGGCCGAAGGGGTCGAATGGCTTCTCGCCCGCGAGCCGCGTTTCTCCCGCGTCATCGCTGCAACTGGACTGCCGCCGCTCAGACGGGCTGCCGGCGGGTTGCCGGGCCTCTTGCGCATCGTCACCGAGCAGATGATCTCGCTCCAGGCGGCGGATGCGATCTGGCGAAGGATTGAGCGTGAGCTGGCGCCGCTTGACGCGCAGGCGATCCTGAGGCGCCGGCATGCGACGCTCATGAAGCTCGGCCTGTCGGGCGCCAAGAGCCGCGCCTTCCGCGCCTTGGCGCGGGCGGCCCATAGAGGCGAGTTCAAGGTCGAGTCGCTTCATCTTCAGCCCGACGATGCGGTGATCCAGGCACTTGTCGCTCTTCCGGGCATCGGACCGTGGACGGCCGATATCTATGTCCTCTCCTGCCTGGGCCGGAGCGATGCCTGGCCGACGGGGGATCTGGCTCTGCAGGCTTCGGCCGCCGATCTCTTCGGCCTCGCAAAAAGGCCAGATTCCCGCGCCATGCTGGCTTTGGCGGAAACTTGGCGGCCCTGGCGGTCGGTCGCCGCCAGGCTGCTCTGGGCTCACTACCGCAGCCTCAAGGGCCTGCCGCAAGCGGTGTCCTGAATGACCGTCACCCACGTGTCATAAAGGGGCTTCACAGCCTTGACACACAAGATGTAGAATATGAAGCCATGTTACAGGAGGAAAGTGCCGGAGCTCACCATCCAACCATATCTCCGGAAGCATGCCCCGCTTTGGTTCTCAATGCGGATTTCCGGCCTCTGAGCTATTATCCGCTGTCCCTGTGGAGCTGGCAGGATGCCATCAAGGCGGTGTTCCTCGACCGCGTGAACATCGTATCGGAATATGAGCGTGTCGTGCGCAGCCCCGCCTTCTCGATGCGCATCCCCTCGGTTGTCTCGCTCAAGATCTATGTGAAGCCGGCGCGCAATCCCGCTTTCACCCGGTTCAACCTGTTCCTGCGCGATCGCTTCACCTGCCAGTATTGCGGCGACCGTCGCGATCTGACGTTCGATCACGTCGTCCCGCGCTCGAAAGGCGGCCACACGACGTGGGACAATGTGGTGACCGCCTGCTCGCCATGCAATCTCAAGAAGGGTGGGCAACTGCCGCGCGAAGCCGACATGTGGCCGGCCCATAAACCGATCCGGCCGACCATCAACCAGCTGCATGCCAATGGGCGGATGTTTCCGCCCAATTTCTTGCATGATAGCTGGCAGGACTATCTCTACTGGGATACCGAACTCGAGCCGTAGCCTAAATCCTCATGCTGAGGTGCGAGCGAAGCGAGCCTCGAAGCATGCTCAGGATTGGCGGCCTTGCCACTTGCCACCCTTCGAGGGCCGCTTCGCGGCCGCCTCACGGTGTAGGCAAGACTCAGCCGCGCCGTGATGCGCCTTTGAGCGCGACGGCCGCCAGCACGGCGCAGACCACCGCATTCCAGCCGGCAAGCGACAGTCCCAGGATCCGGATCGCCGCTTCATCGCAGCGCACCACCGGCGCATTGGTCAGGTTGGGCAGGCCCTCGCCCAGGTCGCCACCGCAGGTGTCGGGTCCCGGCCAGAACTTCCATTCGGCGCCTGCATGGTAGATGCCGAAGATGCTGTTGGCGATGAGGACGAGAGCGATGAGCAAAAGCCCCCAGCGGGCAACACCGGCATTGCTGCGGCTGATGAAGGCGACGAAAAGGCTCAACGGGATCACCGCATAATAGGCCCAGCGCTGCTCGAGGCAGAGCGGACAGGGCGCATAGCCCGCCCATTGGAACAGGAAGGCGCCGATGATCGTCAGCAGGCTGACGATGAAGATGATCATCAAGGCTGTACGTTGGTCGATCGTCATCATTTATCGGTTCAACAGGCGGCGAGCGCGCCCCCTCCGAGATATTTGGCGGCGAAGTAGAGCAGGATGAGTATGGCGGCGGCAAGGCCGGCAATCAGGCCCAAGCGCTTCTCGATGAAATGGCGAATCGATTCGCCATAGCGACGCATCGCCCAGGCCAGCGCCAGGAAGCGCGCACCCCTGGCGATGATGCAGGAGAGGACGAAGAAGGCGAAGCTGATCTGGACGACACCCGCCAGTATGGTGACGACCTTGATCGGCGGCAAATGCGCGAGTCCCGAGGTGACGAGGAGCAGCATGATCGTGTCCTCGCCGGTGCAGCGGCGCAATTGCTCGAATTCGTCGAGCTTGCCGTAGAAGTCGAGGACCGGACGGGCCAGCGCGTCATAGGCGAAGTGCCCGAGAAAATACCCGCCGATGCCGCCCAGGGTCGAAGCCACGGTCGCGACCAGCGCGTAGCGATAGGCACGCTCGGGCCGCGCCAGTGCCATCGGCAGATAAAGGACGTCTGCCGGGATAAGGAAGATCGAGCTTTCGATGAAAGCAATGACGGCAAGCCACACTTCGGCCGTCTTGCGGGCGGCGAGCGACAGGGTCCAATCATAGAGGGCGCGCAGCATGAAGGGGAGGTGTCTAGCGGCCTTGGGCTTTTGCGTCGAGGCCTATCTTTCAGCGTGGATCATAAGCATGACCGTCGATGAGGCGCTGCGCCAGCTTGCGGTCGAGGGCGGCGGGACGCATGAAGATCGACAGATCACCGACGCGCAGAACTTCGCGGCCGATTGCTGCGGCCGCGTGATAGTAGGGACGCGAGGCATAGTCGTGAAAGGCAACGAAGGCGCGCTCGCCGCAGTGAAGGAGCACTTGTGCGAAACAGGCGATACGAAAACGCCCGTCCACCAGATAAAGATCGGCTTCCGCGAGACGCGGATCTTCCCACATGCTCGAATGGTAGAGCGGCCAGCGATCGCGCGACATCTCGTCCTTGGGAAAGCCCCATTCGCCAATTTCGCCGATATCAACATGGGACAGGAGGGGTACCTGCCGCGTCTTCCTCTCGCGGCAGGCATCGCCCACGCGATCGAGCCAGACTTTCGACGAATCGAAAGCAATCACCCAATCCGTGGCCAGGGCCGACGCCAGGACCGTGCTGGCGCCCGAACCGAATTCCACATAGCGCGCGGCGCAGCGGACAAGACCCTCGAAGGTCTTCCACTCATCCGGCGCCATGGTGATGTGCACGGGCGGTGCCTTTGTCAGTCGAAAGCCGGGCGCGCGCGACGCAGCGACTTGACCCTGGACTTGCGCGATTTGGTTTCGAGCCGACGCTCGCGCGATGCCTTGGTCGGCCTGGTGGCGATGCGCTTCTTGGGTCTGATCGCCGCCCGTTTAAGGAGGGCCACAAGGCGGCCCAGCGCTTCGGCACGATTGCGCTCCTGCGAGCGATGCGTATCGGCGGTGATGACCAGAACATTGTCGAGGGTGAGCTGCCGCCCGGCCAGGACCCGCAGGCGCTGCATCATGTCGAAGGGCAGGTCGGCCCGCTTGAAGTCGCAGCGCAATTCGACCGCGGTTGCTACCTTGTTGACATTCTGCCCGCCGGGCCCGGACGCCCGGATGAAGCGCTCGCTGAGCGCGTCCTCCGGAATGGAAATCGTCGGCGTAATACGGATCATCGCGGGCACTCTAGCGCGATTCCGCTTAAGGGAAAGATTCACTTCTCACGTCTCGCCCCAGGCGAAAGAAGGGTCTGATGCGACCGGGACCGCACGCCAATTCAAGCGGATCAAGCGGCGCCCTGCCAGTGTGCTGAACGCGAAGTTCCTGGTATCTAACCGCTATACCGACAGGAACTTCGCGTTCAAAAGCACACTTAGAATTATTAGATTTTCTAGTGTCCTTTCGAATCCGAAGTTCGCTCGGAAGACGCTGCGAGGTGATGCGAACTTCGGATTCGGGACACTAGCTCTCGACGAGACTGGTCTCGATGTCAGATCCCCGCACCAGCGTCAGATCGACAGGACAGCGATCGGCGATCGCGATGATCCTCCGGCGCTGCTCATCGTCGAGAGGGCCTTCGAGCGTGATCGTGCGGGTGAACAGATCAGCGCGCATCTCGCCAGGACGCTTTGAATGCGCCACAACGGTACGCGCCCGCTCCAGCTTGTAGCCCTTGTGCCGCGCATACATCCGCATTGTCATTGTCGTGCAGGCGGCAAGGCCGGCAGAAACCAGCTCATAGGGCGAAAGCCCGCTTCCCATTCCGCCGACGCTTTCCGGCTCGTCGGCAAGAAAGTGATGCCGACCGCTGCGCATCGCCAGCTGGAACCCCCCTCTGCCGGTCTCCTCGGCTATGACGCCCTGCGCCTCCTCAACCTGCGGCAGATCCTCGACCAATCGTGGAAGATAGCGCGACGCCCAGGCACTGATGATCGTGGCAGCATAGTCGGCATCGGCGCGGCGGGTCAGCAAGTGGTCTGCGTCATCGAGTGAGATGAAGCTCTTGGGATGCCTGGCCGCCGCGAATATGCGCGCCGCGTTCTCAATAGCAACCGTCGCATCGCGCGGGGCGTGCAAAATCAGCAACGGTCGATGCAGCTTGGCAATACGCGCCTCGAGGTCATGATCGCGGATATCATCGAGGAAGCCCTTGCGCACGACGAAAGGACGGTCGGCCAGGTTCACCTCGGCCTCCCCGTTGGTCTCGATGCGCCTAAGGCTGTCCGGATCGAATTGATGCAGCACATGCGCCACGTCAGACGGTGCCGCGATCGTGGCAATCGCCTTTATCGCCGGCATTTCACCGGCGGCCGCCAGCACGGCAGCGCCGCCAAAACTGTGGCCGACAAGCAGCGCCGGCGCCATGCCGGCCGCTTCCATTGCCGTGGCCGCAGCGATGAGGTCGCCGACGTCGCTTGCGAAAGTTGCATCGGCAAAGCTGCTGCCGCTCATGCCGAGCCCGGCAAAGTCGAAACGCAGCACGCCGATTCCGGCGAGCGCGAGCGCGCGCGCCAGCCCCACGGAGGCCAGGCTTTCCTTTCCACAGGTAAAGCAATGGGCGACGATCGCCCAGCCGCGCGGCGTCGTCTCAGGGCGCTCGATGCGACCGGAAAGCTTGTATCCCTTGGGGCTTTGAAACTCGAAAGACTGGGTCGCCATCGATGACTTCTCCGGTTCGGCGCGGGCCGGTCCGCTTCCCTGACACCATCATAGTTGCACCGGCCGAGGCTGGCAGCAGGTTCTTTCCTGCCGGCCAGTCCGATACGGTCCCTGGGCGCGCGGCGCTTTGAGGTTGACGAAAGGGCCGGCCTCCTTCTACACCCTGCCCCGGTTGGCCTCTGTGGCGGAATGGTAGACGCGGCAGACTCAAAATCTGTTGCTCGCAAGGGCGTGGGGGTTCGAGTCCCTCCAGGGGCACCAATGATTTCAACAGTTTGCGAAGAGATTGAGCGGATTAGTTGTTCGCTCCAGCCGAATGAGAAAGACGGCGCGTTCGCAAACATGATCGGTTCCGAGTGCGACGAATTCACTCGCATTTTACGAGATCGACCGGCCCCTCATTGCTGACGACCAACGCACCGGCCGTCGCCCCGGACTTCACATATCGGAGGAAAAGCATCCGCTGCGTAGAACGATGCCCTCCGTCGATTTTACAAACAACATCATACAGCGAACCGGACATGCTTCTAACCTTCGTGGGATTTTTCATTTCACAGGTTTCTTCGCAGGTGCTGAATGTATCGTTGCTTATCGGCATTGGCTCCCCTGTGCACTCATTTGCCGGGAAGCACCAGCCGTCGAAGTCGCCAGCCGACGCCGCAACCATCAGACTAGATAGTCCGATAAGAAAGGTGACAAACGTAAACAAGTCTCGCACCGAAGCTCGTCTCAAACCGCAACCGCATTTTGTTACTACATTGTGCATCGGTACTGTTGTTGCAGGTGCATGTCCTGGAAATCAAACTTGCGTTTGGAAAAATCTGCTTCGGCTCGCTAATTTAGGGCCTGGGATTTTGACAGCTAATGCATATTGGCGATGCGCGCGCTATTACATCGGGCGCAGGGTGTCGGCACCTACGGTTTGTACAGAGGCGGTTTCTTTCCTTTGCTTCCGTTGACAAGCATCTGTCTTGCCTCATCACCCCACGGCTTTCGATCGGAATAAGGATAGGTCCAAAGCATGCCTCCACCGGCCGGTGGCTTTTTCCACTCGTCAAGGTGAATACCGCCAACCGCCATTTCCAGGCCGCAACCACCGTAGTTCATGGCCAGCCAGTATTGGCCGAGCTTTGCCAGTTCGGGGCCTTGCAACTTTTTTCCATTCTTGTTGATAATGTAGGCGTCAAGCGCCCGGCCGCCTTTACCATAGTCGTCGTGGCGGATACTGCCGGTACGCTTCCCAGGTGTGCCTTTGCGTGCCTGGCCCCCACTGAAAATCTGCGCCTGATGGTTGGGGCCGTAAACATCATAGACTGCGGTGGCCAAAGTCACCTCGAGATAAGTCGTGGAAGGACGGTTCCTGGTCGCATGCTGATTGACATACACCACTTGGACTCGACCTTCCGACTTTGCTTCTTTTTTGTTGGTAGTGGTCCAGGTCTTGAGCTTACCTACAGTGCGTGGCCCCGGTCGGCCGTCGACTTGGATCTGAGCATCACGTTGGAAATCCATCACAGCCATTTCCGTGCCACCACCAAATATCGCATCAATTGCGCCTTTGTAGTAACCTAGCTCGGCCAGCCTGCGCTGAAGTCCCGCCACTTCTGGTCCTTTGTCGCCACGCTCGATAATATCGTCGCTCTTTATGGTTGACTTGGTTTCCCTTATCGAACCATAGAGGAATGCCTCATAGGCTTCGGCCATTTTCAGGTCGTATCTGTAAACGTTGTAATCCTTGCCATTGTATTTCAGCGCGATGCCCGCCCAGTCCTTGGCTTTCAACTCCGTGACAAAATTGAATTTCTCGATGTAACGCCCCATTAGGCGAATTTGTCCGTTGACCGACTCTCTAGCCTCATCGGCAAGCTTTTGAACGCTAGCATAACCCAGCTTCTTCCAGTGGGATCCCATAACTTGTCCAAGCCCCCAAGAACAACTTTCGAGGGCGGCATCCTCATTTATGGCAGTCATGCGTTTCAGCATTTCGTAACGGTCTGCCATTTTCACCGGATTTTTGACCGCACCAACATTGCGGGCGGCTAGCCCTTGCTCGCGCGCCGCCTTTCGTTCTGCGCCAGTTATCTTTTTATCAAAAAGATGCCCCTCAATTCGAATGGGGCACAAGCCGCCCGACAATGGTCTTCCATCGCTCTCTACTTGGGCCACAGCAGCCAAAGCCTGCCACTCCAAACCGAGTCGCTTCGCTTCTAGTTTAATAGCTTCTAGCGCTGCGCTATCGAATGTCATGGCGATTCCCCGATGTCGATTTCCGAATTTGTGTAAAACCCATTCGCAAATTAAGTCACACCCGCTCTCACGAAGATCAAAAATCCATCAAACAACTTATCGACTTAAGGCCCGGCAGATCTCGACGCCGACGAACCTCCAAAGTCGTCCCTGCCCATAGGGCAATCCAACACCCAATTGGGCCTAAAGCGCAATACCGACGGTGCTTGTCTACGTTAGCGGCCCTCTATACTGCACCCACACACCAGCTTCCTTCGCCGCGGCAATCTGCGCATCCTGCATGACGGCGCACGGTTCGTTGCGGGCTCGAGGGCTTGCGGCCGCTTGCCGAGGCCGCGCGCTTTGCCATCGTCAAATCGGAACCCGCTCTGCTCAGCGATCAGGTCCTGATGCGGCCTTTTTGACTTGAGCCCTGATCCAGCATAAAGCCTGAGCCGGGGGTGGGGTTCCGTCGGGACTCGTTTCCCGGTTCGACAAGGCGGAATTCATGGCCCAAGAAACTCTCGCCGGTGTCTTCGCGCCGGTCCTGACACCGTTCGACAAGTCCCTGCAAATCGACGCGGAGCTCTTCGTCAAATTCTGCAGCTGGATCTTGTCGCAAGGGGCCGGCCTTGCCGTCTTCGGCACCACGTCGGAAGCAAATTCGCTGGCCGTCGGAGAGAGGCTCGACCTTCTCGCCCGTCTCATCGATGCCGAATTGCCGCCGGAAAAGATGATCCCCGGCACCGGCGCCTGCGCGCTGCCCGATGCGGTCACCCTCTGCACGGCCGCGGCCAAGGCCAAGACCGCCGCCGTGCTCATGCTGCCGCCCTTCTACTATAAGCCGGCCTCGGAGGACGGTCTCTTCGCTTTCTATTCCGAGACGATTCAACGCGTCGGAAACCCGGCGCTCAAGATCTGCCTTTATCACATCCCGCAAATGTCGGGCGTGCCGATAACGCTCGCCCTCATCGAGCGCCTGATCAAGGCCTATCCCGCCACCATCATCGGCATCAAGGATTTGGGCGGCGATTTCGCCAACACCAAAGCGATGCTGGAGGCGTTTCCTCATTTCCGGGTCTTCTCGGGCTCGGATCGCTTCCTGCTCGACAATCTGCGGAATGGCGGTGCCGGCTGCATTTCGGCCATGTGCAACATTCATCCGGGCGCCATAGTCAATCTCTATGAAACCCGTAACAGCACCGAGGCCGATGCCAAACAACACGCGTTGAGCCAGATGCGCACGGTTTTTGAGAAGGCCGCGATGATCCCCGCCCTCAAGCGCACGGTGGCCGAATATGGCAAGGCACCCGTCTTCAAGAGCGTGAGGCCCCCGCTCGTGGAACTTTCCGATCAGGATTGGGCCGGGCTCAAAACGAAATCTCGGCGATCTCAGCCTGAAAACACCAAATCTCGACAAAATTCTGGCTTAAGATCTGCGTCGCGGGAGCGCAGCTCCGTACGCCATTGATCTTGACCGCGGAGTACGGTACTTCCGCTGACGAGACGGGCGAATTCGAAGTCGAGAGGAAAACAATTGTGGCGTTCCGGTTGCGTCTCAGAGCCATAAGCTTGCTCATCGCGGCGAGCTTTGCCGCAACACCCGTTCTTGCTGGTCCCTCGCTCCTGTTCGATCCAGCAACAGGTGAGGTCGTCTCGCAGGATCGCGCCGGCGAGCCCTGGTATCCCGCTTCCCTCACCAAGCTGATGACCGGTTATGTCGTCTTCGGGAAGCTCAAGCGCGGTGAAATGCAACTCGACCAGAAGCTCAACGTGTCGGAGCTTGCCTCGAGCCAGCCGCCGAGCAAGGTCGGCATGAAGGCCGGCACCACAATCACCGTCGATCTTGCTTTGCAGATGCTGCTCGTCTATTCCGCCAATGACATGGCCTATGTCCTGGCAGAAGGGGCCAGCGGCACTTATCAGAATTTCGCCAAGCTGATGAACGCGGAAGCCGCGCGCCTCGGCATGACGGGAACGCATTTCGTCAATCCCAACGGCCTGTTCGATGCGCGGCAAGTGACGACCGCGCGTGACATCGGCATGCTCACCTCGGCCCTTCTGCGCGATTTTCCCGAGCAGAGCCACTATTTCTCGCAACCGGCGGTGAGACTCGGCAAGCGGCAGTTGCTCAACCGCAATGCGCTGCTGCGCAAGATGAAGACCGCCGACGGCATGAAGACCGGCTTCGTCTGCAGCGCCGGATTCAATCTCGTCGCCTCGGCGACCGACAAGGGCCGCAAGCTTGTCGCCATCGTGCTTGGCGCCTCGAGCGGCAGGCAGCGCACCGACCTTGCGCAGATGATGCTGACTTCAGGCTTCGCCAAGCCGCCGCCGCCGCTACAGCCGCCGCCGATGCGCTTGAGCGCGCTCGTCAATACGCAGATCGGCACGGTGGTGCCGACCGACGAGACGCAGGTCGTATGCAAGGGCAAACCCACCCCGGTGGCCAAGGCGTCGACCCTTATCGGCTGGGGCGTGTCCCTTGGCTCGTATGACAAGCCGGCCGATGCGGATCTGGTGCTGCGCAGCAATCTGCTCGGCGTGCGCGACCTGGTTCAGGATTCGACCAGCGGGGTGGTCAAGGTGCCGGGCGCCAATGGCTTCAACGCCATGGTATGGAACCTCGACCAGGCATCCTCTCTCGCGGTCTGCGCCGCGTTCCAGAAGCAGAATGGCCGTTGCGACGTGATGACGCCGGAAAACTTCGCCTCGATCGCCACTCTGGCGCGCGCGACCGAGGAGCGCATCCAGCCTGCCGCCTCGCAGGGCGATGTCGCCCCGCCCAGGAAAAAGAAGGCGCGCCGGAAGAAGAAGACGAATCCCAAAACTATCCCGTGACCCCGTCGGCTGGGGCCAGACACTCATGCGCTCAGGTAAGACGACCCATGAGCCGGAGTGGCCGCGGCAGGGGGCTGACGGCGGGCGGTCTCTCGCCTATATCAGCGGCCTATGAGCCTTAACCCTCAAATTCTTCCGGTGTCGGTGATCACCGGCTTCCTGGGCGCCGGCAAGACCACCTTGCTCAACAGCCTGCTCAAGGACCCGATGCTGGCGGACGCCGCCGTCATCATCAACGAGTTCGGCGAGATCGGGCTGGACCATCTCCTGGTCGAGCGTTCGGATGAGAATGTCTTCGAGATGTCCTCGGGCTGCCTCTGCTGCACCATTCGCGGCGACCTCATCGACACCATGCTCAAGCTGATCGCCAGGCGTGACCAAGGCGAGATCAAGACCTTTGACCGCATCGTGATCGAGACGACCGGCCTCGCCGACCCGGCGCCCGTACTGCACACCGTCATGAGCGAGCCCGACCTCCTCGCTCGCTGCCGGCTCGAGAGCGTCGTGACGGTGATCGACGGCGTGCAGGGCGAAGCGACCCTCGATGCCCATGCCGAAGCCGTGAAGCAGGCGGCGGTCGCCGACCGCCTGGTGCTGACCAAGCTCGACCTCCTCACCGGGCGGGAGGGCGAGGACGCGCTGCATTCGCTGATCGGACGCCTGCGAGCCCTCAATCCTTCGGCGCGCATCCTCACCACCCATCGCGGCGAGGCCACGGCGGCGCGGCTCTTCAACACCGGCCTCTACAATCCTGAGACCAAGTCGCTTGATGCCAGATCCTGGCTCAATGCCGAGGCCTATGCCGCGGGCGAGAAGCGCCGCCGCCATCGCCATCACGGCCATGATCATGATCACGATCACGAGCATCATGACGTGTCGCGCCATGATGAGCATATCCGTTCCTTCACCTTTTCCGACGAGCGCGCCATCAGCCCGGCCGGGCTCGACATGTTCATCGGGCTCATGCAGTCCTATCACGGCGCCAATATGCTGCGCATGAAGGGTATCGTGAAAGTCGCCGATGATCCAGGGCGGCCGATCGTGCTGCATGGCGTGCAGCATATCTATCACCCGCCGGTGCGGCTCACCCACTGGCCCGACGGCGATGAGCGCACGCGCCTGGTGTTCATCGTCAAGGATATCGAGAAACGCCAGATCGAGGATCTGTTCAAGGCCTTCACCGACGAGATCTCCGGCGCCGGCGCCTTCCACACCGACAAGACTCTTTCGTTCTAGACCACCCTTGGAGTTTCCGATGCTCAAACTGTTCGGCTTGCGCAAATGCACCACGTGCCAGAAGGCGATGGATTATCTCGACAAGAAGAAAAAGACCTATGACTTCACCGACGTAAAGGAGGATGCGCTCTCGCAGGAGCAAGTGACCAAGTGGTCGAGAGCGGTGGGCGGCTGGGAGAAGCTGATCAACCGTGCGGGCTATACCTGGCGCGGCCTGCCGCCGGCGGAAACCGACAATCTCACCGAGGCCAGGGCGGTCACGCTCGCAGTGAAGAATCCTTCGCTCATCCGCCGGCCCCTCATCGAGCACCCGGACGGCTCGGTCACCGTCGGCTTCTCCGACAAGGTGAAGGGATTTATTGGCTAGTATCTCCCTCCGCCGCGCGAAGCGCGGGGAGGGTGGACGCCCGCAAGGGGCGGACGGGTGGGGTCCTGCCGCTGGGACCATGCCCAATGATTGGCCTGAACTGTTGGCAAGTTGCTTTGCTTGCGAGACCTCCCTTGCGGAGACACCCCACCCGTCGCGCATTCCGCGCGACAGCCTCCCCGCCTTCGGCGGCGGAGGGAGAGTTACGCTCGCACCAGCGGCCGCGTCATGCAGGTCGGGCCGCCTTCACCCTTGCGGCAGATCTCATCCGCCTTGATGACTTCGACCTTGACCCCATTCGCCTTCATGCGCCGCTCGGTGTCCGGATTGCCGGCGACCATCATCGCATGGCGCGGCCCGAGCGCCAGCACATTGCAGCCCATACTGTCGAATTCCTCCGTCGGCACTTCGACGAAGCCGATGCCGCGCGCTCCCAGGAACTGGACGAGTCTCACCGGCATCAGCGGCAAATAGACCGCGGCGAGGTCCTTATCGAGAGGGCTCAAGACGGACATCAGATGGAAGACATCGCTCTTGCCCCGGTAATGCGGCAGATCGAATTCGAGGATCTCGACATCGGCGCCGCCGAGCTTGCGCAATTGCGCGATGCCCGCGCGATTGGTGCGATACCCGATGCCGGCCAAGAGCGTATGGCGGTCGATCCACACGAGGTCGCCGCCTTCGACCGAACCAGGTCCGAAGATTTCGCCGGCGATGGGGAAGCCCAGGGCCTCCAGGTGGGCGCCGTTCACTTGCGCCTCGCGCCGTCTCTGCGGCTTGCCCATGAAGGGACGCACCAGACCTTTGGGCGTGACGATGAGCGCGTCATGGGTATAGAGCGAATCGAGGGTCAGCCCGTCGCCATCGGGCAAGGCGATGACGTCGGCGCCGGCCGATTTCAAGACTTCCTCGACACGAGCAAATTCGCGATTTGCCTCGGCAAGGTCGGGTCTTGAATGATAGTTGAGCGGCTGCCATTCGGCATCGAGCTTCGCCTCGCTCTTGAAGGCGACCGACGGCTTGCGCACCGCCACGCGCTTGAGCGATCCCCAATTGTTGAAGCTGCCGAAATCGAAATTCATTTGCGCCTGATCCTGAAAATATGCCGCCCGTTCTGCGCCTCATGCGAGAGGAGCTCATGGCCCTGTTCGTTACAGAAGTGGGGAACGTCTATGACGGAAACGGGGTCGGTGGCAATGAGCGTCAGCGTCTCGCCGGGTTTGAGGCTTTCCAGGCGCTTGCGGGCTTTAAGCACCGGAAGCGGGCATAAGAGGCCCGTGGCATCGAGTTCGTGGTCCATGGCCGGACTATATAGCGGCCATGTTACTGAGCTGCTATGGCATGGCCAGAGGGACAATTTCATGCCGTTGATGACCAAGCTCGCTTTTACCGGACGCGTCGAGGCGCTGCTCAAGAACAGAGATCGCGCGAGCGGACTCGAAAAATCGCGTACCGATAAACTAAATTTGCGTTTCGACGGCATCGAAGGCGATTGCCACAGCGGACTGACGCGGCCTTCCGACAGCCGCACGCTGCGGCAATATCCGCGCGACACGCCGATCCGCAATGTCCGCCAGCTCAGCCTGCTCTCGGTCGAAGAGCTCGCCGATATCGCTTCGATCATTGAGATCGCGGAAGTGAAGCCGGAATGGGTCGGCGCCAATCTCGTGACTTCCGGCATTCCCGATCTGACGCTTTTGCCGCCCTCCTCGCGCATGCAATTCCCCTCCGGTGCCACCATCGTCGTCGACATGGAGAACGAGCCCTGCCGCTATCCGGCCGAGATCATCGAGAAACACAATCCGGAGCAGAAGTTGGGCTTCGTCAAGGCGGCGAAGCACAAGCGGGGCGTCACCGCCTGGGTCGAGCGGGAAGGCGACGTGGGCCTCGGCGATGAGATCATCATCTGGATTCCGCCGCAGCGGCTCTATGGGGCAGGTGTCGCGTGAGCGAGCCGGCTCGGATCGCCGGGGCCATTCTGGCCGGCGGCCAATCACGGCGCATGGGCGAGAACAAGGCGATGCTTGGCCTCGCCGGCACGCCGCTCATCGAGCGCGTCATCCATCGCCTGCGGCCCCAGGTATCCGAGCTCATCCTCAACGTGCATCAAACAGAGTCGGCTCTCGGCACCTTTGGTCTGCCTGTCGTGCCGGATGCGAGCGGCGTTCATCAAGGGCCCTTGGCCGGCATCCTCGCCGCGCTGCGCTGGGCCGAGACGGCAGGGATAGCCCGGATCGCCACGGTCGCGGTCGACACGCCCTTCTTCCCTCGTGACTTGGTGCAACGCCTCGCAACGGCCGCGCAGGACAAGGCCATTTGCGTGGCGACATCCGGCGGCAGGCTGCACCCGGTCTTCGGTCTGTGGGACGCCGCCCTCGCGAGCGAGCTCGAGCGCCAGATCGGCAAAGGGCTGCGCTCGGCGCAGGCATGGGTGATGCTCCATGATGCCGGTGTCGCCGACTGGCCAATAATACCTTATGATCCCTTCTTCAACATCAACCAGCCCGCCGATGTGACCGTGGCGCTGCATATCCTGGATGAGTTCGCGCCATGATGCAGAAGGTCATCGGGGTCGCCGGCTTCAAGAATGCCGGCAAGACGACGCTGGTCGAAAGGCTGGTGCGCGAGCTGACGAGGCGTGGCTACCGCATTTCGACCGTGAAGCATGCGCATCATTCCTTCGACATCGATCATGAAGGGCGCGACAGCTTTCGCCACCGCCATGCGGGTGCCGTCGAAGTCGCCGTAATATCGGGCCAGCGCTGGGCCATCATCCATGAGCTGCGCGAGGAGGCTGAGCCGTCTTTCGCGAGCATCCTCGCGAAGCTCAGCCCTTGCGACCTCGTCATCGTCGAAGGCTACAAGCATGGCAGCCACGACAAGATCGAGGTGCGCAATCTCGCCCTCGACCATCCGAAGCTCGCGGGCGATGATCCGACCATCGTGGCGATTGCCGCCAATGGCGCGGTCGGCGATGCGCAAGTTCCGGTCTTCGACCGCGACCATGTCGAGGGCTTGGCTGACTTCATCATCGCCCATACGAGGCTGCCACGAAAATGACGCCCGATACCGTGATCGACTTCTGGTTCGCCGCCGGAGAAGGACGCTGGTTCACCCGCAATGCGGCCTTCGACGGAGAACTGTCGGTGCATTTCAAGGAGGCGCTGGCCAGGGCGCGGGACGGCGCCTTCGACCATTGGACCGAAACGCCCAAAGGGACCTTGGCGCTCCTCATCCTGCTCGACCAGTTCTCGCGCAACATCCATCGCGGCACGCCGCTGGCTTTCGCCGCCGACCACAAGGCGCTGGCGATCGCCAGGAGTGCGGTGGCGCGCGGCGACCATCTCGCCATGCCGGCAGCACTCGCGCGCTGGATCATCATGCCTTTCGAACATGCCGAGGACCTCGACGCGCAAATGCGCGGCGTGGCGCTGTTCTCGGTGCGCGATCCGGATGACATGACCCATTGGGCGCAGCTCCATCTGGACATCATCGCCCGCTTCGGCGCGCTTCCCGCACCGCAACGTCATATTGGGGCGCAAGTCGACTCCCGAGGAATTGGCCTTCCTAGCCAATGGCGGGTTTTCCGGGTAGCCACATGTCCACCCCGGCGAAAGCCGGGGCCCACTGAATAAGTGCAGTCTCGGCAGCGCTGCTCGGGTGGAAGGAATTTAATGGGTCCCGGCTTTCGCCGGGATGACGGAATTTGTTTTTGTCGGATTCTGCCGCCCTCTGGTCGTTCCATCTCACGACCGTTGAACCCACCTCACTAATGTGCCCCAATCAGATCGAAGGGATGTATCGAGGAGCAATCATGTCGGCGTTCCCCGAAAGAGCGAAGGTTGTCATCATAGGGTTGGGCGGCATCGTTGGAGCCTCTGTCGCCCATCACCTGATTGAGCGCGGCTGGGACGACATCGTGGGCATCGACAAGTCGGGCGTCCCCACCGACATCGGTTCGACAGCGCATGCCTCCGACTTCTGCTACACGACCAGCCACGACTATCTTTCTGTCTGGACGACGCAGTACTCCATCGACTTCTATGAGAAGATGGGACACTACGCCCGCATCGGCGGTCTCGAAGTCGCGCGCACCGGCCACGACATCTGGATGGAGGAGATCAAACGCAAGCTTTCCTCAGCCAAGGCCTTCGGCACCCGCGCGCACTATGTCTCGCCCGCTGAAATCAAGAAGCTGTTTCCGCTGATCGAGGAAGACCAGGTGATGGGCGGCATGTTCGATCCCGACGCGGGCCTCGTCATTCCGCGCTCGCAGACGGTTGCCGGAAAGCTGGTCGATGCGGGCGAGAAATCCGGCAAGCTGAAGGTTTTCGGCAATACACCGGCGATCTCGCTCCGCATCGAGAACGGCCGCATCAGGGGCGTCGTCACCCATCGCGGCACAATCATGGCCGACCATGTCGTCGTCTGCGCCGGAATCTGGGGCCGCCTCATCGCCGCAATGGCCGGCGAGGACCTGCCGGTGATGCCGGTCGACCATCCGCTGTCCTTCTTTGGCCCGTTCGACAAGTTCGAAGGCACGGCTAAGGAAATCGGCTATCCGCTGCTGCGCGACCAGGGCAACTCCGCCTATATGCGCGACACCGGCGACCCGAAGACCACCGAAGGCGGCCAGATCGAATGGGGGTATTACGAGCAGACCAATCCGCGCCTCTGCCATCCGCGCAACATTCTCGAAAAGCACGAGGCGCGCCTGTCGCCCTCGCAGCGCGATCTCGACATGGAACAGATCCTCGAGCCGCTCGAGCGCGCCATGGAGCTGACGCCGATTCTCGCTGAGCTTGGCTACAATGAAAGCCATTCCTTCAACGGCCTCCTGCAGGTGTCGGCCGCCGGCGGCCCGTCCTGCGGCGAGAGCCAGAAGGTGCGCGGCCTCTGGTATTGCGTCGCGATCTGGGTCAAGGACGCCCCCGGCTACGGCAAGCTGATCGCCGACTGGATGACCGACGGCCGCACCGGGATCGACCACGCTTCGATAGACTATGCCCGTTTCTATCCGCACCAGCTCGAGGAAAAGTTCATCGAGGGCCGCAGCCGTGAG
This sequence comes from uncultured Alphaproteobacteria bacterium, assembly GCA_963841765.1. Lineage (GTDB taxonomy): Bacteria > Pseudomonadota > Alphaproteobacteria > Rhizobiales > Aestuariivirgaceae > Taklimakanibacter. The sequence continues at coordinate 75,969 of CAWJDZ010000021.1, forward strand.
GCTGCCCAGAAGATCTACTATCCGGCCGTGCATACGCGCGAACCCTATGCGACGGGGCGCAACATCAAACGTTCGCCGTTCTATGAGCGCGAGAAGGAGCTTGGCGGCTATTTCATGGAACTTGGCGGCTGGGAGCGCGCACACGGCTATGCCGCCAACGAGCACCTCCTGAAAAAATATGGCAACCGCGTTCCGGCGCGCGAGAACGAGTGGGACAGCCGCCACTTCTGGCGCGTCTCCAACGCCGAGCATCTCGCGATGAGCGAGGACTGCGGCATCGTCAACCTCTCGCACTTCCACATGGTGGACATTGAAGGGCCGGACCATGTCGAACTCCTCGAATGGCTGTGCGTCGCCAAGATCGGTGGAGACGGCAATATCGGAAAGGGCATCTACACCCACTTCCTCGATGACGAGGGTATGGTGCGCGCCGACTTCACCGTCTTCCGCATGGCCGACCGCTGCCGCGTCGTGAACGGCGCCGATGCCGGTCCGCGGGACTTCCACTACATGCGGCGCATCGCTGAGGACCGCGGCTTCGAGGTTACCATCACGGATGTCTCGGAAAGCTATGTCACCATAGGCATCTGGGGACCGAACGCGCGCACGGCGTTGAAGAAGGCCGTCGCCGATGCGGCCGGCCTCGATAAGGCAAACTTCCCCTTCGCCGCGATCAAGCAAGTCGAGATCGCCGGCAAGCCGGTCACCGCCTTCCGCATATCATATGTCGGTGAGCAGGGCTGGGAACTGCACATGAAATACGAGGACGGCCTCGCCGTCTGGGACGCGCTGCGCGCGAGCGGTGTGATGGCCTTCGGCGTCGAGACCTATGCGAATTCGCGCCGGATGGAGAAGAGCCTGCGCCTGCAGAACGCGGATCTGCTCACCCAGTACAACCTCCTCGAGGCCGACCTTGCCCGCCCAAAGGTGAAGGACGCCGACTTCCGCGGCAAGGCGAAGCATCTGGAATACAAAGCGCGCGAGCACCAGCCCGCCATGCTGTGTACGCTGGTGATGGTGGCGAACACCGACAAGAACGACGTGATGCGCTACCCGGTCGGCAACCTGCCGGTCATGGAACCGGAAACGGGCGACGTGCTGGTCGATGAGCTCGGCCGTCGCTCCTACACCACCTCCATCGCCTTCGGCCCGACCATCGGCAAGAATATCGCGCTCGCCTACCTGCCATGGGCCTATTGCCAGGAAGGCCGTAAACTGAATGTCGAGTATTTTGGCGAGACCTACCCGGTCGAGGTGGCCGGCGTCGGCTACAAGCCCCTCTACGATCCGGAAAACCTGAAACCCAGGAGTTGAGCCTGGCTGATCCAACCGTCAGCCCGGCGAAAGAGCCCGTGAAGAAATCGCTTGTTCCCGAGACGTCGCAGAATTCGAAGTGGAATCGAAATGCGCTCGTATCCAGAACAAATCGATCCCAGCGCCAATTTCTTCACAAGCTCGAAAGCCTGGGCCGTGCGGCAAAACGTCAGGCCGAAAATTGCCAGAGCTGCAATGGTGGGGACGCACCTAAGGGTGTCATGACCTGAACCTCCGTATTTGAGGGTCCCGTCCCAACGTTACGCAGCGGCAATATTGATCTGAGATTATGACTTTTGAACGGCGCGCACTTGCACCAAATCAACTTTACAAAAATTAGTTCATTGCTAGGGGCTTTCGCCGGGGTGACGGTCAGGCTAAAGCTTCCTCAGCCACACGCTGTGGATGATGTGATCCGCACCCTTGCGCAGTATGAGATCGGCGCGCTGGCGCGTGGGCAGAACGTTCTCACGCAAGTTCACCAGATTGATCGTCTCCCAGATGCGGTTGGCGGTGGCGTTCGCTTCCTTGTCGCTAAGCGAGGCGTAGCGGTGGAAGTATGATTTGGGATCGCGAAAGGCGGTGTCGCGCAACGAGAAGAAGCGCGTCACATACCAATCGCGCAGCACATCCTCGGCCGCGTCGAGGTAGATCGAGAAGTCGAAGAAGTCGGAAATGAACGGGATGATCTTGCCATCGCGCGGCGGGCGTCCCGCCTGCAGCACATTGAGACCTTCGACGATGAGAATATCCGGGCGGTCGACGCTGACGCGCTTGTCCGGCATGACATTGTAGGTCAGGTGCGAATAGACCGGCGCCGTCACCTTGCGTTTCCCCGCCTTGACGTCGGACAGGAAGCGCAGCATCTGTGGCAGATCGTAGCTCTCCGGAAAGCCCTTCCGGTTCATGATGCCTTCGCGCTCGAGAATCTCGTTGGGCAGGAGAAAGCCGTCGGTGGTGACGAGATCGACCTTGGGATGGTTGGGCCAGCGCGCCAGAAGCCGCTGCAGGATGCGCGCCGTGGTGCTCTTGCCGACGGCGACGCTGCCCGCCATGCCGATGACATAGGGCACCTTGGTGCCTTCGGCGTGCAGGAACCTGTCGGTGGCGCGGAACAACTCCTGGGTCGCCGCCACATAGAGATTGAGCAGGCGCGACAGCGGCAGATAGATCGCCACCACCTCGGCCAGGTCGATCCTGTCATTGAGGCCGCGCAACTCGTCGATATCCGTCTGGTCGAGGGTCATCGGTGTGTCGGCGCGCAATTTCGCCCAAGCATTGCGCTCGAAATGGCGATAGGGAGAGATCTCGTCGCGCAGCGAATCCATGGGCTATACCTGCCTGCGGCCCGCCTTTTCAGTGATGCCGGAGACTCCGACCCGCTTTTCGAGCTCACCCATCACCTCGCCGAGCGGCAAGCCTGAGGCTTCGAGCAGCACGATCAAATGATAGAAGAGATCGGCCGCTTCGAGCTTGAGATGCTCGCGGTCGCCCTTGACCGCCGCGAGCGCTGCCTCGATCGCTTCCTCGCCCACTTTCTTGGCGCATTTCTCGATGCCTTGGGAAAGGAGCTTGGCCGTATAGGATATCTCCGGCGAAGCCCCCTTGCGGGCGGTCACCGTGTCGGCGAGTTCGGCCAGAGCCTCAAGCCTGTGGCGGGTGATATTCGTCATGTTCCTGCCCCTGATGATCCTCTTATCACTCAAAAGAGCCGCATGGGAATTCCCCGTTCCGCCATATGGGCCTTGGCTTCGGAAATGGTGAACATCCCGAAATGAAAGATCGATGCGGCAAGGACCGCGCTGGCATGGCCATCCCTGATACCTTCGACCAGATGATCGAGCATGCCCACCCCACCCGAGGCGATGACCGGCACCTTGACCCGATCGGCGATCCCCCGCATCAGCGCAATATCGAAACCCTTGCCCGTGCCGTCCCGATCCATCGAGGTCACCAGCAATTCGCCCGCCCCCAAAGCCACGACTTCCTCGGCAAATCCCAGGGCATCGATGCCGGTCGCCGCGCGCCCGCCATGGGTGAAGATCTCCCACTTCGCCGAGCCCACCTGCTTTGCATCGACAGCGACGACGATGCACTGACTGCCGAACTTCTCCGCCCCTTCGCGCACGAAGGCGGGATTCTTCACCGCAGCAGTGTTGATCGACACTTTGTCTGCGCCGGCGAGGAGGAGCTTGCGGATGTCTTCGGTGGTCCTGACGCCGCCGCCCACCGTCAGCGGCATGAAGCAGGCCTCGGCCGTCCGTCGCACGACATCGAAGATGATCGAGCGGTTCTCATGCGAGGCGGTGATGTCGAGGAAGCACAATTCATCCGCACCCGCTCTGTCATAGGCCTTGGCGATCTCGACCGGATCGCCGGCATCGCGCAGATTGACGAAGTTGACACCCTTGACGACCCGGCCATCCTTGACATCAAGGCAGGGAATGATGCGCGCCTTCAGCATCACGCCGCCTCGGCGATAAGCTTCAAGGCCTGTGCCGCATCGAGGCGGCCGTCATAAAGGGCCCTGCCCGATATGGCACCTTCGAGGATCGCGCAATCGGGCTCGAGCAGGCGCCGTATGTCGGTGAGCGAAGCAAGGCCGCCCGAGGCGATGACCGGAATGCGCGTCGCCCGTGCAAGCATAAGTGTCGCCTCGATATTGATTCCCTTCAGGACGCCGTCGCGATCGACATCGGTGAAGATGATGGCGGCGACACCTCCATCTTCGAAGCGGCGCGCGAGTTCGATCGCCGTGATCTCCGAGGTCTCGGCCCAGCCTTCGACCGCGACCTTGCCGCCCTTGGCATCGATCCCGACGGCGATACGGCCGGGAAATCTGGCGCAGGCCTCGCGCACCAGAGCCGGATTGCGCAAGGCAACGGTGCCGAGGATCACGCGGCGGATGCCGCGGGCGAGCCAGGCTTCGATCTGGCGCAAGTCGCGGATGCCGCCGCCCAATTGCACCGGTATGCTGACGGCTTCGAGAATGGCTTCAACGGCGCCGGCATTCACCGGCTTGCCGGCAAAAGCGCCGTCGAGATCGACGAGATGCAGCCAGGAGAAGCCCTGGGCCGCGAAGCTCCGCGCCTGCGCCGCCGGATCGTCATTGTACACGGTTGCCTGCGCCATGTCGCCGAGCTTGAGCCTGACGCACCGGGCGCCTTTGAGATCGATGGCCGGAAACAGGATCATGGCCGCCACTGGAGGAAATTGCCGATCAGGGCGAGGCCCAGCGCCTGACTCTTCTCGGGATGAAACTGGCTGCCCACGACATTGTCACGCGCGACGAAAGCGGTGACGGCGCCGCCATAGTCAGCGGTCGCTACGAGAGCCGCAGGATCGCGCAGGACGAGATGATAGGAATGGACGAAATAGGCGTGAAGACCCTTCTCGCCGAGAGCGATGCCGGCAAAGAGCGCATGCGGGCGCGCGCTGTCGAGCGTATTCCAGCCCATATGCGGAATCTTGAGCGAAGCGTCTTCAGGCTCGATCACCTTCACATCGCCCCTGATCCAGCCAAAGCCATTGGTCTCGACATGCTCAAGGCCGCGTTCGGCCATCAATTGCATACCGACACAGATGCCGAAAAACGGCTTGCCGTGGCTGACTTCCTGCGCCAGCGTCTCCCACATTCCGGGAACGGCCTTCAGGCCATCGCGGCAGTCGCGAAAAGCGCCGACCCCCGGCAGAACGATGCGCTCGGCCTTGCGCACTCTGTCTGGATCAGCGGTCACCTCGATTTCGGCATGCGATCCGCCATCGCGTGCGGCACGTTCGAAGGCCTTGGCGGCGGAATGGAGATTGCCGGAGCCATAGTCGATGATGGCGACGCTCATGAGCGGCCGAATCCCGGAAAGATGAAATCGGGTTCTCCCGCCTTCCAGTGCCTGGAGAAGATCGGCGGCTTCGGTGCCTCGGCTCTCCGCGCTGGCTCGTCTGCCTGAGGCAGACCGATCTCGGTGAAGAAGCGGAATTCCGCTTCGTCCAGGTCTTCACCGTGGACAAGGCCCAACTCCTCGAACCCGCGCCGCTCATAGGTCCACCGCAAAAGGTTGTTGCCCTCGAAGGCAAGGATGAGATTGATCGACAGGCTCATGGCCAGCCGCATCGCGTCGCTGAGATGCAAGGCCTCGGCGAGCGCCCAAATGGCGAACTGAACGCCGAGCGCCACAAGAAGAACGATCCACATGCCCTTGATCACAAGCCAGGGCAGCGGAAAGATGAGCGCCCACCAGCTGAAGCCTTCGCGCAGCAGGACGACATCATCGGCGCCCTTGCCGGGCTTGTTATGGACGGTCCACCAAGCCATCAGTGCGCAACGATCTGAGGTCGCCCCACTACCCTCCCCCTGAGGTGCGAGCGTAGCGAGCCTCGAAGGGTATGCTTCAGCGCTCTCGCTCTATCCTGGTGGTCCTTCGAGAGCCGCTTCGCGGCCGCCTCAGCATGAGGGCTTCGAGGGTCGCTCTCGCCTTCGCGAAGCCGCCACTTCGCTTCGGCGGAGCAAGGTCGCGGCCACCTCAGCATGAGGGTACTGAGAGAGATGATCATCACCGTCTAGCCTTTCAGCGATCCTTTGGTCGAGGGAATGCGGTTTTTCTGGCGCGGATCGATTTCGATCGCCTCGCGAAGGGCGCGCGCCAGGGCCTTGAAGCAGCTTTCGGCGATGTGGTGATTGTTGTCGCCATAGAGCGTCTCGATGTGAAGGGTGACGCCGGCATTCATCGCGAAGGCCTGGAACCACTCCCGCACCAACTCGGTGTCGAAGTCGCCGATCCTGGGCGTGGAGAAATCGACCTTCCAGATGAGATAGGGGCGGCCCGAGACATCGATCGGCGGCCCACGTCAGCGCCTCATCCATGGGCAGATGGACGCTCGCATAGCGCCGGATCCCCTTGCGGTCGCCTAAAGCCTTGGCGACCGCCTGGCCGAGCGCGATGCCTGAATCCTCGGTCGTGTGGTGGAAATCGATCTGGACATCGCCCTTGGCCCTGAGCGTGATGTCGATCAAGGAATGGCGGGCCAGCTGCTCTAGCATATGATCGAGGAAGCCTATGCCGGTCTTCACGTCATAGACACCCTTGCCGTCGAGATCGACGCTGGCCGAGAGTTCGGTCTCGGTCGTCTTGCGTTCGATGCTGGCCTTGCGCATGGCCTCAAATCCCTGTTGCGGCGGGTCTCTTAGCAGCTGCAACAAAGCCATGCTACTTTTTCGCTGCCGGCAAGTTAACCCACGCGTTAGGTTTGGAGCCTTTTCTTACCCCTCGCCAGGGCCTACATGACGCCCTGCCGGGGGCATCCTGGCGGTTCTGGCAGAAGGACATCCATGAGCGATCCCCAGCAATGGCACGGCACGACCATCCTTTCCCTTCGCAAGGGCGACCGGGTGGTCATCGCGGGCGACGGCCAAGTGTCCATTGGCCAGACGGTGATCAAATCGAATGCCCGCAAGGTCCGGCCTCTGGCCGGAGGGGAGGTCATATCGGGCTTTGCCGGAGCGACGGCCGATGCCATGACCCTGTTCGAAAGGCTCGAGGCCAAGCTCGAGCAATATCCGCTCCAGCTCACCCGCGCCTGCGTCGAGCTGGCCAAGGACTGGCGTACCGATCGTTATCTGCGCCGCCTCGAAGCCATGATGATCGTGGCGGACAAGCAGGTCAGCCTGGTGCTGACCGGCACTGGCGATGTTCTCGAGCCTGAACGCAGCATGGTCGGCATCGGCTCGGGCGGCAACTACGCGCTCGCCGCGGCACGCGCCCTCATCGATAGCGACATGGATGCCGAGACCATCGCCCGCAAAGCCATGGCGATTGCCGCCGAGATCTGCGTCTACACCAACAACAATGTGATCGTCGAAAGTCTCGAATGCTGACGCACGCCGATCTCGACGAGGCCGTCAAAAGCGGCATCATCACTAAGGATCAAGCACTCGCCCTTCAGGACCTGCCAGCCCAGCGTCGGGTGGCCCGGCACCGCCATGCGCTCGATGACGAGCGCTTCGTCTTCATGAAGAGCTTCAATGAATTCTTCATCGCACTCGGTGTCGTGCTGCTGGGCATCGGCCTGTGGGCCGCGGCCTTCGCCGTTCCGGGCCTCGCCGGCCTCTTTCCTGTGCTCTTCATCGCGGTGATGTGGGGACTGGCCGAGTACCTGGCGCGCAAGCTCAAGCTCACTCTGCCCAGCATCGTGCTGGCCGTCTTCATCGTGACGACGCTGGCCTTTGTCCTGAAAGACAGTCTTTCCGACAGCAATTCGCTCCTGATCGCCAGCCTTTCGGCGACCCTCTCGGCGTTGTTGTTCTACTGGCGATTCCGCCTGCCTTTCGCGCTGCTTCTGCTCGCCGGCGCCGGCGTAGCCTCTGTCTTCGCGCTCTTCACATGGCTCATCGGCGAGCCGAGCCATTTGCTTACCTATGCTCTGTTCCTCACCGCCGGCGTCATCGTGCTCGCGGCCGCGCAATGGTATGACATGTCAGATCGCGAGCGCCTGACGCGGCGCTCGGACTGCGCCTTCTGGCTCACCCTCATCGCCGCGCCGTTGATCGTGCATCCGATCGCCGGCCTCATCTCCTCGGGCGAGGACACCACGCTCCGGTCCACTATCCTGACGATTGCCGTCGTGGTCTGTTTCGCGCTCGTGGCCCTCATCATCGACCGGCGCGCCTTCCTCGTCTCCTCGCTGGCTTATCTCGGCGGTGCGATGGTCTATGCCTTCACCCGACTGGGCGGGGAGCAGAATGCGCTGTGGATTACGCTGTTGCTCATGGGGGCGAGCGTGATCCTGCTCGGCGTCGGCTGGCATCGGGCGCGCCGCGCCGTCATGCAGTTCGTCCCCGATGATCTTGCCCACTATCTGCCCGTCGTTAGAAGCTGAGTATTCCATGACCGACTTTTCTCCCCGCGAAATCGTTTCCGAGCTCGACCGTCATATTGTCGGCCAGAAGGACGCCAAGCGCGCCGTCGCCATCGCGTTGCGCAACCGCTGGCGGCGCAAGCAGCTCGAAGGACCGTTGCGCGAAGAGGTGATGCCCAAGAACATCCTGATGATCGGGCCGACGGGCGTGGGCAAGACCGAGATCGCGCGCCGCCTTGCCAAGCTCGCCAATGCGCCCTTCATCAAGGTCGAGGCGACCAAGTTCACCGAGGTCGGCTACGTCGGTCGCGATGTCGAACAGATGATCCGCGACCTCCTCGAAGCGGCAGTCGGCATGGTGAAAGGAGCGCGGCGCAAGGATGTCGAGGCGCAGGCCCATCTCAATGCCGAGCGGCGGGTGCTCGATGCTCTGGTCGGCGTCAACGCGGCGGAAGCGACGCGCGAGAGCTTTCGCAAGAAACTGCGCTCGGGCGAGCTCGATGACCAAGGAGATCGAGATCCAGATCATGGATTCGCCCTCCATGCCGAGCTTCGATATTCCAGGCATGCCCGGCTCCTCGGCAAGCGTCATCAATCTCTCGGACATGCTGGGCAAGGCCTTCGGCCATCGCCTCAAGCAGAAGCGCATGAACGTCAAAGCCAGCCACGAGGTGCTGCTCGCGGAAGAGAGCGACAAGTTGCTCGACCAGGACCAGATCACCCAGGAAGCGATCGACGCCACCGAGAACAACGGCATCGTCTTCCTCGACGAGGTCGACAAGATCTGCGCCCGCTCGGAGCGCCAGGGCGCCGATGTGAGTCGCGAGGGCGTCCAGCGCGACTTGCTGCCGCTCATCGAGGGAACGACGGTCGCGACGAAATACGGCCCGATCAAGACTGACCATATTCTGTTCATCGCGTCGGGCGCATTCCATATCGCCAAGCCTTCCGACCTGCTGCCCGAATTGCAGGGGCGGCTGCCGATCCGGGTGGAACTCAAGGCACTGACGCGCGATGACTTCCGCCGCATCCTGACCGAGCCGGAAGCCAGCCTGATCAAGCAATACAAGGCATTGCTGCAAACCGAAGGCGTCACTCTCGAATTCAGCGAGGACGGAATCGATGCGCTTGCCGATATCGCGGCCGAGATCAATGCGGCAATCGAGAATATCGGCGCCCGCCGCCTGCAGACGGTGATGGAACGCGTCCTCGATGAGGTAAGCTATTCCGCTACCGACCGCTCCGGCGAGACTGTCAAGATCGATAAGCCCTTCGTTGAAAAAAATATCGGTGATCTTGCGCGCAACACGGACCTGTCGAAATTCATTCTCTAATGCTACAAGGTGACCTCCCAACAAGAAGGGTCACCCAAATGCGGACGTTGGGCCATTGGATTGTCGCGCTCATCATCGCGGCGATCGTGGTTTGGATGGTGTGGACGTCGTCCGACCTGCAGACCTGCCTGCAGGGCATGACAGCGAGCGCCGGATCGTACGAGTCTCTTTTGGAATCAAGGCGTTGCTTCGGCGACTATGCGCGGGCGAACGCCGCAGAGATCCTCGCAATATTCACCATCATCCTGGCTGTAACAATTTGGCTCATGTGGCGCGCCACCGGTGCCTTGGTGCGAGAGACCCGAGAAACGGGTGCGGGCCTCGTGGCGTCGAACCGATCGCTCGCCGAGGCCACCCAGGCGACGGCCGAGGCCGCCAAGAAATCCGCCAATATCGCGGAGCAAGTGCTCATCGCCACGCAGCGTCCATGGGTGACGTTCAGCGCCGAACTCGCCGGGACCCTGGCCTTCGACGGCTCGGGTGCCTCCATTTCGGTCAAAATCGTCACCGAGAATATCGGACCTACGCCCGCGATCGCCGTTCTCGCTCATCCGGTGATCTTCTGCCAGGAAAAGCAGCCCTTCAAGGCCGTAGACGTGATCAAGCGCCGCTCGGCCGAGTTCAACACGGCCGGCCGCCTCGGCCATACTCTGTCCAAGGGCGAGAAGTTCACCGAGGCCAAGACCGCGGGCATGGGCCTTGAAGAATATGAGGGCCTGTCCGTCATCTCGCCCTTCATCCTGGTCACGGTCAAATACCGGCTCACTTTCAGCGACGAGACCCGCATGGCGGCGAAGCTCTATTCGCTGATGCGCACCGATCCCGTCTATCACGCGCAGTCGGTCGTCATTCAGCCCGGCAACAGCGTTCAATCGGACCGCTTGAACCTGGTCCTCATCGGCAGCTACGCGGATTGAGGATTCCTCGCCCCTGTGGGGAGAGGGCAAGGGGAATCACTTCTTCTTCCGCTTGCGCCGGTCGAGCACTGCCAGCATCTCGGCGAGATCCTTCCGCTCGAGCGCCGAAATATCGTCCGCCAGGCGGTTGGCGAGCTCGGTGGCGGATGGCTCGAGGCCCGACGTGTCAATGACGACACGAGGATGCGAGATGCGCGCGAGCCGCACGACGTCTTCCGCCTCATCCCAGATGATGTTGAAATAGCTGATGATGCGCTGCAGCAGATGCCAGCCAGGCCTGCCGCGCTTGCCATGCTCGAGAGCCGAGAGATAGGCGCTCGATACGCCGATCTCCTCGGCCATCTCCTTCAACGTGACCTTGCGCTCGGCGCGCAATTTGCGCATGCGCTCGCCGAAGGGCGTCATGAGGCGCTCCGCCCTTTCTTCCGCAGCTTCACGTAAAACGCGCCGCCGCCGCCATGGCGCGGATGAGCCGGTTGGAAGCCTGCAATATGCTCGCGGAATTGGTCTTCATGGAACCAGTCCGGCACCAGGCGGCGCAAGCGGCCTTGGCGCTCGGGCGCATGATAGTGATCGGCGCCATGAAGTGTGTGCCGCGTGAAAGGCGAGGCGCCCTTGCCGGTGATCACCAGCACCAGGCGCTGTCCATGGGCTCGCGACGTCACCAGAAAATTGAGCAGACGCTCGCGCGAGCGCTCGATGCCGGTGCCATGCAGATCGATGCGGCCGTCGATCTCGACTCTGCCACGGGTCATGCGGCGCTCGCTCTTGCGATCGAGCCCGGTGAGCGGTGGAGGACCCTGGCGCGGTGCGAGAATCCGGATGATCGGTTTGGCCGGTTTTTCGGGCCTGGCGGCCCCGGAGGCAGCGGCTTTTGCCTCGGGCTTTTTCCTCACCCTGGTCTTGTGAAGCGGTTTCACGGTTCGCGCAACGTCTTCCCACAAATCGAAATCGGGTGGGAGCTTGCGGGTCATTGTTGTCTGAGCAGTCGCTTCGCCAGGGTCTTGGGCAAAAGGACGATCATCCGACCCGGTGACTTCATCTGGCCCGCGGTCAGGGCCGCGTCTTCGCCCGCCCCCCAGAAGACGTCACCTCGCGCATGGCCCTTGATGGCTGTGCCCGTATCTTGCGCCACCAGCAAGGCGCGAAACGGCGCGAGCTTTCCGCTTTCGCCCTTCGGCGCCTGTGTGTCGAGCCAGACCGGAGTGCCGAACATCCAGAGCGAGCGGTCGACGGCGAGGGAATGGAGCGGGGTCAGCGCAACTTTCTGGGCGCCCGGCGGACCGAGCTTCGGATCATCGATGGTACCTTCGCGGAAGAAGACGAAGGACTCGTTTTCCCACATGAGCTCGCGCGCCGGCTTCGGGTTCTCGCGCATCCAGGTCCTGATGGTCTGCATCGACACCGCATCACGCGGAAGAATGCCGCGTTCGGCCAGAACCCCGCCAATCGCGGTATAGGGCAGGCCCGTCTTCGCCGCATAGGCGACCCTTATCACCTTCCCCTCAGGCAGGCGCACGCGGCCCGAACCCTGGACCTGGATGAAGAAGGCGTCGGCCCAGTCCTTGAGCCATACGAGCTCGAGACCCCGACCCTTGAGGGCGCCCTCCTCTATCTCGCGTCGCGTGAAATAGGCCTCGGCCTTGCCGTCGACCTTGCGTCCGTAATCGAGGCCCAAACGGTTCGCGGTCGCGGCATCGAAGCCGACGAGATCGGAAGGCTTCGCATAAAGGGGAACCTTATAAGGGCCGCCAGGCGTCCGGCTGCCTTCGGCTTCGGGTTCGTAATAGCCCGTGAAGAGGCCTTGCGGACGCAAGGGATCACGCACGATCAGCGGCGTGAAGGACTCCTCGAAAAAACGGCGCGCCTCGCCCGCGGTTTTCAGCCGGCTGCAGATCGCGATCCAGTCCTGCCGGGTGCCGCCATAGGCCACCTTACGCTGGAAGGCTTGGCCGGTCGCTTCGATCTCGGCGCAGGACCTCTTGAACGTCATGAGCGCCACCTGATGGTCGGCGCCGGCCCAGCCCGCAATCGATTGGAAATCCGTCCGCTCGAATATCGAGCTGGCGGCTGCGCTCATGACTGAGCACATGACCAGAAGCAGGGCCGAACTCAAGATCCGGCACATCCGAAGACCGATTCGCACGCCTAGCTAATTAGCCCGGCTCGTCGGTCGCCACCAGCTTCCAATTGGGATCGCGCGAGGAGGTATCGCGCTCGAAGGTCCATACATCGGTGATCTGGCGCACCTGCTTGGGATCGCCCTCGATGACTTCGCCCATCTTGTTCAGGGTCGCCGAGATGAATTCCGCAATGAAGCGAAGGGTGATGCTGGCGCGCTTGCCCTTGAGGTCCACCGCGACCAGATTGGTCTTTTCGATGCCGACGAAACGCAACTCAAGGATGTGGCCTTGTTTCTCGCGTTCATCGATGGCCTGGGCAAAACCTTCATAGACATCGCGCGAGACGAGGTTCTTGAGCGACTGGCGATCACCTTGCGCAAAGGCGGTCACCACCATCTCATAGGCGACCTTGGCCCCCTCGATGAAGGTTTTGGTCGAGAATTGGCTGTCGGCGGCGGCGATTTTCTCAAGTCCGCTGGCGACGCTGGTGCCGGCCTCGGCATAGCCGGTCCAGACAGGCTCCGCAGGCGGCTGGAGGACGGGGTTTTCCGGCGCATTTTCGCGCTGCGGCAGGTTGATGACGTTGCCAGGCGCTTTCGGCTTTTCAGCGCGGCGCTGGGTGGCATAGGGATCGACGGGCGGACGCTCATTGCCGGTGCGTTTCCCGAGCACCGAACGCAGGCGCAGGATGACCACCACTGCAATCGCAAGGATGAGCAGGTTCAGCGGATCAAACGCCTGGTTCATCATTCCACGGGTCTTTCAGTCGGGCCAAATTGAACTCGCTATCCCAGCACCCTTATATAGGAGGACCGCGACGCGATCCAAAGGGAGCTGCCGCTTCACTTTCCTACAGGTTTAAGGTGATCAGAACCATTATTTTTGTCCTTTTTGCGCTCGGCCTGCTCGAGCTCTTTCTGCTGGTCAAGACCGGGCAATGGTTTGGCGCCTGGTTTCCGGTCCTCGCCGTGATCCTGGGCTTTGTCGGCGGCGGTCTGACCATTCGCCATGCCGGCCTCAAATCGCTGAACGAACTCAAGGAAGCGAGCCAAACAGGCACTATCGGCCCCGACACCGCGATCGGCGGTCTACTCGGCTTTCTCGCCGGCATCCTTTTTATCCTGCCGGGGCTCCTTTCCGATCTGGCCGCTCTTGTTCTGCTCCTGCCTTTCACGCGACAAGCCATCGAGCACCGGCTGAGCCGGCGCTCGGCCCGGAAAGGCGGCACCGTGATCGAAGGCGAAGCCGTCGAAATCCGCGAGGAGAGGCTGCCGCCCGAGCCGCATCAGGAAAAGAACGAAGCATCGCCCTGGAACCGCTAAGACCAGCCGGCTGGAACGCTTGCGGCTCATCAGCCATTCATGATAGCTGGCGTCCCGAGCGGATACCCGTTTTGATGAAAGGCAAACATCTCCATGGCCAAGACGAGCAAGCCGGCGCCGAGGAAGCAGGCCGCCAAACCCATGAATGGCGACGGCGCGGACGGCGACAGCCCTGAGGCCTCCGCTGCTCCGGCTGCTCCCGGCGGCAGCGAACTCCAGGCTCCGCCGCCGCAACCCGGCGCTCAGCCTTCGATGCGGATCCTGGGCCAGTATCTCAAGGATCTGAGCTTCGAGAACCCGCACGCGCCGCAGTCGCTCGCGCCGCAAAAGGCGCAGCCCGAGATCAGCATCTCGATCAACGTGAATGCCCGCAACCTGCAGCCCTCAGATTTCGAGGTCGAGCTCCATATCGACGCCAAGGCCATGTCCGAGAGCAAGGTAATCTTCGCGGCAGAGATCCTCTATGCCGGCGTCTTCCGGCTTGAGAATTTCCCGCAGAACATGCTCCATCCAGCCGTGCTCATCGAATGTCCGCGCATGCTTTTCCCCTTCGCGCGTCAGATTCTCAGCGATGCGACCCGCAATGGCGGCTTTCCGCCCTTGATGCTCGACCCGATCGACTTCGCCGGCATGTATCAGAAGCGCATGACGGCGGCGCAAGCGCAGGCCACAGCGTAAGCCTCCTACCATCAGCATATCGGATTTCAGTTCAGGAGTTCGTTCCACAAGGCCTTCTCGCCGAGTTCGGCGATCAAGGCGTGGTGCGCCACAATCTCGATCTCGCTGAGCCGGCTCGCCAGCGGCACTGGACGCTGCCGCACGATGCCCGAAGGCGTGATCATGGCGCGGTTCGAAATGCTGATTGCCGAGAGCGAGAGCGCCGCCTGACGTCCGCCAATGAGGTCGAGATAGACATCGGCCAGCAGTTCGGAATCGAGCAAGGCCCCGTGTTTGTCGCGCTCCGAATTGTCGACGCCGTAGCGTTTGCACAAGGCGTCAAGGCTATTGGGTCCCATCGGATGCTTCTGGCGCGCCAGCATCAGCGTATCGACCACACGCTCGGGCAGCAGGATCGGCATGTTGAGGCGGGAAAATTCGGCATTGAGGAAGCCGACGTCGAAAGCGGCATTGTGCATGACGAGGCTCGCATCGCCGATGAAAGCGAGAAAGTCGCCGGCGATCGCTGAAAACAGCGGCTTGCCTTTCAGGAACTGGGTCGTCAGGCCGTGGATCGCTTCGGCGTCGGACGGCATGTCGCGCTCGGGATCGATATAGGCATGGAAGGTCCTGCCGCTCGGAATATGATTGACGAGCTCGACCGCGCCGAGCTCGACGATGCGGTGGCCCTTCGAATGATCGATGCCTGTGGTCTCGGTGTCGAGAACGATTTCGCGCATTATGCCGAATCACCTTGTGACAGCGTGTCGATTATATGCCGCACCTGATCGCGTGCGTAGTCCAGCCCGCGATCGCTATCCACAATGAAATCCGCCCGCGCACGCTTTTCCGGATCCGGCAGCTGGCGCGCCAGAATGGCGGCAAACTTCTCCTCCGTCATTCCGGGCCGCGCCAGCACGCGGCGGCGCTGGGTGTCGGCCGGCGCAGACACGACGACGATCCTGTCGACGTCGCCGTCGCGCCCGGTCTCGAACAGCAAGGGAATATCGAGCACCGCGATGCGAGCCTTCCTGCGGCGCGCTTCGTCGAGGAACTTCTCCTGCTCGGCGCGCACCAGCGGATGGACGATCCCTTCGAGTCGGGCAAAGTCACCGGGGTGGGCAGCAAGATGCTTGGCGAGCTTCACCCGGTCGATGCGGCCCTCGACGATGACATCGGGGAAGACCGCGGCGACCGGCATCACCGCGGCGCCGCCCTTATCGTAGAGCCGGTGCACGATCGCATCGGATTCGGAAACCGGAACCCCTTGCGCGGCGAACATCCGCGCCGTCTCCGTCTTGCCCGTGCCGATCGAGCCGGTGAGGCCGATCACGATCATCGCTTGAATCCCGCATCGATATCGCGGGCGACGAGGTCGTGGAGCTCGGGCGTCACTTCCGGGCGCCGCCCGAACCATAGTTCGAAGCCGCGTACGGCCTGATGCAGCAGCATGCCGAGGCCGGGCACCACGGTATTGCCGCGGGCACGACAGCGAACCAGAAGATCGGTCTCGAGCGGCGTATAGACGATATCGGTGACGATCGACGAGCGCGGCAGGTGGGTGAGATCGAGCAACAGCGGCGCCTGTCCGGTCATGCCGAGCGATGTCGTGTTGACGAGAAGATCGGCGTCTTCGAGAAGCTTCCCGGCATCTCTCCAGTCGCGCGGTTCAATGCGCGATCCAAAGTCGCGCCGTAATTCCTCGGCGCGCGCCAATGTCCGGTTGAGGACGACAACACGGCGGCTTCCGGCATCGAGCAGCGCGCCGACGATGGCGCGCGCCGCGCCGCCTGCACCCAGGACGACGACGGAGCGGTTGTCCGCTCGCCAAGCCGGTACATGCGCCGTGAGATTGGCCAGGAAGCCTTCGCCATCGGTGCTCGTGCCCCATAGTTCTTCACCACGACGGAAAACGGTATTGACCACACGAAGACGCAAGGTCTCGTCATCGGCGATGCGTACCGCACGAAAAGCATCCTCTTTGTGCGGCAAGGTGACATTGCATCCGGCATAGCCTTTATCGGCGAGAGAGCTCAGGAAAGCTGAAAGCTCTGCCGGCGGCACGGCAATGCGTTCGTAGGTGCCGTCGATGCCATAGCGCTTCAGCCAATAGCGATGAATGAGAGGTGAGCGTGAATGACTGATCGGCCAGCCAATGACACAGGCTTTGCAGGTCATGCGGCGAGGGCGCCTTCCCGCCTGAGAAAATCGAGCAGCGGCAAAAGCGGCAGACCGAGAATGGTGAAATAGTCGCCTTCGATCGTCTCGAAAAGTTGCGCACCCAGGCTCTCGAGCTTGTAGGCGCCGACGGATGTCAAAGCCTCGGGACCCATCTGATCGAGATAGTGATCTAGAAAGGCCTCCGAGAAACTTCGCATGGTCAGAGTCGCGCGGCCCAGATGCTGCCAGACAGTATCACCACCCCTGACGCAGCAAATCGCGGTCTCGAGCACATGCGGCCGGCCACGCAGCTGCATAAGCTGCTTGCGAGCCTCTTCCAGTGATCCCGGCTTGTCGATGGCCCTGCCCTCCAGATTGAGCACCTGGTCGGCGCCGATCACCATTGTTTCCGGCAGCCTATTCGCGACCGAAACAGCCTTGCAAGCGGCCAGCGATTGCGCCAGGCCGCCGGGAGTCAAACCTTTGACTGAAGCCTTCAGTGCATTTTCGTCCACATCTGGACGCATGGTCTCGAAAATTACACCCGCCCTGGTCAGGAGCTCGCTTCTTATCCGGCTGGTCGACGCCAAGACCAGTTTCATGCCTCGGCGTCCTTGGCTTCGTTTCGGTCCCGGAGCAGATTGATCACCGCCGCGGCCGTTTCCTCGATCGAGCGGCGCGTGACATCGATGACCGGCCAATTATGGCGGGAGCACAGCTTGCGCATATAGGCAAGCTCGGCAGCGATAGCGTCCTGATCGACATAGTCTGTCTCGCCCTGCTCGTTGATGGCGAGAAGCCGATGCCGGCGGATCTGGGCGATACGCTCGGCACTGGCGATCAGGCCGACTACCAAGGGCTTCGTCACCGTCTCGAGTTCCTTTGGCGGAGGGATGCTCGGGACGATCGGGACATTGGCAGTCTTGATGCCGCGATTGGCGAGATAGATGCTGGTCGGCGTCTTTGACGAGCGGCTGATACCGGTCAGAATCACATCGGCCTGGTCGAGGTCGTTTGCATGTTGGCCATCATCGTGAATCATAGTGAAGTTGAGTGCATCGATGCGGCGGAAATATTCGGCATTGAGGGCATGCTGGCCGGCGAGCTGTGGTCGCGACTGGGCGTTGAGATATTGCGCGAGGCTCGCGATCACCGGATCAAGGATGGAGATGCAGGGAATGGTGAGTTCGGCGCATCTTTTCTCGAGCTGAGATCTCAGATCCGAATCGATCAAGGTGAAGAGGACGACGCCCGGCTCGCTTTCGATCTCGGTCAAGGCGCGCGCCAGCTGCTTCGGGGTGCGCACCAGTGCGTAGATATGCTCCACCGGCTGATAGTCCGCATAATAGGCCATCGCGGCGCGGGCAACCGTATTCAGCGTCTCGCCGGTCGCATCCGAGATCAGGTGCATGTGGAAAAATCGCGGTGCGGACACAGGTATGGCCGGTTGCTCGTTTGTGGATAAGATGTCGCCGGTTAAGCTTTTGGAAAGCTTCTATCATTTTGTTCAGCCGTTAATCCACAGTTTCACCAGCGGGGATTGGATCCGGCTTATTCTGTGGAAAACACGGGGCTGTTAACGAAGCAGCAATCATTTGTGGACAGCCGAGGTGGGCATCATATAGCTGCTTGAAATATAAATGCTATTTATCCGCAAGGCCCCGGCGACACCGGAAGCTAGGAGCCGTGACAACCAAGCCCGGTTGGCAAGAGCCCGGCAAGCTCGCTATTCATGACTCTCAGGCCCCAGCATCTAATCCAATATCTTTCTTTCTCTCTTTATTTGGTTATGCGCTCATGAGTAGTTCAGCACTACTGGACGTTCTGAAAGGCAAGCAGGTTTCGCGACGTCCGGTATGGTTCATGCGCCAGGCCGGTCGCTATCTACCGGAATATCTCGAGGTCAGGGCAAGGGCCGGATCCTTTCTCGATCTTTGCTATTCGCCCGAACTTGCGGCCGAAGTTACGCTGCAACCCTTGCGGCGCTTCGATGTCGATGCGGCGATTCTCTTTGCTGACATACTGATCGTCCCCCAGGCCATGGGGTTGGGCGTTACTTTTGCCGAAGGCGAAGGGCCGGTCGTGGAGAAGATTTCCGGGCCTGAGGGCGTACAGGCCTTGCGCAAGCTCGATGAGGCGGAAGAAGTGCGGCTTGTCTGCGAGACAGTGAAGGCGGTGAAGAGGCTGCTTCCTCCCGGCGTGGCATTGCTCGGCTTCTGTGGTGCGCCGTGGACTGTAGCGAGCTATATGCTGGGCGGCGGCGGTGAGAGCGGCCGCGAGACGGCGCGCGCCGTGGCCGCAAGCGGGAGCGAGTGGTTTCAGCGGCTGATCGATCGTGTGATCGAGGCTTCGGCTTCGTATCTCGTGCGTCAAATTGATGCTGGGGTCGATGCGGTGCAGATTTTCGATTCCTGGGCCGGAGATCTCCCGGGTTATCTGCAGGAGGAGCTCGTCGGGCGGGCGATCGCGGCGATTGTGCATAGAGTACGGGCGGTGCGGCCCGGAGTGCCGGTGATTGTTTTCGCCCGTGGTGCCGGGCCTGGCCATAAGCGGATTGGCGAACTCACCCAAGCTGAGGCGCTGAGTGTCGAGACTTCGCTCCCGCTTGCTTGGGCGCGCGACCAGCTTTCGGGCACACATGCCGTGCAAGGAAACCTCGATCCCTTGCTTGTCGAAAGGGGCGGAGCGGCGCTCGAAAAGGGCGTAGAGCTCATTGCCAAGGCCTTGCCGAAGGATCGCCATATCTTCAATCTGGGACATGGCATGCGGCCGGGAACGCCGCCGGATCATGTTGAACAGGTCGTGCGGCGCTTGCGAAACTTCGACGGGTGACTATCTATGAGCTATCTCTGGCTCAAGGCCATTCACATCATCGCTGTCACGGCCTGGATGGCGGGCTTGTTCTATCTCCCGCGGCTCATGGTCTATCATCGCCGGACCGCGATCGGAGGCGAGAGCTCCGAGATCTTCAAGGTAATGGAACGGCGCCTGCTCAAGGCGATCATGCTGCCGGCGATGGTGCTCTCCTGGGTACTTGGCCTTGCCCTTATCTGGGTGACCGATGCTTTCTCGAACCTAAGCTTGTGGCTCGTGGTCAAGCTCGTCGCCGTTGTGGCGCTGAGCGGGTTTCATTTCTGGCTGGCGCAGTTCGTGAAGGCCTTTGCCGAGGACGAGCGTCCCAGAGATGAAGATTCTTCAGGATCATCAACGAAATCCCGACGGTGCTGCTGATCGTGATCGTCATCATGGCTGTAATCAAGCCGCTTTGAAAATAAACATTCCCAAGGTGCCTGGATTTTGTTAAAGCTCCAGTGAAGCAGTGACCGGTTCAAGGTTCCCACCTCAAAGGGCCGGCAGGATTCTTCAGCAGAATCAGCTCCCTCCCTCACCCGCCGGACCGCTGTTTTAAGGCCCCGGCATTGAACTCCTACGAAGATCCCACACCGCCTGGAGCGGCGTTACAAAACCACATGACAAGCATTTCAGAACTCAAGGAAATCAAACTCCACTCCCTCAAGGAGAAAACCCCGGCAGAGCTTCTGGTGATCGCCGAAGAGCTGCAGGTCGAGAACGCCAGCGCGCTGCGCAAGCAGGAGCTGATGTTCGCCATCCTCAAGAGCCTCGCGGCGCGTGAGGTGGAAATCATCGGCGAAGGCGTCGTCGAGGTCCTGCAGGACGGCTTTGGCTTCCTGCGCTCGCCGGACGCGAACTATCTCGCCGGTCCCGATGACATCTATGTCAGCCCGAGCCAGATCCGCCGCTTCACCTTACGCACCGGCGATACGGTCGAGGGCCAGATCCGCAGCCCCAAGGACGGCGAACGCTATTTCGCCCTGCTCAAGGTCAATACGATCAATTTCGAGGATCCCGACAAGAACTCGTCACAAGGTCCATTTCGACAATCTGACGCCACTTTATCCCGATGAGCGGCTGGAAATGGAGATCCAGGATCCGACCAAGAAAGATTTTTCCGCCCGGGTCATCGACATCGTGACGCCGATCGGCAAGGGCCAGCGCGGCCTGATCGTATCGCCGCCCAGAACCGGCAAGACAGTGCTTCTGCAGAATATCGCGCAATCGATCAGTACCAATCATCCGGAATGCTACCTGATCGTGCTGCTGATCGACGAGCGGCCGGAAGAAGTGACCGACATGCAGCGCTCGGTAAAGGGCGAGGTGATCTCGTCGACCTTCGATGAGCCGGCGTCGCGGCATGTGCAGGTCGCCGAAATGGTGATCGAAAAAGCCAAGCGGCTCGTCGAGCATGGGCGCGATGTCGTCATCCTGCTCGATTCGATCACGCGCCTTGGCCGGGCCTACAACACCGTGGTGCCCTCTTCCGGCAAGGTGCTGACCGGCGGTGTCGATGCCAACGCGCTGCAGCGGCCCAAGCGTTTCTTCGGTGCGGCGCGGAATATCGAAGAAGGAGGCTCGCTTACCATCATCGCGACCGCCCTCATCGACACCGGCAGCCGCATGGATGAAGTCATCTTCGAAGAATTCAAGGGCACCGGTAATTCGGAAATCATCCTTGATCGCAAGGTGGCCGACAAGCGCGTCTTCCCGTCGATCGACATATTGCGTTCAGGGACCCGCAAGGAAGAGCTCCTGGTCAAGCCGGACCTGCTCAAGAAGACATATGTGCTGAGGCGCATCCTCAATCCGATGGGCACGGTGGACGCCATCGAGTTCCTGCTCGACAAGCTGCGGCAGACCAAGACCAACGGCGATTTCTTCGATTCGATGAACGCCTAGAGCAAATCCCGCCAAAGTTGAAGACTTTGGCGATAAGGATTTGCTCCAACATATTGATTTGGCGCGAATCCTTATCGGCGAAGCGATTCCACTTCGCCGGGATGCGCGCTAGTGGATCGGTGCGCGGTTCAGCGCGCCAGCTCAAGCAGTTCGAGCGCCTCATCGACGTGAGTGATGGTTTCGGCCGGTGCGGCGCAGACCTGGCCGCGGCAGAGATAGGCGCGCGAGGTGTCGCCCGTAGATTTGTGCCGCGCCGGATGATCTTCGGGCAAGCGCACTGGGTCGTCGATCCACTGGATGATGGCGTTCGATCCTACCGCGGCGATGAGCCGGCGGAAGCGCTGGTCGGCGAAGGGGCCCTCCGACTTGCCGCTCATGACGATCTGCACGGGATCGGCGAGCACGGTGAAATTGTGCAGCAATGTCGCATAGCCGAAGGGATTGCTGGCGGCTTCGGCGGCGAAGCTCCGGTGGATGGCGTCGGCCTTGGCAAGGTAATCGGCCTTGCCGGTCAGGTGGTGAAGTGCCGCAAGATTGCGGATCATCACCGCATTGGCATTGGGTGTTGCATCGTCATGCGCCTGCACATTGCGGATGATGAGACGAGCTTCCTCGGTCGCGAAGGCGAAAGCACTTCTGGTGTCGTCCCATAATTTGGCGATCATCGTGTCGGCAAGCTTCACCGCCTGCGCCAGGTGATCACCGCCAGGCGTGATGGCCACGAGGCCGAGGGCTGCGGTGATGACATTGGCATAACCCTCCGCCGTCGCCTCGTAGCGCAACCGCCCGTCGCGCCATGAATGGCCGAGACGATCTTCTTGCCAATGGTAGTTCATGATGGCAGCGAAAGCACTGCGCGCCGCTTCCGCCCAGTCGGGGCGCGCAAGCAAGAGTGCCGCTTCGGCGAGGCCTGAGATCATGAGGCCGTTCCAGTCCACCAAAACCTTGTCGTCGTAACCGGGGGGAATGCGGTTTTTGCGCGCCTCGAAAAGGGCCTGGCGGGACTTGGCAAGCCGGTTTTCCGACACCTCGTCGCCAAGCGTCAGCGTCTTGAGCCGGTTGAGGATGTTGTGGCCTTCCCAATTCCCATCCGCCGAAACGTCGTAGATGTCAGCGAAGAACTTTGCCTCTTCCGGGCCGAGGAGGTCGGCGATCTCTTGCGCCGTCCAGACATAGAACTTGCCTTCTTCGCCCTCGGAGTTGGCGTCGTAGCTCGCGGCATAGGCGCCGATCTCTGTGTGCATCTCGCGCAGGATGAAGGCGATCGTCTCCTCGATCCGCGACCGGAACAGAGCGCTGCCGGTGCGCGCGGCGGCGCGTGCCATCAGGCTCACGAGCTGCGCATTGTCGTAGAGCATCTTCTCGAAATGCGGCACGAGCCAGCGGTGATCGACCGAATAGCGGGCAAAGCCGCCACCCAGATGGTCATAGATACCCCCTTGCGAGATATGGATAAGGGTGGTCGTGACCGCTTCTGCCAGGCGCTGGTCGCGCAGGCGCTCCGCCATGGTCCACAGAAACGCGAAGACCGGTACTTGCGGAAATTTCGGCGCGCCCTTGAGACCGCCATGATCGAAATCGATCGCCGAGATGAAGATGCGGGCGGCGTCGGCAATGAGGTCGAGGGTAAGGCTTGCGTCGGCGGCGGGCTTTGCCGGTTCGCGCTTGAGCGCTGAGACGATGGCCGAGGCGTTGGTCGTGACCTTGTCTTGCTCATCGCGCCAGATCCGGGCGAGCTCCTTCAGAACATAGCGGAAGCTTGGCCGGCCATAGAGCTGCTCCTTGGGGAAATAGGTGCCGCCCCAGAAGGGGAGACCCTCGGGTGTCAGGAACATGGTGAGCGGCCAGCCGCCCTGCTCGCCCAGCGAATGCAGCGCCTGCATATAGAGGCGGTCGACATCGGGGCGTTCCTCGCGGTCGACCTTGATCGCCACGAAATGCTCGTTCATGAGTCTCGCGGTCTCTTCGTCCTCGAAGCTCTCATGCGCCATGACGTGGCACCAATGGCAGGCGGCATAACCCACCGAGAGGATGATCGGCTTGTTCTGCGCCCTGGCCTTCTCGAAGGCCGCATCGCCCCAAGGCAGCCAGTGGACCGGATTGTCCTTGTGCTGGAGGAGATAGGGGCTGGTTTCGCGCGCGAGAAGATTGGCGGATAATGAGGTCATCGGGCCATGCTACAAGTTCCCGGCAACGTCGCAACCGGGCATGAGTGACAGTATCGATTCGATTCCGAAATGACTGAAAGTAGCACCATATTCGCACTCTCTTCCGGGGCCGGAATGGCCGGGGTTGCAATCATCCGCGTGAGCGGGCCTCAAGCCCTCGCCGCTGCCCAAACCCTGGCCGGAACATTGCCCGCATCGCGCCGCGCCGCGCGGCGGGTGTTCCGCCATCCCGAAACCAAAGACGTCTTGGATGACGGTCTGTTGCTAACATTTCCGGGCCCCCACAGTTTCACGGGCGAGGATGTTGCGGAGTTCCACCTCCATGGCGGGCTCGCGGTCATTCGCGCCTTCCTCGATGTGCTGGGCGGGATGGAGGGGCTCAGAATGGCGGAACGAGGCGAGTTCACCCAGCGGGCCTTCCGTTTCGGCCGGCTCGATCTGGTGGCCGCCGAAGGCCTTGGCGATCTTATCCAGGCGAAAACCGACCGCCAGCGCAAGCTCGCTTTGCACCATGCGCTGGGCCATGCCTCGGAGACGATCGAGGGCTGGCGACGCGACCTCATCGCTATCCTTGGCCGTGTCGAGGCGGCCGTCGATTTTGCCGATGAGGCCGATGTCGCGCACGCAACCGTGAATGAGGTCCGCAGCCGGCTCGACGACCTCACCCACAGGATGCGCGGTGCGCTTGCGGAAGCCGAGCGGGCGACGCCGATCCGGGATGGTGTCAAGGTCGTAATCGCGGGTCCTCCCAATGCCGGCAAATCGAGCCTGCTTAACCTGCTTGCCCGACGCGAAGCGGCAATTGTGTCGGCCATACCCGGTACAACCCGCGACATCATCGAAGTCGCCATGGACTTCTCCGGCGTGCCCGTCATCCTGACCGATACTGCCGGGCTCAGGGCGCTCAGCACCGACGAAATCGAGCGCATCGGGATGGATCGGACTACCCACGAGTTGCGCGGCGCCGATATCGTCGTATGGGTGACCGCCCCCGACGCGGTGGGAGGACCGCCGGACGAACTCGATTCGGAGACGTTATGGATCGAGAACAAAAGCGACGTCGCCTCCCCTGCCCGAAATGGCGGATACCATCACCAGATTTCGGTGAAGACCGGCCAAGGCATGGCCGGTCTTTTCTCCAATCTGGAGCGGCTCGTTCTCCAAATGGCGGCGAATGGCGAATCTGTGACGCTGATCCGGACGCGCCACAAGCAGGTGACGGCGTCTTGCGTGGAGAATCTCTTGCGCGCCTCGGCGCTCTCCGCCGATCACCTGGAACTCATGGCGGAGGCCTTGCGGGCGGCGGCCTATGATCTTGGGCGGCTGACCGGCCGCATCGATGTCGAGGAGATTCTGGACGCGATCTTTCGCGACTTTTGTATTGGTAAATAAAAATTAACCTGTTTCACGTGAAACCGGTTCTGAACTTTTGACGTCCGTGCCCGGATTAAGTATGGAGCGCCGCATGAGCACGCATTTCGACGTCATTGTGGTGGGCGGCGGCCACGCCGGCTGCGAAGCGGCAGCCGCCGCGGCGCGGCTTGGCGCTTCGACCGCGCTTGTGACGCATCGCTTCGCGACGGTGGGCGAGATGTCGTGCAATCCCGCGATTGGCGGACTCGGCAAGGGCCATCTGGTGCGCGAGATCGATGCGCTCGACGGATTGATGGGCCGCGTCGCCGATCAGGCCGGCATCCAGTTCCGCCTTCTCAACCGCTCCAAGGGACCGGCGGTCAGAGGCCCGCGCGCCCAAGCCGACCGCAAGCTGTATCGCCGAGCGATGCAGGAATTGATCCGTACACAGACCAATTTGACGGTGGTCGAAGTGGGCGTCGCAGCGCTCATCATCGAAGCCGGCACGGTGCGCGGCGTCATCAGCGAAGACGGCCATCCCTTCCATGCCGGAGCAGTGGTGCTTACGACCGGCACCTTCCTGAACGGGCTCATTCATCTCGGACCGAAGAAGATTCCGGCCGGCCGCGTCGGCGAGCCCCCGGCACTCGGCCTGTCGCAGCAAATGCGCGATGCCGGACTCAAGCTCTCCCGTCTGAAAACGGGAACGCCGGCGCGGCTCGACGGCCGCAGCATCGGCTGGTCGGGACTCGAGGAGCAGAAAGGCGATGAGGAGCCGTCCGCCTTCTCGATCATGACGGCGGCGATCACGACGCCGCAGGTCTCCTGCCACATCACCCAGACCACCGAAGCCACTCACCGCATCATCGCCGACAACATCCATCTGAGCCCCATGTATTCAGGCCAGATCGAAAGCGTCGGCCCGCGCTACTGTCCCTCGATCGAAGACAAGATCAACCGCTTCAAGGACCGCGCGTCGCACCAGATCTTCCTCGAACCCGAAGGCCTCGACGACGACACGATCTACCCGAACGGGATCTCGACATCGCTGCCGGAGGATGTGCAAGTCGCCTTCCTCCGGACCATTCCCGGACTCGAGCGGGTCAAGGTGCTGCGCCCCGGTTATGCCATCGAATATGACCATGTCGATCCGCGCGAGCTTTCCTCGGGCCTGGAAGTGAAAGCCCTGCCGGGCCTGTTCCTCGCCGGCCAGATCAATGGCACGACCGGCTACGAGGAAGCCGCAGCGCAAGGCCTCGTCGCCGGCCTCAATGCGGCGCGCTCGGTCGCTGGCCAGGCACCGGCCGTCTTCGATCGCGCTGAGGCCTATCTTGGCGTGATGATCGACGACCTGGTGACCAAGGGCGTCTCAGAGCCCTACCGCATGTTCACGTCGCGCGCCGAATATCGGCTGAGCCTTAGGGCCGACAACGCCGATGAACGCTTGACGCCCAAGGGTCTGGCACTCGGCATCGTCGGCGCCCGGCGCGCGGAAACCTTCGCGGCGCGCCAAGCGCTTCTCGCGCATGCCCGCGAACGCGCGCGGAGCCTCGCGCTCACCTCGGCCGAGGCGCAGAGAGCAGGGCTTAGAGTCAATCAGGACGGCAAGCGGCGCTCGGCGCTTGATCTTATTGCTGCCCCCGATGTCGGCTATGACCGGGTCGCTGAGCTGTGGCCGGAATTCATAAGCTTGCCCGGCTATGCGCGCGCGGCGCTCGAAGCCGATGCGCTCTATTCCGGCTATCTCGCGCGACAGGAGGCCGACATTATCGCGCTCCGCCGCGACGAAAGCCTGACCTTGCCGGCCACGGTCGATTACAGGGCAATCCCCTCACTCTCCGCGGAATTGCGCCAGAAGCTCGAGCGCGTGCGTCCGGCATCTCTCGGCCAGGCTGCGCGTATCGACGGTATGACCCCGGCAGCGCTCACCGCCATACTGGGCCACGTACGACGCCACCAGATCAGAGAGAGCGCGTGAGCAATCGAGACGTCGGCAAGGACATCCTCGATCGACTTCATGTTTCACGTGAATCAGGCGCGCGGCTCGAGACCTATGCGAGACTGCTCCTGCAATGGCAGGCGCGCATCAATCTCATCGGCGCATCGACCCGCGACGACATCTGGACGCGGCACATCGCCGATGCGCTGCAGCTTCTCCCGCTCATGCCGGATGCAATCCGCAGGATTGCCGATCTCGGTAGCGGCGCCGGCATACCAGGCCTCATACTCGCCATAGCCAGACCTCTCGAAGCCCACCTTTTCGAGAGCAACCTGAAGAAGGGTGCCTTCCTGCGTGAGGCGGCGCGCCTGACAGGGGCCCGCGCTCATATCCACAGCATTCGGATCGAACGGGCGCAGGGCCTGGCCCAGACGATCGGCGCCGAGGCAGTAACGGCGAGAGCGCTTGCACCCCTCTCCAAGCTCCTCGATTATGCCGCACCTTTCCTTGAAAATGGCGCCATTGGGTATTTTCATAAGGGACAAGATGTGGATGTGGAATTGACCGAGGCCACCAAATCTTGGAAAATGCACCTTAAGAGCTATCCGAGCATGACCGATTCCCGGGGTGTCATCCTCGTGGTGAAGGAGGCTCAGCGTGTCCTTATCTGAAGAATTACTGCCGCAGGCGCTGGGACCTCGTGTCCTGGCGCTCGCCAACCAGAAGGGTGGCGTTGGCAAGACGACGACCGCCATCAATCTCGGTACTGCGCTGGCGGCCATCGGCGAAACGGTGCTGGTCGTCGATCTTGACCCGCAAGGCAATGCGTCCACCGGCCTTGGCATCCAGCGCCGCCCGCAGCAGCGCTCGACCTACCATGTGCTGATGGGCGAGGCGGAGCTAACTTCCGTCATTGTAAGCTCAGGAATTCCCCGTCTCGACTGCGCTCCTTCGACCATGGATTTGCTGGGCGCCGAGCTCGAACTGTCGGAGATCAACCGCAAAACCTACCGGCTCGCCGATGCCGTCCAGCGGCTCGACGCCGACTCCCGCCATGGCCGGCGCTACAGCTATATCCTCGTCGACTGCCCGCCTTCGCTCAATCTCTTGACCATCAACGCGCTCTCGGCCGCTGATGCCGTGCTGGTGCCGCTGCAGTGCGAATTCTTCGCCCTGGAAGGCCTGAGCCAGCTGCTCAAGACGGTCGAGCGGGTCAAAGGCACTCTCAATCCTAAGCTTTCCGTGCAGGGCGTCGTCCTCACCATGTTCGACCGGCGCAATTCGCTGTCCGAGCAAGTGGCGCAGGACGTGCGCAGCGTGCTCGGCGACAAGGTCTACCAGACGGTTATACCGCGCAATGTCCGAGTGTCGGAGGCGCCTTCCCATGGCAAGCCGGTTCTCCTCTATGATCATGAATGCGCCGGTTCCCAGGCCTATATCAGGCTGGCCTCGGAAATCATCCGGCGGGAACGCGAGCTGCGGGCGGCATAGATCCCGATCACCTCGGATCGTTCAATCTGAGGTGATTGCCTTCACAGAAGACTTTTATTTGGCGGCGATTGCGCGCCGGCGATTCGCTACTGCAACGAATTCTGGTAAGGTCCTGTTAACGCTTTGATTCGCGCTGTCCCGCCGGGACTCAGGCCTGTGAAAGCGCATGAGGCGGCAAAGGAATGATGACACAACCTCAAAAAAGGCGGCTCGGCAGAGGCCTTGCCGCCCTCATTGGTGATGACACGACCGAGGAAGCGGTGGTTCAGGACGTGCGCTCCTTGCGCCATGTGCCGATCGAGTTTCTTCACCCCAATCCCAACAACCCGCGCAAGCATTTCGCCGATAGCGACCTCGAGGATCTGACCAAATCGATTCACGAGAAGGGCCTGCTGCAGCCGCTCGTGGTGCGCCAGCGCGGCAGTGGCGAATATGAGATCGTCGCGGGCGAGCGGCGCTGGCGGGCGGCACAGCGCGCCGGCATCCACGAGGTGCCGGTGCTCATCCGCGATCTCTCCGACGGCGAGGCGCTGGAGATCGCGCTCATCGAGAATATCCAGCGCACCGATCTCAACGCGCTCGAGGAAGCGCGTGCCTATCAGCAGCTGATGGACCAGTTCAACTACACGCAGCAGCAGCTCGCCGAATCGGTCGGCAAGAGCCGCAGCCACATCGCCAATACGATTCGACTGCTGACCCTGCCTGAAAGCGTGCGCCGGCATATAGAGAATGGCGCGCTCACCGCCGGCCATGCGCGCGCACTCGTGGCGACGGATTCGCCGCAGGCCCTTGCCGAAAAGATCATCCAACTCGGCATGACGGTGCGCGAGGCGGAAGGCCTGTCGCGCAGCGAGGCGGAAGCCAAGGGGAGGCCACCCCCGGTCAGGGCGCAGAAAGATGCCGACACGCTGGCGCTCGAGCGGCGACTGAGCGAGGCCCTTGGCCTCAAGGTCGAGATCGCCAACAGGGGTCGCAACGGCGGCACGCTGACGGTGCGCTACACGACGCTCGAACAGCTCGACGACGTGTGCAGCCGGCTGGCCAAGTCGCCGTAATCCTCCGTAGACGGAGCGTCTGCAGTTCCCCTGCTCGCCTGTGCCAGGAAAATTCGGCGATCAATCCCGCGCTGCATGCCGGCGTTGCAGCGCGAGCCGGGCCAGCGACAGAAAGGCGCGATGAGTGATCTGATCGTTGAGTGCCGAAAACGCGGTGGTGCGGGTGTCGCGCGTCGCGCGGCCGAGGAGATCGGACGCCGCAAGCAGCGATGCGCCGTCCCATAGCGCAACCTGCCGCTGCATCGCTGGTTGCTGCTTGAAGAATACCGGAGGGCGCGCCTGGCGTACCGCCATTTCCGGCGTGCGGTCGCTGCGCTCGACATCGACCCTGAGGCGCGTGAGGCGCGCCGCATGGCTTGTCGCCATGGCGAGGAGGCCTGAGCCAGACACTCCCGAATCGCGCAAGCGGGTGAAGGCGTCATCGGCCTCGGCAATGGTGCCGTCAAACACCGCATTGAGGAGGTCGTCGGCCGACAATTCCGCGACGTCGCCGCACACGGCCTCGACGTCGGCGAGCGTCACATGCGTCTTGCCGTGGCAATAAAGGGCGAGCTTGGCGAGTTCCTGCCGTGACATGCGGCGGTCGGCGCCCAGCAGATCGACCAGTGCCTGGCGCACCTCCATGTCAGTCGACAGGCCCTTGGCACCGAGCTCCTCAGCGATGAGCCGCTCGAGGTCGATGGCCGAATCCTCATAGCAGGGCACGATCGACAGATTATGAGCGGGCTCGAACAAGCTGCGCAAGGCGGCCGACTTGGCGAGCGCCCCGGCCTCGGCGACGATGAGATTGCCGGCTGGGGCCGAAGCGAGCAGCGCCATGGCCTTGAGGAAGCCGCTCGCCGCATTCTCGACCCAGACCACCCGGCGGCCGCCGCCAAAGGACAGGGCCCGCGCCTCGTCCACCAGCCGGGCCGGATCGGCGGCGAGGGCCGCGTCGTCCAGGCGCATGACGGCGAAGGGGTCATCGAGGCTGCCGGCGACCGAGATGACGAGCTGGCGGGCGCGCTCGCGCACTGTTCCCCCGTCCGGGCCATAGATCAGGACGGCAATGGCTTTCCCAGCATCGCGGTGTAGAAATCCGTCAACGCCCGTCCATTTGAGGATTGCCATCAGTCGAGCGGAGGCGAAATGCGCCGCAAGCCTGGTGCGGATATCGAGGGCCACCTCGCGGGCGCCGCGCTCCACCGCCTTGGTGCGCGCCTGCATGTCGGCGAAGGACTGGTTCACGTCGTCATAAGAGACATTGGAGAAGGTGCGGCCTTGATAGACGGTCTTGCCGCCCGTCATGTCCTTCAGCGCAAAACTCGCCATCACGCGCACAGTCGAGCGGTGCGAACGGCGTGAATTGGAGGAATCCTCGATCGACTTGTCCTCGGAGGCACTTGCATCGATATCGAGGCGGTAGCGATCAGGCTCGGCGGTGCCGGCCGGCCGCATGGTGGAGAGAAGATCGTTGCGGATGAGCTGGCTTAGGCGGCTCGTCGGCTCGGCAATGGAGACCGAAGCGAGTTCGTGCGCGACACCGGGCGATGTGGCGCCGCCGCCGCCATAGAGCGGGCGGAAGCCGCAGGCGGCGGTCACGAGCAGCAGAGGCAGCACGACCAGAATGCGCCAGCTTTTCATGGTTCAGCCGCTCACCACATTCGCTATACGATCCGTGCACCACGATGACCTTCCTCACCGGCTTGCCGTCAAGCGCGCGCTTGACATTCTCGAGCGCAAGCACGGCAGTTTCCACTTTCGCTTGCGGCAGGCCTTTCGGCAAGCGAATTTCGTCGCGCCGCTTGCCGTTGACCTGGACGGCGATGGTGACCTCGTCGGAGGCGATGAGGGCGGGATCGGCCTTGGGCCAGGGCTCATCCACTACCAGGTTTCGATGGCCGAGAACTCGCCAGCATTCCTCCGCGAGATGCGGCATCATCGGCGCAATCAGGACGACGAAGGCCTCACCCGCTTCCCGGATAGCCGCCGCCATGCCGCCGGAGCGGTCATTCTTCTGCAGCGCCGCCGCCAGCGCATTGGCGAGCTCATAGATGCGCGCGATGCCGCGGTTGAAGCGCAGGCCCGCGAGATCCTCGCTCACCGCCGCTATGGTGTGATGGGTGGCGCGCCGCAGCTCCAGCGCATCGGCGGAGATGTCAGCCGGGAACCTTCCATCAGCCCCGGCGCCCTTCTGTTGGATATTCGCAACAAGACGCCATATACGCTGGGTGAAGCGCCAGGCGCCCTCGACGCCGGTCTCCGTCCATTCGATGTCGCGCTCGGGCGGCGTGTCCGACAGCACGAACCAGCGCGCCGTGTCGGCGCCATAGCGCTCGATGATGGCTTCCGGATCGACGACGTTCTTCTTCGACTTCGACATCTTCTCGATGCCGCCGGTGAAGATCGCCTCGCCGGTCCCGGCTATGCACATAGCCGTCATCCTTGCGCTCGACCTCGGCCGGCAGAACCCATTCGCCCGATTCCGTGCGGTAGGTCTCGTGAACGACCATGCCCTGCGTGAACAGGCTGGCGAAAGGCTCCTTGAGGTCGAGATGGCCGGTGAGCGTCATGGCGCGGGAATAGAAGCGCGAATAGAGCAGGTGCAGAATGGCATGTTCGACGCCGCCGATATACTGATCGACCGGCATCCAGTACTTGGCTTCGGCGCGATCGACGGGTACTTCGGCATGGGGCGAGCAGAAGCGCGCGAAGTACCAGGAGGAATCGACGAAGGTGTCGAAAGTGTCGGTCTCGCGCTGGGCCGTGCCCGCCGCAGGCTGGGCAGGACATGTCCTTCCATGTCGGGTGATGGATCAGCGGGTTGCCGGGCTTATCGAAAGTGACATCTTCGGGCAGCGTCACCGGCAGGTCGGTCTTGCGGCACCGGAACCACGCCGCATTTGGCGCAGTGGATGACCGGAATCGGACAGCCCCAATAGCGCTGGCGCGAGACACCCCAGTCGCGCAAGCGGTAGTTCACCTTGCGCTCGCCAATGCCTCCCGCCTCCATGCGCCGGCGACACTGCCTCCTTGGCCTCGGGCACGGACATCCCATCGAGGAAATCGGAATTGATGAGGACCGTCTGATCGCCTTCCTTCTCGAGAAACGCCTCATCGCCAATCACAAATCGTGACGGGTCCGTACCTCTCGGCGCGACCACCGGTATGACCGGGAGGCCATACTTGCGGGCGAAATCGAGGTCGCGCTGATCATGCGCCGGGCAGCCGAAAATGGCGCCCTCGCCATAGCCCATCAGCACGAAATTGGCGGCATAGACCGGCAGAATGACATCCTTGCGGAACGGATGGCGGGCGAAGAGCTCGAGGGAAAAACCCTTCTTCTCGGCGCGCTCGATCGACTCCTCGCTGGTGCCGAGGGCCGCCACTTCACGGCGGAATTCGGCAAGCCCCGGAATTTCCGGCTCAAGTGTTCGGACGAGCGGATGATCGGCCGAGAGCGCGCAGAAGCTGGCGCCGAAGATCGTGTCATGGCGCGTCGTATAGACGGTGAGCTTGTCGTCGAGCGCACGGCCATTCTCGTCCTCGAGGGTGAAGGAGAAGCGCATGCCTTCTGAGCGGCCGATCCAGTTGCGCCTGCATGAGACGGACCTTCTCGGGCCAGCTTGTCGAGCGCCGTCGAGGGCGGTAAGCAGCTCCTCTGAAAAATCGGAGATCTTCAGGAACCACTGCGCCAGCTCGCGCTTCTCGACGAGGGCGCCGGAGCGCCAGCCGCGGCCATCGATCACCTGCTCATTGGCGAGCACGGTCTGATCGACCGGATCCCAATTGACCATGCGAGACTTTGCGCTCGACGAGCCCGGCCTTCATGAAATCGATGAACATCTCCTGCTCATGGCGATAATAGGAAGGATCGCAGGTCGCCAATTCGCGGCTCCAGTCGAGCGAGAGCCCATCGAGCCTTGAGTTGGCGTGCGCATGGCGGCGATATTGTCATAGGTCCAGGATTTGGGATGCACGCCGCGCTCGATGGCGGCATTCTCGGCGGGCATGCCGAAAGCATCCCAGCCCATTGGATGAAGGACATTGTAGCCCAGGGCCCGGCGGAAGCGGGCAATGACGTCGCCCATCGCATAGTTCCGCACATGGCCAATATGGATGCGGCCCGAGGGATAGGGAAACATCTCGAGCACGTAATATTTTGGTCGCGACGCATCATGGCGCGCCTCGAAAGCGCGCCTGTCGTTCCAGACTTCCTGCCAGCGCGGCTCGGTTTCGCGCGGATTGTAGCGATCGCTCGTCACGTCGGGTCCATTCGGTTGTCGGTGCCAGGGGCGCCTCAGATGCCAGGCCACGATGCGTTTAGACTCACTTGCAAAGCCCCGCAAGCCGCGTATAGGCCAAGACCATGAGCCGCCACCCCGCCCAGTTCGACGTTGAAACTCCACATGCCGGCCTCACCCGGGTGCGCCAGCGCATCGCTCAGGCCGCGTTTGACGCCGGGCGAAATGCCACCGATATCACCCTGGTCGCGGTCGGCAAGACCTTCGCGGCCGCAGCGATCGAACCCGTCATCACAGCCGGCCAGCGCGTCTTCGGCGAGAACCGGGTCCAGGAAAGCAAGGCTAAGTGGCCGGAGCTCCGCGCCCGCCACAGCGGCATCGTCCTCCATCTGATCGGCCCGCTGCAGTCCAACAAGGCCTCGGAAGCGGTGGCGCTGTTTGACTCCATTCAGAGCCTCGACCGGGCGAAGCTGGCGCGGGTACTGGCGGAGGAGATCCAACGCCAGGGCCGGTCGCCCCAGCTCTTCGTCGAGATCAATACCGGCGAAGAGGATCAGAAAGCCGGCATCGCGCCGCGCGATGCCGATCGCTTCCTCGCTTCATGCCGGTCTACCTATGGGCTCGCCATTGAGGGCCTGATGTGCATCCCGCCCGCCGATGAGGAACCGGCCCTGCATTTTGCGCTGCTCGAGACCATCGCCAAGCGCAACGGCCTCACCGGTCTCAGCATGGGGATGAGCGCCGATTTTGAGACCGCAATCCGCTTCGGCGCGACGCATGTGCGTGTCGGCTCTGCCATTTTCGGCGAGCGCCACATGAAGATCGCGTGAGCTGGGCCGTAGATATGGGATTACCAAACTTTGATCCTGGTCTTGCGCCCGCACAGCGCCAGCACCTTGCGCATGTCCTTGGTCGAAACCGCGATGCAGCCCGCCGTCGGGGCCGCCTTGCGGATCGGCCAGATGGAAAAACACGGCGCTGCCCGCGCCTTTGATGCGCGGCCGATCATTGTGGCCGAGGATTACCACGACGTCATAGAGCTGGTCCTTGCGCCACATGGCCTCGTGGCTCGCGCGGTAGGGCAGCTTGACCGGGCGGTTGTAATTGCGGTCGGCCGGATCGTCGCACCAGCCGTCATCGGGGGCCGCGAAACGAAAAGGCAGGCCGGTCCGTGACCATCCCCATGAGTCGCGCCGCGCCAGGATCCGCCGCATCGGCCAAATACCCGTTGGTGTCGCGCCGTCGCCCTCGCGTTTCATCGCGCGGCGACCGGCGCGGCCGAGCTTGCAGCGAATGCGCAAATTTCCGGCAATCAGCTGAGCATCCTGTGCGGCGGCGGACAGGCTGCGGACATGGATTACAGCGAGGGGGCGGTTCACGGGGCTTGCAGGGCTTTTCAAGGCGACGGCAGCCTTTTAAAACATCAAATGCGGCAGGCGGACAATAGACACGCATGGCAGGTGTAAGCATGGCTATACGCATTCTCATCATCGATGACGATGATATATTGCGCGAAACGCTCAAGGAACAATTCGCTCTGCACGAGGAATTCACCGTCGCCGAGGCCGCGATCTGCGACAGCGGGTATCAAGGCGCTCAAGGGTGATGGCGCCGATGTCGTCATCCTCGATGTCAACCTGCCCGACATGGATGGACGCGAGGCCTGCAAGGTCATGCGGCGCAACGGCTACAAGGGACCGATCATCATGCTGACCGGGCAGACCTCGGAATCCGACATGATCCTCGGCCTTGATGCCGGCGCCAACGACTATGTGACCAAGCCCTTCCGCTTCGGCGTGCTTCTGGCGCGCATCCGAGCGCATCTGCGTCAGCACGAGCAGAGCGAGGATGCCGTGTTTCAGGTCGGTCCCTATACGTTCAAGCCATCGGCAAAGATGCTGGTCCGCGATGACACCAAGAAGATCCGGCTCACCGAAAAGGAAACTGCGATCATCAAGTTCCTCTACCGGGCGGGCGAGCAGGTGATCGGCCGCGACACGCTGCTGCATGATGTCTGGGGCTATAATGCCGGGGTCACCACCCACACGCTCGAGACCCACATCTACCGCTTGCGGCAGAAGATCGAGCGCGATCCCTCCCATGCGGAAATCCTGGTGACGGAGGCCGGCGGCTATAAGCTTGTCCCCTGAACTGGAACAGCCCGGTGACTTTTCCCTTGGTTTGCCCGACATGTTACTCACAGGTGCGGCGTGACGCTTCTATGATGTGTAGAAAGGCGATGTCGCGAGGCTATGGGACCAAAGGCATGCAAAATGTACGGGCAAGGCGCGGATCATGAGCGTCAGGACGAGTACCGAGGGCTTGAGGCAGATTCCGCTTTTCGCGGAATGCGATCCCGCGCATCTGCAGATCATGGCCTTCGCTGGCGAAAGAGTTCAATTTGCGGCCGGGCGCCGACATGTTTCGCGCCGCCAGCAGTGGCTCCGCGGCCTATCTCCTGCTTCTGGGCGAGGCTGAGGTGTGGCGGAGCCAGGGTGAAGAGCGCATTTTTGTGGCGACTGCCAAGTCCGGCGCCTTTCTGGGCGAACTCGCGATGATCGCGGGCATGGCCTATTCGCTGAATGTGACCGCAAAAATCCCCGTCACGGCCACCCGGATCACCCGCGACGTCTTCATGCGCGTGGTCGGTGAGTTTCCCGATTTCGGCGCGCAGGTGATGAGTGCACTCTCGCGAAAGCTCACCGGCTCTGTCAGCGAATTTGACCGCATCCGTCACATGCTGGAAAAAGCGCCGTTCTTCCCCCGCGGCTGAAGTCTCCCCTCGCCCAACACGG
This sequence comes from uncultured Alphaproteobacteria bacterium, assembly GCA_963841765.1. Taxonomy (GTDB): domain Bacteria; phylum Pseudomonadota; class Alphaproteobacteria; order Rhizobiales; family Aestuariivirgaceae; genus Taklimakanibacter. The sequence goes on from CAWJDZ010000021.1 coordinate 112,427, forward strand.
GAGAAAATTGTCCCTCACAAACTCAGTGTCGCCATCACCGGTACATGATCGGAAGGCTGTGGCCAGCCGCGCGCTTCGCGCAGGATCTCGATGCCTTGGCTGCGTCGCGCCAGATCGGGCGTGGTCCAGATATGATCGAGGCGGCGGCCGCGATCCGACAAACGCCAGTCATGGGCGCGGTAGCTCCACCAGGTATAGACCTTCTCTTCGGGCGGAACGTGCTGGCGGATGAGATCGACCCAGCTGCCGGCTGCCTGGGCCCGAGTGAGCCCTGCCGTCTCGACCGGCGTGTGGCTCACGATCTTCAAGAGCCGTTTGTGCGACCAGACATCATTTTCAAGCGGCGCGATATTGAGGTCGCCGACGACGATGCCGTGATGCTTCTCCGGCACCGAGCCATTGCCGAACCAGTGCTCAAGCTCGGCGACGAAGTCGAGCTTGTGGCCGAATTTCTCGTTGATCGCACGGTCGGGCTCGTCGCCGCCGGCGGGCACATAGAGATTGTGCAGGACGATGGGCTCGCGCTTCGCCGACGACCGCTGCGATATGGCGGCAATCCTGCTTCCGGCAAAAGGAACGCACCGCGACTTGGCTGAGGGGCAGGCGCGAGACGATGGCGACGCCGTGATAGCCGGCTTGGCCCGACTCTGGCGATGTGGGTGTAGCCCAGCTGCTTCAGCGGACCGGAGGGGAATTGGCCCTGCGGGCATTTGGTTTCCTGGAGGCAGAGGATGTCAGGACTATGTTCCTTGAGCAGTCGGCAGACGAGACCGATGCGCAAGCGAACGGAATTGATGTTCCAGGTGGCGATTTTGAGCTGCATGGAAGCGCTAATGCCCGTGGCCCAGAGATCAGGCAAGAGGACAAAAAAATGGGCGCCCGGTTCGGGGTCCGGGCGCCCGGCGCCTCGTGCGCAAATGCGCCGGGAGGGGAAGACCGGCGCGTACAACAGATCCACAGCCTACAAGCGGGGGGGCGTGGGCTGGGATTTAACCCGTTGCACGAGTAATTAGTTAGATAGTCCGTATTCGGATTTCAATGCCCGGCCAGTCACATTCAAGAGAGCAGATATGATAATTTTCGAAGCCGGAAATGCATAAATCTCGTCACAAAAACTGCATATTTCGCCTAACGAATTGAATTGGCGCGGATTCCCTTCAGCCGCGCGTTCTGTGGCCTAAATTGCTATTGCTTTTTGTTCATGCGGCGGACTTCGATCTTGAACAAGTCCGGATCGGGCTTGCCGCCGGCTACGATATTCTCGAGCGAGACCGTGGTGCGCCGGCCCTGGCCGTCGACCACCACCCATTGCTGAAGCGCTTTCCTGGCCTCGTCATAGACGAGGATCAGATGGCCCGGAACAGTCTTTTTGCGGTCCTGCAAGGTGATGGTGGTGAGCCCGTCCTTGGTGTCGACATCGAGGATATTGGCTTCCTTGAGAAGATCGATGTCATCGTCAAGAACGAGCCTGAGCGGCGTCTGCGACAGCGGATATTCCTCGGCCTTGTCTTTGGCGCGGTTCTTGATCGTCACCCACGTGCCGTCCGAGACGATGATGAAGGGATTGGGCGAGGCATATTCGAAGCGCATCTTGCCGGGTTTCGAAATGATGAAAACGCCTTTCGAAACATTGCCTTTCGAGCTCACCTGAGTGAACTCGCCCTGCAGGGTCTTGAACCCTGGATGTAGCCGGCGACCTCCTTGACCGCGGCGGACTGGGCAGTGGTCAGATCGATGGATTTGGCAATCCCGGCCGTCCCTAAGAAGGAGAGGAGACCGGCCATGGTCGCCGCGGCCAGGAGTCCCCGGCATTTCTTGCTGAACAGCTTCATCACGTCAGGTTCCCTTCGCTTCGCTTTCGGTGAGGCATATCCCCCAACAAGGGGGCGCTTTTGCGACACGATAGCGCGCATCCCGGCGTCGTGGAACCGCTTCCCCGACAGGGTTTCGCGCTGTGGAGCAAATCCTTATCGCCAAAGTCACCGACTTAGGCGGGATTTGCTGCAAGTCGATCAGTCCCTGGCACTATCCCCCGGAACCAGGATTTCACGCTTGCCGGTGGCATTGGCGGACGAAATCAGGCCTTCCTTCTCCATCCGCTCGATCAGGCTCGCCGCCTTGTTATAGCCGATCTGCAGGCGCCGCTGAATGTAGCTGGTCGAGACCTTCTTGTCGCGCAGCACCACGGCCACCGCCTGATCATAGAGCTCATCGCCCGAACCGCCGCCGCCGGCCTCCACCGCCTCGCCGTAGGAGCCGCCGGGTTCGCCATAGCCTTCCTCCGGCTCCTCGGTCACCGCTTCGACATATTCCGGCGCGCCCTGCGCTCTTCAGGGAGCGCACGATCTTCTCGACCTCGTCATCGGAGACGAAGGGCCCGTGCAGGCGCGAGATGCGTCCGCCGCCCGCCATGTAGAGCATGTCGCCCTGCCCCAGCAGCTGCTCGGCGCCCTGCTCGCCCAGGATGGTGCGGCTGTCGATCTTGGAGGTCACCTGGAAGGAGATGCGGGTGGGGAAGTTCGCCTTGATAGTGCCGGTGATGACGTCGACCGAGGGACGCTGCGTCGCCATGACTACATGGATGCCGGCGGCACGGGCCATCTGGGCGAGGCGCTGGACCGCGCCTTCGATGTCCTTGCCCGCCACCATCATGAGGTCGGCCATTTCGTCGATGATGACGACGATATAGGGCATCGGCGACAGATCCATCTCCTCGCGCTCGAAGATCGGCTCGCCGGTTTCCGGATCGAAGCCCGTCTGCACGGTGCGCGACATGGTCTCGCCCTTGCTCGCGCGCCTGCTCGAGCCTGGCATTGAAGCCGTCGATATTGCGCACGCCGACCTTCGACATCTTGCGATAGCGGTCTTCCATCTCGCGCACCGCCCATTTCAGCGCCACCACCGCCTTGCGCGGATCGGTGACGACGGGCGACGAGCAGATGCGGGATGCCCTCGTAGACCGAGAGCTCGAGCATCTTGGGATCGATCATGATGAGCTTGCAGCGGTCGGGCGTGAGGCGATAGAGCAGCGAAAGGATCATCGTGTTGATGCCGACCGATTTGCCGGAGCCCGTCGTGCCGGCGATCAGCAGATGCGGCATGCGGGCGAGATCGGCGAAGACCGGTTCGCCGCCGATGTTCTTGCCGAGCGCGAGGGCCAGATTCTGGTTGGTCTTCTCGAAGGCTTCGGAGCCCAGGAGTTCGCGCAGATAGACGGTCTCGCGCTTGGAGTTGGGCAGCTCGATGCCGATGGCGTTGCGCCCCGGCACCACCGCGACGCGCGCCGAGACGGCGCTCATCGAGCGGGCGATATCGTCGGCGAGGCTGATGACGCGCGACGATTTGATGCCGGGCGCGGGTTCGAGCTCGTAGAGCGTCACCACGGGGCCCGGGCGCACATTGATGATCTGGCCCCTGACGCCGAAATCCTCGAGCACGCCTTCGAGCGCCCGGGCATTCTGCTCGAGCATTTCTCGGCGACAGTTCGACGGCGCGGTTGTTTTTCTTGGGCTCCGCCAGAAGGGTCAGTGCGGGAAGCTCGAACTCGCTTTTCCGGCGCTGCTTCCTGCCGGACTTCGCCTGTCTGATCGTCTGGTTGGCGCGCGCGCTCACGCGGCGGGACGTTGCGGCTCCCGCATCATCGTCCTCGTCCTCGTCTTCTTCGCCCTCCTCATCGCCATTCATCCGAGCGTCGATGTCTTCATCCTCGTCGGAAGCGGGAAGCTTGAGCCAGGGCGGATTGTCCTTTTCGAGGCGCTTGGCGTTGCGATCGAGGCGCGGCTCGACACGTCCCGTCTTGCGGGCGGCATTCGCTGCGCGGGCGCGGAAGGCCCTGTCCTGCGCCTTGAGCTGGCGCAGCATGCGCCAGCGTTGGAAGAGCGCGTGCACAAGGCTCCACACCGATGCCGCGGTCCAGCGGATCCAGTAGCCGAGCGCCGCCGAGAACGCGCTGTCGGACCGGCTGAAGCCTGCGGCCGTCGCGCCGGTCATCACGGCGCCGGCGCCGAACAGGGCCGCCGCGACGAATGAGGCGAAGAAGCCCTTGAAACCGAGATTGAGCACGGCGAGAACGCCCGATTTCAGAACCTCGCCGGCCTGGCCGCCGAATCCTGCTTCAAGCGCGAAACCTTCCGGCGGCGTGATCATCGCGAGGAAGGCCGACGCCATGAAGGCGCAGATGAGCCAGGCGAAGACGGATCTGATCGGACGGTTGATCGGGTAGTGCGTCATCAGCCGCATGCTCCACAAGAGCGGGAGCGCGATGGCGGCGACGACGCCGAGACCGAAGAGCTGCATCAGCTGGTCGGAAACGATGGCACCCGGATAGCCGAGAAAATTGCCGGGCGTGCCCTCGACCGCGCGGCTGAGCGATGGATCGGAAGGCGACCAGGTGGCGAGCGCCACGCCCACCGCCACGCACAAGACGAAGCCGACAAAACCTACGAACTCCATCAGCCGGTTGCGCAGGAAGCGGCGGATCGCCGCCGGCACGGCACCGTCATCGGTGTCGATTGGATGATCGATAGCCACGCGCCGGCCCGCCATGAGGCAACCCCGTCTCGAGATAAGAATGGTTAACGTGGAGTCTGGCGGGACGTGGTTAATGTGCCGTTAAGTGCATTAAAAAAGCGGGGCTTTTTAGCGCCCCGCCTGCACAGCGTCGCAAATCAGTTGTAGGCCCGCTCCCCGTGCGAGGCGATATCGAGACCTTCGCGCTCCTCCGCCTCCGTGACCCTGAGGCCGGTCACGACTTTGCAGATCATGAGCGCCACATAGCTCACCACGCCCGACACGATGAGCGCGGTGAGGACCGCAACGATCTGCGCCGTCATCTGCGTGCCGAAGGAGTATTCGGCGACCTTCGCCGACGTGTCGGTGGCGAGATAATCGGTGACGCCCATGCCGCCCAGCGCCGGATTGACGAAGATGCCGGTCAAAAGCGCGCCGACAATGCCGCCGACGCCATGGACGCCGAACACATCGAGCGAATCGTCATAGCCGAAGCTTGGCCTTGATCCACACCACCGCCCACAGGCAGACGAAGCCGGCAATGAGGCCGATCAGAATGGCGGCGCCGGGACCGACCCAGCCGCAGGCGGGCGTGATGGCAACAAGACCCGCGACCGCGCCGGAGGCGGCGCCGAGCAGGCTCGGATGGCCGCGCGTCACCCATTCGCCGAAGGTCCAGGCAAGGGCCGCAGCACCTGTGGCGATGGTCGTATTGAGGACAATGAGCGCAGTGAGGCCGTTGGATTCGAGATTGGACCCGGCGTTGAAGCCATACCAGCCGACCCAGAGTAGCGACGCGCCGACCAGGGTGAGCGGCAGGTTGTGCGGCGCCATCGGCGTCCTTGCCATAGCCGACGCGCTTGCCGAGGACGAGCGCGCAGACGAGGCCCGCTATGCCGGCATTGATGTGGACGACCGTGCCGCCGGCGAAGTCGATGGCGCCCCAGTTGAAGAGCCAGCCGTTCGAGGCATTCACTGCGGTCGCGTAATCGGCGAGCACCGTGGCCTTGGCCGCATCATCGGCCGCTGCCGCGAGCTTGGCCAGGAAGTCGGTCGCCGCTTGCTTCGCCGACCGCCGCCTTCACCGCATCGAGATTTTCGGCGCTCAGCGTATAGGCGTCGGGGCCGGCCCACCACCACACCATATGCGCCATCGGCAAATAGGCGAAGGTGAACCAGATGACGAGGAAGAGCAGGACGGCCGAGAACTTCATGCGCTCGGCAAAGGCGCCGACGATGAGGGCCGGGGTGATCGCGGCGAAAGTAAGCTGGAACATCACGTAAGTGAGCTCCGGCACATAGGTCTCCTTGGAGAAGGTCGCGGCCATGGTGTTGATGTCAACGCCGGCGAGGAAGAATTTCGACAGCCCGCCGATGAAGGCGTTGCCGTTGGTGAAGGCGATCGAATAGCCGTAGATGACCCAGAGGATGCCGATCAGCGAGAAGCAGATGAAGACCTGCGTCAGGACGGAGAGCACGTTCTTGGAGCGCACCAGCCCGCCATAGAACAGGGCGAGGCCCGGTATCGTCATCAGGATGACCAGGATGGTGGCGACCAGCATCCAGGTCGTGTCGCCCTTGTTGATGCTTGCCGCGGCTTCAGCCGTCCCCGCGGGCAAGAGCCCGGCGAGCAACAGCCCGGAGCCGAGCAGGGCCGCCTTGCGGCGTGAAAAATCACTCAATGTCATTGCAATATTCCTCATTGGATTCCCCTTACAGCGCATCACTGCCGGTCTCGCCGGTCCTGATGCGCACCGCCTGTTCAAGCGGCAGCACGAAGATCTTGCCGTCGCCGATCTGGCCGGTTTCGCCGGATTTGCGGATGGTCTCGATGGCGCGAGGCGCCAGCCCCTCATCGACGGCAATCTCGATCTTCACCTTGGGCACGAAGGTCACGGCGTATTCGGCGCCGCGATAGAATTCGGTATGGCCGCCCTGGCGGCCATGCCCTTTCACCTCGGTGACAGTGATCCCTTGGATGCCGATCGCCGCCAAGCGCCTCGCGGACCTCGTCCAGCTTGTGCGGTTTGACGATGGCAATAATATATTTCATGCGCCCATCTCCCTGATGTTGCAGTGCAGCAGCTAACAAGTTCTGTGCCAGATTCGGCCGCCGATCTATCTAATTGAAAAACAGAGGTTTTCTTGGAAAATCCGGGTTGCTAGGCTGCACGGTATGCCTAATATTCGTGCAAAGGTACATATCTGATTAGTTTTTATGCAGGATGCCGAGCTTGACGATCCGCGCTAAAACTGGCCTTTCACGCGCATGGACAGAGCGGACATCCTGATTGCCGGGGCCGCCCTCAACGGGCTCGCAGCAGCCGTAGCTTTGGCCGGGCCAAATGCGTTGCGGCCGCTCGACATTCTCGTTCTCGACCAGGCGGATCCCCGCAAATTCGTCCGCGACAGTTTCGACGGCCGGGCCTCGGCTATCACCGCTTCCTCGCGCCGCATGCTCGAGGCGCTGGGTGTGTGGGACGAGATTGCCGCCCATGCCGAGCCCATGCGCGAGATCATCGTCACCGACGCCAGGCCTGGGGCCATCGCGCGACCGGCGCTTCTGCATTTCGGCGAAGAGGATCATGGCGGCGAAGTCTCCGCCTATATGGTGGAGAACCGCCATCTCTATGGCGCGCTGCTCGATGCGGCGCTCGCCTCACCGCACATCCGCCTCAAAGGCGACACGCGGATCGGCTCATTTAGTTTCGGCCCAGGTCTTGTGCGTGTCACGAGCGGCGCAGGCGACGAAGCCAAGGCATCGCTTCTCATTGCCGCCGACGGGCGCGCCTCGCCCGCGCGCAAAGCCGCCGGTATTGAGACGTATGGCTGGTCCTACGACCAGTCGGGCATCGTCACCACGGTTGCGCATGAGCGCCCGCATTCAGGCCGCGCCGAGGAGCACTTCCTGCCCTCGGGTCCCTTCGCCATCCTGCCTCTGCCCGGGAATCGGAGCTCGCTCGTTTGGACCGAGCCCAGCGATGATGCGCGCCGCATCGTGGCGCTCGACGATCAAAGCTTCCTCGCCGAATTGTCGCGCCGGTTCGGCGGCCATCTGGGCGAGCTCACGGTCGCAGGCCCACGCCATGCCTATCCGCTCTCCATGCAGGTCGCGCGCTCCTTCACGGCTGAAAGACTCGCGCTCATCGGCGATGCGGCGCATGTCATTCACCCGATCGCGGGCTTGGGTTTCAATCTGGGCCTGCGCGATGTGGCGGCACTCGCCGAAAGCATTTCAGACGCCGTCAAGCTCGGCCTCGATCCGGGCTCGGCGGGCGTGCTCGAGGCCTATGCGCGCTGGCGGCGCTTCGACACGGTGATGACGGCGGTCGCGACCGACGGGCTGACGCGGCTCTTCTCCAACGACAATCCAGGCTTGCGCGCCATCCGGGGCCTCGGCCTGCGCGCCGCCGGCAGCCTCGGCGCGCTCAAGGGCTTCTTCATGCGCGAGGCGGCGGGCGAGACCGGCCATCTGCCGAAACTGCTGCAGGGCGAGGCGGTGTAGCTATCAGGGTGCAGGTATCAGGGGTCAGGCATCAGGAACTCCTGACACCTGATCCCTGATATCTGACACCTGGTTCAGAACAAACCCACGATCCGGCCCTTGACGTCGAGGCCGATCGATCTCGGCCGACGGCACCTTGGGCAGGCCCGGCATGGTCATGATGTCACCGCAGATGACGACGATGAACTCCGCGCCCGCCGACAGCCTCACCTCGCGGATCGGCACCACATGGTTGGTGGGCGTCCCTTTGAGATTGGGATCGGTCGAGAAGGAATATTGCGTCTTGGCCATGCAGATCGGGAACTTGCCATAGCCTTGCGCCTCGAAGGCCTTGAACTGGTCGCGCACCGCCTTGTCGGCGACGATGTCGTCGGCGCGGTAGATTTCGCGCGCGATGGTCTTGACCTTGTCCCACAGCGGCATGGTCGTCGTCATAGATCGGATGGAACTGGCTCGAGCCCTTGTCGGCGAGCGCCGCCACATGCTTGGCGAGCGCCTCGGTGCCCTTGCCGCCTTCGGCCCAATGGGTGCATTTGAAGGCCTCGACGCCATGGTCGTGGCAGAAGTTGCGGATCGCCTCGACCTCGGCATCGGTGTCGGTGATGAAGTGGTTGACGGCGACCGCGATCGGCACGCCGAACTTCTTCACGTTCTCGATATGGCGGCCGAGATTGGCGAGGCCCTTCTTGAGCGCCTCGACATTCTCCTTCTTGAGCTCGTCCTTGGCGACGCCGCCATGCATCTTGAGCGCGCGCACCGTCGCCACGATGACCGTCACAGTCGGGATGAAGTCCGGCCTTGCGGCATTTGATGTCGAAGAACTTCTCAGCGCCCAGATCGGCGCCGAAGCCCGCCTCGGTGACCACATAGTCGGCGAGCTTGAGCGCCGCTTTCGTCGCCATGGCCGAATTGCAGCCATGGGCGATATTGGCGAAGGGCCCGCCATGCACGAAGGCCGGATTGTTCTCGAGCGTCTGCACCAGATTGGGCATGAGCGCATCCTTGAGCAGCACCGTCATGGCGCCCGCCGCCTTGATGTCCTTGGCGAGCACCTGGCCCTTGTCGCGCTTGGCTGGCCGATGACGATCTGGCCGATGCGGCGCTCGAGATCGTCGATCGACGTCGAAAGGCAAAGGATCGCCATGATCTCGGAGGCGACCGTGATGTCGAAGCCCGCTTCGCGCGGGAAGCCGTTGGCGACGCCGCCCAGCGAGCAGACGATGTCGCGCAGTGCCCGGTCGTTCATGTCCATCACGCGGCGCCAGGCGACGCGGCGCGTGTCGATGCCGAGCTCGTTGCCCCAATAGATGTGATTGTCGATCATCGCCGAGAGCAGATTGTGCGCCGAAGTGATCGCGTGGAAGTCGCCGGTGAAATGGAGATTGATGTCCTCCATCGGCACGATCTGGGCATAGCCGCCGCCGGCCGCGCCGCCCTTCATGCCGAAGCAGGGACCGAGCGATGGCTCGCGCAGGCAGATCATCGCCTTCTTGCCGATGCGGTTGAGGCCGTCGCCGAGGCCGACGGTGGTCGTCGTCTTGCCTTCGCCGGCCGGCGTCGGGTTGATGGCGGTGACGAGGATAAGCTTGCCGTCCTTTTTCTTGGCGAGGCCCGTAGATGTAGTCAAGGACAGCTTCGCCTTGGTGTGGCCATAGGGGATGAGATCTTCTGCGGGGATGCCGAGCTTCTTGCCGATCTCCATGATCGGCTTCATTTTCGCTTCACGGGCGATCTCGATGTCGCTCTTGACGGTAGCCATGGCGCGAATTCCTCCCACTCTACGGTATCCTTCAGACGGGCAGATTCGCCGCATGCCTCGCAGCGACCTCGCGAATTTCGGCAGCGAACAATAGAGAGGCCATTTTCGCAAGGCGATAGCGAAATCGGCATCTTCAAGCGGATTGCGACACTCTGGCCTAGATGAAAGCGAGCAAAGCCCGGCTTAAGGGAGGGCATGCGCAATTTCCAGCTGCCCGGCCGGTCCGCTCGCCTATGGCGTCAATGGCATGGCCGCCACCTCATCGCCGCTTGCCACCCTTGCTGCACTCGATGTGCTGCAGAAACGGCGGCAACGCCGTCGATGCGGCCATCACCGCGTCTGCAGTTCTGTGCATCACCGAACCGCATATGACTGGCATTGGCGGCGACTGCTTCGCCTTGATCGGCAAGCCGCGATGGCACCGTGATAGGCCTCAATGGCTCGGGCCGCGCGGCGCAGAAGGCGGATGCCGATCTGGCTCGCCCGGTCCAAGCTCACCGAGATTGCACCCAGGAGCGTGCATGCGGTCACCGTGCCCGGCGCCATCGATGCCTGGGACTGCTCTGCTCGCGCGCCATGGCACGATCGACCTCAAGGAAGCGCTGGAGCCGGCGATCCGCCTCGCCGAGGAAGGCGTGCCGACGACACCGCGCGTCGCCTTCGACTGGCCCGACGATGTCAAGGACATCGCCGATGACGAAGGCGCGAAGCTGCACTATCTCGTCAACGGGCGGCCGCCCGCAGCTGGCGAGGTCATGCGCTATCCGGCTCTCGCGCGCACATTGCGTCTTATCGGCGAGAAGGGCCGCGACGGCTTCTATGCGGGCGAGATCGCCGATGAGATCGTCGCCCATCTCGAGGAGCGCGGCGGCCTTCTTACCCTCGATGATTTCGCCCAAACCGAGTCGACCTGGGTCGAGCCGATCTCGACCGCCTTCGCCGGCGTCGAGATTCTCGAAATCCCGCCCAACGGTCGGGCCTCACGGCCCTGATCGCGCTCAACATCCTCGAGCAGTTCGATATGGCCAGGTATGGCGAGGGCAGCCCCGAGCGCCACCATCTGCAGATCGAGGCGCTGAAGCTCGCCTGGGTGCTGCGCAACCGGCATATCGCCGATGCGGACGCGATGACGATCGAGCCCCAGGCGCTGCTCGGCGACAAGCTGGCGCAAGAGCTCGCGGCGCACATCGACATGAAGCAAGCGACGACGGCGCCCGAAGATCTCGTACCGATGCCAGGCTCCGACACGGTCTATTTGACAGTCGTCGGACAAGGACGGCACCGCCATCTCCTTCATCAACTCGATCTATTCAGGCTTCGGCTCGGGCATCGTGACGCCGAAGACCGGTATTGCGTTGCAAAATCGCGGCGCAAATTTCGTGACCGAGGCCGGGCCATCCCAATTGCATCGGGCCGGGCAAGCGGCCGCTCCACACGATCATCCCGGCAATGGTCCGTGCGGACGGAAAGGTCGACTATGTCCTTCGGCGTCATGGGCGGGTCTTACCAGCCGATGGGTCATATGGCAGTGGTGCTCAACCGCTACGTCTATGGCAGGACGCGCAGACCGCGCTCGATTTCCCGCGGCTTTTCCCGCGCGAGGGCAGGGTCGATGTCGAGGCGGGGATAGATGACACGGTGCGCCGCGGACTTATCGAGCGCGGCCATGTGCTTGCCGAAGTCGCCGCGCCCGCTGGGCGGCGGGCAGGCCATACTGTTCGAGCGCATACACGGCGTCCTCGTCGGCGGGTCCGACTTCCGCAAGGATGGCCTGGCACTGGGCTACTAATGTGCTGAACGCGAAGTTCCTGATATCAAACTGCTATACCGACAGGAACTTCGGGTCGAATCGACCTGAAGTGATCTATGCCGTTTTTCAGTTATTTACCAATTGGGCGGTATTGTGGAAGGTGCCGCATTCGGCATGCCGGTCAGTATGTTTGCGTCAGACGAAGCGCTCCGGAGGCTGCTTGAGCGAAAAAACATCCAAATCCCCCGCGTCCGAGCCGGCGCGCACGCCGGTCGGAATCTTTCGCAGCGCGTCATCGGCGCCGAAGAACTCGAGCGGGTGCGCAGGCGGTGGTGGCGGTGGGCGAAGCCGCCTATCACTGGATCATCGAATCGGACGAGATCTCCTGGAGCGCCAACGCATCCGAGGTCCTCGGCATTGCCCCGCAGATCGCCTCGCGACCGGCCGCGCCTATGCCGACCTTCTCGATGCCGACAATTTCACCACCGCTACGACACGGTCATGCGCGCGGTCCACAAGGATGAAGGGCGACGGCATTCCCTTCCAGATCGAATATCTGTTCCGTCCGAACGGCAGGAACGGCAAGACGATCCTATTGGCTCGAGGACAGCGGTCGCTGGTATGCGGACGCCGACGGCCGGCCAGCGGAAGCCTTTGGCATCGTCCGGCGCATCGATGACCGCCACTCGCGCGACCAGCAGCTGAACTTTCTCGGCAATTGCGATCCGCTGACCGGCATGATGAATCGCGGCCGCATGGCGGAAGCGCTGGGCGAGGCGATCATTGCGGCGCCGACAGCGAAGGGGTCGCGCGCGCCTTCGTGATCGCCGCGCATCAACAATCTGGCGGTGGTCAACGACGCCTATGGCTTCGAGGTCGCCGATGAAGTCATCATCGCGGTCGGCCGGCGGCTGCGCCAGGTGGTGCGCACCGGCGATCGCGATCGCGCGCTATTCCGGCAGCAAGTTCGGCATCATCCTCAATAATTGCAGCGAGGACGAACTGCGCGATCGCCGCCGAGCGCTTCCTCGAACGTGGCGCGCGAAAGCGTCATCGAGACAGAGCACGGGCCGGTCTGGGCGATGCTGTCGATCGGCGGCCATCATCCTGCCCGGCCATGCGCGCCGACGCCAATACCGCGATGGCGCGCGCCGAAGAGGCGCTGACCGAGGCCAAGCGCATGCCCTCCGACGGCTTCGTCATCTACAAGCCGTCGCAGAAGCGCATCTCCGAGCGCGGCCTCAATGCGCGCTGCGCCACCGAGATCGTGGCCTGCCTCAAGGAGGACCGCTTCAAGCTCGCCTTCCAGCCGATCGTCGATGCGACATCGCGGCGAGATCGTCATGCATGAAGCATTGCTGCGCATGGCGGACGAGCGACGGCGACATGATCGCCGCGGCCCATCTGATCCCGATCGCCGAAAAGCTCGGCCTGGTGCGGCTCATCGACCGCACCGTGGTGCAACTGACCGTCGTCGACGCTGCTTGCCTATCCCGGCGCCCATCTGACCTTCAATGTCTCGGGCATCACCGCCACCGATCCGCGCTGGTTCAGCCAGCTGACCGACATCCTGGCCGCGCATCGCGACGTGACGAACCGGATCACCGTCGAGATCACCGAAACGGTGGCGCTTGGGCGATCTCGACGAAACGGCGCGCTTCACGCAGCGCCCTGCGCGATATCGGCTGCCGCGTCGCGATCGACGATTTCGGCGCCGGCTACACTTCGTTCCGCAATCTCAAGGCGCTCAATGTCGACATCCTCAAGCTCGACGGTTCGTTCTGCGAGCGACCTCGGCCGAGAACCAGGACAACCAGTATTTCGTCCGCTCGCTGATCGATATGGCGCAGAAGTTCGAGCTCAAGACCATCGCCGAATGGGTCGAGACGGCGGAAGACGCCGAATTCCTGCGCAAATGGGGTGTCGACTATCTGCAGGGCAATCTGTTCGGCAAGGCCTCGCTCGACATCCCCTGGGTGCTGGACAATGAAGCAGCGCCGGAAATCCCCCGATCCGAGGAAGAACTCGAGCCCGAGGCCCGGCCTGTGAAGGCGAGCATGGCCGCGTCAGCGTCACCTGCCGGCCATCCGAATTCGCGTCGCCTGCAAGACGACGGCGAGCCCGACCTGTCGCGGCTCAGAATGGCAATCGACGCGCTCAACGCGCAATTCCGCCGCAAGCCGGCTTAGTCTCGATTGACGGATCCCGGTTGCGCCGGGATGCGCGCTCGAGCAAATCCCGCCAAAGGCCCGCCCGGACTCGATCCGGGGTTGAAGACTTTGGCGAGCGCGCGATCAGGAAAAGTGGATCCGGTTTTCCGTCCGATCACGCGCCAACTTGGGATTCCGATCACGTTCATCACTTCAGACCGAAGCGGTCTGAAGTGATCGTGATCTGTATTTGCTCCAACATACTGATTTGGCGCGAATCCTTTTCGGCGAAGCGATTCCACTTCGCCGGGATGCGCGCTAATGCCGTCACTTCCCGCTGGCGATGGCGTCGATCTTGCGCTGCATGGCGGAGAGCTGGTCCTTCAGCGCCTGAAGGTCGTCCTTGCCGGCTCCAGTCTGCTGCGGCTCCCTGGGCTGCGCGTTGCCTTGCGCCTTCTGCTGTGGCGGCTGTTGGTTGGCCATGGCCGCGGCGAAGGGATTGAACATGCGCATGGCGTCCTGGAACATCGCCATGTTGCGCTTGGTCTGCTCCTCGCATCGCCTTGAAGGGATCGGCGCCCCAGGCTTCGGCCAGTCTGCTGGCGCAATTTGTCCTGCTCGCGGGTGAGCGATTCCAGCGAAAATTCGAGATAGCCCGGCACGAAAGCCTGCATGCTGTCGCCATAGAAGCGGATGAGCTGGCGCAGGAACTTGATCGGCAGGAGGTTCTGGCCCTTGCTCTCTTCCTCGAAGATGATCTGGGTCAGGACCGAGCGGGTGATCTCCTCGCCGGTCTTGGCGTCATAGACGACGAAATCGGTGCCCTTCTTGACCATGTCGGAAAGGTCGTCGAGGGTGACATAGGTGCTGGTTGCGGTATTGTAGAGACGCCGGTTGGCGTATTTCTTGATGACGACCGCGTTCGCGGTGGCTGCCTGTCTCGCCGCTCAACTCAGTTCTCCCTGTTCCATCCATGCCGCTTGACTGCGGTCTCTGTCTGTGTTGCGAAAGGTTGCGCCGTGCGGTGCACAATTGCAAGTGCAAAAAGACGTCAGGCTACGCTTTGGCCAAAGCCGCATTGCAACGCCCGGCAATAGTCGGGCTATAATGACCCCCAACAGTCAACACTGGAGGCGCATTTCATGGCTAATTCCGAGAATTCGGTGGTCATCGTCTCGGCCGCGCGCACGCCGGTCGGCTCCTTCAATGGCGCCTTGCCAGCCGTGCCCGCGCATGCTCTGGGGGCCGTCGCTCTCAAGGCCGCCATGGAGCGCGCCAAGGTCGAGCCGAAGGAGGTCGATGAGGTGATCATGGGCCAGATCCTGACCGCGGGTCAGGGCCAGAATCCGGCGCGCCAAGCCTCGATCGCCGCCGGGCATCCCGGTCGAAAGCCCTGCCTGGGGCGTCAACCAGCTCTGCGGCTCGGGCCTTCGCGCCGTGGCGCTCGGCCTGCAGCAGATCGCCAATGGCGATGCCAAGATCGTGGCGGCCGGCGGCCAGGAATCCATGTAGCATGGCGCCGCACTGCCAGCATCTGCGCAATGGCGTGAAGATGGGCGACTTCCAGATGATCGACACCATGATCAAGGACGGCCTGTGGGATGCCTTCAACGGCTATCACATGGGCAACACGGCCGAGAACGTCGCGCGCCAGTGGCAGATCACGCGCGACACCCAGGACAATTTCGCCGTTGCCTCGCAGAACAAGGCGGAAGCCGCCCAGAAGGCCGGCAGGTTCAAGGACGAGATCGCGCCGGTCACCATTGCCTCGCGCAAGGGCGACATCGTCGTCGACCAGGATGAATATATCCGCCATGGCGCGACCCTCGACCAGGTCGGCCAAGCTCAAGGCCGCCTTTCAGAAGGACGGCACGGTGACCGCCGGCAATGCGTCGGGCATCAATGACGGCGCTGCTGCCGTCATCCTGATGAGCGCCAAGGAAGCCGAGAAGCGCGGCCTCGAGCCTCTGGCCCGCATCGTCTCCTGGGCGCATGCCGGCGTCGATCCGGCGATCATGGGAACGGGCCCGATCCCCGCCTCGCGCGCGGCCCTCAAGAAGGCCGGCTGGAAAGCCGACGATCTCGATCTCGTCGAAGCCAATGAAGCCTTCGCCGCCCAGGCCTGCGCCGTCAACAAGGACATGGGCTGGAACACGCGACATCGTGAATGTCAATGGCGGCGCCATCGCCATCGGCCATCCGATCGGCGCGTCGGGTGCCCGTGTCCTGGCCACGCTGCTGCACGAAATGGGCAAGCGCAAAGCCAAGAAGGGCCTCGCCACCTTGTGCATCGGCGGCGGCATGGGCATCGCCATGTGCGTTGAACGGCCGTAACAATAATAAGCGGGGACCAATTCTTCAAAGCGAAGAGGGGTGAAGCAACATGGGACGAGTGGCAGTCGTAACCGGCGGAACACGCGGCATAGGCGCTGCCATTTCCAAGGCGCTCAAGCAAAGAAGGGCTACAAAGTGGTGGCCAACTATGCCGGCAATGACGAGGCGGCGCAGAAGTTCAAGGCCGAAACCGGCATCGCGGTGCGCAAATGGGATGTCGGCAACTACGAGGCCTGCGCCGGCAATCTCAAGGCGATCGAGGCTGAGCTCGGCCCGGTCGACATATTGGTCAACAATGCCGGCATCACCACGCGATGCGCATGTTCCACAAGATGACGCCCGAACAGTGGTACCAGGTGATCAACACCAATCTCAATTCGCTCTTCAACATGACGCCGCCCGGTGATCGGAAGGCATGCGCGAGCGGAGTTTCGGCCGCATCATCAGCATCTCCTCGATCAACGGCCAGAAGGGCCAGATGGGCCAGGCGAACTATTCCGCCGCCAAGGCGGGCGACATCGGCTTCGTCAAGGCGCTGGCCCAGGAGAATGCGCAGCCAAGGGCATCACCGTCAATGCGATCTGCCCCGGCTATATCGCGACCGAGATGGTGATGGCGGTGCCCCAGGAGGTGCTCGACAAGGCGCATCATGCCGCAGATTCCGGTCGGGCGCCTCGGCGAGCCCGAGGAAATGGCGCGCTGCGTCGTCTTCCTCGCCTCCGACCAGTCGGGCTTCATCACCGGCTCCGTGCTCACCGCCAATGGCGGGCAATATATGGCGTGAGCATTTTAGCCTCCCCCGAACCCTTCAGGCGGGCGCGCAAAAAGGGTGACGGGCGTTAGAGCTCCAGAGTGACGACGCGCGATCAGGCAGCCTCGGCCTTCGGAGAGGTCAGCGAAAGACGCCAATCATAAAAGAGTCTTCCAAACACCCCAGCAAGAACAATTCCCGCTCCAATCATCGTTTCCAGAGGCGGCACCTCTCCCAGCCCAATCCATGCCCACAGCATCCCTAGTGGAGCCTCCAATGTCTGGATGAGAGCGGCAAGAGTCGCCGGTATCAGCGCGGAGCCAATGACATACAGCATCAGTCCCAAGGTTAGAGGAAAAAGCGCAAACCCGGCAGCGACCACGAAATCGCGTGTTGCAAATTCGCCGAGCTGGTTCGCGAATGGCAACGCGATCAACCCGCTAAAAATGATTGAAAGCAGAGCGACTGGGAGCATTTCGATATGTGCGTTTCTCCTGATCGTGAGCGTCAACAACGCCATGGAAATTGTGGAGAGAAATGAGAGCAGATCCCCTAGTCGGGGGCCGCCCGCCGAAGGCCCGACCATAACGATAATTCCGAGAAGCGCTACGCCGCCTGCCAGAAGCGTCGGAAAAGACGGCCGTTCTTTCAGCCAGATCCAGGCAATCGCCGCCGTAACAAATGGCAGAGATGCGTAGATTGTAACAACGTTGCCTACGCTTGCGTGTTGAAACGCGGCTGGAAACAGGATGATGGTTGCCGTCGAACAGACTGTAACAACTGCACCGGGCGCGCCAAAGCCGCGGACAATGGAAAAAATACTGCGGCCAAAGCGCCACAGGACGAAACTTCCAACAAACAAGACGGCAAACAGATTTCGCCAAACGATGATTGTCCAAATATCGAATGGAAGGAGCCGAACAAACAAGCCAGCCGATGCCCAGGCGACTGTTGATATGAGGATCAGCATCAACCCGAGATGGTGCCTATTGAAATGGCTTGCGCTGGGGCTACCTGTCCCGTTGTCGCTCATGCTAGCACCTCAGACCGGTCGATGGAATCCATATCGGTTCATTGAGCGCCGGGCAACAGCTCGCCGCTATTCTCGACGCTCGTCCTGATCGGCGCCGGCTTCGCGCAATTCCATTGGTCGGTTGTCGTCGCCTGCCTGCTAGCGCGCATCCCGGCGAAGTGGAATCACTTCGCCGAAAAGGATTCGCGCCAAATCAATATCTTGGAGCAAATCCTTATCGCCAAAGTCTTCAACTTTGGCGGGATTTGCTCTAACGATCGGCGCGGTGATCGCGGCCAAGGACATGATCTTCAGGCGGCGCTGAACTGCAACATCATCCGGGCCGCCAGCCCTTGGGCGCCAGCTCGAAGCCGTCGAAAGCGAAAGCGGGTGACACGGTGCAACTCACCAGTGTCCAAGGCCCAAGCGAGCGCGCCGTCTGCCAGCAAAACCGCGGCACGATCACTTGCGGCCGCTCCCCCTGCCCGAGGTCGGGGCCGAGGCGATGCGTGTCGACATGCCGTCCGTCGCGCGAAAGACCAAGATCAAGGGCAAAGCCCGCATGCCAATGCCAGATCTCATCGGCATCGATGCGGTGCCAATGGCTGATCTCGCCTTCGGCCAAAAGGTAGTAGATGGCGGTGCCGGCGGAGCGCTCGCCCAGCGCCGCATCAGCCCGCCAAGTCTCGCGATAGTGCCCGCCCTCCGGATGAGGCTTCAGATCGAGGAGACGGACGACGTCCTTGGCTGCGAGCGCTTGCATCATCTAAAAGAGTTTTTGCGCTTCCTGATCTCGGCGAAGACGTCGGCCTTGCCGGCAAGCGGCATGCGGAGCACCGCGCGGATATCCTTGCTTTCGGGACGCAGGAAGACATTGGTGGCGAGCTCCTCGCCAATGGTGCCGGGCAAGGTCATTTCACCCTTGGCGCGCTGCGCCTTGATCTTCTCGGCGCGCGCGATGAGCGCTGCATTGGCGGGCTCGATGGTGAGCGCGAAGCGGGCATTGGCCTCGGTATATTCATGGCCGCAATGGAATACCGTCCTGGGCGGCAGCTTGCGCAACTTGTCCAGCGAGGCCCACATCTCGGGCAACGTGCCCTCGATCACCCGCCCGCAGCCCAGAGCGAAGAGCGTGTCGCCGGCGAAGAGCAGTTCCTCCTGCGGCAGATAGAGCACGATATGGCCCTTGGTATGGCCAGGTGTCGCGATCACCTTCACCTCGCGTCCGGCAAACTCGTAGCTGTCGCCGTCCGATACCGCAAGATCGATGCCGGGGATCTGGCTCGCTTCCTCCTTCGGACCAATGATCTTGGCGTTCCATTTGCGCTTGAGCGCAAGATTGCCTTCGACATGGTCGACGTGATGATGTGTGGTGAGGATATGGCTGAGCTTCCAGCCCTTGGCGGCAAGCTCGCGCTCGATCGCCGCGGCTTCGGGCGCATCGATCGAGGCGGTGAGGCCCGATTCGCGGTCATGCAGGAGGACGCCATAATTGTCCTGGCGGCAGATGAAATGATGGAGGTCGAGCTTCGGCAATAGAGTGTTTCCTTAGGTTTAACTTCGCAGGTGACCGACGCCGTCCGAATGCTTATCTTTTCCCACAATGGATGTTGCCGATCTACGCGAATTTTACGGGAGCCGGCTCGGCCAGGCCAGCCGGCGTATAATCGCACATCGGCTGCGCGAGCGCTTCGGCAATCTCACCGGCGCCACGGTTCTGGGGCTGGGTTTTGCCGTCCCCTATCTCGAGGCACCGATCCATGGCGCAGAGCGCAGCCTCGTCTTCATGATGGCGCAGCGCGGCGTCATGCATTGGCCCGATGGCGAGCCCAATGCGGCGGCGCTCGTCGAGGAAGGCGAGTTGCCACTGCTTGAAAGCACCGTCGATTTCGCCCTCGTCGTGCATGGGCTCGAGCTCACCGACCAGCCCGCCGAAATGTTGCGTGAGCTCTGGCGGGTGATATCGCCGCAGGGACGGCTGTTGATGGTGGTGCCGAACCGGCGCGGCCTTTGGGCGCGATCGGATCTGACACCTTTCGGCTATGGCCAGCCCTATTCGCGCTCGCAATTGCAGCAGATCCTGAAGGAGGCGAGGTTCTCGCCCGTCGGCTGGTCGCAGGCCCTGTTCATGCCGCCCTCCGAGCGCAGCCTGATGCTCACTTCGGCGACGGCCTGGGAGAGGGTCGGCCTTCGAACCTCGTCCGCTTTCGCGGGCGTGATCATCGTCGAAGCGGTGAAGCAGGTCTATGCGGTTTCCGCCCGCAAACGGTCGCGGCGCATGTTGCCGCGGCTCAGACCGGCGCTGGCCGCGCCAGGCAAGGCCAAGCGTGCAGAAGAATAGTTACTGCGCCGTGAGCACGTGGCCGACGAAAGGCAATTCGCGGAATTGGTGCGCCATGTCCATGCCATAGCCGACGACGAACTTGTCGGGGCAGATGAAGCCGCGGTGATCGGCTTCGATATCGGCGGCGAGGTGGCCGGGCTTCTCAAGAAGCACGGCGGTCTGAACACTCTTGGCGCCGCGCGCGGCCAGCAGGTCCTTGGCATAGGCGAGCGTACGACCCGATTCGAGGATGTCGTCGATCAGCAGAATGTCGCGATCGGCGACCGGCGATTCGACATCGCGCAGGATCTCGACCTTGCCCGACGATCTCGTCTTCTCGCGGTAGCTCGCCAGCATCATGAAATCGACCTCGGGCGAAAGGCCGGCGCGATGCATGGCGCGGATAAGGTCGGCGGCGAAGACGAAGCTGCCTTTCAGCACCGGCACCACCAGCAGGCGGTGCGGACGCTTGGCGGCGATGGCCTGGGCGATCGCCTCGATGCGATCGGAGATTTCGCGTTCGGAAAACAGCACCGCGATGCGGTGGCCGTCGATTTCAATGTGACTCATGCTCGCGATTTACGCCGATTTCGTCGGCATGGGCAAAGCGAATTTGCACATTTTCGGCAACGGGCGGCGGCGAAGCGACGCGGGTGGTGAAGGTCGTCATTTCGCCCGACGCAGGGGCCTGATGGCGGAATCGAGCGTCCAGGCATAGACGTCGTCCCTGGCGTTGTTCAGCAGGGTGAAGCGCAGCGAGGGCACCTTGCGGTCGCGGTCGCTGACATTGACGATCTCGCCCTTGATGGAAATGACTCGCGTGCCCTCGATGATGACATGCTCCCGCTCGACGCGGCGTAGCTCGAGGCCATAGATGTTCACCTCGGTGCCGAGTTTGTCGAAGAGCACCATGCTGGCCGGGAAGAGCCGAACCGTCATCTCGGGATTCAGCAGGGCTGCGGCGGTGGGCGCGAGAGCCGCCGCGGCGAAACCCGCCCAGCTATAGATAGATCTCCTTGCGTCTTTGGCACTGCAGCTTGAGGAACTCTTCGCGCGCGAGCCGTGCCGACTCGAATAGGCGGCGGATCTCGAGATCATCATCGGTTTCGGGCCTTGAGACCACCGCGGGCACGGATGGCGGAACAGGGGCCGGCAGCGCGCGCGGCGACAGGTCGATCACCTCCGCCGGCCGGCTTTCGATCCAATTGTGGCCGCAGCCGACGCAACGCACCATGGTGCCGCTCGCGGTGAAGCGGTTTGCCGGAAAGTCATAGCGTGTTGCGCAGGCAGGGCAGGCGACTATCATTTATACATGCCGTCGGCGTCGATTCGGGCCATCGGGATAGGTTCCGCTGGCCTTGAAGGATTAACGGCAAACAGGGTTAACGCTGCGTTAAGGCGTGCTGTTGAAAGAAGCTGAGGGGATGGCCGGAGCATCGCATGGTTCGTCTTGAGAATGTGGGTTTGCGCTACGGGCACGGGCCGGAGGTGCTGCGGGACATCTCCTTCGTCCTGGCGCCGGGCGAATTTCGCTTCCTCACCGGCCCGTCGGGCGCCGGCAAGACCTCGCTTCTCCGCCTTCTGTTCCTGTCGCTCGCCCCCACCCGAGGTTTCATGAGCGTCTTCGGCCAGGACACGACCCAGATCGGACGCACAGACCTGCCGCTTCTGCGCCGGCGCATCGGCATCGTGTTCCAGGAATTCCGCCTGCTCGACAATCTCACCACCTACGAGAATGTCGCCTTGCCGCTGCGCGTCGCCGGCCTCGCAGAAGAAAAGTATCGAGCCGATGTCATGGAGCTCTTGCGATGGGTCGGGCTCGCCGAGCAGGCCCGGGTCATGCCGCAAGTGCTGTCGGGCGGCGAGAAGCAGCGCGCCGCCATCGCCCGCGCCGTCATCGCCAAGCCGCAGCTGCTGCTTGCTGACGAACCGACGGGCAATGTCGATCCCCAGCTCGCCAAGCGCCTGTTGCGCCTTTTTCTCGAGCTCAACCGCCTCGGCACCACGGTTCTCATCGCCACCCACGACACACAATTGATCGCCCAGGCGCGGATGCCGGTCATGGTGCTTGAACAAGGCGAGCTGAGGCTCGCTGCATGAGCGAGCGCACCGCGCACCGGCCTGAGCCGATCATTCCGCCGCATGCCGCGCCCCTGCGCACGCTTGTCATGGCCATGGCGGTCATGTGCTATCTGGCCGTCCTCGCGGCAGGCGGACTCGTCCTCATCAACCGTTCGGTCGAAGCCTGGACCGGCGACCTCGCGCGCGAGATCACGGTGCAGATCCGCGAAATTTCCGGGCGCAACATGGAAGGAGATCTCGCCAAGGCGGCGGGCATCCTGAAGACGACGCCCGGCATCGAGAAAGTCACAGTGCTCGACGAGAAAGCGGCCATCGACCTGCTCGAGCCCTGGATCGGCGGCATCGAGGGGCTCGAGGATCTGCCGGTGCCGCGGCTCATCGCAGTCGAGATCGATCCCCAGAACCCGCCCGATTTCGCCAGCCTCGAGCCAGCCTTGCGCAACGAAGTACCGGGGGCGAGCCTCGACACGCACAAGCGCTGGCAGGCCGAGCTCACCCGCATGGCGCGCGTGCTGACGATGCTCGCTTACGCCATCCTGGTGCTCATCGGCGTCTGCGCCATCGCCATCGTGGTCTTCGCGACGCGGGCGGCGCTCGAGGCCAATCGCGAGGTGGTGGAAGTCCTTCATCTCGTCGGCGCGCGTGACAGCTTCATCGCCCGCCAGGTGTGGGGCCGGTTCCTCAAGACCGGACTCACCGCCGGCATCATCGGTCTCCTCCTCGGCATCCTCACCTTCTTCCTCGCCGCGGGTGCGGCGCCTGAAAGCTTCTCCGCCATCTCGCGCGAATTCCTGTCGCTCTCGAGCGTCAATCTCGTGCAGAACTACGCAGTGCTCGCCGCAGTGCCGTTGGTGGCGACCCTCATTTCCCTCATCACGTCGCGCGTGACGCTGATGCGCATCCTCAAGAGCCTCAGGTGATCTGGCTCCGCTCGGTCGTCTACAACATCGTTTTCTATGTGAATCTGGTGCTGTTCCTGGTGCTCGGGTCGCCCTTCTATCTGACGCCGCGCAAGTGGTCGGTCCGGGCGCTGCAGGCCTGGGCCACGACCAGCCTGTGGTGGCTCAAGCTCATCTGCGGGACGCGCTACGAAATCAGAGGGGCCGAGAACATCCCTGAAGGCGCGGTGCTGGTGGCCGCCAAGCATCAATCGGCCTGGGACACGTTCGCGCTGCTGCCTCTGTTCGACGATCCGGCCATGGTGCTGAAGCGCGAGCTTGTCTTCATCCCGCTCTTTGGCTGGTTCATCCCCAAATTCCGCATGATCCCGGTCGAGCGCTCATCGGGGGCTTCCGCCCTCATGGCAATGGTGGCGCGGGCCAAGGAAGCGGCGGCGATGGGCCGCCAGATCGTGATCTTCCCGGAAGGGACGAGGCGCCTGCCCGGCGCTCCGCCCGACTACAAGCCGGGAGCGGCGGCGCTCTATCTCAAGCTCGGACTTCCCTGTCTTCCGATCGCCCTCAATTCCGGGCTCTATTGGCCGAGGCGCAAATTTCTGCGCTATCCGGGCACCATCGTCGTCGAGATCCTGCCTCTCATCGAGGCGGGCCTCACGCGGCGCGATTTTTCGAAGCGACTCGAAACCGCAATCGAAACAGCGACGGCGCGGCTCGTTGAAGCGGGCTAGTTTCCCGACTGCTGACGATCGCGGGGGTGAACCCACCATTCCGGCGGATCATATTCTCGCGGCCGCCTTCCGGAAGGATTCGTGCCTCTCATGACGATCGCCGGGAACACGGTCCAGTCGAGATGGTCCTTGGTGATGGCCAGCCTGTTGCCGCTGGTATAGCGGGCGATATCAACCGAGAAATTCCGGCCCGGAGGCGCAACCGTGATCAGCTGCTTTTCCGGAAACCGGTCCCGGAACACTCGGGCTGTCGCGGCCTGGTCTGAATCGGCACTCACCAGATAGGCCCGGTCAAAAACATCATCCTGGGCATCGGTGATGAGGCTCAAAGCCAGGTTGATGTCGGTTTCCTTCTCGGTCGGGTTCTTCCAGTGCCGGCCACAGCGGCTGCAGTCCGAATCCTCATGGACATAGTGGCCCTTGACGGTCGTCACCCCGACATTCTCGAGCGCGTTCAGATACTGCTGATGCCGCCATTTCCTGCGTTCATCGCCCGGATAGAACGCGGTGCAGAAGACGACCTTTACAAGCTGTTCAGTCTGTTTCGGGATCAGGCGCTCGCCCAGCTCCCACAGGTTGCACCACTTGAGATAGGCTTCGCCTAAGTCCTTGATAGCGTGATATAAATTGAATCCGTCGTAGTAGAATGCCGCTCTCAGCATGCCGCGCACAGCCTTGACATTTCTCTTGCCTGTCTGTATATATCATGCCGTCAACGCAATGCGGTACGCCGCTAGCAACCCCCGGGCCTCGGCTCGGGGTTTTGCGTTTTGGGGCCCGCTATTCAGAACATCCCATTGGAATTGGCGGCCTTGTCGGGAACGATCTGCAGCACGTCCCAGTGTTCGACGATCTTTCCGTTCGAGTCGAGGCGGAAGATGTCCATGCCCGCCCAGAGGTGATCGCCGGGCCAGTCCTGGCGGCAATGCAGGACGACGAGATCGCCCTCGGCGAGCACCCGCAGGAACTCGACGCGCTTGCCCGGATAGTCGCGCGCCGCCACTTCGAAATAGGCGATGAAGCCTTCCTTGCCATCGGCCACGCCCGGATTGTGCTGGATGTAATGGGCACCCGCGTAAAGCTCGATCGCCTCGCGCGGGCGGCACTGATTAAACATCAGGTCATAGAAGGCCAGTACATTCTGCTTGTTCCGGTCAAGATCTGGCATTGTCTTTCCCTATGGTGGGAGGTCAAACGAACACTCCCCAGGTGAACTTATCCTTGCCGTTGCCACAGCGCCGACTCATGCTTTCTGCTTGCTGTCTGTTTGGTCCACCGGTCGCCTTTGAAAGCCGTCATGGCTGGGAATCGATGTAAGGAGAGCCAGCCAGCCTGCCCGCGAGCGCATGAAGACTTGCGCGTCGGGGCGATAGTCGTCTGGGTTCGTCAATGTGGCAGCATGCACGTGGGTTTCTTCGGGCCACTTTTCCGACCGAAAATAGAGCCGCGTGCCGCAGGAGGGGCAAAATCCTCTATAAGTACCCGCAGTGCTTTCGTAGTGCTCGATCTTCCCGTTCCAACGAAGCTGGTTCGAATTCATGCCCAAGAACGCCGTAAGAGGGGAAGACGTGGCGCGCTGACAATCGGTGCAATAACAAACAAGGTTTCGTGTGGTGTCGCCCGTATAGGTCCACGTCACCGCCCCACACATGCATTTGCCTGAGAGACAATCCATTCCGCCCACTCCAGTCAGCTTCGCGCCCCGCCAAAGACCCTATCACATTGAAACGTGGAAACACTCCGAGGAGTGGACCGCCATCGACCGGTCTAAACCAGCAACGACATATGAACTGCCCTGCCCTCGGATCCCATCGCCTGTCGCTCGGCGTCGCCACATCCGAGCAGCCTTTTTCGGAAGGACATTTTACCAGGCGCAAGCGCTTTGAAGTTTTATCGAGAACCCGCACCCGTCTCATCAGCTTCAACGTCACGAGCGGACTGTTTGAACCGCTCCGCTTGCCAATGATAATTTCCCCATTCGCAGAATGTACAAAAAGCGAACAATACTATATATTGGATAGATCGTCAGTCAGCGAGCAACCCATATGTCCACACCCGAGCCCAGTTTCCTCGATCCGATCTCGGCTGAGATCTGGGACATGAAATACCGTTTCAAGCGCCCCGACGGGGCGGCCGTCGATGAGACGGTGGAGGCGAGCTGGCGGCGCGTGGCGGAAGCCGTGGCGGAGGCCGAGAAGCCCGAGTTCCGCGCCAAGTGGGCCAAGGCCTTCGAAGGCTTGCTCGCGGATTACCGTTTCCTGCCCGCTGGGCGCATTCTTTCGGGCGCCGGCACCGCGCGTAACGTCACGCTCTTCAACTGCTTCGTCATGGGCCGGATCGATGACTCGCTTTCCGGCATCTTCGATGGGCTGAAGGAAGCCGCCCTCACCATGCAGCAGGGCGGCGGCATCGGCATGGATTTCTCGACGCTCAGGCCCAAGGGCGCGGCCGTCAAAGGTGTCGGCGCCGATGCGTCGGGTCCTTTGAGCTTCATGGATGTGTGGGACGCGATGTGCCGCACCATCATGTCGGCAGGCTCGCGCCGCGGCGCCATGATGGGCACCATGCGCTGCGATCATCCCGACATCGAGGAGTTCATCGCCGCCAAGCGCGACCCGAAGCGGCTGCGCATGTTCAATCTCTCGGTGCTCGTCACCGATGACTTCATGACGGCGGTGCAAGGCGGACGGGGACTGGCCGCTCGATCTTCGCCGGCAAGACCTACAAGACGATCCGCGCCCGCGATCTGTGGGACCAGATCATGCGTTCGACCTATGACTATGCCGAGCCCGGCGTCATCTTCATCGACCGCATCAACAGTGAGAACAATCTCGCTTATTGCGAGACGATCCAGGCGACAAATCCTTGCGGCGAACAGCCACTTCCCCCTTACGGCGCCTGCCTCCTGGGCTCGGTCAATCTCGCGCGCTCTCGTGATCGATCCGTTTACGGATGAAGCGCGGCTCGATGAAAAGGAGCTCGAGCGACATCGTGCCGCTCGCGATCCGCTTCATGGACAATGTCATCGACGTGTCGAATTATCCACTCGACTGAACAGCGCCAGGAAGCGCTCGCTAAGCGACGCATCGGCCTTGGGCTCACCGGGCTTGCCGATGCGCTCGCCATGTGCGGCTTGCGCTATGGGACGGAAGACGCGGCACGGCAAGCCGGTGCAATGGATGGCGCGCGATCGAGCGCATCGCCTATCTCGCGAGCGCGGAGATCGCGCGCGAGAAGGGACCTTTCCCGCTCTATGACGCGGGGGCCTATCTCGCTAGCGGCCATGTGAACAAGCTCGATCCCGACATCAGGGCCGCCGATCGCCAGGCACGGCATCCGCAACGCGCTTCTCACCTCGATCGCGCCGACCGGCACCATCTCGCTCTTCGCCGGCAATGTGTCGAGCGGCATCGAGCCCATCTTCGCCTATGCGTACGAGCGCAAGGTGCTGCAGCCCGATGGCAGCGCGTCACCCAGAAGGTCGAGGACTATGCGGCACGCCTCTGGCGCGGTCGCAAGGGCGCGGATGCGCCCTTGCCGCCGGCGTTCGTCACCACCAGCGATCTCTCACCCGCATGAGCATCTGGTCATGCAGGCGGCGGTCCAGCCGCATATCGACTCATCGATCTCGAAGACCATCAACTGTCCGCCCGATCTCTCCTTCGAGGCCTTCAAGGCGGTCTATATCGAAGCCTATGAGCATGGGCTCAAGGGCTGCACCACCTTCCGGCCGAATGAGGTCACGGGCTCGGTGCTGTCGCTGGGCGAAACGCCGGGACGTGAGCCGGTGCAGGCGGCGCTGCCGCTCGAAGCGGTGCGCGATCCGGTGCTGCTGCGCGAGCGAGGGCGAGGTCGTCTATATGAAGCAGCCGCTGGCGCGCCACGAAGTGCTGCCGGGCTTCACCTACAAGCTCAAATGGCCCGAATCCGATCATGCCATCTACATCACCCTCAACGACATCCTGCAGGACGGGCGCCGGCGGCCCTTCGAGATCTTCATCAACTCGAAGAACATGGAGCATTTCGCCTGGACGGTGGCGCTGACGCGGATGATCTCGGCGGTGTTCCGGCGCGGCGGCGACGTCTCCTTCGTGGTCGAGGAATTGAAGGCGGTGTTCGATCCGCGCGGCGGACAATGGATGGAAGGGCGCTATGTGCCGAGCCTGCTTGCCGCCATCGGCGGGGTGATCGAGCGGCACATGATCGACACCGGCTTCCTCAAGGCCGACGCCAAGCCGGTGCTGGCGCTCGCCGTCAATGACGAGAAGCGCGCCGCGCAATGCCCGCGCTGCGGTGAGGCGGCGCTCATCTTCCAGGAAGGCTGCGTCGACCTGCCTCAGCTGCGGCTATTCCAAATGCAGCTGATCGGCATCTTTTGCGAGGTCCGGACACAAGAGGGTTGACGTCCGAGGACATTTGTTCTATATTCGTTCCATGTTAATTCATGGAACACCCCTCAGCATTCCGTTCTCCGGCGGCGCTAAGACCGAGGCCCGCTTCTGGTACTGGCACGGGGCATCCGGGCGCCGCTACATCCATTCCGTCTATCGGCCCGAGACCTGCCCGCCACTGCCGGGGGCCGTCTTTCTCGCGGTGCGGAGCCTCGGCAATATCCGCACCGTGCTCGGCGCCGGACGTTTTGCCAGCCTGTGGGACGTCAATATCCCGGCCGAGAACGCGACCCATTGGGAAAGCCTGGGCGCCAACGAGATCCATGTCCATTTGCTGAGCCGCGATGAGACGGAAGCGCGTGAGATCGCCGCCGATCTCAAGTCGGCTCTGAAGGATGGCCGGACGGTCTCTGCCGAAGACACCATTCGGCGGGAGCAAAATCAGGAGCCCGGGCGCAGAAGCCATTCGACGAAGGTCTCTGGCGCTCTGGCCGCGTAAGTTGTGTATTGCGTACGCCCAAAAAGGAGCGGGATGTGCACGTCCCGCTCTCACTATTTTGGCGGAGCCCTGTTCAGGGCTCTAGCTTGTGGAGCGCGTTGACGAGCTTCTCCAAGGGATGATCGCGGATGCCGGCCTCGCGCAAGTGCTGCACGGTGCTCAGCACATAGTCGGCGCATGAGCCCGACTGGCCGTGGCCCTGGCGCACATGATGAAGCTGGTCCTCGAGGCTGAGCCGACCGGCATATTGCCGGTGCTCTCGATTCACGGCGTAGAACAGCGCCGGCACCTTGCACATCCCCTCTTGCCGAGCCTCCATCGGCTCGGCCTTCTTTTCGAGCGCTCCCTTATCGCCAAAGTCGAGCAACCCCGGATCGGGTCCGGGGCGGGCCTTTGGCGGGGAACGCTCCACCAGCCGCACCGGCTTCACGAGCTCATGATACATATTGGTCACCTGCTCGCGGGCGCGCAAATAGCCGATCACTTCAGCCCAGTCCGCGTCGCCGACCTTGAAG
Source organism: uncultured Alphaproteobacteria bacterium (assembly GCA_963841765.1). Classification (GTDB taxonomy): domain Bacteria; phylum Pseudomonadota; class Alphaproteobacteria; order Rhizobiales; family Aestuariivirgaceae; genus Taklimakanibacter. The sequence continues at coordinate 141,634 of CAWJDZ010000021.1, forward strand.
GCGATGCCGTGGCAGGCGCCGCCGATATCGAGGCCGAGCACCAGTCCGGGCCGGTCGGGCGTGCCGCGATACATGTGGGAGAGCATGCACAGGCTGCGGTGATAGCCATGGATCACGGCGCGCCGCTTCTCGCTGAAGCGGAAGCCCGGATTCCACATCAAAGACCCGTAGCCGAACACCCAATTTTCGTGCATGGAGCGCCGTGTCTACAGCATCGGCCAGAAAAGTGCATGCGGTTTTCGGGCAAGGCGATGCGCATGAAACGAAGAGATCGAAATACGCAATGACTTCCACGCGACGGCCTTGGTTCATCATCCTCACTCTCATCGGCATCGTGCTTCTGGTCATCCTGTGGTGCACCTACTGGGTCATCGCCTCGGGCTTTGTCCGCGATAAATTCGAAAGCGGGCAGGCGAAGCTCGCCCGTCAAGGCGTCGCCCTCGACTGCAAAGCGCTTCACTGGGGTGGCTTCCCCTTCCGCTTCGAGCGCGACTGCCGCGAGCCGACGCTCGAGCTTCCCGGCGAGATGATCGCGGCCAAAGGCCTGCTGCTTGTCATGCAGGCCTATATGCCGAACCGCGCCATTGCGCTGATCGACGGTCCGGTCAGCACCACGTCCGGCCTTACGGTTACTCATGAGCGCGCCGTAGCGAGCGCCCGCTTCTCGGGCGAGCGCAACTGGCAGGCCACGCTCGAACTGCCCAAGCTGCAAGCGCCACCCTATGGCGCTGCCGCGCGCCTGTTGATCTCGGCCCGCGATGCGGGTGGCGACCGCATTGATGTCGCGATCGATGCCAGCTCGGGCGAGGTTCTGCTGGAGCCCGGCCTGCTGTTCAGGCTCGATGAGGCATCGCTCGCCGGCAATGTGCCGCGAGAAGCCGTCGGCCGCGACCTCCTCGCGACACTCGCCAGGAGCGGCGAGAAGATCGGCATCGACTCGCTACGTCTGAAGAAAGGCGATCTCGTCATGACTGCCAAAGGCGAGATCGGTCTTGGCGCCGGCGGTGCGATCAATGGCCGTCTCACCACCACCAGCAACCGTCTTGATCTCCTGCTCGCCGAGCTCAAGCGGGATTTCGGCCTGAGCGACAAGGACACCCAGGCGCTCGTCACGATGATCGGCCTGCTGCAGCCCGGCAAGTCGACCGACGTCACCCTCGACCTCATCGCCAAGGACGGCAAGCTCTATTGGGGTCCGGTGAAGCTCACCGAATTGCCGCCGCTAATGTGAAACGCCTCTCTGTTTCGTCATCCCGACGAAAGTCGGGATCCGTTAAATTCTCGGCAAGCGAGCAGCGCCGCCCGCGTGATTCTATCCAGTGGGCCCCGGCTTTCGCCGGGGTGACGGAGAAATCCTGGCGGTCGCCTCCTGGGCGGGAGGGCTAGGCCGTCTGCCGAAATCGGGTGCCGCCGTCTCCTGGCCCGCGGCGATGATGCTGCGGCGGATCTCGCGCGCGCGCGTGAACAGGTTGAACAGCGTGTCGCCGTCGCCCCAGCGGATGGCGCGCTGCAGCACCGAGAGATCCTCGGAGAAACGTCCCAGGGTCTCGAGCACCGCCTCCTTGTTGTTGAGGAAAACGTCGCGCCACATGATGGGATCGGAAGCGGCGATGCGGGTGAAGTCCCGGAAGCCGCCCGCCGAGAATTTGATCACCTCGGAGTTGGTCACTTCCTCGATATCGGCGGCGGTCGCCACGATGTTGTAAGCGATGAGATGCGGCAGATGGCTGGTTATCGCGAGCACCGTATCGTGATGCTCGGGCGTCATGGTTTCGACATTGGAGCCGCAGGCGCGCCAGAATTTCTCGAGCCGCTGCACCGCTTCCGGGTTGCTCTCCGGCAGAGGCGTGAGAATGCACCAGCGGTTGGCGAAGAGTTCGGCGAAGCCCGATTCCGGGCCCGATTGCTCGGTGCCCGCCACCGGGTGGCCGGGAATGAAATGCACATCGGCCGGCATATGCGGTCCGACATCGCGCACCACGGCACTCTTGACCGAGCCGACATCGCTGACCGTGGCGCCCGCTTTCAGATGCGCTGAAATCTCCTGCGCCACCTTGCCATAGGCGCCGAGCGGCGTGCACAGAATGACGAGGTCGGCGTCCTTCACGCAGGCCGCGGCATTCTCGTGGATCTCATCGGCGAGCCCGATGCGCCTGGCGGTGGCGCGCGTCTGCGCACTCCTCGCGTGACCGGCAATATGGCTCGCCAGCTTCTCGCGCCGGATGACATGCGACAGCGACGACCCGATGAGACCGAGCCCGATCAGCGCCACGCGCTCATAGAGGACACCGCTCATTTGAGAAACTCTTTCAGCGCGGCGACGAGAGAGCGATTTGCCTCCGCAGTGCCGATGGTGAGGCGCAGGCACGCCGGCAGGCCATAGCCCTCCATACGGCGCAGGATCAATCCCCGGCTGACCAGGAAGGCATCCGCCTTTGCCGCGCTGTGTTGGGTGCCTTCAGGGAAATGCACCAGAATGAAGTTGCCGACGCTCGGCGTCACCGCAAGGCCGAGCGCGGACAATTCCCCGGTCAGCCAGCCGAGCCATTCGTCATTATGCGCGAGGGCACGCTCGACATGGACCCTATCGCCTATCGCGGCCGCGCCGGCGAGGAGTGCCGGTGTCCCGACATTGAAGGGCCCGCGGACGCGGTTCAGCACATCGGCGACATGGCTCGGGCAATAGGCCCAGCCGAGGCGCAGCGCCGCCAGCCCGTAGATTTTCGAGAAGGTGCGCGTCATCACCACATTGTCGTTGGTGGCGACGAGCTCGATGCCCGATTCATAGTCGTTGCGCCTGACATATTCGGCATAGGCGGCATCGAGCACCAGGAGGCAGGTCTTGGGCAGCCCCGCATGCAGGCGTTTCACTTCCGCAACTGGAATATAGGTGCCGGTCGGGATTGTTGGGATTGGCGAGAAACACGATGCGGGTCTTCGCGGTGATGCAGGACAGCATCTGGTCGACATCGGTCGTGAGCTGGCTTTCGCGCGCCACCACCGCCGTGGCGCCGTTCGAGGCAATGGCGATCGGATAGACGAGGAAGCCATGTTGCGAATAAACCGCTTCATCGCCCGGTCGCAGATAGGCATGGGCGAGGAGCTGCAAGATCTCGTCCGAGCCCGCGCCGCAGACGATGTTCTGGGCCGGAGCCCGTAACGCGCCGGCAATCGCCTGGCGCAGTTCGTGCGCCGCACCGTCGGGGTAGAATTCGAGCACATCGGCGGCGCTGCGGTAGGCCTCGACCGCGGCCGGACTGGCGCCCAGCGGATTCTCGTTGGCCGACAGCTTGTAAACCTTCTGGCCCTTGCCGCCGGCCTTGCCCGGCACATAGGGCGCAATGTCCAGAATGCCCGGCTTCGGCATGGGCCGGGCGGCGGCGGTAGCGGCGGTCATCGGCTAGGTCCCGAGTTCGATGGGGCTGGGGTAGCGCCCCAGGACGGAGAGCGCAAGTGAGCCATTCGAGCGAGCAAGGCCGACAAGCGGCGCATTGTGCTCGGAGAGGAAGCCCGGCAGGCTCGTGAGCTGGAAATCGCCCGTCTTCGTCTGCCAGAGCGGCTGGGGCGCGAAATCGCGCGGCAACTGCCCGTCGGTCAGCACCAGCGTCTCATCGGCGCCGGTCTGCTCGGGCTCGGCATGCCCGAAGATCAGGAGCCGCGGTACGGCCGAGGTCGCAAGAAAAGGCAGCACGCAGATCACCTGGGCAGGGCCGGCATGGCCTTCGAGCCAAGCCCGCGCCCAGGGACCTTCGATGGCGACCGCGGCAAGATCGCCCGGATTAGGGGCCAAGGCCTGGAAGGCGACCGCCTCGCCGGGATGATCGGCAAAGGCGGATGGGCCGAAATATTCGCGCAGCAGCGTCTGGGCGGTGCCGGAAGCAAAGAAGGCGGCGCTGCCATGAATGCGTATGGGCGCCTGCTTCAAGGTGGCGGCCGAGATGAGGGCGCGCCAGATGCGGAAGCAGAGATCGGCCGGCACCTGGTCCCGGCCGATCAGTCGGCGCAGGATCAAAGCTTCGCGGCCGGGCCGGATGGGAGAGGCGGTGGCGTCCGTGGTTCTGAGCTTGTGCGCCCTGACCCGTTCCACCATGTCGAGCCTCGCGGCTACGAGCCGCAAGATGTCGTCGTCGATGCGGTCGATCTCGCGGCGGATCTCGGCGAGGCTTTCCTGAGGGGCTTGCGGCTGTTCCATGATGAGGGGCTATTCATAAGGAAGCCCGCCAGCAAAAGCAAAGGCTTAGCGCGTATCCCGGCGAAGTGGAATCACTTCGCCGATAAGGATTCGCGCCATATCTATATGCTGGAGCAAATATAGATCACGATCACTTCAGATCGCTTCGATCTGAAGTGATAAACGTGATCTAAATCTTAAGTTGGCGCGTGATCGGACGGAAAACCGGCCTCCACTTTTCCTGATCACGCGCCCCACCAAAGTCTTCAACCCCGGATCACGTCCGGGGCAGGCCTTTGGCGAGGATTTGCTCTGGGGCCGCAGAGCAAAATCTGACCGTCAATCCGGCGCAAGCCGGGCCCATTGAACACTTCACACGCGAGCAGCGCCGCCCGATCGATTCCATTCAGCGGGTCCGGGTTTTCGCCGGTACGAAGGAATATCAATATAGCCCGCGCAGCAGGCGGTCGATATAGTCGCGGTCAACGCGCGGCAGATAGGGGTTGTTGGCGCGGTTGCGCAGGATGTCGAGGATCTCGCGCGCCCGCCGGATCGCCGCTTCGCCCGGCAGCATGTTGCGGGTCGGTCCATAATCCTCGCCGCGGCTGCGCGTCGGCCGCCCCAGGGGATCGCGGTCATCGCCGCGCGCCGGGCCATGACGGCCCATATTGCCGGTACTGCCCTGGCCCTGCTGCATCATCTGGCGTGCCATCGACTGGGCTCCATCGCGCAGCGCATTGAGCGCATCGCTCTGCTGCTCAAGTGCCGGATCACGGCGGCCCTGGCGCAGCGAGCCCGTGGCATCCTCCATGGACTTGCCGGCCTGGCCGAAGGACTGCGGCGCCTCCATGCCTTGCTGGCCGAGGCGGCCCATCAATTCGTCGAGCAGTTGGCGCAAGGCGCCCTGCTTCTGCGACAGCGACTGGCCCTGCTGGCCGTTCTGGCCTTCTTGCGGTGTGCCGCCATTGGGTTCGCCTTGCTGCGGCTCGCCGCTTTGGCCCGGCATGCGCATCGTCTCGTCCATCAGCTGCTGCTGTTGGCGCATCAGATCCGAAAGATCGCCCAGCATCTCCGATAAGGGCGTGTCGCCCTGCGGCTGCTGCGCCATGCCCGGCTGCAGATTGCGTAGAAGGTCCTCGAGCTGCGACAGCATTTCCTGGGCCGCTTCATTGGCGCCCGACTCGGCGAGCTTCTGGATCGTGTCCAACATCTTCTGCAGGTCTTCGGGGCTCAGGAGCCGGTTCGGATCGATGGGCTGCGGCTGCATGCCTTGCTGCTGCATGCGCCGGCGCGACTCTTCCGCCATCGACTGCAGATATTTGTTCATCGCGTCGCGCAATTTGTCCATGAGCTCGGCGATGCGTTCAGGCGGCGCGCCCTCGGCCAGCGCCTTCTGCAATTCCTTGCGGATGGCGTCGAGCTCGGCTCGCGCATCGGCGAGATCGCCGTCCTCGATCGAAAGCGCCAGCTTCCACAGATCATCGACGGCGCCCTTGATGTCGTCATGGTTGCTGGCATTGGCGACATGCGAACGGATGGCGCGGAGCGCAATATAGGTGCCGCTCCTCTCGATAAGGCCCTCCGGCCACATCAGAAGCGAGTCGAGCATCAACTGCACATTGCGGGTGTTGTCGGGATCGAGGACCAACGCCTTTCGCTGCTCGATCAGCGCCTTGGCGAGCGGCTTGATGAACAGCCGCTCGGGCAGCATCACCGACTTGGTCTCCGACTTGCCGGTCTTTCCGGCCTGGTCCTTGGCCTCGAGCGTGATGTCGACGCTGAGCCCGGCCCAGGGATGCGCGGTGAGGTCGTTGACGGTGCGGTCCTCGATCTCACGCGCCGATGATTTATTGAGCGGCACCGGGAAGGCCGGCGGCTCGAACAGGAACACGCCATTGGTCGCGAAGCCCATGCCATCGGCCTGTTTGTCGGAGAGCGCGATCTTGGCGGTGACGGAAGCGATGCCGTAGTCGTCGGATGCCTTCCAGTCGAGCGCCAGCGCGCCCGAGGCTTCGGCTTCCGGATCGGCCGTGAAGGCGACCTTCGGCGACACATCGGGAATGACCGAGAGACGCCATTGCGCGAGCGTGCGCGAGCCGTCATAGACGCGGATCTCGGCTGGCCGTTCGAGACGCAATTGCGCGGTGAAAGTCCCGCTCTCATTGCCGCTCTTGGGATTCAGGTCCCTGATCTCTTCGCCCCCGATCAGGTCGTAGAAAGCGAGCCGCGGCGCCTCAGCACCCGCGACGCGCAGCACCAGAAGGCTTGCCTCCGGCACGAGCAGCTCGCTGTCGCGCTGCAGCCGTTCCTTGATCGCTTCGCTGGTCAGGAGCAGCGGAGGCTTCGCCGTGTAGGCGGGCGGGCGCACCCAGGCATCGAGCGACAGCGCCGTTTGCGCTTGCGTCGGTGTGAAGCGCACCGCATCGGCGAAATTCGACAGGGGATCGCCGCGATAGAGGAAGGCTGCGGCGAGCACGCCCAAAAGAGCAGCGAGGCGGAGCGCATAGGGATCGCGCCATTTGAGATCGGAGCGCGGTGTGCCGGCGCGCAAATGCTTCAAGCGGGCAAGTTGGCGGGCGACATGCTCTTCCCATATGGCGGCCGCCACGAGGGAGGGATTGGCGGGTCTGTCTACGCTCGCCGAGACAGGGCGGTGATCAAGGGCGGAGGATGTCTCGATGCGGCGCAGCCCCTCGCCGCGCGCCGGAAAAGCGAGGCCGAGCAGCGGACGCAAGGTCCACAGAAAGGCGAGGGCGAAGGCGATGAGCGCCCCATAGCGGGCGAGGTCGGGCAGGAGAGTGAGCAGCCCGGTCAGGACGGCCAAGGCGAAGAGGGCCAGCACCATGACCAGGGGGTAGGCAGCGGCCCACAGGCGTTCCCAATAAAGCGCCAGCCTGGCGCGCCACACGGTTCTCTTGAGGTTCGGACTCATGCGCTGATGATCCTAGCATAAAACGGCGAAATCACGCCCCCTCGCGCGCTCGCGAGGGGAAAGCCAAGAAACCTGATACTTCGGTAATCCTTCAGGGTTCCGGGAGGTTCCTCTCGCAGAAGTGATGATGACCCTCGGCCTGCGAGGACTCGTCGCTCCCCCTCTCCCGCCTGCCAAGCGGGAGAAGGGAATTTCCCAAAGCACGGGGCTGACTACCGCCGCCTCTTTTCCTGCCAGGCCGCCAGATGGTCGAGACCGATCAACTCCTCGTAAGTCTGGCGCGGCCGCACCAGGTCGAATTTCGAGCCCTTGACGAGGACCTCGGCGATGAGCGGACGGCTGTTGTAGGTGCCGGACTGGGCGGCGCCATAGGCGCCCGCGGTCATGGTCGCCAGGAGATCGCCTTGCTCGACTTCCGGCAGCTTGCGGTCGAACGCGAGATAGTCGCCGGTCTCGCAGACCGGGCCCACGATGTCGGCGGTCATCTCTGTGACGCCGTCCAGCGGCTCGGTGACCGGGATGATCTCGTGCCAGGCGTCATAAAGAGTGGGGCGGATCAGATCGTTCATCGCCGCGTCCTGGATGATGAAGCTCTTGAGCGTGCCTTTCTTCACATAGATGACGCGCGAGACGAGGATGCCGGCATTGCCGGTGATCATGCGGCCCGGTTCGAGCACCAGCTTGCTGCCCAGAGTGCCCAGCGTGCGCTTCACCATGGCGGCATATTCATCGGGATGCGGCGGCACGTCATTGGTGCCGCGATAGGGCACGCCCAGGCCCCCGCCCAGATCGATATGACGGATGTCATGGCCCTCGCTCTTGAGCTCGCGGGTGAGCTCGGCAATGCGCTTGAAGGCAGTCTCGAAAGGCTGGAGCTCGGTGATCTGGCTGCCGATATGGGTGTCGATGCCCGTCACCTCGATGCCGTCGAGCGCACGCGCCTTGGCATAGACGCGTTTGGCGTCGGCAAAGGCGATGCCGAACTTGTTCTCGGCCTTGCCGGTGGTGATCTTGGCGTGGGTCCTGGCGTCGACATCGGGATTGACGCGCAGCGAAATATTGGCGCGGGTGCCGAGGCGGACGGCCACACTCGCCAGGAGCTCGAGCTCGGGCTCGGATTCGACATTGAAGCAGGCGATGCGCTCCTTGAGGGCGAGCGCCATCTCGCGCGCGGTCTTGCCGACGCCCGAGAAGACGATCTTGCGGGCGGGCACGCCGAGCGCGAGGGCGCGGCGCAACTCGCCTTCCGAGACGACGTCGATGCCGGAACCGAGATCGACGAGCGTCTTCACCACCGCCTGGTTGGAATTGGCCTTCATTGAATAGCAGATGGTGTGGTCCTGGCCGTGGAAGGCCTCGTCATAGACGCGGTAGTGGCGCTCGAGTGTGGCGGTCGAATAGCAATAGAAAGGCGTGCCGACATCCTCGGCGATCACCCTGAGGCTCACCTCCTCGGCATGGAGGTGCCCGTCTTTGTAGGCGAAATGGTGCATGGTCAGGTCAACTTGCCGCCGCGCCTAATCTACTTGATCAGCGGATCGAGAACGACCGGATCGTCCTTGTTGGACCGAGCGCCCTCGGGCGGCTCGGTCTTGCCGCGCACGCCACAGGCAGCAAGCAGGCCGGAAATGAGCAGAATGGCGAGGAGGGGGCGGGTCATGGGTGAGGATTAGACCAAGCCGGACGGAGGGGGAAGGGGGATTTGGCGAGGTCAGGGGACGATTATGGGCATAGCGACTTCACCCGCTTGCACATCTCGGCGATCACATATCTCGCGTCTGCCTCGTCGAGATCGGAGGCGAGACGATGGGTGCTGCGGCCATAGTCGAAAGCGATCGCGCCATCAGAGAACGTCATGGAGGGGAGGCTTTCTCGGTCATCATCCGCGGAGGGCGATGTGACTCTCAGATTGGCGATGCTCGCGACCTTGTATTCGCGGTTGCGGCTTAAGAGCGGGATCTGCTTGCGGTGTCGCAAGGTGGCCTGATTGAGCTCGATAATCTCCCGGCCGGCGACGTTCCACAGGAGCGTCGCGGCGCACCAGGCGCCCCCCAGGGTCCAGAGAGCAAGCCAGGCCAAGGTGAAGAAAGAGGAAGGTGCCGGAAACCGGCTCTCGGGCAAGCCATAGAGTAGCTGATGGCCGACGGAGATTTCACCGAACGCCCACCCGATCATCCAGAGACTGAGAAAAGCCGTGCCGAAGAGCTGGGGTTTCGGCCAGACGGTGATGCGCAACCCCGCTGCTTCATGCTCGACAATTGCCCGGCCCCCGCCAGGTTCGACAAGTACCATGGTGCCGCCATCCCGTCTGTCAGGAGTTTATCATGAGAGCGCGGTCGTGTTAATGATAGCTGAATTCACTGCTCGAGGTTGTCAGATTTCCGTCATACCGCGAGGGTTTCACTCCCGCACCAGCTCGGGATCGATCGTGTAAAGATCCTGCGCCCGGCTGACACCGCGCAGCGCGAAGCGGCCGACCGAGACCAGGCGCGAGCGCTCGGGCTCGGGCGTCGCCGCAACGAAATCCGACGACAAGAGAACATTGCGGTCGACCGAGCGGCACATGGCGACGATGCGGCTCACCTCGTTCACCGTGGGGCCAATGACGGTGAAATCGAGCCGCGTCTTCGAGCCGATATTGCCATAGAACACATCGCCAATATGAAGCCCGAGATTGACGCTCGCGACCGGGCGGCCTGCCGCCTTGCGGGCGGCCGAGAGCTCGGCGATGCGATACCGCATCTTGGCCTCGGCGAGAAGCGCGCGGCGGCAGGTCTCTTCGGGCTCCGCCCCGCCGAAGATCGCGAGCACGCCATCGCCGATGAGCTTCAGCACATCGCCGCCCTTGTCGTAAATGGCAGAGATCACCGCATCGGCGTAGTCGTTGAGGAGCGGAATCAGCTGGTCGGGTGCTGAGGCATCAGTGAGCGTGGTGAAGTCCTTGAGGTCCGAATACCACAAGACCGCATTGATGCGGTCGGCGACACCGCGCACGATGCGGCCCTGCAACACGCGCGTCCCCGCGTCGCGGCCGAGATAGACCTCGGCAAGGGTCTCGGCGACGCGCGCCAGCGAGGCCGATTTGAGCGCCAGCGCCAGAAGCGGCACGAGGCGGCGGAGCGCGGCAAGCCCGGCCTCGCTGAAGCCGCCTTCCGCAGCCGTCGTCCATTGCGTGAAGATGCAGTCCATCTCGCCGATGACGCCTTCGCGGTCGAAGCGCTGCAGGAAGGCGACATAGTCGCTCTGGCCTTGCTCATAGAGCTTGTCGAGATAGGAAAAATCGCGCGGCTCATTGTCCTGGACACGACGGCGCAATTCATCACCGCCATTCTGGAGGAGATGATAGAAGACGCTGCGGCGCCAGTTGTCGTCCGAATAGGTCGTGCGCGAATATTCCGAGACCTCTTCGTCGACGGCGCCATCGGCGCGCCAGTGGAAGACGCGGCCCTCGTGAATGGGATGAAGCGTGTCGATGACGGCAGCGGCAATCGTGAGATCGAGGCCCGCCGCGACACAATCGGCGCAGAAATCCCGCAGCAGGGCGAGCTCCGACTGGCCGGCGAGGCCGCGCCTGATGATCGCCGCCGAAATGCGCTCGATATCGGTTTCTTTCATGTCGGGACCTCATAGGCTCTTCTACCGGTTGCCCGGCGGGAGGCATCAGGGCTTGGACCGGGTCTTCAACAGCATGGCGACGTTTTCGGGGGTGAATTTGAATCCTCGGCGATCGGGGATGCGCTCCACGGAGATGGGATATTTCGGTCGCTGCGGATCGATGCCGGTGATCCGGAATCTTTCGCCGCCGGCGTCGAATTCGCGCCCGAAGTCCGAAGGCGCCAATCCGTAGCGCGCGGCCAGAAATGCGAACATGTTCTTTTCGAGACTGAAGACCGAGCCGTCAGGGGCAGGAATGCTGACGCGGAACACAGGCTCGAACACATAGCCTGCGTCCAGACGGCGCCAGCCGGCGCTGTCGATGGCCAGGCCGTGATCCGCGGCGATCCTCCGGCATGCCTCCAGCATGCGCGCCCGGATCTCTTCGCAGGCTGCCGGCGTCAAACGAGTGATGTGCTTGCCTATGGTCATTCGACTACGCCTGTTTCCTCAACACCTTCACCCAGCGCGCCGCCTCGCGCGCCACATTCTTGGGGGCCGTGCCGCCAAGGCTCGTGCGCGAGGCAACCGAATTCTCGACCGACAGCACCTTGTAGACATCGGTGGTGATCTTGTCGTTGATGCTGTGCATGTCGGCAAGGCTCAGGGCGGCGAGATCGCAGTTCTTCTTCTCGGCCAGCGCCACGAGTGCCCCCGTCACATGATGCGCCTCGCGGAAGGGGAGGCCCAGCGCCCGCACCAGCCAGTCGGCAAGATCGGTTGCGGTGGCAAAGCCCTGCGCCGCGGCGGCGCGCATCGCCTTGGCATTGGGCTCGAGGTCCCTGACCATACCGGTCATGGCGGCAATGGCGAGCGAGAAATTGTCGATCGCATCGAAGGCCGGCTCCTTGTCCTCCTGCATGTCCTTGGCATAGGTCAGGGGCAGGCCTTTCATCACCACGAGCAGCGCGGTGAAGGCCCCGAGGATGCGTCCGGGCTTGGCGCGGATGAGCTCGGCCGCATCGGGATTGCGCTTCTGCGGCATGATCGAGGAGCCGGTGGTGAATTTGTCCGACAGCGTCACGAAGCGGAACTGCGCCGAGCACCAGATCACGATCTCTTCCGCCAGCCGCGAGAGGTGCATGGCCGAAATCGCCGCCGCGGCGAGGAGCTCGAGCACGAAGTCGCGGTCGGCCACAGCGTCGAGCGAATTGCGCATCGGCCGGTCGAAGCCCAGTTCCTTTGCCGTCATGTTGCGGTCGATGGGGAAAGAAGTGCCGGCGAGCGCTGCGGCACCCAAGGGCGATTCATTCATGCGCTTTCGGGCATCCGAAATGCGGCTCCGGTCGCGCGCCAGCATCTCGACATAGGCGAGAAGGTGATGGCCGAAGGTTACGGGCTGGGCCACTTGCAAATGTGTGAAGCCCGGCATGATGGTGGCCGCATGTTTCTCGGCCTTGGCCGCGAGCGCCCGCTGCAGATCGCGCAACTGGACGTCGAGATGGTCGCACACCTCGCGGATATAGAGCCGGAAATCGGTCGCCACCTGGTCGTTGCGCGAGCGCGCGGTATGAAGGCGGCCGGCGGCCGGACCGATCATGTCCTTCAGCCGCTGCTCGACATTCATATGGATGTCTTCGAGCGCACGCGAAAAAGTGAAGTTGCCCGCCTCGATTTCGGCTTGCACCTTCTCCAGGCCCCGCCTTATTTCAGCCGCGTCTGACTTCGAGATGATGCCCTTCTCGGCAAGCATCCTGGCATGGGCGAGCGATCCCTTGATATCCTGCGCGAACAATCTCTGGTCGAAGGAGATCGAGGCATTGATCTCTTCCATGACGGCGTCAGGTCCGCTGGCGAACCGTCCGCCCCACATTCTGTTGGTCATTCCCCGCCTCGCAAACCGGTAACCCCGAATGAATGAAAAGGCCGCCCGCAACCTGAAGCCCGCAATCCTGATCGTCGCCCTCGCCCTGATCACCGCAGCCTTCGGGGTTTACTTGAAGGGGGAAGGCGATGGCAAGGTCGAGACGACGTCGGGTTCCCCGGTCCACGGGGGCGTCACCCGGGCGCTCGCCAAGGGAGACATGACGGCTTTCGTGGTCAAGGCCGAGAGAAAGCCCGTTCCCGAGATCAGCTTCATGGCCGAAAATGGTGCGGCTCTCTCGCTTGGCGAGTGGAAAGGCCGGGTCGTCCTGGTCAATCTGTGGGCGACCTGGTGCGCGCCCTGCCGCAAGGAAATGCCGGCCCTCGCCGCGCTGCAGAGCGAAATGGGCTCGAAGGATTTCGAGGTCGTCGCCATCAGCGTCGACCGCAAGGGTCTGGAAGCTTCGGCAAAGTTTCTGAGCGAGGTCGGCGCCGGCGCGCTCAAGCTCTATGCCGATCCTTCGACCGACGCCTTGACCAAACTCCAGGCGGTCGGCCTGCCCGCCTCGATCCTCATCGACCGCGAAGGCCGCGAGATCGGCCGCCTGCTCGGCCCCGCCGAATGGAATTCATCCGATGCGAAAGCGCTGATCACGGCGGCGGTGGCGGAGAAGTAAACACCCTCTTTTTCGTCACCCCGGCTAAAGTGTTTAGTCCCGGCAGATTGGCAGGAGCGAATCGGGGTAGAGTTGGGCATTGCCCTTGTGCGCGGGAGGCTCGCTCCATGAACCTGAAGCTGCATGCTAATGCCACGACGACGCCGAAGACACGAGCCTACATTCAAGCGAGTGCGGCTTCGGTCGCCGAACTGGCGGCCGAGCTTGGCGTTGATGAGACGACCATCAGGCGGTGGCGCGGACGTACCGGCACGGCCGACCGCTCGACGCAGCCGCCTCGCCTGCAAACCAGCCTGACAGCCAGCGAAGAGGCGCTGGTCGTGGAGCTGCACTGCACGCTCTGTCTGCCGCTGGATGACATCGTGGAGGTCATGCAGCGCTGCGTAAATGCGCGGTTCTCCCGCAGCGCTATTCATCGCTGCCTCAAGCGGCATGGCATCTCCTCGCGCAAGACGATGCCGCGCCAGAAGTCCCAGGCCTTTGAGACCGCGCCGTGCGGCTTCATCCATCTCGATATCAAGTACCTGTCCACTCTGGGCGGCAAGCGCGCCTATGCCTTCGTGGCGATCGACCGGGCAACACGCTACGTCTATGTCGAGATCCTCTATGAGCGTTCTGGCGCTACCGCCAGCGCCTTCTTCGAGCACTTTCTGGCGCACTTCCCACATCCGGTCCATACCGTGCTCACCGACAATGGCGGGGAATGGACCGATCGCTCCGCTGTCGACAAGAAAGGCAAACCGCCGGGCAAGCCGTCGGGCGAGCACTCGCTCGATCGCTTGTGTGCCCAGCGCAGCATCGCCCACCGGCTCATCAAGCCTTTCCGGCCTCAGACCAACGGTATGGTCGAGCGCTTCAATCGCCGGCTCAGTGAACATCTCGACAAGGTTGACCACAATACCGCCGGCCATCACCGTAAATTCAAGACCGCCAAGGAGCGTGATGCCTATGTCCTCGACTTCGTCGCCAACTACAATCGCACCAGGCTCAGGTGCCTTAGCTACAAGGCTCCGTTCGAAGCCCTCGCCAATCTCACGGGACTCAACACGAAAGCCGGGGCCTATTGAACAAGAGCAACCGGGCGATGCTGCTCGCATGGAAAGAATTTAATAGGTCCCGGCTTTCGCCGGGTTGACGGAAGTGCGTTACCGCGTCGGCACCGGCTTTTCGCCGCGATAGTCGTAGAAGCCGCGGTTGGTCTTGCGGCCGAGCCAGCCGGCCTCGACATATTTCACCAGCAGCGGGCAGGGCCGGTATTTCGAATCCGCCAGGCCTTCATAGAGCACCTGCATGATGGAGAGGCAGGTATCGAGGCCGATGAAGTCGGCAAGCTCGAGCGGCCCCATCGGGTGATGCGCGCCGAGCCTCATCGACAGATCGATGGCCTCGACATTGCCGACGCCTTCATAGAGCGTGTAGACCGCCTCGTTGATCATCGGCATCAGGATGCGGTTGACGATGAAGGCCGGGAAGTCCTCGGCGACGGCGATGGTCTTCTTGAGCGTGGTCGAAAACTCCTTCACCGATTGGAAGGTCTGCTCGTCGGTGGCGATGCCGCGGATGAGCTCGACCAACTCCATCAACGGCACCGGATTCATGAAATGAATGCCCATGAATTTTTCCGGTCGGTCGGTCGACGCGGCGAGCCGGGTGATCGAGATCGAGGAGGTGTTGGTGCCGAGAAGGGCTGCGTCGGAGAGATGCGGGCATACGGCGGTGAAGATCTTGCGCTTCACTGTCTCGTCCTCGACGGCGCTTTCGATCACGAGATCGCAGGTGCCGAAATCCTCGTAGGAGGGCGCAATTGTGATCTTCTTCAGCGCCTCGTCGCGCTCGGCTTCGCTGATCTTGCCGGACCGCACCTGGCGGGAGAGATTGCCGTTGATGGTGGCGAGACCCGCCTCCATCCGCTCCTTGCTCACATCGTTGAGAAATACCTCGAAGCCCGAAAGGGCACAGACATGGGCAATGCCGTTCCCCATTTGACCGGCGCCGATGACGCCGACTTTTTTAATTTGCATATCCGTCTACTACCCATCTGGTAAAGGCGTGGGAGCCTATATCGTGCCTGTTGTCGGGGCAAGTGCATTTCGCATGTGCGAAATCGGCTGGTCAGTCATGCTCGCGGGAGCGATATACGCGGACCCGACGGTCGGCAATAGTCGGGAATGACCCCGCAAAATCGTCATGCGAGCGAGGCCGGCTCGGCCGTGCCGCGAGGGGCGCTCCCCGCCCTGTTCGCCGGCAATTTCATCATCGGCACCGGCATCCTGTTGCCGGCCGGCATGCTGAACGACCTGTCGGCCGGCCTCGGGGTCAGCCCGGCGACCGCCGGCATCTTGATGGTGGCGGGCGGCATCGTCATCGGCTTCGGCGCGCCCCTCTTCGCCACGCTGACCAGCAGCATCGACCGCCGCCTGCTGCTTGCGGGCTCGCTCGTCTACTACGCGCTCGGCCATGCGCTCTCAGCCCTTGCTCCCGAATTCTGGAGCCTCCTCGTCATCAGGGCGCTGATGGTGATCTCGGCCGGCATCTTCACGCCGCAGGCGGCGGCGACCGTCGGCCTCCTGGTCCCGCCCGAGAAGCGGGCGGGCGCCGTCGCCTTCATCTTCATCGGCTGGTCGCTCGCCTCCGTTGCCGGCCTGCCGACGGGAAGCCTCATCGGCGCATTCCTCGGCTGGCGTCTGGCTTATGCGGTGATGGCGATCCTCGCAGTTCTCGCGGCCATCCTCGTCTGGCGCAGCTTGCCGAAAGGGCTCCATGTCGGAAGACTGTCGCTCAAGGCTTGGCGCGATGTGTTCTTCGATCCGGTGCTGGTCATCATCCTCCTGGTGACGCTCGCGAGCGCCTCGTGGCCAGTTCACCGTGTTCAGCTATCTGGCGCTGTTATACAAGGAGACGCTGGGCGCATCGCCGGCCCTCATCGCAGGACCTTCTCGCAGGCTTCGGCCTCTGCCGGCGTCATCGGCAATTCGCTCGCGGCGCACTTCGTCGCACGCCTCGGCATCGACCGGCTCATTCTCCTGCGCGCTTCTTGCGCATCCTCATCGGCATGATCGCTTTCTCGGTGCTCACCGGCCTTCTGCTCGGCGTCATGGCGAGCATCGCCATCTGGGGCCTCGGCACCTTCTCATCCAACTCGCTGCAGCAGAGCCGGCTCATGGTCCATGCGCCGGCCTTGGCCGTCGGCCTCGGTCGCGCTCAACACTTCGACCATCTATCTGGGCCAGGCTGTCGGCTCAGCCGTGGGATCGACGCTCGTCGCCGATCATGCGCTCCGGTGGCTCACACCTGCGGGGTCGATTTTCGCCGCGGCGGCGATCGCCCTCACGCTGATCGCAAGCGCGCTCGACAGACGGAGAAGATGATTACGTTCTCCCGCTTGCGGGAGAGGGGGATAGCAGGAGGACGCTCCCTTACTTCCCGAGCTTGCCGAGCTCGGCTTCGAGCTCCGGCACCGCCTGGAAGAGATCGGCGACGAGGCCGAAATCGGCGACCTGGAAGATCGGCGCTTCCTCGTCCTTGTTGATGGCGACGATGACCTTCGAATCCTTCATGCCGGCGAGATGCTGGATGGCGCCGGAAATGCCGACCGCGATGTAGAGATCGGGCGCCACGACCTTGCCGGTCTGGCCGACCTGATAGTCATTGGGCACGTAGCCCGCATCGACGGCGGCGCGCGAGGCGCCGACCGCGGCGCCGAGCTTGTCGGCCACCTTGTCGAGCATGCTTGAAGTTCTCGCCATTCTGCATGCCGCGGCCGCCGGAGACGATGATCCTGGCCGAGGTGAGCTCGGGGCGATCCGGACTTCGAGAGGTTCTCGCCCTGATAGGTCGAGAGGCCGGGATCGGCTGGCGCCGTTCACTTTTTCGATCGCGGCGGAACCGCCTTCGTCCGGTCGCCGGGAAGGCCGCGGTGCGCACGGTGATGACCTTCTTCGCGTCGGTCGACTGCACGGTCTGCACGGCATTGCCGGCATAGATGAGGCGCACGAAGGTGTCGGGCGACTTCACTTCCGAAATATCGGAGATCTGCATGACATCGAGAAGTGCGGCGACGCGCGGCATGTAGTTCTTGCCGTTGGTGGTGGCGGCGCGCCACGAGATGGTCATAGGCCTCCGGCGAGCGACACGATGAGCGCCGCCATCGGTTCGGCGAGCGGGCGCTCAATTGCGGCGCTATCGGCATGGAGGACCTTGTTCGACGCCCGTGAGCTTCGCCGCCTGGGCCGCGGCACCATCGGCATTGTTGCCGGCGACCAGCACATGCACGTCGCCGCCGATCTGCGGCGCCGCGGTCAGCGCCTTGTGGGTTGCGTCCTTGAGATGACGCATTGTCATGTTCGGCAATGAGAAGGACGGCCATCATCAGATCACTCCCGCTTCCTTGAGCTTGGACACGAGTTCGGCGCACCGACTTCACCTTGACGCCGGCCTGGCGCTTCGGCGGCTCGCCGGTCTTGACGACCTTGAGCCGCGGCTTCACATCGGCGCCGTAGTCGGCCGGGGTCTTCTCCTCGAGCGGCTTCTTCTTCGCCTTCATGATGTTGGGGAGCGAGGCATAGCGCGGCTGGTTGAGGCGCAAGTCGGTGGTCATGATCAAGCGGCATCTTGACCTTGATGGTTTGCAAGGCCGCCATCGATCTCGCGCGTCACCGTCGCTTCGCCGCCATTGATCTCAAGCTTGGAGGCAAACGGTCGCCTGGGCCCAGCCGAGAAGGGCGGAGAGCATCTGGCCGGTCTGGTTGCAGTCGTCGTCGATCGCCTGCTTGCCGAGGATGACGAGATCGGGCTTTTCGGCCTCGATCGACGCCTTTCAGGATCTTGGCGACGCCGAGCGGCTCGACATAGTCGTCGTTCTTGACGAGGATGCCGCGGTCGGCGCCCATGGCCAGCGCGGTGCGAATGGTTTCCTGGGCCTGGGCGGGCCCGATCGAGACGGCGACGATTTCGGTCGCCTTGCCCGCTTCCTTGAGCCGCACCGCTTCTTCGACGCCGATTTCGTCGAAGGGGTTCATCGACATTTTCACATTGGCGAGCTCGACGCCCGAGCCGTCGGCCTTGACGCGGATCTTGACGTTGTAATCGACGACCCGCTTGACCGCGACCAGAACCTTCATGGGCACTCCTCATGGGGTTACCGCCTATGCGGCGGTGCACAAATCGCGCGGAACCTAGTGACCGCACCCCGTCAAGTCAATTCCGATACCGGCAAAACCGGGCCGCCTGCGACGTTGCGACGTGCCCTCATCCGTCCCGATGCGGAGCGCAGCCGGCGCATTGCCGATCAGGAGCCGTGAACGCAGCACGAAAGTGATGGCAAGGCCGGCGACGAAAGCCGCCGATATGGGCCCACCAGGCGACCTGCAGATCGCTCCTCGGTGGTGAGGAACGACGCTGAAGATCTGCAGCACGAACCAGCCGCCCAAGACCCAAAAGGCCGAAATGCGGCAAGGGAATGCGCAGGAACAGCAGAATCCAGATGCGCGCCCTGGGATAGAGCAGAAGATAGGCGGCGAGCACGCCCGACACCGCGCCCGAGGCGCCAATGAGCGGGGCGGGCGATTGCGGCATCATCAGCGTGTGAGCAAGCGCACCGGCGACGCCGCACAGCAGATAGAACATCACAAAAGCCGACATGGCCGAAGGCATCCTCGACATTGTCGGCGAAGACCCAGAGGAACAGCATGTTGGAGATCAGATGCATCCAGCCGGCATGCAGGAACTGATAGGTGATGAGGGTCAGCGGCTCGGGGATCGGATTGTGGGCGTCCGCCGGATCGACGCAATGGATGAGTTCGACGGGCACGACGCCATAGCCCGACGGCATAGGTCCACAAGCTCTGCTCGCTGGTGAAGGCGCCGGTCATCAGGAAGACGACGACGTTGATCACGATGATGGCGCCGCGTCACAATTGGAAGCGGATGACCTGCAGCGGCGTGTCGTCATGGAGCGGAACGAACATCAGCGGTTCGTTCCCTGGCACCCAGAGCATGTCGCCGGCGCCTTGCGCATTGACCCAGCGGCTGGCGACGAAGAAGAAATCGGACAGGCGGTTGATGAAAGTCAGCACGCCGTCGCTCACATGCTCCCTCGGATCGGCGGCGAGTTCGACGATCAGGCGCTCGGCGCGCCGGCAGACGGTGCGGGCAGAGATGGAGATGGGCGGCCGCCGGATGGCCGCCCGGCAGCACGAAGGAGCGCAGCGGCTGAAGGTCGGCATTGAGCTCGTCGATCTCGCGTCTCGAGCCGCTCGGCCTGCTGCGCCGTCATGCGCAAAGGCTCGTAGCCCAGGTCCTTGCCGGTATCGGGCACGCAGAGATCGGCGCCGAGATCGAAGAGATCGTTCTGGATGCGCGCCAGCATGGCATCGAGCCTGGCGAAGCTGCGGTGCCGGTGTGGAGCCGCGCCAGCCCAACACCGCATTGGTCTCATCGACGGTGCCATAGGCCTGAATGCGCAGATGGGTCTTGGGCACGCGCTCGCCCGAGCCCAGTGCCGTGTCGCCCTTGTCGCCGGTGCGCGTATAGATGCGGTTGAGAACGACCATGAACCAGTCTTAGCTGCTGGCGCGGCTGGTTTGAATAGGCGATGCAACAATACTCTCTCCCGCTGCGTTTCGCTTGCGGGCGAGGAGATTCTACTCGTCTCTCAGGATCGGCGCGGGCTTTGCGGTGAGCGCCGCGCCAGGTGACGGTGAGGCCGGCGGCGATGGCGATGAACCATGGCGAAGAGGGCGGTGACGAGCGCCGTCACCCAGGGAGAAGCTCCAGGGCATTTCCAGGATCCAGAAGCTCAGGAACCAGGAGCCGAGCGAGCCCACGGCGATGCCGAAGATGGCGGAAGCAAGGCCCAGTATCGCATATTCGATGATGAAGGCCTGCATGAGCTCGGGCCGGGTTGCGCCATAGGTCTTGAGGACGACCGCGTCATAGATGCCGGCTCGAAAGCCCGGCGCCCAGCGCGCCGGCAAGGACCAGAATGCCGGTGAGCAGGGTCAGCGCATTGGCGCCGCGGATCGCGCCCAGCATTTTGCCGAGAAGATCGCTCACGGTGGCGACGACATCCTTGACGCTGATCGGCGGTGACCGTCGGAAAGGTCACGGGCGACGGCTGTTCAGCAGCTTGCCTTCGTCGCCGCCTGCCATCTCGACGGTGACGACATGGCTGATGCGGCGCTGACTTGCAAGCGTGTTGGGGTGAAAACACCATGACGAAGTTGATGCCGAGCGAGCGCCAGTTCACCTTGCGCGAAGCTCGCGATCTGTGCGGTCACGTCGCGGCCCAGCACATTGACCGTGATGTTGTCGCCGAGCCTCGAGGCCGAAGCCCTTGGCGACTTCGTCGACGAAGGAGACGAGCGGCGGCCCGGTATAATCTTGCCGGCCACCATTGGCCCTCGGTCAGGGTCGAGCCTTCGGGCAAGGTCGATCGGCATAGGTGAGGCCGCGATCGCCGCGCAAGCGCCCAGGCGGCATCGGCGACGGCTGTGACCTTTTCGGCCGGTGTATCCCCTTGAGCCTGGCGATGCGCCCGCGCAGCATCGGGCGCGTCGTCGACGGCGCGTGACGCCAGGCTCGCTTCCTGACCAGGCTCGATGAAGGCCTGCATCTCGTCATTGCGGACGTCGAGGAAGAAGAAGGAGGGTGCCTTATCGGGAATGCCGGACGTGAGTTCTGTCGAGATGGTGCGGTCGGTGAGCGCAAGCGTGACGAACAGCGTGAGGCCAAGGCCGAGAGCCAGGATGACGGAGATCGCCGCCGAGCCGGGGCGATGGACATTGGCGATGGCGTAGCGCCAGATGGCGTTTCGGGGCTGTGGCAGTTTCCGGGTCAGCCTGGACGATGGCGGCGGCAAGGCCCAGCAAGCAGAACAAAACTCGCCGGCAGACCCGACAGATAGATCGTGGTGATGCGCGCGTCGTCGAAGCTCGCATAGACAAGAGCGGCCATGACAGCGAGCGAGACGGCGATGGTGAGCGAGCGGGCCAAGCCGGGCCAGCCGTGCAAAGGCACTGGACATGGTGGCGGAACAGAGCCGAGGCCGGCACATGCCTGTGTGCGGGCCAGCGGCCACATGGTAAAGGCGATCGTCACCAGCAGGCCGAAGACGGCGGCAAGCAGCAGCGGCCGCCATTCGATGCCCGTCGTCAAAGGCAAGGGGATCAGATCGCCGAACGTGGCTCGGGCCAAAGCGGGCGCCACCGCGCCGGCGATGAGGCCGATGGCGATGGCGAGAAGGGCGACAAGCAGGATTTCGGTGAGATAGATGCCGGAGACGATGCGCTGGGTGGCGCCCAGGCATTTGAGCGTGGCGATCGTTCCGGTGCGGCGATTGACGAAGGCGGAAGCCGCATTGGCGATGCCCGCGCCGCCGACGATGAGCGCGGTCAGGCCGACAAGCGTCAGGAAATAGGAGAGACGCTCGACAAAGTTATCGGCGCCGGGCGCGGCGCTGTCGCGGGTGCGCACCCGCCAGCCTGAATCGCGGAGATCCTCCTGCGCCTGCACGCACCGATCTCGCGCACCTCTGCGAGGCTCGTCCTTGCGGCCAGCTTCACGCGGTAGCGCCAGGTGATGAGGCTGCCGGGCTGGATGAGGCCGGTTGCTTCAAAGCGGCCTCGCTCATCAGCAGGCGCGGGACCAAGAGCGAAGCCGTCCGAAATGCGGTCGGGCTCCTTGTGATCGATGGCCGCGATCGGTGAAGATCGATCGTCGCCGATCCGTGATCCTGTCGCCGAGCTGCACGTCCGAGGCGCCCGAGCAGCACGGGATCGACGGCGACGCCATCGGCCGTCTTGCAAGGCGATTGCGTTTTGAGGTCGCCCGCTTTCGCAGATCGACCGTGCCATAAAGCGGATAGCGATCATCGACCGCCTTGATCTCGACCAGCGTCGTCATGTCGTTGCCGCGCGCCATGGCCCGCAGGGTTGCCACTTTGCTGACACGCTGCCTTTGCTCGCAATGAAGGCGAGTTCTTGCGGCGTCGCTTCGCGATGGATGAGCGCCAATTCGACGTCGCCGCCGAGCAGCGGCTGGCCCTGCTTCGATGAGGCCGCGATCGATGGCGGCGCCGAGCGAGCCGACGATGGCGATCGCCGCGGTGCCGAGCGCCAGGCAGGTGAGAAAGATCCAGAAGCCCTGCAGGCCCGAGCGCAGATCGCGGCAGCGCAAGCGTGAGCCACAGGCCCGGATTCATGGATGGCGCCCGAGATGATGCGGCCGTCGCGCACCTCGGCGATGCGGTCGCAGCGCTTGGCCAGGGCGCGGTCATGGGTGATGAGCAGGAGCGTGGCGCCGTCTTCCTGCTTGAGCGCGAAGAGCAGGTCGATGATCTGCGCGCCGGTGTCCTGATCGAGATTGCCGGTCGGCTCGTCGGCAAGGATGATGCGGGCGCCCGAGGCAAGCGCCCGGGCGATGGCCACGCGCTGCTGCTCGCCGCCCGAGAGCTGGCCTGGATAGTGGCTCAAGCCGGTGGCCGAGGCCGACGCGCTCGAGATGCTTTTCGGCGCGCGTGCATGGCATCGGCGACGCCCCTTGAACTCAAGCGGCACGGCGACATTTTCGAGCGCCGTCATGGTGGGGATCAGATGGAAGGACTGGAAGACGATGCCGATCGTGTCGCGCCGGAAAGCGGCAAGGGCGTCCTCGTTCTTGCCGTCGAGCGCGTGCCCGTTGACTTCGAGCGTGCCTGAGCTCACGCGCTCGAGGCCGGCGATCACCATCAGCAGAGTGGTCTTGCCCGAGCCCGAGGGGCCGACGATGCCGAGCGCTTCGCCTGAAGCGACGGCGAGATCGATGCCGCGCAGATATGTCGACCGGGCCGGCGCGGCTCGGCAGCGTGAGATGGACGTCTTTCAGGGAAATCGGCGGGGCGGGCATTGCGCCTAGATGGGAGGAACCGGCCGAATTGTCCATTCGTCCCATGACTTGCCGTTGTCACACGGAGTTCCTACCTTCTTGTCGATGCGATTCGGTCTTTGTCGCCCTTCTCCTGGCTTTCGTTCTCGCCGCTTCGCCGCTCCAGGCGCAAACCATCCATATTCTGGCTTTCGGCGACAGCCTGACGGCCGGGCATGGCCTTGAGCCGCAGCGAGGCTTTTCCGGCAAGGCTCGAAGCCGCCCTCAAGGCCAGGGGTCACGACATCGTGATCGCAATGCCGGGGTGTCCGGGCGATACCAGCACGGCAGGCGCCGAGCGGCTCGACTGGTCGCTGGTGCCGGAAATCGATGCAGTCATCGTCGAACTGGGCGCCAATGACGCCCTGCGCGGAATCGATCCCGCAGGAGACCGAAAAGGCGCTCGATCGCATTCTGAGCGCGCTCAGAGAGCGCAGGTTGCCGGTGCTTTTGGCCGGCATGCGGGCCCCGCGCAATCTCGGGGCGGACTATGGGAGGCAATTCGACGCCATCTTTCCGCGGCTGGCGGAGAAATACGGCGTCCTGTTCTACCCCTTCTTCCTTGACGGCGTCGCCGCCGAGCCGGCGCTCAACCAGCCTGATGGCCTCCACCCCAACAGCCAAAGGAGTGGACATGATCGTCTCGCGAATCCTGCCGACCACGTGAAGACCTGCTCAAGCAGGCGGCCGCCAAAATAACCCTTTTCATTCTGCACGAATCACGTTAGCGTAAGGCTGCTCACGCGACAAACGAGCTTTCGCTTTCGAAAGGAGGCCCGCCATGCCGCGACTGTTTACCGGTGTTGAAATCCCGAGCCGATGTCGCCTTCGATCTCGATCTCATGAAGGGCGGCATCTGGGGCGCCCGCTGGATCGACCGGGAATCCTACCACATCACCTTGCGGTTTATCGGCGACATCGATGACGGACTTGGCCCGCGAAATCGCCGCCGAGCTCGACGCCGTCGACGGCGAAGCCCTTCACCCTCCGGCTCAAGGGCATCGATGCCTTCGGCGGCAACAAGCCCCATGCGCTCTATGCCGGCGTCGCCGAAAGCCCGGAACTGCGGCGGCTGCAGGCCACCCATGAGCGCATCTGCCAGATGCTCGGCTGCCGCCCGAGCAGCGCAAATTCACCCCCCATGTGACGCTGGCGCGGCTGCAAGGACACGACGCTCGACCATGTCCACCGCTTCATCGCCGCGCACAGCCTGTTCACCAGCCGGTTCTTCGAGGTCGACCGCTTCGTGCTGTTCTCCTCGCGGCCATCGCGCGGCGGCGGGCCCTATGCGGTCGAGGAAGCCTATGCGCTGGGCGCCGCGATGTGATGGCGCAGAAGCTTTCAGGCGCCGAACGGGCCAAAGCGCTCAGCGGGCTTGCCGGCTGGAGCGAGCCCACGGGCCGCGACGCCATCGCCAAAAGCTTCAAGTTCAAGACCTTCAGCGAGGCCTTCGGCTTCATGGCCAGGGTGGCGCTTCTGGCCGAGAAAATGGATCACCATCCGGAATGGACCAATGTCTACAACCAGGTGGACGTCGTGCTTTCGACCCACAGCGCCCAGGGGTTAACCGAGCTCGATGTGAAACTCGCCCAAAAGATGGACCTCTTCGCAAAGTTGTGAGAAAGTTCAATATCTTGACTGCTTGACGTCGGGGGCCAGACGCCCCATATCCGTGCGCGTGTTTCGAATTCTGGAGGGAGCACTAAATGGCTGAACTGAGATATCAACCACAGGCGCAGACCCGCGCCGGTACACAGGCCGAGGTAGATCAGGGCCTTAGGTCCTATATGCTCGGCGTCTACAACTACATGGCCTCGGGCCTCGCGGTGACGGGCGCAGTGGCTGCCGGCACCTATATGCTGGCGGTGCAGAACGGCCAACTCACGCCCTTCGGCGTAACGCTGTTCCAGTCGCCTTTGATGTGGGTGTTCGTGCTGGCACCCGTCGCGCTGGTATTCTTCCTGTCCTTCCGCATCCAGGCGATGCGGGCCGCAACCGCCCAGGCGGTGTTCTGGATCTATGCCGCGCTCAATGGCGTCGCCTTTTCCACCCTGGGCCTTGTATATTCTGGCAACAGCATCACGCGGGTGTTCTTCATCTCCGCGGCGACCTTCGGTGCCCTGAGCCTGTGGGGCTATACGACCAAGCGCGACCTTACCGGCTGGGGCTCGTTCCTGTTCATGGGCCTCATCGGCATCATCATCGCGAGCCTCGTCAATCTGTTCTGGCCGAACGGGGCGCTGCAATTCGTGATCTCGGTCGTCGGCGTGCTGGTCTTCGCCGGGCTCACCGCCTATGACACCCAGAAGATCAAGGAGATGTATCTCGAGGCCGATGACGGTGAGACCATGAGCAAGAAGATCCTCATGGGCGCACTCAACCTTTACCTCGACTTCATCAACCTGTTCCTCATGATGCTCAGGCTGTTCGGCAACCGCGAATAAGCCTCGAGCCGCAAGCGCAAGTTAAGTGTTCGAACCCCGGATGGAAACATCCGGGGTTTTTTACTTGGATCAGACCGTCACCAGCTTCGGCTTGCCGAAGAGCACGCGCAGCACCTGGGCCAGGTCGTGGCCGCGCCTCAAGATCAGCCCGCCCTGGGCAATCACAGCATAGGCGCCCTGGCGGCGGGCCAGCGTCGCATTCTTGACGATCCGGTAAAGCGGCATCTCGCTGGTGCGCCGGAAGATGAAGAATGTCGCGGTGTCGCTGCCGAAATCGAGCGCATAATCGCGCCACTCGCCTTCGGCGACCTTGGAGCCATAGAGATTGAGAATGATATTGAGTTCTTTCCGGTCGAAGGCGGTCTTCTTCACCGGGGGGCTGGCGTCTTTCAGTTCCGGACGCGTGCCAGCCTGACGCGACCGGAAGGAAACTATCGGCTCGAAATCGCTCACCGGGATTTCCGCGCCTCCTTCGAAGTAGAGCATGGACCGAGAGCGCCCGATTGGCAAGGCCGCTTTTCCACAGCCCTCCGCAACCTATTGGAATCGATGAGATTCATGGCGGCGTCGGCAAAATGCAAGGCTTCCCCGCGGGTAATAAAGTTTCACATTGCCGCCTCATTCCGGCCCTTTCGGAGACATCATGGATGGGCACACTTCAATCGTTGCCTCAATGGCCCGGCTGGTGCGAAGCGTCGGAAATCTCAGCCCCCCAGCCCCCCGTAGCCAAGTGCCGCCGGGCCGATACTATCTCCCCTTCTGTGAGTGAGGCGTATTTGAGAGTTCGCGGCCGGTGAAACCCGGCCGCTTCTTTTTGGCGCGACGCTTCCCGCAACCGCCACATCTTGACTGCCGCTGCGGCCTTCCCCAAATCCCTGCACAATCAGGTTAGAGGGTTTTCCAAATGGCGAAGGCTGAGGCAAAGACGCCACCGGCAAACGAAACGCATTCCCACAATTTCCAGGCGGAAGTCGCCAAGCTCCTGCATCTCATGGTGCATTCGGTCTATTCCGACCGCGATGTTTTCCTGCGCGAGCTCATTTCCAATGCCGCCGATGCGCTCGACAAGCTGCGCTATGAGGCGATTGCCAGGCCCGAGCTGTCTTGGGAGATGCGCCGATCTCAACATCACCATCACGCCCGACAAGGCGGCCAAGACCCTGACCATCGCCGACAACGGCATCGGCATGAGCGAGGCCGAGCTCATCGACAATCTGGGCACCATCGCCAAATCCGGCACCCAGGCCTTCGTGGAAAAGGCCGGGACGGCAGGGCGATGTCAATCTCATCGGCCAGTTCGGCGTCGGCTTCTATTCGGCCTTCATCGTCGCAGCCGAGGTCGAGGTGATCTCGCGCAAGGCGGGCGAGGCCGAAGCGCATCTGTGGTCGTCGGAAGGCGGCGGCACGTTCACGGTCGAACCCGTGCCGCCGAGAAGGCGCCGGCGCGGGCACGCGCATCGTGCTCCATCTCAAGGATGATGCGCAGGAATTCCTCGAGGACTGGAAGATCGAGCAAGTGGTGCGCGCCTATTCCGATCACATCGCGCCATCCGATCATGCTGGCGGCAGGGCATGAAGACGCCGCGCCAGATCAACGACGGCCAGCGCCATCTGGACGCGGCCCAAAGCCGACATCACGCCGGACCAGTACAAGGAATTCTTCGGCCATATCACGGGCAGCCTATGCCGATCCGGCGCTGACCATCCATTACCGGGCGGAAGGCCGGCATGAATATACGGTGCTGCTGTTCGTGCCGGGCGAGCAAGCCCTTCGATCTCTATGACCCGGAGCGGCGCGGCCGCCAGAAGCTTTATGTGACGCGCGTCTTCATCACCGATGATGCCGAATTGCTGCCGCCCTATCTGCGCTTCGTGCGCGGCGTGATCGACAGCGAGGACATGCCGCTCAATCTCTCGCGCGAGATGCTGCAGCACAATCCGCAAGTGGCGGCGATCCGCAAGGCGGTGACCAACAAGGTGCTGGGCGAACTCAAGAAATACTCCGAGATCGAGCCCGAGAAGGCATTCCGAAGATCTGGGAGATCTTCGGCCCGGTGATCAAGGAAGGCCTCTATGAGGACATGGAGCGCCGCGACCAGCTGTTCGAGATCGCGCGCTTCAGCTACGACCAAGCGCGACGGCGTAACGCTCAAGGACTATGTCGCCGGTCTCAAGGCGAACCAGACCGCGATCTATTACCTCACCGCCGAAGATGCGGCCAAGGCCGCGGCCAGCCCGCAGCTCGAAGGCTTACAAGGCGCGCGACGTCGAAGTTCTGCTCCTGACCGATCCGGTCGATTCCTTCTGGGTGCGCACCGCGCTGGGATTCGACGGCAAGCCGTTCAAGTCGGTGACGCAAGGGACGGCCGATCTCGATCTCATGCCGCTCGAAAAGGAAGCGCCGCAAGGACGATGCCGACCAGGGCGCCACTGCGACGCTTGTCGCCGTCATCAAGCAGACGCTCGGCGATCAGGTTAAGGACGTGCGCAAGTCAGCGCGCCTCACCGACAGCCCCGTCTGCCTCGTCGCCGAGCGACCAGGCTCTCGATCGCACCTTGGAAAAGCTCCTGGCGCGGCAGGGAACGACGGATGTGAAAGTCTCGAAACCGGTTCTCGAGATCAATGCCGGCCATGCGCTGATCCAGGCCTTGGCCGCGACCGCCAAGACCCGCGGCGCCTGCCCGGAGCTCGGCGAGGCTTCCGGCCTGCTCCTCGATCTCGCCCGGGTCATGGATGGCGAGCAAGTCGCCGACCCCGCGAAATTCGCGGGCACCGTCTGCACACTGATGCAAAGGGCCTATGCCGCGCCCAAAGCCTGAAGTGGCAAAACCGATCAGGATGCCGCGCCGCCATGCAGAAGCGGCAGACTTGACCCTTGGCTAAGGGGTTTGAACTCGCCGCTTCAAGGCGCTAAATACGCCGGCGAATGCATCAATTTGGAAGATCCAATGGCACCGCGCACGCTTTACGACAAGATCTGGGACGATCATCTGGTGGATGAGCGCCGAGACGGCACCTGCCTCCTCTATATCGACCGCCATCTTGTCCATGAGGTGACGAGCCCGCAGGCCTTCGAGGGCCTGCGCATGTCGGGCCGCAAGGTGCGCCATCCCGAGAAGACGCTCGCGGTCGTCGACCACAATGTGCCGACCACCGACCGGAGCCACGGCATCGCCGAGCCCGAAAGCCGCATCCAGGTCGAGACTCTGGCGCAGAACGCCAAGGATTTCGGCATCGAATATTACAACGAGCTCGACCGCCGCCAGGGCATCGTCCATGTGGTCGGCCCGGAGCAGGGTTTCACGCTGCCCGGCACGACCATCGTCTGCGGCGACAGCCATACCTCGACCCATGGCGCCTTCGGCGCGCTCGCCCATGGCATCGGCACGTCGGAGGTCGAGCATGTGCTCGCCACCCAGACGCTGATCCAGAAGAAGGCCAAGAACATGCTGGTCCAGGTCGACGGCAAGCTGGCGCAAGGGGCGACCGCCAAGGACATCATCCTCGCCATCATCGGCGAGATCGGCACCGCCGGCGGCACAGGCTCGGTCATCGAATATGCCGGCGAAGCGGTGCGCGACCTCTCGATGGAAGGCCGCATGACGATGTGCAACATGTCGATCGAGGGCGGGGCGCGCGCCGGCATGATCGCGCCCGATGAGAAGTCCTATGCCTATCTGAAGGACCGGCCGAAAGCGCCGAAAGGGCGAGACTGGGACTAGCGCTCGGCGCTATTGGGACACGCTCCGGACCGATAACGGCGCCCATTTCGACCGCGTCGTCAAGCTCGATGCGGCGTCGCTGCCGCCGATCGTCTCCTGGGGCACCAGCCCCGAAGACGTCGTCTCGGTCGAAGGCATTGTCCCGAATCCGGAGGACATCGCCGATGAGGGCAAGCGTCAGTCGAAGTGGCGGGCGCTCGACTATATGGGCCTCAAGCCCGGCACCAAGATCACCGAGATCCCGCTCGACATGATCTGGATCGGCTCATGCACCAATGGCCGCATCGAGGACCTGCGCGCGGTGGCCAAGATCGTCGAGGGCCGCAAGATCCATGACCGGCTCAAGGGCATGATCGTGCCGGGTTCGGGGCTGGTCAAAGCGCAAGCGGAGGCCGAAGGCCTGGACAAGATCTTCCGCGCCGCTGGCTTCGAATGGCGCGAGCCCGGCTGCTCCATGTGCCTCGGCATGAATCCGGACCAGCTCAAGCCCGGCGAGCGCTGCGCCTCGACCTCCAACCGCAACTTCGAGGGCCGCCAGGGCTATAAGGGCCGCACCCATCTGGTATCGCCGCAAATGGCCGCGGCCGCCGCGATTGCCGGTCATTTCGTTGACATCCGCCGCTGGCATTAGCGAGTTAGATCGCAACCGCGTTAACGATTGCAGCGGCCGCCGGTGAGGACGGCTGAATGTCTCCGTTTGGAACAACGCTCGGGAAGTACCTGTTAGCCTTGTTCTTCGTCCCAAAATGGCAGACTGCTAACGCTACGCTCGATTAACGGTTGATGAACGCATCATTAAGAGTTATGTCATCATCAAGGCGGTACGGTCGATTTCATAGTCGACCTCGTTCTGTGGGGGAAGTTTCAGTGATTACGACCAATTCGGCAGATACACGGTTCTTACGCCGCGTGCTCATGGCGCTTGTTATCCTTACGCTGGTGACCGGCAGTGTCGCGGCTTATACAACCGTGAACGCGATGACCGCGGAAGGATTGGATCTCTGCCAGGCCACCGGCTTTCTCTGCATGAACTGAACGTCCTCGAAGCGCCATCGCTCGAGGAACTGGATGCGCTCGCGGCAGATGCTTATGCGCGCCTGCCGAAAGCCTTTCATGATCTAACCGGCAACATCGTCATCCGGGTCGAGGACTTTCCGGACGATGACGTGCTCAGCGACATGAAGGCCGAAAGCGAGTTCGACCTGCTCGGCCTGTTCCAGGGCATGGGCCTCGCCCATGGCGAGGAGATGGCTCATACGGGAGCGCTCCCCAACATGGTGTTCCTCTATCGCCGGCCCATTCTCGATTACTGGGCCGAGCACAAGGATACCTTGGGCGCCATCGTCACCCACGTCCTTATTCACGAGATCGGTCATCATTTCGGACTATCGGACGCCGACATGGAGCGGCTCGAAAGCGAGGTCTCGTGAGCAGAGAGAATCGCGAGGACGAAGCCCGGGCGGCGCTGAAGCGTCTCGACCAGCAGTCGGAAAAGATCCTCACCGGCTCACAGCCAGATGAAGCGCTCGAAGACGACAAGATCGAGATCCTCGGCAAACGCATCGCCAGGATCCTTTCGATTATCCTGGCGGTTGGTCTCGTTATCTATTTGTGGCGGAGCCATCTCGCGGGTTAGAGCGCCGAGCCGCCGCCCGTGCCCGCGCCCTTGCGCGCCCTTCATCGATTTCGTATGCGGTGAAACGCCGAAGCCTGAGCTCGTCCTGCTGAGAATTGACACCAGTCAACTCATTGGCAAGACTCGAAACGCGGTCAGCGAGCAGGCTGCGTCACACAATTCGGGAGCCGCAAGGTGAGCAGCCTGAAGATTTCGGATCAGGAGCTGGCGCGTCTCATGCAGCAGACATCAGCCCTGACGACAGCCTATTGGGCATCGGTCGAACAGCGTCCGGTCTTCCCGGTGACGAGCGGTGAGGAGACCGCCAGGCGCTTCTCCCGGCCATGGTCCGAAGATGGGCTGGGCGGCGCCGTGCTCGACGATTTTCAGGACATCGCCGAACATGCGCGAATTTCCAATGGCCGCTTCTTCGGCTATGTCGCTGGCTCCGGTGAGCCGGTGGGCGCGCTTGCCGAGTTGCTCGCGGCGGCACTCAACCAGAATGTCACGTCGTGGCGGTCGGCGCCGGCGGCCGTGACGATCGAGCGGACCGTCATTGACTGGCTGGCCGACGCCGTTGGATGTCCAGGTTACAAGGGCAGTCTGTGCGGCGGCGGCTCGTCGGCCAATCTGATGGCGCTCGCCATGGCGCGCGAGGCGAAGCTGCCCGGCAATGAAACCGGTGCACGCCCGTGTGTGGTCTATGCCTCCGAGCAGGCACATATGTCGATTCCCAAGGCCGTGGCCTTGCTGGGCATCGGTCGGGACAATCTCCGCCTGATCCCGGTCGATGATGACTTCAGAATGCGGATCGATGCGCTTGTGGAGGCTATCGCGGCCGATCGTCGGGCCGGGCGAAAGCCGATCGCCATCGTGGCAACGGCCGGTAGCGTGAATACGGGCGCCATCGATCCGCTGCCTGAACTGGCCGACGTCGCGCAAAAAGAGGATCTATGGCTGCATGTCGATGGCGCGTTTGGCGTGATCGCCGCGCTGGCGGTGCCGGACAAGTTCAAAGGGATCGATCGGGTGGATTCGCTGTCGCTCGATCCGCACAAATGGCTCTATCAGACAATCGATTGCGGCTGCTTGCTCTATCGCGATCGCGAGAAAGCCCGCAGGACCTTCGCGCACCGGGGCGACTATGTGAAGATATTTGCCGAAGATCCGATCGAGGCCTTCGCCTTCTTCGACGAGACGATGGATCTTACGCGCCGCTTCCGCGCGCTGAAGCTCTGGATGTCATTGCAATATCACGGGCGACGCGCCTTTCGGGACGCCATCGCGAGAGACTTGAGTCACGCGCAATTCCTGGCTCAACTCGTAAAGTCGCAGCCTGAGCTGGAGCTCCTGGCGCCGGT
The DNA here is from genome assembly GCA_963841765.1 of uncultured Alphaproteobacteria bacterium. Classification (GTDB taxonomy): domain Bacteria; phylum Pseudomonadota; class Alphaproteobacteria; order Rhizobiales; family Aestuariivirgaceae; genus Taklimakanibacter. Next base: position 173,914 of record CAWJDZ010000021.1, read on the forward strand.
CTCCCTGAGCGCCGTCTGTTTCCGTCATCGTGTGAAAGACAATGAGGCCATTCTGAAGCGGGTGATCGCACGCGGCCGGGTCTATATTTCCAATGCGACGATCAATGGCCATTTCGCGTTGCGCGCTTGTTTCGTCAATCATCGCACGACCGAGCACGATGTACGGACGATCGTCTCGGAAGTGATCGCGGCTGCGGACGAACTCAATCGCTGATCTCTCCACATCCTCACGCCCGGCGCAGCCGGACCTCGAAGCGTCGCTCAGGATTGGGTTGAGGGTGTGCCGCCGAGTCGTTTCGATAGTCGGGCTCTTCGCCGCGCGTCATGCCTGTGTAGCAGCTACCGTCAGCGCATTTCAGAATGTAGACCCATGCCATTCATATCAATCCTGAGGGACGCTTCGAGGCTCGCTACGCTCGCTCCTCAGCGTGAGGGATGGATAGAAGCGCGCAACTTTCATCACTCCGGCAATTCAATCGGCTTGAGCGCATCGAAGCGGTCGCCCGGGCCGCGATTGTCCTTCGGCGTCTCGCCGCCGAGATGGTTGACGATGCCCCAGACCGCATTGAGCCCCGTCTGCACCGCGCCCTCGACCCAGCCCGGCGTCCAGGACACGCCATCGCCCGCCATGAAGATGCCCTTCTCGTCGGGGGGCATGGCGTCCTGCATGAAATGGCAATACATGCGGTGATTGTAGCGGTAATGGCCGGGAAGCGCGCCCTTGAAGGCGCCGAGGAAATTCGGATCCGATTCCCAGGAAACCGAGATCGGATCGCCGATGATGTGGCTTTCGATATCGAGGCCCGGATAGATGCGCTTCAGCGCGTCGAGCGCCAGCTTCACCCGCTTGTCGATGGGAAGCGGCAGCATCTTCATCGCATCGCTCATCCACGAATAGGACGAGGCAGATGACGCCCGGCTTGTCGTCGCCATTGTCGAAAAGATAGGTGCCGCGGGTGAGACGGTCGGTGAGCGTCATGCTCATCAGATTGCGTCCGGTCTGCGGATCCTTGTCCTTCCAGAAGGGCCGGTCGACCATGACGAAGGTCTTGGCCGACTGCATGTAGCGGGTGCGGTCGAGCGCCATCCACAGTTTGGCCGAGAAGATGCGCTCCTCGACACTGCATGTAAGTGGTGAGGAGCCAGCTGTGGCATGTGACGAGCACGGCATCGAAGAACTTGGTGAGGCCCCAGCGGTCGGTGACGGCGAGATGGCCCGAGGGCGAGCGCGCGATCCTGATCACGGCCGGGCGCGGCGCCCCGGCATGAAGCCTTTCGAGCGAGGTGCCCTTCGGCCAGTGCACCATCTTCTCCGGCTTGCACTTCCACAAACCGCGCGGCACCTGCTCGACCCCGCCAACGATACAGCGCTGGTTCTCGTCGCAATTGGTGACGACGACACGCAGGATCTCGAGCATCGAATTGGGATAGTCGGAATCCCAGCCGCCGGTGCCGAAGCCGACCTGGCCGAAGATCTCGCGATGATGAAATGAGCGCTTCGCGAAGGCGGGCGAGGTGGCGACGAAATCATAGAAGCTGCGGTCGTCCCATAGATCGGCACGAGCCTGTCCCAGATAGCCTTCAGCGCTTTCACATCGCGGGCGCGGATCGCCTTCTGCATGGCGCCGAAGCTCGTCCCTTCTTCCAGCGCCTCGTCCCAGGCCGCCGCCACTTCCTGGAAGATCGGCGGCAGATCGGCCTGCTTCTCGGCATAATAGGTCTCGCCTTCGAGATCGATGACGGTCGAGGGTGAGGCAGCGACCAGCGGATTGGGGAACGGCTTCGATTCAAGGCCCAGCATGTCGGCATAGTGGTAGAAGCCGGTGCCGGAAACGGGAAAGCGCATGCCGCCCAGTTCTGCGATGATGCCTTCGGCACCCTCGAAGGCTCTGCGAGCGCAGGCGTCCGCCAATGCGCCCGGCTTCATAGATGACGGGCTTGAGCCCCATCTTCATGAGTTCATAGGCCGCCACCATGCCCGACATGCCGGCCCCGATGATCGCCAATTCCTCGCCATGGCGGGCTGCCGGTATGTGCGCCAGGCCCGAAGGGTGCTTGATCCAGTCATCGAAAGGGAAAGGGAAATCGGGGCCGAAAACGGTTACCGGGCGCTTGTCGTCGGTGTCGGCCATCTGGGGCGCGTGGGGAGCCGTCATGCATGTACCTCAGGGGTCCATGACCAGTGTCCCCGGCTCGCAAGTTCGTCACTTCATCGGCGCCCCACAACGAACTTGCGAGCCGAAAGGGACACTAGCAAATTGATGATTCTAGTGTGCTTTTCGAATGCGAAGTCCCTGCAGGTGCACGCCGAGAGCTTTCAGGGACTTCGCGTTCACCACACTAGGGTTGGGGACCGGCAAAGACAAGGAATGCAGGACTTGACGGGGCGGCGCATCCACCGCAAGAAGCCCTTTTCCGGGCTCGCCCGAGCCCGATCCCCGCGAAGCGGAGCTTCAAGATGCAGAAATTCGAGACGCTGACGGGCGTCGCCGCCCCCCTCAATATCGTCAATGTCGACACCGACATGATCATCCCCAAGCAGTTCCTGAAGACGATCAAGCGCACCGGGCTCGGCAAGTCGCTGTTCTATGAAATGCGCTACACCCAGGACGGCAAGGAGATCGCCGATTTCGTGCTCAACAAGCCCGCCTATCGCAAGGCGCAGATCCTCGTCGCCGGCGACAACTTCGGCTGCGGCTCCTCGCGCGAGCATGCGCCCTGGGCACTGCTCGATTTCGGCATCCGCTGCGTCATCTCGACGAGCTTCGCCGACATTTTCTACAACAACTGCTTCAAGAACGGCATCTTGCCGATCTACGTGTCGCCCGAAGATCTCAAGAAGCTCATGGATGATGCCGAGCGCGGGGCCAACGCCACGATCTCGATCGATCTCAAGGCACAAGAGATCCGGGGCCCCGACGGCGGCTGCATCAAGTTCGAGATCGACCCGTTCCGCAAGCATTGCCTGCTCAACGGTCTCGACGATATCGGCCTCACGATGGAGAAGAAGACGGCGATCGATGCGTTCGAGAAGAAAGCCGCCGGTGCGCGGCCCTGGCTCTGAAGCTCAATCTGCTTAAACGGAAATCTCATGGCGTCCTACAATCTCATGCTCCTGCCGGGCGACGGCATCGGCGCGGAAGTCGCGGCCGAAGTCGAGAAAATCATCACCTGGTTCAACGAGGAGGGCATCGTCAAATTCGAGGTGGACCGCGGCCTCGTCGGCGGCTCGGCCTATGACGCCCATGGCAAGGCCATCTCGGAAGCTGACATGGCGAAAACGCAGGCGGCCGATGCCGTGATCTTCGGCGCGGTCGGCGGGCCCAAATGGGACGCGGTGCCCTATGACGTGCGCCCGGAAGCGGGTCTCCTGCGTCTGCGCAAGGATCTGGGCCTCTTCGCCAATTTGCGCCCCGCCATCTGCTACCCGGCACTCGCCGATGCCTCCTCGCTTAAGCGCGATGTCGTCGAGGGCCTCGACATGCTCATCGTGCGAGAGCTCACCGGCGGAGTTTATTTCGGCGAGCCCAAGACGATCACCGATCTCGGCAACGGCCAGAAGCGCGGCATCGACACGCAGGTCTATGACACATTCGAGATCGACCGCATCGCGCGCGTCGCCTTCGATCTCGCGCGCACCCGGCGCAAGAAGGTCGCCTCGGCGGAGAAGCGCAATGTGATGAAGACCGGCGTCCTGTGGAACGAAGTGGTCACCCGCGTGCATCAGGAAAGCTACAAGGACGTGACGCTCGAGCATGTGCTCGCCGACAACTGCGCCATGCAATTGGTGCGCTCGCCCAAGCAGTATGATGTGATCGTCACCGACAATCTGTTCGGCGACGTGCTTTCGGACGTGGCCGCGATGTTGACCGGCTCGCTCGGCATGCTGCCCTCGGCTTCGCTCGGCGCTCCCGATTCCAGGACCAAGCGGCGCAAGGCGCTCTATGAGCCGGTGCACGGCTCGGCCCCCGACATCGCCGGCAAGGGACTTGCCAACCCTATCGCGATGATCGCTTCCTTCGGCATGGCGCTGCGCTATTCCTTCGACCAGGGCTCCTGGGCCGACAAGGTCGAGCAGGCAATCGCCGATGTGCTGGCCAAGGGCCTGCGCACCAAGGACATCGCGCAAGGCTCCGACAAGACGATCGGCACTCAGGAGATGGGTGGGGCGATTCTCAGCGAGCTCAAGGCGGCGGCTTAGTTCCGCGCAGCCTCAAGTGTGACGTTGTCACGCAGCCACTGGCTCATATGTTCAAAGTCGAAAAGGCCGTCGGCGTAGAGGCCGAGGATGAAGTTCTCTGTTTTGACGGGAGTGGCTGTCAGGCGAGCGCCGTTGATAATCAGGAAGGTGTAGGTCACCGCAAAAGCGGTCCGCTTGTTGCCGTCGATGAAGGGGTGGTTTTGCGACAGGCTTTCCCAGAGCGCAGCGGCCTCATCGATCAGATCGGCATAGTAACCGGTCTGTGGACGGAAGAGAGCTGCTTCCAGCAGGCCGCGGTCGCGAATACCGGAGGCGCCGCCATAGCGTTCGATCTGGTCGTCATGAATTGCAAGGACTTCGATGACGGTCAGATAATCCGTCATTCAGCCAGTTTCTTGTAAAGCGAACCGAACTTCTCATGGCTGCCCTGATAGGCTGCCATGACATGAGAGCGCGGCCTACCTTGCTTGCGCTTCTCGATCAGATCGGCGAGCGCCTCATCGACGAGCGCTTGAAGCTGCCGTCCCTCATTCTGGGCGATCGTGCGCACTTCGGACAGGATCTCCGAATTTACCTGGGTGGCAAATTTCTCGCGGGTTTTGGCGGCCATGATGCGTCTCCAATTCGGAACTGCAGTATATCATGACAGATCATGAAATATCAAGATGATCCGTCTTTTCGATCTGGCTCAGACGCTGACGCCTGGATTTGGCGAGAATGTTGAGCGTCTCGACGCCCAGCGAGAAGGCGATAGCGAAGTAGATATACTCGCGCGGTATGTGCATGCCGAGGCCGTCGCCGACCAGCGCCACGCCAATGAGCAGGATGAAGGCGAGCGCCAGCATCTTCACCGTCGGATGGCGGGCGATGAAATCACCGATCGGCTTCGCCGCCAGCATCATCACGCCAATGGCGATGACGTTGGCCGCGATCATTACGGGGAGGAACGTGGTCATGCCGACCGCGGTGATGATCGAATCGAGCGCGAAGACGAAGTCGATGACCATGATGAGCGCGATGACGGCGAAGAAATTGGCCGTATAGCCCGTTCGCGGGCCTTCCTCGTCGCCTTCCATCTCCTCATGGATCTCGGCCGTGCCCTTATAGAGCAGGAACAGGCCGCCCAGGATCAGGATGATGTCACGCCAGGAAAGGTCGAGGCTGCCGACCGAGAAGACCGGGTACGTAAGCTTCGTGATCCATACCAAGAGCGCCAGCATGAGGATTCGCAGGCCCAGGGCTCCGAGAAGGCCGACCTTCTGGGCAACCGGGCGCTGGGCTGGGGGCAGCTTCTGGGAGGCGATGGAGAGGAAGACGAGGTTGTCGATACCAAGGACGATTTCGAGGATGGTGAGTGTCAGAAGGCTGAGCCAGCCCTCGAGCGTAAACAGCCATTCGAACATCAGGTCCCTTTTGCTTCCGAAAGCTTGAATAAATAGCGCGGGACCGGAGGCAGGTCTTGCCGCCAGTCTCACGCCCCAGCGAAATGGGGTCGGGGTGGCCCGGCTTCAAGCCGGATTGACTTAAAGTCGTAATTTGTTAGAACCCTGCCGAACCTCGAACCACGGTCCCCCGATGTCGATTAACCTTGACAGTATCGACTGCCGCCCGCTCCCCGCGAGCGCGCTTGGCCGTGGCCTGGGTATGCTCAAAACGACGAAAACCGTTTGAGCTTTCTCCCCCGGTCTCGTCTCCCGCGGGGGAAGATGGCCGGAACCAGCATGCCCAGGCAGAACCGATGAGTTCAGGGGAGAGGGCGAGGGACTAGAGGACCAAATCATGGGTTACAAAGTTGCAGTGGTCGGTGCGACCGGGAATGTCGGCCGGGAAATGCTCAGCATCCTCGAGGAACGCCAGTTTCCCGTGGATGATGTGTTCGCCTTGGCGTCGCGCCGCTCGCTCGGCACCGAAGTCTCCTTCGGCGACCGCACACTCAAGTGCCAGGATCTCGAGCAGTTCGACTTCCGCGGCATCGATTTCGTGCTGATGTCGGCGGGCTCGGCCGTCTCCAGGGAATGGTCACCTAGGATCGGAGCCCTCGGGGCAATGGTGATCGATAATTCCTCGTGCTGGCGCTATGACGCGGAAGTGCCGCTGGTGGTGCCGGAAGTGAATGCCCACGCACTCGAGGAATATATGAGCCGCAAGTCGCGGCGGAACATCATCGCCAATCCGAACTGCTCGACGGCCCAGCTCGTGGTGGTGCTGAAGCCGCTGCATGATCTCGCGCGCATCAAGCGCGTCGTGGTCGCGACTTACCAGTCGGTGTCGGGCGCCGGCAAGGAAGCGATGGACGAGTTGTGGAATCAGACCAAGGGCGTGTTCGTCACCGATGCGCCCGAACCCCGCAAATTCACCAAGCAGATCGCCTTCAACGTCATTCCCCATATCGACGTCTTCATGGAAGACGGCTTCACGAAGGAAGAGTGGAAGATGATGGCCGAGACCAAGAAGATCCTCGATCCCAAGATCAAGCTCACGGCAACCTGCGTGCGCGTGCCGGTCTTCGTCGGCCATTCGGAAGCGGTCAATATCGAATTCGAGCGCCCGATCACGGCCGAAGAAGCGCGCGAGACCTTGCGCGAGGCGCCGGGCGTGCTGGTGGTCGACAAGCGCGAGAACGGCGGCTACGTGACGCCCGTCGAATGCGTCGGCGATTTCGCCACTTTCGTGTCGCGCATCCGTGAGGACGGCACGATCGAGAACGGCCTCAACTTATGGGTCGTGTCCGACAATCTGCGCAAAGGTGCGGCCCTCAATACGGTGCAGATCGCCGAAGCCCTGATCAATCGCGGCCTTCTCAAGAAGGCGGCGTGATCCGAAGCGATGTCCTCTCTTCCACTGCGGGAAGAGAGGTTCCTGTGGCACGATTGTCACGCTCTGTCAGCAATGACGAACGAAATGCACTTGCCCCCTGTTGCCGGGAAGCGAGTTGTGTTATTTAGCGTGCCCGCTTCAACACAACAGGAGATCGTCATGATGACAGTACGCAAGGAGCTTCGAATCTGGTGATCTCCGGGCCCCGGGCTCGGATCCCGGTGTGGCCTTTCCAGCTTGTGTTTTCGTCCAAGTAAAAGCCTGAAGACCATCTGACCGGGACGTGACTCTCGTTTCATGCGCGCGACGCGTATGTGCGGGAGCCTCACGCATCGCCGTCTTTTCTTTTTTGCTTACCTCGACGCGCACGGCTGACCCCCGTGTTTTTGCGAAAGGACAAACCATGTCTTCTTACCAGAAGTCGCTGCCGTGGTTCAGACGCCCGGCATCCAGCCTCATCGCCGCTCCGGCGGCCCGGCTCCTCTCCCGGCAAAAGCGGGAAAGGCGCGTTCCGCACGATCAGCGCGAGATCGATCGATTCCGCATCGAGTTCGAGCTGAAGCGTGCCAACCTCGATCTCAGCTACCGTTTCAAGGTCATGTAATCATGACCCTGGAAAAGGTCTCGGGATCGGTATTGGAGCCGCACAGGACGACGCAGACGCGCTCATCCTTTTGCGGCCGGTATACGCCAGAGAGAAGCGCAGCGAAGGCCGTGGCCCCGCCCGGCTCAGTAATGAGCCGCGCGTGGTCCCATAGCCAGCGCTGCGCCATCCTTATCTCCTCGTCATCGACCAGCGCCACGCTTTGGATGAAGTTCTGCGCCAGGGGGAACATCAATTCGCCGGCAAAGCTCGCGCCAAGTGAGTCGGCGGCAATCCCCGACGGCTTTACCGTCACCCGCTCGCCCGCCTTGAGCGAGGCGTGAAGCGTATTGCAGGTCTCGGGCTCGACGCCGACGATCCTCACGTCACCACGATACCAGCCGGCGATACCGCCAATCAGGCCGCCCCCGCCCACCGCCACCAACAATGTATCGATGTCCGGCAACTGCTGCTGGATCTCGCGTCCGAGCGTCCCCTGGCCCAAAAGGGTCGGCTCCGCGTCATAGGCATGGACGGAGAGGGCGCCGGTCTCGGCGATATAGCGGGTGCACTTCTCGAGCGCGTCGTAATAGGTGGCGCCATCCTGATCGATGATCGCGCCGTAGCTCTTGATGCGCGCCACTTTCGCCGGGCTCGCAATGGCGGGCACGAAAATATGGGCCGTCACGCCCGCGACATGCGCGGCATAGGCGGCCGCCGCCCCGTGATTGCCGCCCGATGCCGCGGCAAGACCCGCTTTGGGCAGGTCGCGGCCGATGACTGTCGAAAAGGCGCCCCGCGCCTTGAACGAGCCGGTATGCTGGAAGAGCTCGAGTTTGAGCGCCACAGGCATCGCGATGCCGGAGAGGGTCACATCCATCACCGGGGTGCGGCGCACATAGGGCGCGATCTTTTGTGCCGTCGCCTCGATGGCGGCGCGGGTAATCGGCTCAGGCATTGATTTCCATCCTCAGGCCTTTGGCGTTGAGCGGCGGATCGGCGGGAAAACGGATAGACCGGTCATTGAGAATACGCCATGCCACGAACGTGCAAGCGCATGCGTCGAGCAGATCGTCGGGGCCGACATCGCACCGGCGATAGCGATGGGAAATTCCATCCACGGGCATGCCGTTCTTGCGCAAGAGCTCGCGGCGCAGGTCGAGGCCGAGCGGATAGGGTTGGCTTTTGACCTTTTTGGGCAGGCTCAAGGGCGTTCCGCCATTCATCACCCAGAAAGCGAGTTCAGGATGCGATTCAAAGACTCTGGACTGATCGCGGGGCGCGATGAGCGCATCGATCTCGCGCATCTTCGGAAAGAGATGGAAGCACTGCTTCGAGACCTTCCTGGGCGGGTTGGAATGGAGGAGATTGACCCGGCAGGCTTCCGCGTAGTCGGCACAGTAGACCGCCCTTTCGGCCGGCACGGCAAAGACGCTCGACCGGCGCTCGCCAAGCCTTGCGCGGACTTCGCGCTCGGGCGGCCTCCCTGAGCATTGCGGCAGGCCGATCGGCATGTCGACCGCGATGATGTGGGCGGGCAGCGCCATGACATCGGCGAAGCTCGCGCAAAGACGCAAGATGAGCTCGTCGGCGCCGTCCCAAAGAGCCGCGATCCAGCCGGCCGGGCAGCCATCGACACCGGCCACGAGGCGAAGCTCATTCATCGTCGCCGCGCAGGGCCTCTGCCGAAGCAATGTCCTTGAGCCCGGCGCCAAGATCGAGGACCGCCGTGCCGGAGCTCGCCGCGATGACACGTTCGATCTGGGCCAGGGCAAGACCCAGACCATCAGTGAGCGGCGACCCCAGCGCCAGTTGTGCGGCGATCAGGCCGGAAAGAAGATCGCCTGTCCCATGAGGAACCTCTGCAAGCTTCGGCCGGGCAAATGTCCTCTCGCGATTGTCTTCGTAAAGCGCCGTCACGAGCGTGTCATCTTGCGGAATGGATTTGACCACGACTTCCTTGTCCCACAGCGCCTGCCGGCACGCGGCATGGGCCGCGTCCTTGTCGGCGATGTTCCGGTCTGTGATCCAGCCCAGCTCGAAAGCATTGGGCGTCAGGACGTCAGCCATGGGGACGAGCTTCTCCTTGATGCCCTGGGCAACGTCTTCGGGGACATACAGGCCTTTAGGCGCATCGCCGAGAACCGGGTCGCAAATGTAACTGGCCTCCTCGAGCTGATCGATGACCGCAGCCACGGCATCCACTTGCCGGGCATTGGCGAAATATCCCGTCAGGATGATGGCGTTCTCCTGGACGAAGCGCAGGTCGATGAGGCGTTTCAGCATCGCGCCAAGCGTCTCGGCCGGCACCTCGATCCCCTCCGGCTTGCCATGGCCCGGATGATTGGACAGCACTGCGGTCGGGATTGCGACAGGGGTGATGCCCATCGCCAGAAGGGCCGGAACGATCGCCGAGTTGCCGACCGGTCCCGCCGCTACTTGGGATGAAATGGTGATAACCTGGCGTGCTGCCACGGGAATTCGCTCCGCCAAGAAAGGTGGTTGGGGGAAACTCCTCTACCATCCCGATGGCCCGGACAAAAGACGAGCCGCCAAATTTTCTGGGGAGGCGCCGCGCTAGTCAAAATTCCGCCACCGATTGCTGGACGAAGTAGAGATGATACTATGCCAGCCGGAGCGTCAGGCAAGGCGAGACGAAATTACCGAACAAATGTCACGCAAATTCGATAGGTGGTGCCATCGCGCCACCGGGCCCTATGACGTGGGAGGACAAGCATGATTCCGAAAACCGCGCGCTATGTCGGCTTCGGCCAGCAGATTTTCCGATCGTTGGTCGTCCTGGCAATGCTCGGCGTCATGGTTGCGTCCGCACGCGCCGCAGCGCCGTTCGCGGTCGACAATTATAGCTATGCGGCCGATAACTACGTTGATGCGATCGCCAAGATCGGCAAGACGCTCAAAAAGACGCTCCCCGGGCTCGAGCAGGAGCTCGATGCGGCGCTCTCGCAAGGCAACAACCGCGCCGCCGCTCAGGTGGTGGAGCAAATACTGGCGCTCAATGCCGGCGATCAGGCCAACTGGCAAAGGCTGGCCGATCTCCTGCTCGTCGCCCAACCCTTCAACTCCCAGGATGGCTATGAATTGCCCTACAAGGCTCTGGGCGCTTCGGTCAGGGCCTATCAGCTTGCCAATGCCGACGATCAAAAGGCTGCGGGGCTCAACGACATTGCCCAGGCGCTGGTCAAGCGCGAGGATTGGCGTCCGGCGCTCAATGCCTATCGCGCCAGCCTGGAGCTCGCCGAAAATGCCGATATCAGGCTGGCCTATGAGGAGTTGCGCAAGACCCGCGGCTTCCGCATCACCGACTACGCGATCGAAAGCGACGCTCCGCAACCGCGCCTGTGTTTCCAGTTTTCCGATCCGCTCGCCAATTCGGTCAGCGATTTCGCGCCCTATTTCTCGCAGAGTCCCGGTCCGGTTGCGGGCGTCACGGTCGACGGCAGCAGATTGTGCCTTGAAGGCCTCAAGCATGGCGAGCGCTACAAGGTCACCGTGCGCCAGGGCCTGCCTTCGGCTGTCGATGAAAATCTGCTGCAGGACGCCGGCTACGAGATCTATGTGCGCGACCGCACTCCCTCGGTGCAATTCGTCGGCAAGTCCTACGTGCTGCCGCGCGCCGGTCAGAGCGGCATCCCTCTGGTCTCGGTCAACGCCCAAAAGGCCAGGCTCGAGCTCTATCGCATCGGCGACCGCAGCCTGCTCTCCGCGGTCGTCGATTCGAACTTCCTCAGCCAGATCTACGACTACCAGGCTGCCGATATCGCCCGCAGCAAGGGCGTCAAGGTATGGCAAGGCAGCATGGATCTTGCCAGCAAGCCCAATGAGGATGTGACGACCGCATTCCCGGTGGATGAGGCATTGGGCCAAATCGAGCCCGGCCTCTATGTGATGACGGCGCAGCCAGGGGACATGGCGGCCGATGCGGATAGCCAGCTCGCCACACAATGGTTCATTGTCTCCGACCTCGGCCTTTCGACGCTGAAGGGCAAGGACGGGATGCATGTCTTCCTGCGCTCCATCGCTTCGGCCGATCCGCTCGCCAATGCCACGGTGCGGCTCATCGCCCGCAACAATGAAATCCTCGGCAGCGCGAAGACGGATGCGAAGGGCGCTGCTTTCTTCGATTCCGGCCTGACCAAGGGCGAGGACGGGCTCGAGCCGGCGCTGGTGGTCGCGGCCGATGACAAGAACGACTACGCCTTCATCGATATTTCGCGCCAGGCCTTCGACTTCACCGATCGCGGCGTCACCGGGCGCGATCCGCCGGGAGCGGCCGATGCCTTTGTCTATGTCGAGCGCGGCGTCTATCGTCGCGGCGAGACGGTTCACGCCACGGTGTTGTTGCGCGACGGCAACGCCAACCAGATTGCCGGCGTTCCCGTCTCGCTCGTCGTCCAGCGTCCGGACGGAGTGGAATATTCGCGCGCGGTGCTCGATGATCAGGGTGCCGGCGGACGCACGCTCGACATCCCGCTCCTTGCATCGGCCGCCGGCGGCACCTGGCGCGTCTCGGCCTATACCGATCCCAAGGCCGCATCGATCGGCGACACCAGCTTCCTGGTCGAAGACTATATCCCGGACCGCATCGAATTCGACCTCAAGGCCAACGGCCCGCGGGTCGAGCGTAACGTCGGCGCGCATCTCACCGTCGATGGGCGCTATCTCTTCGGCGCGCCCGCTGCGCATCTCGACGTCGAGGGTGACATCTCGGTATCCGCCGACAGCGAGCCTTTCGAGCAGTGGAAAGGCTATGTCTTCGGCCTGTCGGATGAAGCCGTCGATACGGTCCAGAACACCATCAGCGAGCTCGCCCGAGACCGACGACAAGGGTCATGCCGATATCACCATGGCCTTGCCGCAATTGCCGACGACGTCGCGCCCGCTCAAGGTGAATTTCACCATTCGCATGAAGGAGGCTGGTGGGCGTGGCGTCGTGCGCACGGCGTCGCTGCCGATTGCCAGCACCGGCAACATGCTGGGGCTGAGGCAGGAAGGCGAGGCCGGCGAGGGCCAGCAGGCGATATTCAACGCCATCGCTATCGACCCACAGGGCAACAGGGTGGCGGTGAAGGGAGCCACCTGGGCGCTCAAGCGCCTGACGACGACCTATCAGTGGTACAAGACTAACAATCGCTGGAGCTACGAGGCCGTCGCCACGGCACGCAAAGTAGCGGGCGGGACGGTCGCTATCGCGGCCGACAAGCCGGCGCAGATCAGCATCCCCGTGCAATGGGGCCAGTACCGCCTCGAAATCACAAGCGATGGCCTGGCGCCGTCGTCCACGAGCTTCTATGCCGGCTATTACACCTCTGAAAAGGCAGATACGCCGGACATGCTGCCGGTAGCTGTCGATCGGACCTCGGTAAAATCGGGCGACACGCTGCAGGTCAAGATCGATACCCGCTTTGCCGGCAAGGCCTCGGTGCAGGTTGTTGGTGAAAGGCTCTTTTCCTCCGAGCTGATCGACGTGCCTGAAAACGGCACGACGGTTCCCGTGAAGGTCGGCAGCGATTGGGGCACCGGCGCCTATGTCGTCGTCACCCACTTCCGGCCGATGGACATCGCAGCCAAGCGCATGCCGACGCGCTCGATCGGCCTTGCCTGGTTCGGCATCGATCGCAATGAGCGCACGCTCAAGGTCTCGCTGACGCCGGTCGATGTGATGAAGCCGCGTCAGATCTTGAAGGTGCCAGTGAAGATCGATGGCGCCGGTGGCGAAAAGGCCTATGTCACGCTGGCTGCCGTCGATGTCGGCATCCTCAATCTCACTGGCTACAAGGCGCCGGAGCCAGAGACCTATTATTACGGCCAGAAGCGCCTTTCCGCCGAGCTCTACGACATTTATGGCCAGTTGATCGACGGCATGGGCGGCAATCGCGGCCGCATCCGGACGGGTGGCGACAGCGCCGGCAATTTCCAGAGCCCGCCCCCCTCCCAGGCGCCGCTCGCGCTGTTCTCGGGCATTGTCGAGATGGCAACCGACGGCACTGCCGAAGTGCCCTTCGACATTCCCGCCTTCAACGGCACCATCCGCATCATGGCGGTGGCGTGGACACCGACGAAGGTCGGCCATGCTTCGGTGGATGTCATCGCGCGCGATCCGGTGGTAATCGCCGGCACGCTACCGCGTTTCCTCGCTTCGAGCGATGAGTCGCGCCTGCGCCTCGATCTCCTCAACGCCGAGGCCGCCCCTGGCGACTATGCGCTGGCCATCACCGTCGATGGGCCGATCAGCGCTGATCCAACGCTGCTCAGCCAGATGGTGAAAATCGGCGAAGTCGGCTCGCGCGCGCCGGTGAATATTCCGATCACCGCTTCCGGCATCGGCACGGTCCGCCTCACGGCGACCCTTAGCGGTCCCGGCGACATGGGGATCGACCAGAGCTTTATGCTCGCCGTCGAACCCGCCAACCCACCGGTGACACGGCGCATGGTTCACACGATCGAGCCCAATGGCGGCTTGACCCTCAGCAAGGACCTCCTCGCCGAGATGGTGCCCGGAACCGGAGCCGTATCGCTTTCGGTCGGACCCTTCAGCGCGCTCGATGTGCCGAGCCTGGTGCGCGACCTCGACCGCTATCCCTATGGCTGTTCCGAGCAGCTGGTCAGCCGGGCCTTGCCGCTGCTCTACCTGTCAGAGCTCGGCGGCGGCGATCTCGACCTCCAGGGATCGGTGAGGGACCGCCTTGCCGATACGGTGCAGCGCCTTCTGGCGCGCCAGGATTCGAATGGCGCCTTCGGTCTGTGGAACGCCTATAGCAGCGATCTGTGGCTCTCGTCCTATGTGACCGATTTCCTGCTGCGTGCCCGCGAGAAGGGATTTGCGGTTCCGGAAGGCGCGCTCAACCAGGCGGTCGACTATTTGCGCAACCAGGTCGGCAATTCACCTTATGTGGAGCAGGGCAAAGGCGAGGACGTCGCCTACGCACTCTACACGCTGGCGCGCGCCGGCCGGGCGCCTGCCGGTGATCTCAAGTATTTCGCCGACACCAAGATCGGGCAGTTCGGCACCGCCATGGCGCGGGCGCAGATCGCCGCGGCGCTCGGCATGCTGGGCGACAAGCCGCGCGCCGGCGCTGCCTTCCAGTCCGCCGCAGATGCACTGCAGGAGGAGGTCGACGGGAGCATCACCACCGCCTGGGGCTACTACGGCTCGCCGATGCGCGATGCCGCCGCGATCGTGGCGCTGGCGGAAAAGGGCAATGCCGCCCCCCCGGTGATCCAGGCGGCGCTCAAGGTCATCACCGATGAGCGCGCCAAACGTCGCTATGCATCCACCCAGGAGATGACCTGGATGGTGCTGGCGGCGCGCAACGTCGTCGAAGAGGCGCGCGCGGTCGAGCTCACAGTCGATGGTTCGCCGCATCAGGGAGCCTTCTACAAGGTCTATCAGGATGCCGATCTCGATGCGCCGCACAAGGTGAGCAATCTCGGCTCGCCGCCGCTCCAGGCCGTGGTTGCGGTCGCGGGCGCGCCCGTGGTGCCCGAGCCTGCCTCCTCCAACGGCATGACGCTGACGCGGATCTACTACACGCTCGATGGCAAGCCGGTCGATCTTGCGCAGGTTGCTCAGAACACCCGCATCGTCGTAGTGCTCAATGCCAGGCGCGACGGTACCGATCAGACCGGCAATTTCCTGCTGGTCGACCGATTGCCGGCCGGCCTCGAGATCGAGAATCCGCAACTCGTCGCCACCGGCAGCACTGGCAGCCTGTCATGGCTCACCGACCTCACCGACGTGACCTATACCGAGTTCAGGGACGATCGCTTCGTCGCCGCCTTCACGGATCAGAGCGCCAGGCTCGCCTATATCGTCCGCGCCGTGGCGCCGGGCCGCTATACGCTGCCGGGTGCGACGGTCGAAGACATGTATCGGCCCGATCGCAATGCCACGCTCGCCACCACGATAACGAGCGTCACCGAGAAGTGAGCACGGACATGGGGAAAGACAGCGCAAAGGAGCGTGCCGGCTCGCGGCGCTTCCACCTTCTGTGCACCTTGTTGTTCACGACCGTCTTCGTCGTAAATGCCGGCGGCTTTGCCGTGTCGGAAGCGATGAAGCGGATGGGTCCGGTGCCGCTCGGCGAAAGGCTGAGCTTTTCGCCCCTTGTGGTTGATCGCGGCGGCAAGCTGCTGCGGCCGTTCACGACTGGCGATGGCTATTGGCGGCTGCCCGCCAAGCCCGGTGATGTCGACCGGCGCTTCCTCTCCATGCTGATCGCCTATGAGGACAAGCGCTTCTATTCGCATCACGGCATCGATGCGCTGGCCATGCTGCGGGCGGCCTGGCAGGTCGTCTGGCACGGCCGCATCGTCTCGGGCGGCTCGACCATCACGATGCAGGTCGCGCGCTTGCTGGAGCCCAGGCCCGAGCGAACCGTTGCCGCCAAGTTCGCCGAGATGATCAGGGCCGTGCAACTCGAAAATCACCTGGGCAAGGAGGAAATCCTCGCCCTCTATCTGGCGCTCGCTCCCTACGGCGGCAACCTTGAAGGCACGCGCGCCGCCTCGCTCGCCTATTTCGGCAAGGAGCCCGGACATCTGTCGACCGCCGAAGCCGCCCTGCTGGTCGCCTTGCCGCAGGCGCCGGAAACGCGCCGGCCCGACCGTTTTCCGCGCGCCGCGCGCGCCGCGCGGGAGCGTGTGCTCACGCGCTTGACGCGCAAAGGCATCGTCAATGCCGATCAGGTCGAGGCTGCAGTACTGGAGCCCGCGCCCAAGGAGCGCATGCTGTTTCCCATGCTGGCGGCCCATGTCGCCGAGCGTCTGGTCAAGCGCAATCGCGGTCCGCACCAGAAGGTCAACCTGGTCGAGACCACGACGATCTCCCGTCCGCTGCAGGAGCAGCTCGAGAGTCTTGCGCGGGAACGGGCGACGACGCTTGGCGGTGGGGTTTCGGTGGCCATCATCGCTCTCGACAACGCCACGGGCGAAGTCAGGGCGCATGTCGGCGGCGTTGGATTCTTCGACAAGGCGCGCGCCGGCCAGATCGACCTCGCGCAGTCGTTGCGCTCGCCCGGTTCGACGCTCAAGCCTTTCATCTACGGGCTTGCCTTCGAGGATGGGCTCGCCCATCCCGAGACGCTGGTCGATGATCGGCCCATCCGCTTCGGCGCCTACAAGCCCGAAAATTTCGACGACGCCTTTCAGGGAACCGTGACGATGCGGCGCGCGCTGCAGCAGTCGCTGAATGTTCCCGCCGTGATGCTGCTCAATGCCATGGGACCCAATCGGCTGATCGCACGTATGCGCAACGCCGGGGTCACGCCGCACTTCCCCGTGGACGCGGCGCCTGGCCTTGCGGTCGGTCTTGGCGGCGCCGGCATCAAGCTCACCGATCTCGCGACACTCTATCTCGCTCTGGCGCGCGGCGGCGAAGCACTGCCGCTGGTCTGGCGTCCGCAAGATCGCGCCTTGGCGGCAGCGCCGCGCCCTCTGTTCGACAAGGCCGCGGCCTGGCAGGTCGCCGATGTGCTGATCGACTCGGCGCCGCCGCTCAATGCGCTGCCGGGGAAGATCGCCTACAAGACCGGAACCTCCTATGGCTATCGCGATGCCTGGGCGGTCGGTTTCGATGGCGCCGACACCGTCGCCGTCTGGGTCGGCCGGCCGGACAACGAGCCGGTCTCCGATCTCGTCGGCCGCACCGCCGCGGCGCCGATCCTTTTTGATGCCTTTACCCGTATCGGCGCCAAGCGCGCGCCCTTGCCGCCGGCGCCGAAGGGCGTCGTCTTCGCCCGGACCTCCGATCTGCCGCCCGCCCTGCAGCGCTTCCGTCCCGCCGGCCTGCCGGAAACTGCCGCTTCCGGGCCTGGCGATGCGCCGCTTGCGATCTCATTCCCGCCCGAGGGCGCCAGGATCGATTTTTCGGGCGGTGAGAGCGGTGCCGGGCTTGCGCTCAAGGCCATGGGCGGTGCTCCGCCTTTCACCTGGTTTGCCGACGGCTTGCCCATCGTGATCGGGGAACCTCGCCGGGAGACCGCTTGGGAAAGGCCGGGCAAAGGCTTTGCGCGGCTGTCGGTCATCGACTTGCACGGTCACACGGCGAGCGTACGGGTGAGGCTGGATTAGACATCCGCTAACCATTGAGTGTGAGCATCGATGTCTGGCCCGGCGGTCCTTAAGACAAATTTTATCCTTTCACTTAAGGCTAGGGATAGCGGCTCGGTATAATTAGTCATCCGGAGCGAAGTCCGTCTGCGCGCGTGCGTCTTGGCGCTGCTTCGCCTGAGGGAGAGAGTGTCGCATGCCTGCTACAAGTACGATTTCGCCCACCGGCAATGATTATGTTGATGGCGTGTTGTCCGGCACCAAATGGGCGGTGACCAGTTTAACTTTCAGCTTTCCGTCGAGCGCTTCCTTTTATGGCTCCGGATATGGCTCGGGCGAGCCAGGCTCAAATTTCGAGGCGCTGAATTCCGTCCAAATGAACGCGGTCCGCGGGATACTTGCCGACTATTCAGCGGTCGCTAATATCACTTTCACGGAAATCACCGAAACCTCAACCCAGCACGCGGACATCAGGCTGGCGGAGTCGGACAAGCCGGGTACGGCCTGGGCCTATTACCCCTCGACGGCGGCAGCGGGCGGTGATGCTTGGTTCAACAATACAAAAGGATATTACGACAATCCGCTTCTCGGCACCTATGCCTATACCTCCTTCCTTCACGAACTGGGCCATGCCTTAGGTCTGAAACATCCGCATGAGGTATCTGGCTCCTTCCGGGCAATGCCGCTCGACAAGGACTCGCTGGAATATTCGGTGATGAGCTATCGCTCATATACCGGCCAGTCCACCAGCGGCGGATATACGAATGCGAATGGAAGCTATCCGCAGTCGCTGATGATGTACGACATTGCCGCGCTGCAGAAGATGTACGGCGCCAATTTCAATACCAACAGCGGTACTACCGCCTATAGCTGGGATCCCAATACTGGCGAGATGTTCATCAACGGGGCCGGTCAAGGCGCCGCGGCACAAAACAAGATCTTCCTCACCATATGGGATGGCGGCGGCACCGATACCTATGATTTCTCGAACTACACGACGGGCGTCACCGTCGATCTGCGGCCGGGACAATGGTCGACAGCCTCGTCTGCGCAGTTGGCGCTTCTCCACTACAACGGATCCAAGATTGCTGCTGGCAACATCGCGAACAGTCTCCTGTACAATGGCGATCTCAGATCCTTGATCGAAAACGCTATCGGTACCTCGGCCAGCGACGTGCTGATCGGCAACGCGGCGAACAACGTCCTCGATGGCCGCGCCGGTACCGATACCGCTGTGTTCGGCGGCGCGCGGTCGCAGTATCAGGTCACACAGCTCACCGACGGTTCGGTGAGCGTCGTGGATTTGCGCAGCGGAGCTCCCGACGGCTCCGACATCGTTTGGAATGTCGAGAGCCTCCGGTTCAGCGACAAGCAATACACGCTGGCGGAAGTCTTGACCAATGTCGGATCGCCGACACCGCCTTCACCTGAGGGCCTGACCCTGAACGGCACCTCTGGCAACAACACCCTGAACGGCGCGGCGCTGAATGACATCATTTCGGGCCTCGGCGGCGCCGACACGCTCAATGGCTATGCCGGGGCGGACAGTCTCGATGGCGGCAGCGGCAATGACAAGCTCTACGGCGGAGATGGCGATGACCTGCTCATCGGCGGTTCCGGCGGCGACAGGTTGGATGGCGGGGCTGGGACCGACACGGCGAGCTATGCGACAGCGACGGCTGCGGTCACTGCCAATCTGGGCTCGACCTCGAGCAACAGAGGCGACGCCTCCGGCGACTCATATGTCAGCATCGAGAATCTGACCGGCAGCGACTATGCGGACACCCTCACCGGCAACAGCTCCGCCAACAAGCTGGCCGGCGGCCTCGGCGCCGATAAGCTGACCGGCGGCGGAGGCAACGACACGCTGATAGGTGGCGCGGGCAGCGATACGATCGATGGCGGCACGGGCGCGGATACTGCCCTCTTCGCCGGTGCCTCCACTGACTATAGCTGGGTCAAAAACTCCAATGGCTCGTGGACGGTAACCGATCTGCGCGCCGGTTCTCCCGATGGCAAGGACACGCTCGTTAATGTCGAGCTTTTCCAGTTCAGCAGTGGCCAGGTCACTCCGGGAACATCCGGCGCAGCGAATGTGGCTGGCGCCGCAGAACACGACTTGGATCTCCTGCCCCTGCCTTCATATGTTCAGGATCACCATGCAAACAGGTATACCCACAACGAGCATTGGATCGGTTCCTTGGACAGGGACTTCCTGCTCACATAAGGAAGGCAGATGGTCGACTGGATTCCCATAGATCAGTGGGTGGAATGCGCAAAGCTGGAGCGCCCGGGGATCGTTTTCGAAGTCCGCAATGCCCAGGGACAAAGCCTGTTCACGGCTTGCACACAAGACAGACCGCAAGCACCTTTCGATTGGACCGCTCCGCCGCTCGAGTTTCGGCCCGTCCCGGAGGTCCCTCCCAAGCACTCTTCGCCCCTGCCGGACCCGTCCTGATCGGATGTCGTAGTGTGCTGAACGCGAAGTCCCTGATATCTAACCGCTATGCCGACAGGAACTTCGCGTTCAAAAGCACACTAGAATTATTAGATTTTCTAGTGTCCTTTCGAATCCGAAGGTCGCTCCGAAGACGCTGCGAGGTGATGCGAACTTCGGATTCGGGACACTGGATGCTCCTGGGCACGGCGCCATTAACCGATCCTCCAGTGTTGGCGGCTATGATCGGGGCTTGTGGCGATCGTATCGACTGCTGACGGCGCAAAGTCTCAAACACCCATGAACCAGCTGACGGCTCCTCCCGCTTCCGAGTTGCGCCAAGCCGTTGCACGCTTCCGGCCGGCACTTCTGTGGACCGCGTTCTTCAGCTTCATGATCAATATCCTCATGCTGACGGGCGCGATCTTCATGCTCGAGGTCTATGACCGGGTTCTGCCCAGCGGCAGCGTGCCGACCCTGGTCGCGCTCGCCATGCTCGCTGCCGTGCTTTTCGGGGCTCAGGCGCTCCTCGACGTAGTTCGCTCGCGTATTCTCGTCCGCGTCGCCAATTCACTCGACCGATCGCTGAGCCCGCGCCTCTTCGATGCCATCCTGCATCTCCCTCTGGCCGCGAGAAATTTAGATCTTCCCTGGATACCGGTTTATCTGGCTTTCTGCTTTGCCCTGCATTTCTGGATCGGCGTCACCGCCAGCGTTGGTGCGCTCGTTCTGTTCGCGCTTACTCTGCTCACCGAGATCCTGACCCGCAAGCCTGCGGCAGAGGCAAGCCTGGGCGCGGCCCGGCGCGACGCCTGGACACAAGCCTGCATGCGCAATGCGGAAGTCGCCACGGCCATGGCGATGAAGGAGCGTCTTCTGGCGAGGTGGGAAAGGTCCAACTTCAAGTTCCTGGTCGCGCAGGAACAGGCGCATGACATCAGCGGCGGCTTCGGCGCCTTGTCCAAGGCATTCCGTATGCTGCTGCAATCCGCCGTTCTCGCCGTCGGCGCCTATCTGGTCATTCACGCGGAGGCGACGGCGGGCATCATCATAGCCGGCTCCATCCTGAGTGCCCGCGCTCTGGCGCCGGTCGAACTCGCCATCGCGAACTGGCGTGGATTCCAGGCGGCGCGCCAGGGCGCAAGACGGCTCAGCCAGGTGTTCGAAGAGTTGCCGACGCAATCTCTGCAACTTTCTCTGCCCATGCCGCGGGCAAATCTTTCCGTCGAAAGCGCAAGCGTTTCGCCCCCCGGCGCATCATCGCTTGCGGTCGCCGAGGCGAGTTTCGGCCTTTCGGCGGGCACTGCATTGGGCATCATCGGTCCCAGTGGTTCCGGCAAGTCGTCGCTGGCGCGGGCACTGGTGGGCGTGTGGCCCGTGGCCAGCGGAAAGATTTGCCTCGACGGTGCTGCGCTCAGGCTTTGGCCGCCCAAGACCCTTGGCGCCAGCATCGGATACCTGCCTCAGGAAGTGCAACTCTTCGATGGCACTATTGCCGAGAATGTCTGCCGCTTCGCTCCGGATGCGGCGGCCGAGGACATCATTGCCGCCGCAAACGCGGCCGGCGTGCATGAGATGATATTGCGGTTTCCTTCCGGCTATGACACGCGCATCGGCGAAGGAGGCCAAATGCTCTCCGCCGGTCAACGCCAGCGCATCGCCCTTGCTCGCGCGCTTTATCTTGACCCCTTTCTTGTCGTTCTCGATGAGCCCAATTCAAATCTCGACTCCGATGGAGAAGAGGCGCTCACCCGGGCGATCTCCGGGGTTCGCGAGCGTTCAGGCGTGGTCGTCGTCATCGCTCATCGACCGAATGTCCTTGCGGCGGTCGACATGCTGCTCGTGCTGGCGGAGGGCCGCGTCCAGGCCTTCGGCAGCAAGACCGAGGTGTTGCAGCGGGTGCGCCGGCCAGCTTCCGTGACGGTGGTGGGAAGAAGGTCGTGAGTCCATCCGCTGTCCCCCTTCAAGGAGAGATCTCGATAGGCCGGCACATCCGGCTTGGTCTCGCGGTCGTGGTCCTCCTGTTGGGCGGGATGGGCAGTTGGGCCGCGACGAGCAAATTGGCAGGTGCGGTCATCGCGGCGGGAACCCTGGTCGTCGAAAACAGCGTCAAGAAAGTGCAGCACCCGACCGGCGGGATCGTGAAGGAGCTTCGCGTAAAGGAAGGCGATACGGTTGCCGCGGGAGACCTTCTGATTTCGCTCGATGGCACGCAGGCGAGCGCCAGTCTCGGGATAATTCTGGGTGGCCTCGACGAGCTCAAGGCGAGAAAGGCGCGTCTCGAAGCGGAGAGCGAGGGAACGGAAAGCGTGGTCTTTCCGGAGGAACTCCTGGCGCGGGCGCAGCAGCCAGATCTCAAGAAGATTCTCTTGGGCGAGCAGAAGCTGTTCGCCCTCAGAAAGGCCGAACAGGAGGGTCAAAAGCGCCTTTTGCGCGAGCGGATTGCGCAGCTCGGCAAGGAGGTCGAGGGGTTCACGGCGCAGGCCGCCGCCAAGGAGCGGGAAATCGCGCTTGTCTCCAAGGAACTGGCCAGCACGCAGCAACTCTACCGGCAGGGTTTGATGACGCTCTCGCGCCTGACCGACCTCCAGCGCACCGCTGCGCGCCTCGATGGCGAACGCGGGCAGCTTGTCGCGAGCACGGCTGAAGCCAATGGCAAGATTGCCGAGATGGAATTCGAAATCATCCAGGTCGATCAGAAGCTGCGTTCGGATGTGGGTGCCCAGCTCGCCGATCTCAGGACCAAGATCGCCGAGCTCGAGGAGCGCAGGACCGCTGCCCAGGACCAGTTGGACAGGCTTTCCATCAGGGCACCGCAATCAGGGGTCGTTCATGAGCTTGCGGTGCACACGATCGGAGGCGTCGTGCAGGTGGCCGAACCCTTGATGCTGATCATTCCTTCTTCGACGGCATTGGCCGTCGACGCCCGGGTTGCGCCGGGAGAAGTCGACCGGCTTCACGTCGGGCAGAAGGTCGCCTTGCGCTTTTCAAGCTTCAATCAACGCACAACGCCCGAGATCGACGGCCGGCTTGAACGGGTTTCGGGCGACGTCGTGCAGGACGAGAGGACGGGGCTCAGCTACTACACCGCCCGCATCGATATCCCGGCCGACCAGCTCGGCAGGCTGGGCAGCGTCAAGCTCCTGCCCGGCATGCCGGTCGAAACCTTCATTGCGACGGAAGAGCGGACCGTGCTCTCCTACCTCATGAAGCCTCTGTCGGATCAAGTGCTGCACGCCTTCCGTCAGGAGTAAGTCGCGAGGCAGCGTGAGCTCATCTAGGCCGCGAACCCATAAATCTGCCCGGCCGGACGGCTCGCCAGAGTCCGCTATGCCCCGATAGCAGCCAAATTCAGCAGCGCAGCGAAATGACGCGATGGGCCATGTGTGGACGGCTCCGAGCTGTCAAGGCACTTCTTCACGTCGCAGCGCTGGTCGTAGCAGCCATGTGTTCGGCCTTTGAGCGCGGCTCACAGGGCCGCTGGCCATAATGCCTTCCGCGGATCAGGTCCCGGTCAAAAGCTCGCATTCGACAATGCAATGGCCCAAGTGGGTTGTCCTGATCACCGGATCGACCGGTTCTGCATTACGTGCTGTCAGTCCTTTCCAACCTTCACATCACGCCGTTGCCGGCGCGATCTCGTCCGAAGTCGCCTTGCCCTAGCGAGCCAGTGCGACGGGTTCCCTGTAACGCTCGCCCTTGGCCATCATCGCCCAGGCCATGCGCGCAATCTTGTTGGCGAGCGCGATCGCGGCCACCTTTGTTGGCCGCCGTTCCAGCAGCTTGGCAAGCCATGGCCGATGCTTGGTGCCGTGGATTTTGGCGTATCGGATCACCGCCAACGCGCCAGCGCAGAACAGCGAGCGCAGGTATCGGTCGCCCTGTTTGGTGATGTTGCCGAGCCTCTCCCTGCCTCCACTGGAGTTTTGCTTCGGCACGAGTCCAACCCAGGCTGAGAAGTCGCGTCCCGATCGAAACACTCTCGGATCGGGGATACTGGCGACCAGCGCGGTTGCCAGCGCCGGGCCGACCCCGGGGAGTTCGTCGAGCCGACGGCTAGTCTCGCTTGAGCGATGCCAGGCGTTGATACGCTGGTCGAACGTCAGGATCTGCCGCTTCAGCCGCCGTAGTTGACTGCCCAGTGCCTCCAGGCACTCGCGCGCAATCTCGGGCACGCGTCCATCGTCGGGATCGGCGACCACATCGAGCAGCTCCTCGACGCCATTGCGGCCGACCGGTGCGACAATGCCAAACTCGGCAAGGTGGGCGCGGATCGCATTGATCAGCGCAGTCTGCTGGCGAATGAACAGATGCCGCGTACGGTGGAGCATCAGACAGGCTTGCTGGTCGGGTGTCTTGGTCGGCACGAACCGCATGCTTGGCCGCTGCACCGCCTCGCAAATGGCCTCGGCATCGGCCGCATCGTTCTTCTGGCGTTTCAGATACGGCTTCACATAGGCCGGCGGCATTAATCGAACCGTGTGCCCGAGTGCCTGCAACTCGCGTGACCAGTAGTGCGAGGAGGCGCATGCCTCCATACCAACCACGCAAGGCGAAAGCTTCTTGAAGAAGCCGAGAACCCGTGACCGCCTGAGTCGCTGGCGAACAACGCCCTGGCCCTCTGCGTCAATGCCGTGAACCTGGAAAACAGACTTCGCAATGTCGAAACCGATTGTTGTCACCGCTTGCATATCGAGCTCCTCCGAATCGTGGTCACCTCACCAGCAACCAATCCTATGGCGCTTTTGCGCGCCAGGTGGAGGAGCCGTCCACAGCATCAAGAGCGGACGTTTACCGGAACGTTTATCGGAGTTAGCCCGCCCTGTGAAAAAGGTGTATTGATGCAACCCCTCGACGATGGCCGCTTTCGGCGAATCTTTGCCACCGGCTAGGTCGCAGGCGGAGTGTGGGCGGCGATACGTTTCAATCGAAGGGAGAGGCGTCGTGGCTCAAGTAAAAGGATTCGATCCGGCAATCAGTGGACAGCAGCCCGAAGATATCAACGGCAATCCGGTCCCGGTCGGGGTTTGGGGTGATTCCAACATAGGCGGCGGTGTGTTCGGCACGAGCGGAGTGCTGCCGCAAGGCGCCAGCATTCCGATCGATCCACCGGCCGGCGTCGAGGGACACGGAGTAGACGGCCCAGGCGTGGTCGGCCGCAGTCTTAACGACAGTGGCGTAGTCGGCGAAAGCCCCGGTGTGCCGGGAGTGCTCGCCCGCAGCATTACCGCGTCCGGATTGCTCGGCGTGACATTCAGCCCCGACGATGGCTCGCACGGAGTCTTCGGTTCTTCCACGACCGGCGGCAACGGCGTGACCGGTTTCGTCGGCGGCGCAACGGGCACTATCGGAAGCAGCGTTCGCGGTATCGGTGTGCGCGGCACGACGGGCACCGGAGCGGCCGGCGTCCTCGGCCAAACCTTTGGTGGTAGCAGCGGCAGTCCGGGTCCGGCAGTGCTCGGCAGCAGCGATGTCGGCGTGGGCGTCAGCGGCTTCAGCGGGTCCACCGACGCCACCAAAGGTCTCACCTTCGGCGAAGGCTACGGCCACTCTTCTCTTCATTTCTCCGCCAAGTCGGGCGGCGGGGTGCTGGGTGTCAGCGTGCTGGGTAATGGCGTCGAAGGATTTACTTTCAGCTCCAGTCGCGACAAGCCCGACGTGGCGGCCGTGCGTGGCCAGAGTGCCAACGGCTTCGCTGGACTCTTTGTTGGCAGGGTCCGCGTCACCGGGCATCTGCAGAAGGCCGGCGGCGGTTTCACCGTGGACCACCCGACGGATCCGGCGAACAAATACTTGTCGCACTCGTTCGTCGAATCTCCAGAGATGCTCAACGTCTATAGCGGCACGGTGACCACTAACCGCGCAGGCGTGGCCCGGGTGCGGCTGCCGGCGTATTTCGAAGCACTCAACCGCGACTTCCGTTATCAGCTCACCGTGATCGGCGCGTTCGCCCGCGCCATGGTTTCCAAAGAGATCATAGACAACGAATTCGAAATCCGGACCGACCCCGGCCGAGTGAAAGTCTGCTGGCAAGTCACCGGGGTCCGCAAGGACGCCTGGGCCGAAGCAAACCGCTTGCCCGTTGAGGAGACCAAGCCGAAGGCGGAACGCGGCCGATATTTGCACCCCGAATTGTTCGGGAAGAAGGCCAGCGCCGTTCATCCCGTACCGGCCCCCCAGATACCCGATGCGCTGCCGGAAAAGCTGCGCGATCGTGCAGAAAAAACGCTGTACGATCTGGCGAATGGGGGTGCCGCCGGCAAGGATCTGCACGCGATCCTCGACCAAGCCAAACGTTCATTCGGCGAAGAAGCCGCAGCCGGGCGATCACGCTTCGAGATGCAGTGGCGCGTGGTGCAGGAAAGCCTGGAGGCGATGCCGATGGTGCGTCCGTCGGCGCCTAAGCGCAAGCGCTAGCGCTCGACTGCAAACGTCCCGCATCGTCGCCGAGCTAGCCGACGGTCAGCTCGACGGCGGTGAAGGCCGCCTAAAGTATCATCCGCTCGAAACCGGCAGTATTCATCGCCAGCAACGCCGACCTTCTGTCGCAGATCAAACGCGAATTGATAGATGTCAGGAAATCCCTGGCCGCCTAAGCAACGTGATAGAAAACTAGAAATAAGCTTGTGCTGTACTGAAGGAGATCGTTACATCCGTTCAACCCGATAGGTACCCTGGAGCGGACTTCGATTGAGGTCCGAATTGCGATATTAAATGGCGCAGGGTCTGGTCAAGGGCGAGGGTTTTGCTGTTGATGCCAGCGTTATGGAGGCCAATGCCAGCCGCTATCGCGGCAAGGCGCCTGACGAGATCGACTGGACGCAGTCTGGCCGGCAGAGTTGGGCGGTTGCTGAATATCTTGCGTCACTTGAGCAAGAAGAGCCAAATTCGGATCGCAAATCACCGAAGGTGATCTCGCTGTCTGATCCGTCATCGGCCTGGACCGCCAAGGCCAACAAACGGGTACAGTTTGGCTACGGGCTCAATTATTTGATCGACATCGAGAACGCGGTGATCATCGACGTGGAAGCAACACCGGCACGCACCTACGACGAGGTGGCGGCCACCAAGACGATGATCGAGCGCACTGAGCGACAGCTCGATCTGAAGCCAATCGGCTCGTTGCCGATACGGCGTATGGAACGGGCAAGTTCCTTGGCTGGCTTGTCGACACGGCATCACGCCACACATCCCGGTGTGGGAGAAGGATAAGCGTGAGAACGGCGCGTACTCACGCAGCGACTTCACATTCGATAAAGACAAGAACGAGTACTGATGCCGGGCTGGAAAGGTGTTGCGGACGACCGGCAGGATTATGACGGCAGTATGATCCGCTATCGGGCGAGCAAGTTCGATTGCGATCCCTGTCCATTGAAGCCGAAGTGCTGCCGAAATATGCCAGCGCGGCAAGTGCCGCGCGATGTGAACGAAGCGGCGCGCGACTGCGCCCGTGCACTGATGGGAACGCCGCAGTTCGAGAAGTCCCGCGATGAGAGGAAGAGGGTTGAGATGCGCTTCGCGCACCTCAAAACACACCACGGCTTCGAGCGCATGCGGCTATGGGGGCTTTCTGGTGCTCGCGACGAGTTCCACCTCGCAGCCATCGTTCAGAACCTGAAGACGATGGCGCTGCGCCTTCTCGGGCCGCCGCCTGAACCGAAAACCGTCGCCTTTGCGTGAGCCGTCGCCGTGCTCGGGGCCTCCACCGCGCGGCACTACCAACCAAAGCTGCAAAGCCAGTGTGTTGGCTTATCCCACCGCTGGCAAGGAAAGCCCGCTATGCCAAGGGCTTTTTCGACAGTATCGGTCATTCGCGACCGGGTCGAGCCGGTAGCAAGTCCCGGTCATGTCCGCTATGCCGTCGAAAGCGGAAGTAAATTCGGAGCATTAGCGGCAATGCCATAGGTCATGGCGGGTTGATGGCACTGCCCGCGACGTGGTTCAAGCTCCGAAACCACGCCCTAGATGACGTTGCGTTCGAAAAGCGGCGCGTTGCGCAGCACGCGCTCGAAGCCGAAGCGCTTAAGATCGATGGTGCGATACTGACCATGGATAATGAGCTCGGCAATGGCATTGCCGGCACCTGGCCCCTGCTGCAGACCGTGGCCGGAAAAGCCATTGGCGAAAAGGAAGTTCGAAATCTGCGGATGCGGACCGATGACCGCGTTCTGGTCGAGCGCGTTGTAGTCATAATGGCCGACCCAGGCATTGACGACCTTGATCGCTTCAAAAGCGGGGACGCGCGCAGCGAGCGTCTCCCAGATGCGTTCCTCGAACCAGCTGTAGTCGACGTCCCAATCCATCTCATGAGGCTCGTCGGCTTCTTCAGGCGACAGGCCGCAAATGAATTGCCGGCCTTCGGGGCGGAAATAGATGCCGGAAATGTCGACGGTGAGCGGCGCCTTGTGCAGCGCTGCGCTGGCGCCCGGGCAATCGATCACATAGACATAGCGCTTGCGCGGCCCGACCGGCAGCTCGATGCCCGCCATGCGGGCGAGCGCACCCGCCCCGGCGCCACCGGCATTGACCAGCGTGCCGCAAGCGATCTCGCTGCCGCCGGCAAGAGTGAGAGACGAGGCGCGGCCTCCCGTCTTCTTCACTGACGCCACTTCGCCCTGGATGATGTCGACGCCCTGCGCTGTGGCCGCCTTGCGGAACAGGCTCATCAGCGAATAGGGATCGAGCCAGCCTTCGCCGCTCCTGCCGAAACAGCCGAGCGCCAGGCCGTCGGTCACGAGCCACGGAAAGTGCCGCGCAAGCCCTTGCGCATCGAGCAGCACATTGTCGGCTCCGTTCTCGACCTGAATGGCATGGTTTTCTTCCAGTATCGCCTTGCCGTCCTCGGAGGCCAGAATCAGGTAGCCCTGCTCGCGGAAGCTCACATCGGCACTGGGTCCGAATTCCTCCTTGAGATGGCGCAGAATATTGAGCCCGAACTTCGACAGGATGATATTCTCGGGCGTCGAGAACTGTTGGCGTATGCCGCCACAGGAGCGCGCGGTGCAGCCATTGGCATAGCTCGTGTCGCGCTCGATCAGCGCGATCGTGCCCGTGAATCCCTGTTTCCTGAGGAAATAGGCGGCACTGCTTCCGACGATGCCGCCGCCGACGATCACAACATCATAAGCCTTCATGGTGCGGCACTCTGCCCAAAGACAAGTGCGCTCACAAGCCTTTCATGTCGTCGGCAAGCTTGGCAGATATGACCGGAATGAATAGGGTCTCGCGAGAGCTTGAAATGAACATCAGACCACACCTCAGCGTCCTCTATATGCCGGGGGCCAATGAGAGGGGCGGATGGTGGAAAGGCTGCACCTGGTGATGGCCAAGCGCGTCGTCGCCATTTCGGAGGCGATTGCGACGTGAGCAAAACCAATCCGGGTAATTTCTTCGAGGACTTCCGAGTAGGGCAGGTGATGCGCCATGCGACACCGCGCACGATGACGGCGGGGGACCAGGCGCTCTACACCGCGCTCTACGGATCGCGCTTTGCCGTCCAGTCGTCGGATGTTTTCGCGCGCGCCATCGGCTATGGCCATGCGCCCTTAGACGATCTCCTCGTCTTCCATATCGTCTTCGGCAAGACGGTGTCCGACGTCTCGCTCAACGCCGTCGCCAATCTGGGCTATGCCAATGGCCATTTTCTCAAGCCCGTCTATCCTGGCGACACGCTCAGCGCCCAATCGGAAGTGATCGGCCTTAAGGAGAATTCCAACGGGAAGACCGGCACCGTCTATGTGCGCTCGACCGGCATCAACCAGGAAGGCGATGCGGTCTTGAGCTATGCGCGCTGGGTGATGGTGAAGAAGCGCGACGGGAAATCCTCAAGCCCCGAGCCCCGCGTCCCCGTTCTCCCCAAGGCGGTCCTACCGGCCGATCTGGGTGCGGGTTGCCCCAAGATCGCCGGCAAGATGTGGGATGATGCGCTTTCGGGCTCAGCCCATCGCTTCGAGGACTACACACAGGGCGAACGCATCGACCATGTCGACGGCGTGACGGTCGAAGAGGCCGAGCACATGCTGGCGACGCGCCTCTATCAGAACACCGCCAAGGTCCATTTCGATCAGTTCAGCGAAGCGAAGGGCCGCTTCGGCAAGAGGCTGATTTATGGTGGCCACGTCATCTCGCTGGCGCGCGCGCTCTCCTTCAACGGACTCGGCAACGCCTTCCATGTCGCCGCCATCAATGGCGGCCGCCACGTGGCGCCGCTCTTTGCCGGCGGCACCGTCTACGCCTGGTCTGAGATCATCGAGACGGCCGATGTGCCGGCGCAGTCCGATCTCGGCGCGCTGCGCGTCGTGACCCGTGCCACTCGCGATCTGCCGTGTAGCGATTTCCCGACCAAGGAAGCGACAGCGGAAGAGCCGGAAGTCATTCTCGAATTCGACTACTGGACGCTGTTGCCGCGCTAGCGAATATGATGTCGACCGGACAAAGGAACGCTTCCATGTGGCCCGATTCTCGTCTTTCTGACCTGCTCAAGATCGAGCATCCGATCATACAGGCCCCGATGGCCGGTTCGGCAACGCCGGCCCTTGCCGCGGCAGTGAGCAATGCCGGCGGCCTCGGCTCGCTGGGCTGCGGTAGCATGACGTAAGAGCACCTTCGTAGAGCCGTGCTCGATCTGCGGGCCGCGACGAACCAGCCGTTCAATCTCAACTTCTTCGTACATCCGGAACACCACACGAGCCATGCAGTGCTGAGGCAGACGATAGCGAGGCTCAAGCCTTATTACGAGGAATGCGGGCTCGGCGTACCGGCGGCGGGCTTGCCCGCAATGGGGCCTGGTTTCGATAGCGACAAACTCGAGCTGCTGCTCGAGATCAACCCGCCGATTGTGAGCTTTCATTTCGGCCTGCCACGGGCGGATATGGTTGTCGCGCTAAAGAAGGCCGGTATCGTATTGATGAGCACAGCGACAACGGTGGCTGAGGCCCGCCGTCTGGCCACCGATGGCGTTGACGCCGTGATCGCGCAAGGATGGGAGGCCGGAGGCCATCGCGGCTCGCATCTTCCCACGGAACCGGGTGACGGCGTCGGCACGATGGCGCTCGTTCCACAAGTCGCAGATGCGATCGATCTGCCGGTCATAGCCGCGGGCGGAATTGGCGACGGCCGGGGCATCGCCGCCGCTTTCGCGCTGGGCGCGAGCGGCGTACAGGTCGGGACTGGCTTTCTGTCTTGTCGCGAAGCCGGTACGGACACCGTTCGCCGTGACCTGCTGAAGTCGGCGACCGATACTGACACGATGGTAACCGATGCATTTTCAGGGCGCTCTGCCCGCGCCCGGCGCACGCGATGCTGCGGAAATGGAAAGAAGCCGGATGGGCCTTGTTGGCTTTCCGGCGATGTATGCCCTGAGCGGACCTCTGACCGAAGCGGAAAACGGTGACTTTGCCTTCCATCTCTACGGCCAGGCTGCCGCCCTCAACAGGGAATTGCCGGCCGCAGAGCTGATGCGGCTCCTCGTCGCCGAAGCAGCGACCATCTTCGGCACTCTCGGCAAATCCGGATCAGGTCCGCGGTCATAGGCGCGCGCGGCATCTTCGAGCGCCTTCATCGCCAGCAGGTAATGACTGGGGCCGTGGCTCACGTGCGCGGAGCGTGTCTGGCCTGGATGGCGGCCATGCCAATCGTCTCGCCAACTGTGCTTACCGGTTTGATTGACCATACGGCAAATTTAATTGAATGGTTGTGAGAAACCGCACTGCCGGAGGCTCGGTGAGAGAGTAGCGGGTATTCCGTGGGGAGACTGCGTGCTGCCCGACATCGGCAGAGCGTGGGCAAACATTTGAGAGGCGCCGAACATGTGCGGCATCGTGGCCATTTTCTCGCCTGGTGGGCCGATTTCCGACGCCACGCTGCAGAGGGCGACGGTGAGCCTCAAGCACCGCGGCCCCGACGGGCAGGGTCACTGGATTTCCTCCGACCGGCGCGTTGCCCTTGGGCATGCGCGCCTCAGCATCATCGATCTCGCGACCGGCGATCAGCCGATCGTCAGCGAGGACGAACAGACGCGCATCGTCGTCAACGGCGAATTCTACGGCTATGAGGCGATCCAGCGTGAGCTCGAGAAGGGTGGGCACCGGTTGCGCACCCGGTCCGACAGCGAAATCGCGCTTCATCTCTATGAGGATCTCGGCACCCAATGCCTGCACCGCCTGCGCGGTGAATTCGCCTTCGTGCTCTGGGATGAAAGAACGCGCAGCATTTTCGCCGCGCGCGACCGTTTCGGCATCAAGCCGCTGTTCTATGCCTGGCACGAAGGCAAGATCTGCTTCGCCTCGGAAGCGAAGGCGCTGTTCGCCGCGGGCGTGCCGGCGCAATGGGACGATGCGTCCTTCTATCAATCGATCGCCTTCGGCGGACATCAGCTACGCACCCTTTTCGATGGCGTTTTCCAAGTTCCGCCCGGCCACTATCTGATCGCAACCGAGAAGCATGTGCAGCTTTCCCAGTATTGGGATTTCAATTTTCCCCACGCCGATGCCGCCGCGGCGCGGCGTTCCGACCAGGACTGCGCTGCCGAGCTTCGATCCGTGCTGGAGGAAGCGGTTCGCATTCGCCTGCGCGCCGATGTCCCGGTCGGATGCTATCTGAGCGGCGGCCTCGATTCCTGCGCCGTGCTCGGCCTCGCCGCAAAACATCACAATGGGCCGGTTCGCGCCTTCACGTTGACCTTCGATCGTTCGGAATATGACGAAGGAGCGATCGCTGAGGAAATGGCGCGCAAGGCCGGTGCGGAATTCCGGCCCATTCCGATATGTCAGGACGATCTCGCCGACCATTTCGCCGATGCCATTCATCAGGCGGAGACCCTGTGCGTAAATGCGCATGGCGTGGCCAAGTATCTGCTGAGTCGCGCGGTGCGTGATGCCGGCTACAAGGTCGTGCTCACTGGTGAAGGCTCCGATGAGGTTCTCGGCGGCTACGCGTTCTTCCGGAGGGACATGCTGCTCCATAATCGCGAGGGGCAGGATCAAGTCGAGGTGCAGCGCCTGCTCGACGAATTGACGCGGCTCAATCCCGTTTCGCGCGGCCTCTTGCTGCCGGATGGCGAAGCCGGTCCCCTCGACACCGTCAAACGGGTGCTCGGCTTCATTCCCTCCTGGATCGAGACTTTTTCCGCGCGAACGGAAAAGATGCGCGCCTTGCTGACGGACGATTTCCTCGAGAAATTCGGCCGCGCGGAGGGCTTTCGCGCGCTGTTCAGTGAAATCGATGTCCGCGGCCGGCTCGGCGATCGCGAGCCTCTCAATCAGTCGCTCTATCTATGGGGAAAGACCGTGCTCCCCGGCTACATCCTCACCATGCTGGGTGACCGGATGGAAATGGCGCATTCGATCGAAGGGCGCGTGCCGTTCCTCGACCATCACGTCGTCGAGACACTCGCCGCGCAACCCGTGTCGCAGAAGATCCGCGGGATGACGGAAAAATATGTGCTGCGCGAAGCGGCTCGCGATGTCATCAGCGACACCGTCTACAAGCGGCAGAAGCACCCCTTCCTGAGCCCGCCGGCAACCCTCAATCCGCAGCAGAAGCTGAACACGCTGATGCAGGACACTTTGCGCGGTAAGGCGCTCGCCGGGCTCCCGTTCTTCGATCGCGGCAAGGTCATCGGCCTCCTCGATCGGCTCTATGCCATGGATGACGGTTCGCGCGTCGCCAACGACCAGATTCTCATGATGATCGTAAGCGCCTGCGTGCTCAACGAGCGCTACCGGATGGCGGCGTGAAGGCCTGAGCCCCCCGAGAATCTAGAGCAAATCCCGCCAAAGTTGAAGACTTTGGCGATGAGGATTTGCTCCAAGATACTGAGTTGGCGCGAATCCTTTTCGGCGAAGTGATTCCACTTCGCCGGGATGCGCGCTAGAGGTCGCCGCCGAGATAGAGGGACTTTACGCGATCGTCGTTGAGGATATCTGCGGAAGGGCCTGCGAGCGCGATTCTGGAGGACAAATCCGGCGCCATCGTGCTCGGCTGCGCCGGCATGGCGGATCTCGTCCGCTATCTCGAGGCGAAGCTCGGCGTTCCGGTCATCGACGGCGTCGCCGCGGCGGTCAAGTTCGCGGAAGCGCTGGTCGGGCTGGGGTTGAAGACCAGCAGGAAAGGCGATCTCGCTTTTCCCCTGCACAAGCCCTGCAAGGGCGTCCTCTCGGCCTTTGCGCCACCGCCAAGATAGCTCGCGCCAATTCGATGTGAGGACGTAAGCCGGGCGCAACCTCTTCCGCCGCTGCCATATTGATTAGACGTCAGCGTCGGACTAGGATTGAAGCTCGTCTGGGGGAAGAATGTCGATACTGATTTCACGTCGCGCATTTGTGATGTCCGCGCTTGCCGCTGGGGTTCTTCCTGGTTGCAAACCGTCGCAGGAACTTTTGGGTGAGCCCTTTCCCGTCTTCGCATCCGATGCCCAGGAAATTCCCCAGGAGTTCCGTCGCCAGACTGTAGATTATGAAACCAACGAGCCACCGAGTGCTGTGGTCGTAGATACCAGGCGTTGCTTCCTTTTTCATGTGCAGGAGGGCGGCAAAGCGACGCGCTATGGCGTCGGAGTGGGGAAGGCAGGCAGGACCTGGTATGGCGATGCCGAGATCAGGCGCAAAGAAAAATGGCCGGTTTGGGTGCCCACGCCGGAGCACATAGCGGAGCATCCGAAAATCGTTAAGTGGATCCATGGCATGCCCGGCGGCAAGCGAAATCCAATGGGTGCGCGGGCCTTGTATCTCTATCAGGGTGACATCGATACGGTTATCCGCATTCATGGGGCGTACACGCCTGCCCTGATCGGAAAGAGAAGCACGGCGGGGTGTATCAGTCTTCTGAACATCGACGTGATTCATCTCTATGATCGCGTGCAGATTGGAACTCGAGTGGTGATCCTCCCGCCTGACGTCTAGTTGGGGTTGTGCAGGTCGGTCTGCCGCAGAAGGACGTGCCTCTGGCGCTGCTCACTTTCAATCTCGGCGTCGAGGCGGGACAGCTCGCCTTCGTGGCCTTCGCCCTTTCGGCGATCGCCTGCCTGAAACTGCTTCTCGCGGTCCCTGCAGAGCGCCCGCGGCTGGTCACCGCCTATTTCATAGGCTCGCTCTCGACCGTCTGGTTCGTCCAGCGCGTGGCTGGATTTGCAGGCTGAGCCACGATTGCGAAGGACCGAGGGTGCCGGGAACAGGTCGCTGCGCAAGCCTGCGTGCCCTGCGGCGGCCAAGCCTTCTATCGGCGGCTTCGGACCGATCTCTCGACGAATTCAAGAGATCATCCGCGGCGTTTCCGGTTCGCGTATTTCCGCCCAAAACATCGTCGAAAGTCTTCCGTCCCCGGTTAAGGGCATCCTCGGATGGCTGGTGGCGTGGGACATCGACCGAACTGCCACCCGGAATGTTGCCGCCGAAGATATCCTTGAGTATCTGTCCCATCTGATCCGGGGGGATCTGCTTGACGATAACCCGGCCATTCTGGCCGCCGCCCAGGATATCGCCCAGAATGTCTTCAAGCGACGTGCCAGATCCACTACCGGGCGGGACTTGAGTTGGACGGGAAGGCGGTGTCTGACCGCTCTGACCCTCGCGCAGAACATCGCGCACAACTTCCCCCAATCCCCGATCGTTGCCAGTGGACTGCGGCGTTCCGATGGCGTCCCCACTGCTCGTTCCAGCGCCGGCCGGACTGCCTGATGCCATGCGTTTTGCCAACCAACCCGCAACCACTGTTGCAAGAACGGGGAGGAGTTTCTTGAGGACCGCCGCTCCGATTCCGGTGGAAGCGGAGAGGCGCTGCGCCACTTCCCGGCTGATGTCTTTGTCATCGCCAAAAATTTGGCCGAGGACCCCATCGCCCCGCAGCTTGGTCCGTTCCAGTTGCAGAGAGGATTCGTCTGCCAGGGAGCGATCGTAGCCACCAGCCAAGACCAACGAGAGCAGGTCCTGCATGCTGCTAGGGTCTTCCGTCGACCGCCGCATGCCGGCAGCGATGACAGGTGCAAGAGCGTCCATAGCCGCGCGCGTCTGCGCTTCATTCAAGCCGAACTGCCGGCCGATTGCAGCAATGTCCATCGATATTCTCCTTGCGAAGCGTCGCCTCAAAGCTGGTCGGTGCCAAAGGTGTCGCAGTCGCGCAAATCCTTTGCCTCCAAACCACGCGTAAACCAGCGCACGCGCTGTTCAGAGCTTCCGTGGGTGAATGCGTCAGGTACCACATATCCCTGTCCGCGACGTTGCAACCGGTCGTCGCCGATCGCCGCGGCGGCGTTCAATCCCTCCTCGATATCGCCTTGTTCGAGGATGCTTGTCTTGGCGTTGGCCTCTTGTGCCCAAATCCCCGCGAAACAGTCTGCCTGCAGCTCCATACGAACCGAAAGGAGATTGGCCTCCGCTTGCGGCAGGGTCATTCTGGCGCGGGTAACTTTTTCGGCTATGCCGATTTGGTTTTGCACGTGATGTCCGATTTCGTGCGCGATGACATAGGCCTGCGCAAAGTCCCCCGGCGCTCCGATCTTGTTCTTCATGTCTTGATAGAACGACAGGTCGATGTAGACCTTTTGATCCAGTGGACAGTAAAAGGGACCCATGGCTGACTGTGCCATGATGGCCAATGGCCCTAC
This sequence comes from uncultured Alphaproteobacteria bacterium, assembly GCA_963841765.1. Classification (GTDB taxonomy): domain Bacteria; phylum Pseudomonadota; class Alphaproteobacteria; order Rhizobiales; family Aestuariivirgaceae; genus Taklimakanibacter. The sequence goes on from CAWJDZ010000021.1 coordinate 210,623, forward strand.
TGGTCAAGTCACCCTCTGTCGGCGCTTCCCGAATCGGAAGTGCCAGCTGAAACACCGCTCCGCGGGAGGCGTGTGACAGTGCCCACAGGTCACCGCCATGCGCTCTTGTGATTGATCGACAGATGGAAAGCCCCAAACCCATGCCAGTGGATTTTGTGGTGAAGAATGGATCGAAAATACGGTCGACATTCGCCGGGTCAATTCCCATTCCAAAATCCTGAACTGTTACCAGTACCAAATCCGCTTTCGGCCGCTCCGATCGTATCAGCAGAATGCGCTCACGATCAGCCACGGAATTCATCGCCTCGATTGCGTTCGTGGTCAGGTTCATGAGGACTTGCTGGAGCTGGATCCGGTCCGCTGCAACTTCGGGCAGGCCTTCGGATAAGTCTGTCTGCGCGATCACATGATGGCTTGCGATCTCACCGTGGGCGAGTGCCAGAACATCGCGTATAGCCGCATTTACATCGAGTTTCGAAGTGCTTTGTTGGACCTTTCTCCCAAACATGCCGCGGACACTTGCGATAATCTCGCTGGCTCGTTGACCGTCTTTTGCAATGAGTTCCAGCGCGGCCCTGGCTTCTGCCAGATCTGCTGTTGGCTTTGTCAACCAACGCAAACCGGCCCTCGCATTGGTAACTATGGCTGACAGTGGCTGAGTGATCTCGTGCGCGATCGAAGCCGTCATCGCACTCATCGTCGTGTGACGCGAGACCTTGGCAAACTCAAGCGCTGCTTCGGCGCGTTTGCGCTTGGTAGTCTCTTCGGCCGCCACGTTGACCCCGATGATGGCGCCATTGTCGTCCCTCATTGGCTGCCAACTGGTAGTCCAATAGCGCTTTGCTCCACTTTCATCCGGCCTTTCGCCACTGACTTCGATGCCGGTAATTAACTCGCCGGTCGTCACGACCGAATGCACAATCGTCTCAATTTGTTGCGCAAGCCGTGGCAGAGTTTCGCGGACGGACCGCCCCAGATGATCAGCGACCGGGATGCCGCAGATTTCCGTCATGCGAGGATTGATCCGCACATACCGGCAATCTGGGGTCAGGAAGGCCAGGCCTATGGGAATCGTATTGTAAATCCGCTCGAGGTCAGGAAACTGCTCGACGGAATGTGAGAACTCGGTGGCCTGTTCGATACGTCTTGACTGCCCATGGTCAATCTCGACGACATTCCCGTCTTCTTCAACTCAGCCGATCCCGGAATGATGCTTGCCATGAATAGCCAGTCGTCAAGACGGAGTTTGGACCTCAACACTACTGCGAGGAAGAATGCCTGAGTAGTTGGACTTTGGGGCAACTGGCAAACTTGATCTTGCCAAGATCTAGCCCATGACTGGGAAGATTTTCAGTATCCCGGAGGCCAGTAGCCTGAAGCGGAAGTACTTGATGCGACATGGCAACAGCCACCGACAATGGCCGCTTTCGCCTCACGTGCAGACAAACCTGCGTGATCTGACTATGCCCATTTATGAGTACACGCCCCAGTCAGAGACGCCGAAAAGCGCGCGGAAATCCACCTTGCTCTGACTTCGCGGTTGCGATCAGCTCGGCGATGTCGGCATCGGAGGCTCGCGCCAAGGCTTTCTCCACCGGAATGCGCTCGACGACGCGCCGTGCCTCGAACACCTGGCGGGCTTCCTCGGCCGTGGGCTTGGCGACCGACGCGCCGTGCCTCGAACACCTGGCGGGCTTCCTCGGCCGTGGGCTTGGCGACCGACGCGCCGCGATTGGGCACGATGTCGACCAGCCTTTCGAGCGCGAGCTGCTGCAAGACTTTGCGGATACGGTGCGGCTGACGCCGAAGGCCTTGGCCAGCGCATCCTCCTGCAGTGCCGTGCCCGGCGACAGGCTGTGATCGATGATCGCGGTGTATCGCGATGGACGCGTTTGCTTTTGGCTTCCGGGAGATATGGAATTGAGCTCGAATGCGGCGATGTAAGCACCTAAACCAATCCCATGTCCATGATGAGGAAGAGGGCACTCAGGGTAATGAGCGACAGCGCCGTGCCGATAGCAATCGCGCCCGAGACCGAAGCCGTCCCTGTGCCATAGCGTTCGGCGAACAAATAGGCATTGGCGCCGGTCGGCATGGCGGCAAGGACGAGGGCGATCTCGGTCCAGAAGGGATCGAGGCCGACGATATAGTGGGCGATGAGCCAGACCGTGACCGGCAAGAGGATCATTTTGAGGCTCATGAGGGTGAGGATGCCGCGCCATCGGCCCTTGAGACTGTAGCCGGCAAGCGACAGGCCGAGCGCCACGAGGGCTGTCGGAATGCCGGCTTCTCCCAGGAGCTCGAGAAAACGGTCGGGCACCGGATGAAGGCCCAATCCCGTCGCCCGCCACAGCGAGCCCAAAAGGAGAGCGAGCACGATCGGATTGCGGATGAGCTGCCAGATGAGCTGGCGGATGATGGTCAGGGGCGAGGGCAGGCGGCCGTGGCCAGATGCTTCGATGTGAATGACGGCGGCGAGCCACAGGATCGGTGCATGGATCGACAGAATGAAGGATACCGGCAGAGCGGCGCGATCGCCGAAATGGGCGAGCGTCAGCGGTAAACCAAGCATGGCGATATTGCCGAAACTGGCGCCCATGGCGGCGGAAGCGGGTGCGGCGTCGATGAGCTTCGTGGTGCGCGTGATGACCGTGGTTACAAGCCAGATGAAAGCGATGCCGCCGAACAGCGCCACCCAGAGCAGCCAGGGTGACAGGCTCTGCTGGTCGATCACCGCCACGGTGCGGAAGAGAAGCGCCGGCATGGCGAGATTGAACACGACCTGGCTCAGGCCCTGGCCCGCGGCAGCGCCGATGAAATTGGTGCGCGCACAGATGAAGCCGAGCGCGATCAGGCCGAAGACCGGGAGAATGGTGGTGAGAACGGAAGACATGGAGGCAGGCTCGGCACACTACCGAGGGGCTCGAAAGATCACAATGCGATTGTTCTGTAGCGGGGCTGGCGTCGCACTCACGCCGCGCGTTCGCTTTCCCGCGCGTCGATCAATTTCACCAGATCGGTCATGATACGGTTGAGATCGAAATCCTTGGGCGTATAGACCCGGGCGACGCCCAGTTGCTTTAGCACCAGCACATCCTCAGGCGGGATGATGCCGCCGGCGACGACCGGCACATGGCCCAGGCCTGCCGCACGCATGCGGTTCATCACATCGCGCACCAGGGGCACATGCGAGCCCGACAGGATCGAGAGACCGACGACATGCACGCCTTGCTCGAGTGCTGCCGCGACGATCTGCTCAGGCGTCAGACGTATGCCCTCATAAGAGACCTCGAAGCCGCAATCGGCGGCGCGCACCGCAATCTGTTCAGCGCCATTGGAATGGCCGTCGAGACCGGGCTTGCCGACCAGGAATTTGGGCTTCGTGCCGAGCTTGCGGGCGAGCGCCTCTACAGCCTGGCGGACATCGGCCACAGCCTGCGAGGCTTCGCCCCGCATGATGAGCGTGACGCCGGTCGGGGCGCGATATTCGCCGAAGACGCGGCGCAAGGTCTCGCCCCATTCGCCGGTGGTGACGCCCGCCTTGGCGCAGGTGATCGACGGCTCCATGATGTTGCGGCCTTGGCGCGCGGCCGCTTCGAGATCCTTGAGCGCAGCGGTGACTGCTTTCTTGTCGCGCGCCGCGCGCCAGGCCGTCAATTTATCGATCTGCTCATACTCGACCGTCTCGGGAACGGTGAGGATCGCCTCACCGTCCGCGGCAGCAAGCGGTGATGGCTCGGACGAAGTGAAGGCATTGACGCCGATGACCTTCGTCTCTCCCGTTTCGATGGCGCGCAGGCGCAGGGCATTGGACTCGACCAGCACCTTCTTCATATAGCCCGTTTCGATCGCCGCGATGGCGCCACCCATGGCCAGCACCCGATCGAGCTCGAGCTGTGCTTCTCGCTTCAGTTCCTCGACCTTGTCCTCGATCTCCTTCGAGCCCTCGAAGATATCGCCATAATCGAGAAGATCGCTCTCATAGGCGACGATCTGCTGCATGCGCAAAGACCATTGCTGGTCCCATGGTCGGGGCAGGCCCAGGGCCTCGTTCCAGGTGGGAAGCTGCACGGCGCGGGCGCGGGCATTCTTCGACAGCACGACCGCCAGCATCTCGAGCAGGATGCGATAGACATTGTTCTCGGGCTGCTGTTCGGTGAGGCCCAGCGAATTCACCTGCACGCCATAGCGGAAACGGCGCAATTTCTCATCCGCAACACCATAGCGCGAGAGGCAGATCTCGTCCCACAACTCGGTGAAGGCCCGCATCTTGCAGATCTCGGTGATGAAGCGGATGCCGGCATTGACGAAAAAGGAGATGCGCCCGACCACCTGCGGGAATTCATCTTCCGCAATGGCGCCCGAAGCCTTGACGCCGTCGAGCACCGCAATCGCGGTGGCGAGCGCAAAGCTCAGCTCCTGCACCGGCGTCGCACCCGCTTCCTGGAGATGATAGGAGCAGACATTCATCGCATTCCATTTGGGAAGTTCAGCGGCTGCGAAAGCGATCGTGTCGGTGATGAGCCCCATCGAGGGTTTCGGCGGGAACACATAGGTGCCGCGCGAGAGATACTCCTTGATGATGTCGTTCTGGGTGGTGCCCGAAAGGCTTGCGCGCGGGGAGCCCTGCTCGTCGGCCGCGGCCACGTAGAGGGCGAGCAGCCAGGCCGCCGTGGCGTTGATGGTCATCGACGTATTCATCTCGCTCAAGGGGATGTCCCCGAACAAGGTCTTCATGTCACCCAGATGGGCAATCGGCACGCCGACCTTGCCGACCTCGCCCTTGGCCAGCGGATGGTCGCTGTCATAGCCGGTCTGGGTCGGAAGATCGAAGGCGACGGAAAGGCCGGTCTGGCCCTTGGCCAGATTGGTGCGGAACAACCGGTTGCTGTCGGCCGCCGTCGAATGGCCGGCATAGGTCCGGAAGATCCAAGGTCGGTCACGCGTCATGGCCCATGAAAGCATGGGTCATGTTGCGGCGCAACAATTCCGTGGGCTCAGCTCGATCTGAACAAGGCGATGTTGAGCAGACCTGCGGCCGTCATGCCTGAAAACAGGGCAACGATGAAACTGACGTGGGATCAACGGAGGGTAGGGTTTCAGGAAACAGGGCGCCGCCCAAGCCTGCTCCGGCAAGCAGCGACAGGAAATTCCCGATCATGCGGGCGGGATCGGACGTGTTGGTCACGATATTGAAGGCAATGCCGGCGGCGAGGAGAATCATTAGCAGGAGCAGGCATTCCCCAAGCAACATCGGGGGTCCGCGGAAGGTCAGCCAGTGCTGTATATGGCTGAGGAGGTAATCCATGCAACCACCCCGAGTAGTAGCGATCGCGCAACTTCCAGTAAAGTCACACTGCAAACAGAGGTTAATTCACCGTTTCAGCGGGCCCTGCCCAAAGATACGGCGGCCTGGCCCGGTCACTAGACTGTGCGTATGCACAATGCTCTTTTGTTGCAGCGCAAAATGCGTTAGCCTTTGCGTCAATTCGGGAGGAATGAAAGGGACTAAGGCCATGAAGGCGCAGGCCAAGACAACGCTGAGCGAAACCGCCGCCAATGCCAACCAGCCGGTGAAGGATCTGTACGAGATCGGCGAGATCCCGCCCCTCGCCCATGTGCCGGCGAGAATGTATGCCTGGACAATCCGCCAGGAGCGTCACGGGCCTCCGGACACCGCCATGCAGATCGAGATCGTTCCCACCTGGACGATCGGCGAAGATGAGGCGCTCGTTCTCGTGATGGCGGCTGGCGTCAACTACAATGGCGTTTGGGCGGCGCTTGGCAAGCCGATCTCGCCAATCGACGGGCACAAGAATCCCTATCACATCGCGGGCTCGGATGCCTCGGGCATCGTCTATGCCGTGGGCTCCAAGGTGAAGCGATGGAAGGTCGGCGATGAGGTCGTCATCCACTGCAACCAGGATGACGGCGATGACGAGGAATGCAATGGCGGCGATCCCATGTTCTCGCCCTCGCAGCGCATCTGGGGATATGAGACGCCCGACGGCTCCTTCGCGCAATTTGCGCGCGTGCAGGCACGCCAGCTTTTGCCGAGGCCACAGCATCTGAACTGGGAGGAATCGGCCTGCTATACGCTGACGCTCGCGACCGCCTATCGCATGCTGTTCGGCCACCGGCCGCACACGCTGAAGCCCGGCCAGAATGTATTGGTCTGGGGCGCTTCGGGGGGCCTGGGCTCGATGGCCGTGCAGCTCATCGCCACCGCCGGCGGCAATGCCATCGGCGTCATCTCGGATGACGACAAGGCCGATTTCGTGATGTCGCTCGGCGCCAAAGGCGTCATCAACCGAAAGAGTTTCGAATGCTGGGGCGAGATGCCGAAGGTCGGCACGCCTGAATACAATGAATGGCTGAAGAACGCGCGCGACTTCGGCAAGGCGATCTGGAATTTCACCGGCAAGGGCAACAACGTCGATCTCGTGTTCGAGCATCCGGGCGAATCCACCTTCCCGGTTTCGGTGCTGGTGGTGAAGCGGGGCGGCATGGTGGTCATCTGCGCCGGCACCAGCGGCTACAATCTCACCATGGATGCGCGCTATCTGTGGATGCATCAGAAGCGGGTGCAGGGCTCGCATTTCGCCAATCTCATGCAGGCGTCCAATGCCAACAAGCTGGTGGTGGCGCAGCGCATCGATCCCTGCATGTCCGAGGTCTATGCGTGGGCCGAGATCCCCAAGGCGCATATGAAGATGTGGAAGAACGAGCACCGGCCGGGCAACATGGCGGTGCTGGTGTCGGCGCCCCGCACCGGCCTCAAGACCTTCGATGATGCGATCGAAGCGGCGTCTTCCTGAGCGTCATGGACGAGGACCGGCTGCCGGTCGGCGCCCTACGCAACCTCGGAGCCAAATCCGCGAGGGTTTTGGCCGAGACCGGTATCCGCACCGTCGCCGAATTGCGCCAGATCGGTCCGGCCAAGGCATATGCCCGCGCCAAGGCGCTCTCGCCCAGGTCGGTCTCGCTCAATCTGCTCTGGGCAATCGCCGCCGGACTTGCCGATCGCGATTGGCGTGCGCTCACGCAAAAGGAAAAGGACTCACTCCTTGCTCAAATCCGCGGTCTTGGATGAGGCCTTGCGGTACTTGCGCTGCAGCACGATCACTCGATTGAGTTCACCGCCCAGAATGAGGGCGAGGGCCGAAAGATAGATCAGGAACATTGCCGCGAAGAGGCCGGAAAGCCCGGCATAGGTCGAGGCGAAGGTCGCGAAATTGGCCAGGAAGTAGGAATAGACGCTGGTGAGAATGAGCCACACGAAGACGGTAAGGAAGACGCCGGGCATCAGATAGTAGATCTTCACGCGCCGCGCCGGCAGGATCAGATGCGCCAGGAACAATCCTGCAACGAGAATGACGATGGCGAGCGGATAGCGGTAGCGGTCGAAGATGGTGATCAGATCGTCGAAGCCCGGGGCATAGACATTGATGAAGTGGATCGCGGTCGGCGCCAGCACGATCAGCACGGCCAGCGCCAGAAGCAGAAAGGCCGAGCCCACGACGAACAGCGCCATGATGCCATAAAGCAAAAGCGGGTGCCGATCCTCCGTCAGCCCATATGCGCGGTTAAGCGCCACGCGGACGCTGTCGACGCCGCCCATGGCGCTCCACACGGTGATGATGGCCGAAACGCTCAACAGGCCGGTGCGCGGATGGGTGAGAAGCGAGTTGATCTCGGGCGCGATCGGCGAGACGAATTCCTTGGGCGCCACGCTCAGGAGATAGGTGACGACGCGGCTGGCGAGGTCGGCGCTGCCGAAGAAGCCGGCGAGCGCCGTCAGGAAGATCAGGAACGGGAAGATTGAAAAAAGGATGCGGAAGGCGATATTGCCAGCGAGCGGTATCGCCTCGTCGGCGAATAGCCGCCTTATGGCTTCGAGCAGGAGCCGGATGAGTGAGGGCCGCTTTTCCGTCATGGCCAAGCCATATCAGCGGGGAGGATTTGATTCACGCATCTTTTCCCTCCCCCCTTGCGGCAGGGTTGTCGCATATGAGAATCCTCAAATCAGGCGAGTCAACTCCAATTTTCGCCCTCGCCCGTTGCGAAGCAATGGGAGAGGGTGGCCGAAGGCCGGGTGAGGGCTCTTTGCCTGCGCCACGAAGCGCCCTTGAAAGCTTCGCATGCTTCGAGAATGAGCCCTCATCCGCGCTTCGCGCACCTTCTCCCGCGCTGCGCGCGGGAGAAGGGAAGCTGGAGAGAGGTGATTTTTCTTTCGACGAGCCTCAGAAAATTCCATATGCGATAACCCTGCCCCTTGCGGGAAGGTCCGGCCCGAAGGGCCGGGGTGGGGACTAGTGTTCATCGACCCCCATCCGGCTCGCCCGCGCTCGCCTTCTCCGCAAAGGGAAGGAGGGAATGGTCAGCATCAAGCGGCCGGCAGCTTGTTTGCTTCGCTCTCGACATTCGCCTTGAGCGCGGGATCGAGGATCCGACTCGCGATGCATGGATCGCGCTTGGCTGGTCGGTCATCGTCATGTCGATCGGCGCCATCCTACTCCTCATGGCGCTCATCCGGCACGGCGATGTCGCCAAAGTGTCGGCGCTTCTCTTCCTGGTGCCGGCGGTCGCCGCTCTCATGGCTTGGCTCCTGTTCGATGAGACATTGACGCTGGTCCAGATCGCGGGAATGCTGGTCTGCGCGGTGGGGGTCTTCATTGTCACCATAAGCACACCTTCATGAGAGCCATCCTGTGCAGGACATTGGGCGGGCCTGAGGGTCTCGCGATCGAAGACATCGCAGGCGGCACGCCCGCTGCCGGCGAGGTTTCGGTCGCGGTCAAGGCGGTGGGTCTCAATTTTTTCGACACGCTCATCATCGAGGGCAAATACCAGGTCAAGCCGAAGCTTCCCTTTTCGCCTGGCGGCGAGATCGCAGGCGTCGTCACCAAGATCGGCCCGGGCGTCGCGCATCTCAAGCAGGGCGACCGCGTGATGGGTTTTGTCGGCCATGGCGGTGCCCGCGAAGAGATGGTGACCGCGGCCAATCGGCTGTCGCTTGTCCCACCGCAGCTCAGCGACGAGATCGCCGCCGGACTCTCGATCACCTATGGCACGACGCTCCATGCCCTGAAAGACCGGGCCAATCTGAAGCCGGGCGAGAGGCTCGCGATATTGGGAGCGGCGGGCGGCGTCGGCCAGGCGGCGATCCAGATCGGCAAGCTCATGGGCGCCAGGGTCATCGCTTGCGCATCCTCGGACGACAAGCTCGATTTCTGCCGCGCGCTCGGCGCCGATGAGGTCGTGAACTACCAAAAACGGAATCTGAAGGATGGGTTGCGGGCGCTTGCCAAGGACGGTGTCGACGTCGTCTATGATCCCGTCGGCGGCGAGCTGAGCGAACTCGCCTTGCGTGCGCTTGCGTGGAACGGCCGCCACCTCGTCATCGGCTTCGCCCAAGGCGGGATCCCGAAACTCCCGCTCAATCTGGTGCTGCTCAAGAGCGCCAATATCCAGGGAGTTTTCTGGGGCGCCCATACGGAAAGAGAACCCGAGCGTCATCGCGCCAATATCGATCAGCTTCTGGCCTGGGCCGCGCACGGCGCGCTCAAGCCGCATATCCACCGGGTCTATCGCTTCACTGAGATCGCGCAGGCGCTGAGCGCGATCGCGAGGCGCGAAGTCAAAGGCAAGGCGATCCTCATTCCCTGATCGGGGGTTCGATGCCGGAGCCGGCGCATGCGCTATTCGGCAAGGCTGTCGCCGCGCTTCAGGCGCTCCAGCTTCTCGCGCGCCTTGTCATAGTGCTCGGGCTTGAGATGGGCGCGGATCATGCTGATCGCGGTCAGCAAAACCGCCATGTCGTCGGTGAAGCCGAGGCCGAGAAAAATGTCGGGAATGGCATCGAGCGGCAGCACGAAATAGGCAAGTGCACCGAGCAGCACGCCTTTGACCTTCAACGGCGTCGCACGGTCGAAGGCGCAGTAATAGGCGGCAACGGCATCCTCGGCGAAAGGAACGTACGCCAAGACCTTGGCGAGCTTGGGCCAGAAGCCCGCACGCACCTTTTGTTCGTTGCTGGTCACAAGCATGGAAGGTCGCTCCCCTCATTGCCGAAATCGGCGACGATATGGGGAGCGCATCGCGATTTTTCAAGCACTTCTAGAGCTTCCCTTCTCCCGCAAGCAAGCGGAAGAGGGGCATAGTTGGCGGCGTTGCTCTCGGCCTCGATCTTCCTCCTATCGCCCGGCGAACCAGATCGCCGCCATGATGATGATGATCGCGGCGAATTGCAGGATCACGCGCCAGCGCATGAATTTTTGCGAAACATTGCCCGGACCGCCGCGCATCATGTTCCACAGGCCGAGACACAGCACCACGAAGACGGCGCCGATCGCGATGGGGACGAGGTAGTCGAAGATATTCATTGATCGGATGCCTTATCCAGAAAGCGATCGAGCGCCGGCGGCGGCAGGAGCCGCCGTGCCCAGGCCATGACATAGGTCGGCACTGTCACATAATAGCGCCGCCGCGGCGTGCGGCTCTCCAGCGCATGCAACAGTTTGCGCGCCACCGCTTCCGGCGGCAATTTGAAGCGTCGGCTCCCGCCGCCATTGAGTCTCCGGCGCTGGCCGACATAGGCGTCGCGATAATGCGATGATTCTTCATCGACATTGCGTTCGAAAGCTTCGAGCGCATGCTCGACGAAACGGGTGGCGATGGGACCGGGCTCGATCAGCGAGACATGGATCCCCGTGCCCTTGAGCTCCAGCCTGAGCGTGTCCGACAAGGCCTCGATGGCGAATTTGGCGGCGCAATAGGCGCCGCGCCATTTCATCGCGGTGAGACCGAGGAGAGAGGAGTTGTTGACGATGCGGCCGGCGCCATTGGTGCGCATCAGCTTGAGACAGTCGCGCGTCAGTTCATGCCAGCCGAAGACGTTGGCCTCAAATTGGGCGGTGAGGGCTGCGCGCGAAATATCTTCGAGCGCTCCCGGCTGGCCATAGGCGCCATTGTTGAAGAGCGCGAAGAGCTTGCCCTGAGTGCGCTCGGCGACCTCGGCCACGCATTCGGAAATGGTCACGGGCTCGGTGTAGTCGAGGCGAAAGACCTCGAGGCCTTGCGCCTCGAGCCGGACGATGTCGGCATCCTTGCGCGCGGTGGCGAAGACGCGCCAGCCCTTCTCCTTCAGCATCGTCGCCGAAGCATAGCCAATGCCCGAGGAGCAGCCGGTGATGAGAATGGTTTTGTCCGTGCTCAATTTCCACCTTCCAGCAAACGGCGGGCAATGACTTGCGCCTGGATCTCGGCCGCACCCTCAAAGATGTTGAGGATTCGGGCATCGCACAGGATGCGCGAGATCTGGAATTCGAGGGCGAAGCCATTGCCGCCATGGATCTGCAGTGCATTGTCGGCGGCGGCCCAGGCGACGCGGGCACCGAGCAGCTTGGCCATGCCGGCTTCGAGATCGCAGCGCCGGCCGGCATCCTTCTCGCGCGCCGAATGATAGACGAGCTGGCGCGCCGCCATGATCTCGGCCGCCATCAGCGCCAGCTTGTCGGCGATGCGTGGAAAGGCGACGATCGGCTTGCCGAACTGGACGCGGGCAATCGCGTAATCGAGTGCGACGTCGAGCGCGTTCTGGGCCACGCCCAAAGCGCGCGCCGCGGTCTGGATGCGGGCGGATTCGAAGGTCTGCATCAATTGCTTGAAGCCCTGGCCCTCCTCGCGGCCAAGCAGGTTCTCCGCCTTGACCTCGAAATCTTCGAAGCGGATCTCATATTCCTTCATGCCGCGATAGCCCAGGACCTCGATCTCGCTGCCCGACATACCCTTGGCCGGGAAGGGATCGCTGTCCTCCCCGCGCGGCTTCTCGGCAATGAACATCGACAATCCCCTGTAGCCCGGCTCCTTCACGTCGGTGCGCGCAAGCAAAGTCATGATGTCGGCGCGGGCGGGATGGGTGATCCAGGTCTTGTTGCCGGTGATCTTGTAGACATCGCCCTCTTTGACCGCTCTTGTCCGCAGGCTGCCGAGATCGGAGCCGGTATTGGGCTCGGTGAAGACGGCGGTGGGCAGGATCTCGCCTGCGGCGATCTTCGGGAGCCACTGGTCCTTTTGGGCTTCGGTGCCCCCGCTCATGATGAGTTCGCAGGCGATTTCGGCGCGCGTGCCCAGCGAGCCGACGGCGATCCAGCCGCGCGAAAGCTCCTCCGAGACGACGCACATGGCAACCTTACCGAGCCCCATGCCGCCATATTGCTCCGGCAGCGTCAGGGCGAAGACGCCTAGCCCGGCCAGTCCTTCAACGATCTCCATCGGCACATAGGCGTTCTCGAGATGCCACCGATGCGCGTGGGGCGAGACCTTGTCCTCGACGAAACGGCGCATGCTCGAGCGCATCTCGTCGAGCGTGTCGTCGAGACCGCAATCGCCGAAGGTCGCGGCCCCCTTGGCAGCGATCATGAGCTCAACCAATCTCGCGCGGGCCGCCGGGCTGTTGCCTGCGCTCAGCACGGCCTGGATGGATGGCCGGTCAAGTATCGCAAGATCGGTGCGGGTCAGGCCGAGTTCGGGAAGTCTCGCAAACTCGGCCTGGTTCATGGGAATGCCGCCCGCCACTTGGGCCAGATATTCGCCTGCGGCGATCTGGACGAGGAGGCGTTCCATTTCGCCCAATCTATGACCCGCCGCCAGTCGATTGGCATGGGCCGAAAGCTCTCTCAGCACTGCCTCATAGGTGGCGAGCCAGGCGAGGCCGTGAACGGCATGCTGATCTCGTTCGATCAGATGGGCGGAAAGCTTGCGCTCGGCCATCACCTTCGCCCCGATCCGGGCCTTGGCCTGGCCATAGAGGCTGGCGACCGCCCTGTGGGCCTCGGCAAGGAGGTGCGGCAAATCCGCAAGGATCGGGCTATCCCGCGTCATTTCAGCCGCAGCAACCATTCAGCAAGCTCCACAAGTTATGAATATGCGTTACATGAGCGCAAATCATTGTGCAATCTGCCCAAACGGCCCGGGAAAGCCGCCCAAATCCGGTCAGATTGTTCACGCAGTTAGAGCAAATCCCGCCAAAGTTGAAGACTTTGGCGACAAGGATTTGCTCCAACATATTGATTTGGCGCGAATCCGTATCGGCGAAGCAATTCCACTTCGCCGGGATGCGCGCTAGGGCTCGCAATGAGACAGGTCGGCCGCTTTTCGGGGATCTGCAGGGTTGATTTCGCATGATCTTGTCCGAAAAGTCTGCAACTTTTCGGGATCATGCAGTGGTGGGAATGAGGTTTCTGACATGACGTGCAAGCCTTCTGCATGGGCTGCCTTTTTGGTGCTCCTGACGGTTTTGACCGGGTTCGCGCCGGCTATGGCGCAGTCACCCGAGCCCACATCGCTCGGGGAATTCGGCGACTGGGCCGCCTATACCTACAAGACCCAGAACGGCAAGGTCTGCTACATCTCCTCCCAGCCCAAGACGCAGACGCCCAAGAATGCCAAGCGCGACCCGGCCTTCCTGCTCATCACCCATCGGCCGAGCCAGAATGTCCGCAACGAGGTGTCGACGATCATCGGCTATCCGTTCAAGAAGGACACACCCGTCCAGCTCAGCGTCGATGAGCAGCAGTATCAACTGTTCGCCAATGGCGATGGAGCGTGGGCGGATACGCCTGCCAAGGATAAGGAAATCGTGACAGCGATGCGCAAGGCCCAGAAGCTCACCGTCAAGGGCGCTTCGTGGCGGGGAACCGAGACGCTCGATGGCTATTCGCTGAGGGGCATTGTCCAGGCGCTCGCCAAGATCGATACGGCCTGTAAATAGACCGTTCGGTTTCCTATCTTCAGGGCTTTCTGGTAAGACCCGGCACCATGACCGCCGTCACACTCGATATCAGCCGCGCGCCAGCGCGCGAGCCCGCCGCCACTGGGCCAGCGAAGCTGCCGCTCATCGGGCTGACGCGCGCCGAATTGACCGAAGCACTCGCCAAAGCGGGGGTTCCGGAGAAGCAGCGGCGCATGCGTATGCGCCAGATCTGGAGCTGGGTCTATCATCGCGGCGTCACGTCTTTTGCCGCCATGAGCGACATCTCCAAGGACCTGCGCCAGAAGCTCGATGGGGTCTTCGCGATCGACCGGCTCGAGGTGGTGACCGAGCAGATCTCGACCGACGGCACGAGCAAATGGCTGCTGCGTCTGGCGCCTGACGAGCGCGGCCAGCGGCATGAAGTCGAGATGGTCTATATTCCCGAGGAAGACCGCGGCACCTTGTGCATATCGAGCCAGGTCGGCTGCACCCTCACTTGTACCTTCTGCCACACCGGCACCCAGAAGCTGGTGCGCAACCTGACGGCCGGCGAGATTGCAGGCCAGGTGCTCATCGCGCGCGACCGGCTCGAGGAATGGCCGCATCAGCTCGAGGCCAATCCGGCGCCGCCGATCGCCGGGCGCTATGTCACCAATGTCGTGCTCATGGGCATGGGCGAGCCGCTCTACAATTTCGATCATGTGAAGAATGCGATGGAGATCGTCTCCGATGGCGAAGGCATTTCCGTGTCGAAGCGGCGCATCACCCTTTCGACCTCAGGCGTGGTGCCCGAGATCGTGCGCGCCGGGACCGAGATCGGCACCATGCTTGCCATCTCGCTCCATGGCACGACCGACGAGATCCGCAACAAGCTCGTGCCGCTCAACAAGAAGTACCCGATAGAAGAGCTGCTCGACGCCTGTCGTGCCTATCCGGGCCTCTCCAATGCCCGGCGCATCACCTTCGAATATGTGATGCTGAAGGGCGTCAATGACACGCTCGATGATGCCAAGCGCCTGGTGAAGCTGCTCAAGGGCATTCCGGCCAAGGTCAATCTCATTCCCTTCAACCCGTGGCCGGGCACGCAATATGAATGTTCGGACTGGGACACGATCGAGCGATTTGCCGAAGTGCTGAACCGGGCGGGCTATGCATCACCGGTGAGGACGCCGCGCGGCCGTGACATCATGGCGGCGTGCGGGCAGCTCAAATCGGAAAGCCAGCGCTTGCGCGCAAAGGAGCGTCTGGCGATGGATGCGGCCGCGGCGGGAGCCTGATGCGCGGACCGGATCAGGATCTGGTCATCACAATCGAAGCGCCGCGCGGCCGGGAAATTGCCGAGCTGATTGACGAACGCGTCGCCTATTCTCATGCGCATTATCCGCCAGAGGGCGTCCATACGCTGCCGCTCCATCTGCTCGACCGGCCGGAGATTACCTTCTGGACCGCGCGGCTTGCGGGCGCATTGGTCGGCTGCGCAGCTCTTCTTTGCCACGTGGATGGATCGGGGGAGCTCAAGAGCATGTTCATCCGCCCGGCCGCGCGTGGTCTTGGAACTCTCGAAGATCCTGCTCGAAGCGGTCGAAACGAAAGCAAGAGAGCTGAAGCTCTCGCGCATCGATCTTGAGACCGGCCCGAAAAGTCATGCCGCACTTCGCCTCTATGAAAGTGCCGGCTACAGGCTCTGCGGCTCCTTCGCCCAATACAGGCTTGATCCGAACTCGGTCTTCATGACGAAGGATTTGGCCCCATGATCGCCCTTATCGCCAAACGAGTTACCTTTGTCATTCTCGGCTATTTCGCCGTGGTTGTGGCAGGTTCGGCGGCCTTCCCCGGCATCCTGGCCATCATCAACAATTTCAATCCGTCAAGCGGTCAGCCCTCCTGCTGTGCCCAGCTGAGGGCGCTTTCCAGCCGATCGTTGCCCCAGAAGATTTCGCCCTTCGGCGTGACGAAGGAGGGCGCACCGAACAGCTTGAGCCGCATGGCCTCTTCGGTGGCCTGGCGAAGCGCAAGCTTCACGTCCGCGCTGCCGGCCTGCGCCAAGGCGGCATCGGCATCGAGATCGAGGCTTTCGAGTATGCCGCACAGCACCGCTTCGTCATCGAGCCGGGCGCCGTCGGCGAAATGGACCAGATAGACGCGGCGCGAGAATTCCGCGCGCGCGGCAGTCACTTCCTCGGTCAAAGCCAGACGTGCCGGAAGCAGGCTCGATTGCGGGAAGGGCTCGGGCCGTCGGAATTTGAGCCCTTGCCCTTCGCAAAGCCGCTCGAGGTCGCGCCACATATAGGCGCCTTTGGCCGGAAACAGGTTGAAGGGCGAGCTATCCCAGCCTTGCGCCTTGAAGATCGGCCCCAGAAGGAAGGGCCGCCAGGCGACGTCCATGTTTCGTTCCTGGGCCAGGACCTCGATCCTGAGCGCCGCCAGGTAGGAATAGGTCGAGGCGAATTCATACCAGAAATCGAGTCGCGAGCCTTTCCCGTTCAGATCCTTCGGATCCGGACCGGATAGTAAGGCTCGCTCACTATCTTGGGCGCGCTCCCTCATCGTCAAAGTCTAGCAACTTTGGCGGGGAGCGCTCCAGTGGTCCAATTCTAACATTCGCATCCTGCTTGGGGCGACCTTTTGCGAATGTTAGAATCAAAGGACCACTAGAAAATATACGTTTCTAGTGGAGCTTTGGATTTGACATTCGCGTCGTGAGTTCCGGCAGGGGGTCGCGAATGTCAAATCCGCTCCACTAGCCTCATTGTGTTTGCCGGCCCCCTGAGTATAGTGCGCGCTTTTCTGAAGATAACGGATAAATCTCCATGGCCAAACGCGGCAGCGTCAAGAAAGTCGTGCTCGCCTATTCCGGCGGCCTCGACACCTCGATCATCCTCAAATGGCTGCAGAGCGAATACGGCGCCGAGGTGGTGACCTTCACCGCGGATCTTGGCCAGGGCGGCGAGATCGAGCCGGCGCGCAAGAAGGCCCAGAGGCTCGGCATCAAGGAAATCTTCATCGAGGATGTGCGCGAGGAATTCATCCGAGATTTCGTCTTCCCGATGTTCCGCGCCAATGCGCTCTATGAAGGCGTCTATCTGCTCGGCACCTCGATCGCGCGGCCGCTCATCGCCAAGCGGCTGATCGAGATCGCCAGGGCGACCGGCGCCGATGCCATTGCCCATGGCGCCACCGGCAAGGGCAACGACCAGGTGCGCTTCGAGCTCACCGCTTACGCACTCAATCCCGACATCAAGATTATCGCGCCGTGGCGCGAATGGCAGTTCAAGAGCCGCACCGATCTCATCGACTTCGCCGAGAAGCACCAGATCCAGGTGACCAAGGACAAGCGCGGCGAGGCGCCGTTCTCGGTCGATGCCAATCTGCTGCACTCCTCATCGGAAGGCAAGGTTCTGGAGGATCCGTGGATCGAGCCGCCGCCTTACGTCTATCAGCGCACGATCGCGCCGGAAGAGGCGCCCGACAAGGCGACCTCGATCGAGATCGAGTTCAAGACGGGCGATCCGATCGGCCTCGACGGCAAGGCGATGTCGCCGGCGGCGCTCCTCACCGCCCTCAACGATCTCGGCCGCGACAACGGCATCGGCCGTCTCGACCTCGTCGAGAACCGCTTCGTCGGCATGAAGTCGCGCGGCGTCTATGAGACGCCCGGCGGCACCATCCTGCATGTGGCGCATCGCGCGATCGAATCGATCACGCTCGACCGCGAGGCGGCGCATCTCAAGGATGGCTTCATGCCGCGCTATGCCGAGCTCATCTATTACGGCTTCTGGTTCTCGCCCGAGCGCGAGATGCTGCAGGCGATGATCGACAAGAGCCAAGAGAATGTCGAAGGCACGGTCAGACTCAAGCTCTACAAGGGCAATGTCATCGTGGCCGGGCGCAAGTCGCCGAAATCGCTCTACTCGAACGAGCTCGTCACCTTCGAGGACGACCGCGGCGCCTATGACCAGAAGGATGCGGCGGGCTTCATCAGGCTCAATGCGCTTCGTTTGCGCACGCTCGCAGCGAGGAAGCGGCAGGGGTGAGCTGCGCGTAGTGTGCTGAACGCGAAGTTCCTGATATCCAACCGCTATACCGACAGGAACTTCGCGTTCAAAAGCACACTAGAATTATTGGATTTTCTAGTGTCCTTTCGAATCCGAAGTTCGCTCGGAAGACGCTGCGAGGTGAAGCGAACTTCGGATTCGGGACACTAGCAAGCGATGGCGCCAGGCGTGTGGCGGAGCGGCTACTTCAATCCGAACTTCAGTCTTAGCACGGTGTCGTAGCGCGCCAGCCGGCGACTTTCTGGAGCCGCGCCAACCTTCTTGACGTCCGCCGGCATACCGTGGATTTCATCCGCCCAATCGCTCCTTTCGCCATGCGGTGTGACTTATCGCACTTACCGCAACGGAATTTGTGTGATATTGGAAACATCGGACGGCGCGACCAGGAGCCGAGGGTCCGTGAGGGTGGGCTACCGTCGGCGATGATGAGCGTCGACCCTATTCGTTGGCGGGGAAACCGTTCGCGATGATCTGTGCCGGTAAATTTCGTGGGGTGGTCAGCGCTTGCGCCTCTTCGATGCGCCAAGCGATAGAGGCGATTTGCCGAGACCAGCTTGCTTCACAGCACACTCACCTCAACATAGGGAGAGTCACGCTCATGTCACGCCAGGATAAATAAATCACGCGACTGATGGCAATGCCCCGCACTGGAGCGGGGCAGGCCGCCTTAACCGATGCGTCGTCGCCGTTCCTCGCAACGGTGCGGAGCATCATTCGTAGTCAACTCTCGATAAGGATGTGGAACATGGAAAGGCAGCTGGTGAATGACACGACGAAGGCGCTGGAGTTCGTGAAAACCGTGAAACTTCCGCGCCGCCCCCGGTCGGCGGGACTGGTGGGATTGGAGAAGGTCGGCGGCTTCGACTTCGACGCGGCGAAGAACCAAGCCCTCATCGTCGGTTCCGATGTGATCTCCTTCGTAAGGGGCGTGAGCGAAGAGCGGCGCAACGATATCGTCAATAGCGCGCTCCTGGCGCAATTGGCCGCGACGAAAAAGGTCAGCGACACCAGCCGCATCTTCCCTTGGTACGACGCCTATTTCGATACCCTGTCGAACATCGGCTGGGTGGTTCAGGCCCGCAGTTTCGCGACGCATAAAGAGGCAAGCACCAATCTCGACGCCCATGAGGCCATCATCAAGGTGGCCGCCGCGCTCCTCGGCCCTTCCCCGGGCGCGCTGCAACTGGTCATGACGACGCTCGGCGCCCTCAAGGACATGAGCAAGGACAGCCCCTTCTTCACGCTTTTCAGCCGCGAGAGCGCACAGGCCAAGACGTCGCGATTTCCAGATCAGCCTGGCCGAGGACGATGAAAAGGGACGCTTCCTCGTTACCTTGATGGCCTTCGCGCTCTCGGCGAACGCCAAGCTCACCCAAGTCCTGTTCTTCCGGTTCCGTGGGAACAAGATCACCCTCAAGCACGCTTCCGGCAAGGTCACGATCAACACCAAGGTTCTGGATAGCATCCGGCCGGCCCTCGAGGCGAAGCTCGTCGGGTTCGCCCAAAAATTTGTAAAGCAACTGCCGGATCTGTGAACTTGCGAACTAATACGGTATTCAATTGGATATCGAGCGCATGGAGGGAGTACCGATACAGCCGATGCTTGCACGAAAACCGTTCACGCGGTCATGGTAATTCCACTGGCGGTGATTGCGCCGCATCTGGTGATTGGGTTCACTCCGGCAAACGCTCAACCTGGAAACCGTGTCAGCCGTCCTCGCATGAATGATCGCTGCTACCTTGTGGGAGCGCATTCGACAAACTTCGAGAATGCAGGAAAGGGAATTCGTCCCAATGCCTTTCACTGGTGAGCAAGTCACTCGACTAACCGATGTCATCGGCGAGTGTGTGCCCTTCGCGCTCCGGCTCGACGTAGCGTAAGGAGTGTATCGGCGACTATCGTCGCTTATCTCAACGATATGTCGCTAGTTAATCCAGGCAACAAGGTTCCATTCTTGGCGAGCGACCTATATCGCCGATTCCATAGAGATGACATGGTGGCCCGAGATTTGTCGAATTTCGCAAGGATCCTTGACCGCGCAGAAAGAGCCTGTTCCTACCAGCGCGGCTACCGGTTATCAGAGGCAGCCATCCGCCAAGAGTCCCTGACCGTCACCCAAGCCATTGGAAGGAGGGCGCAATTTGGCTCAGGCGAGCGGCGGGCGGTAGAATAAATATTTCGGCGTTGACATTACCAATACCACTGCACACCTTTCGTTGTTCCAATTTTGCTCTACGCCTCTTCGCTTCGCATCAGGCCACCTGGGACATTAGTCATCATGCACAAGCGTCTCACGTCATTCGCGCGGTCAGCTGCTGCAGTGCTGCTTCTATATCTGCCGATGGAAGCGCTGGCTCAGTCACCGAACGCTCCGGTCCCGGTCACGGTGGCAAAGCCGGTCGTGCGTGAAATCGTTGAGGATGATGAATTCATCGGCCGGTTCGAGGCTGTTGACGAGGTCACGATACGCTCGCGGGTCGGCGGTTATCTCGATCAGGTGCATTTCAAGGATGGCGCGATCGTCAAGATTGGCGATCTCCTGTTCACCATCGACCAGCGTCCGTTTCAGGCCGCTCTCGAGCAGGCGACAGCCAGCCTCAATGTCGCCAAGACCTTGGTCGACTTCACCAAGGTCCAGTTCGACCGCGCCGAGAAGCTGTCGCAGACCGGCAATATACCGATCTCCACGCTCGACGACCGGCGGCGCGAATATCTTGCCGCCGTGGCCCAAACCAACGGCGCTCAGGCGGCCGTGGTTCGCGCTGAGCTCGAACTCGCATATACCCAAATCAAAGCACCGCTTTCGGGCCGCATCGACCGGCGTCTTGTCTCGGTCGGCAATCTCGTCCAGGCCGACCAGACCGCACTCACCACCATTGTATCGCTCGATCCGATCGATTTTTACTTCGATGTCGATGAGCGGCAGTTCCTCGCTTATGCACGTGACGCCCGGACGCGCAAGGCGAGCCTCCAGCAAGGTGCGGGCGGCCTCGATGTGACCGTGAGGCTCGCCGATGACATGGAGTCTCCAGTCACCGGCAAGCTCGATTTCGCCGAGAACCGGATCGACCAGGCGACCGGCACGATGCGCATCCGCGCGCAGATTCCCAACAAGGATCTGATTCTGCAGCCCGGGCTTTTCGGCCGCCTCAACATGCCGGGTTCGCTGCCCTATCAGGGTATCCTCGTCCCCGATGACGCGATCGGCGCCGATCAGGATCGCCGCATCGTCTATGTGGTTGACGATGCCGGCAAGGTCTCGGCCAAGCCGATACGTCTCGGACCCAAGCTCTATGGCTACCGCGTGGTTCGTTCCGGTCTCACCGGAGATGAAACTATCGTCATCAACGGCCTGATGCGCGTCAGGCCGGGCATCACGGTCAAGCCTGAGCTCGTCACCCTTCCGCCCGAGCAGGCGGCGAGTGAGGCTGCTCAATGAGATTTTCGCATTTCTTCGTCGACCGCCCGATCTTCGCGACGGTGGTGTCGCTGATCCTGCTGATCATCGGCGGCATCGCCTATACGCAGCTGCCGATAGCGCAATATCCCGAGATCGCGCCGCCCACCATCGTGGTCAGGGCGAGCTATCCCGGGGCCGATGCCGATACCGTCGCCAAGACGGTAGCGACGCCGATCGAGCAGGAGGTGAACGGCGTCGAAGGCATGCTCTACATGTCATCCTATTCGACCGCCACCGGCTCGATGCAGCTCACCATCACCTTCGGGCTCGGCACCGATCTCGACCAGGCGCAGGTGTTGGTGCAGAACCGCGTGGCGATCGCCGAAGCGCGGCTGCCGGAAGAAGTGCGCCGGCTCGGCATCGTCACCGCCAAGAGTTCGCCCGACCTGATGATGGTCGTGCACATGCTGTCGCCGGATGAGAGCTATGACCAGCTCTATGTCTCCAACTATGCGCGCTCGCGCGTGCGCGACATCCTGCTGCGCCTCGAGGGTGTGGGAGATCTGATCATTTTCGGCGAGCGCGAATATTCGCTGCGCATCTGGCTCGACCCCGACAAGCTCACTGCCTACAGCATGACGGCGAGCGATGTCGTCCAGGCGCTGAGGGATCAGAATGTGCAGGTCACGGGCGGTTCGATCGGCGCGCCGCCTTCGGCCACCGACAATGCCTTCGAATATACGGTGACGACCCAAGGACGCTTCGAGGACGCGCGCCAGTTCCGCTATGTAATCGTCAAGTCCACCGAGCAAGGACGGCTCATCGAGTTGCAGGACGTGGCGCGCATCGAGCTGGGCGCCAAGGAATATGTGACCAACAGCTATCTCACCGGCAAGCCCGCAGTGGCGCTCGGCATCTTCCAGCGGCCCGGCACCAACGCGCTCGCCACGGCCGATCAGATCATCGAGACCATGGAACGGCTCAAGGCCGATTTCCCGCCGGGACTCACCTATCAGATCGTCTACAACCCAACCGAGTTCATCTCGGAATCGATCTCGGAAGTCTACAAGACGATCCTCGAAGCGGCCGCCCTGGTGATCATCGTCGTGCTCGTCTTCCTGCAGTCCTGGCGCACCGCCATCGTGCCGATTGTGGCCATACCGGTATCGCTCATCGGGACCTTCGCCTTCCTCTATGCTTTCGGCTTTTCGCTCAACATGCTGACGCTCTTCGGTCTTGTGCTGGCGATCGGCATCGTGGTCGACGACGCCATCGTGGTGGTCGAGAATGTCGAGCGTAATATCGGTCTCGGATTTGATCCGGCGACGGCAGCGCACCGTACGATGAATGAAGTCGGTGCGGCCGTCATTGCGATCTCGCTGGTGCTCGTCGCGGTCTTCGTGCCGACCGCCTTCATTCCGGGTATTTCCGGCCAGTTCTATCTCCAATTCGCCGTCACCATCGCGGTGGCGACGGTGATCTCGGCGGTCAATTCCCTCACCCTTTCGCCGGCACTTGCGGCACTTCTATTCCGGCCGCATGGCCACAATCCGCCGCGCTTCGTACTTACCCGCTGGGTGAATGCCGCCTCGAACGGCTTCAATCGCGGCTTCGACGCCCTGGCGGAATTCTACGGCAGGCTGGTGCGCTTCCTGGTCAAGGGCTGGATTGCGCTCCTCGCTATGCTGGCGGTCTTCGCCGTTCTCCTCGCCGGCACCGTCTATGCGCTGCAGTCGACGCCCAGGGGCTTCATCCCGACCCTGGACCAGGGCTATGCGATCGTGGTGATCCAGCTGCCCGAAGGGGCGTCGCTGTCGCGCACCGATGCTGTCGTGCAGCGCGCCTCGAAGATCATCGCCGCGACGCCGGGTGTCACCGACGCAGTCGCCTTTGCCGGCTTCTCGGGCGCCACCTTCACCAACGCCTCCAATGCCGGTGTCGTCTTCGCGCGCTTCGATTCCTTCGAGAACCGGCTGAAGGAAGGTCACAGCGCCAATCAGATCATCGGCGCGCTCTTTGGCAGCCTGCAGCAGATCCAGGAAGCCTTCATCATAGCCATTCCGCCGCCGCCCATCCGCGGCATCGGCAACTCCGGCGGTTTCAAGATTCAACTGCAGGAACGCGACACCGCTGATGTGCGCCGCGTGCTGGGTTTCGCCTACGGCATGATGCAGCAAGCCAACCAGACGAACGGTTTGACCGGTGTGTTCACCACGTTCTCGGCGTCCAGCCCGCAGCTCTTCCTCGAGATTGATCGCGACAAGGCGCGCATGCTGAACGTGCCGATACCCAATATTTTCGAAACGCTGGCGATCAATCTCGGCACATCCTATGTGAATGACTTCAATGCCTTCGGCCGGGTCTACCAGGTCAGGGCGCAGGCCGATCAGCTGCACCGGATGGATCGCAAGGATATCAGCAGGCTCAAGGTCCGGTCCGCCTCGGGAGCTCTCGTGCCGCTGGGCACGCTGGTCCAGATCCGCGACGTGACGGGTCCGGCGCTGGTTCAACGCTACAATATGTATGTCTCGGTGCCGCTGCAGGGCAATGCGGCGCCAGGCGTGTCCACGGGGACGGCGCTCAATCTGATGGAAGATCTCGCCGCCAAGACGCTGCCGCAGGGAACCTCGTATGAATGGACGGAACTCGCCTATCAGGAGCGCCAGACCGGCAATACCGCCATCCTCATCTTCGGGCTTTCGGTGCTGTTCGTCTTCCTGGCGCTGTCGGCGCAATATGAAAGCTGGGTGCTCCCCTTTGCCATCATCCTCATCGTGCCCTTGAGCATTCTCGCCGCCCTGGTCGGGGTCAATTTACGCGGGCTCGACAACAACATCCTGACCCAGATCGGCCTTATCGTGCTCATCGGCCTTGCCGCTAAGAACGCCATCCTCATCGTCGAATTCGCAAGGCAAGCCGAGGAACGCGGCCTCAGCGCGGTCGAAGCCGTCGTGGAAGCCTGCCGGCTCAGATTGCGGCCGATCCTGATGACCGCCTTCGCCTTCATCCTTGGCGTGGTGCCGCTGATGCTGGCAACAGGTCCTGGGGCCGAAATGCGCGAGTCGCTCGGCACTGCGGTGTTCTCCGGCATGCTCGGGGTCACGTTCTTCGGACTGTTCCTGACGCCGGTCTTCTTCGTCGCCTTGCGCAAGGCTTTCCCCTACCGCATCGCCAGCCGCCCGACCTATTCCGAAGCGGTCGCGACCGATAACAAAATCTAGCACACCGGCCGAAAGTGCCCGCCGAGTGCGGTACCCAGGCGATGTCGGGCGATTTCCGCCGGTTGATATTCCCCTTAATCATAGGAATTTTCTGCGAAGCGACAGTAGGGCGATTGACTGACGAGTCCAGTAGTGAATACTGGCACCTGTTAGGTCCAACAATGAGAGTGGCGCCTTTGCTCGCGCCCTCCAGGGAGGTTGCCAATGAAAATGAAACTGCTCTCTGCTGCCTGCTTTCTTGCCCTGTTCTCGCTTCCGTCACTGGCCGCCGACAGCGTCACTGTGGTGTCGTGGGGTGGCGCCTATCAGGACAGCGTCCGCAAGGCCTTCTTCGAACCGTTCATGAAGGACAGCGGCGACAAGATCGTCGAAGAGGAGTTCAACGGCGAGATCGCCAAGATCCGCGCCATGGTCGAGTCCAACAACGTCACTTGGGACGTGGTCGAAAACAACTCGCAGACCACCATGGCCGCGTGCGCGGAAGGTATTGTCGAGAAGATCGACTGGGACAAGCTGGGACTCAAGCGCGACGATTTCATCAGCGCCGATGCCAGCGAATGCGTGGTCCCGAGCATTCTCTATGCGACTGTGATCGCCTATGACACGACCAAGGTGAAGGAGGCGCCGCACTCGATCAGCGCTCTCTTCGACACGCAGAAATATCCCGGCAAGCGCGGCCTGCAGAAGAGTCCCTTCGTCAATCTCGAATGGGCTCTGCTCGCCGACGGCGTGGATGTGAAGGACGTCTATAATGTGCTGTCGACGCCCGAAGGGGTCGATCGCGCTTTCGCCAAGCTCGACACGATCAAAAAGGATATCGTGTGGTGGGAAGCGGGCGCCCAGCCTCCGCAACTCCTCGCCGATGGACAGGTGATCCTGACGTCGGCCTGGAACGGGCGCATCTACAAGGCCGCCCATGACGACAAGAAGCCCTTTGCCGTGATGTGGGACCAGCAGGCCCTGGATTGGCAGGGCTGGAACGTCGTCAAGGGATCCAAGAACCGTGACGCCGCCTATAAGTTCATCGCCTTCGCCGGCCGCGCCGACCGGCAGGCCGACCAGACCAACTACATTTCCTATGGTCCGGGCAACAAGGAGGCGATCGCGAATACGAACCCCGCGATCAAGCCTGATCTGCCGACGAATCCCGACAACATGAAGACGGGCTTCATCGTCAATGCGAAGTTCTGGGGCGATAATCTCGACGCCTTGCGCGAGCGCTTCAACGTGTGGGTCGCGCAGTAACGACAACAGGATGGTGGGGGCGTCATGCCCCCGCCACTTCCGGGATGCTCCGACGCGATGACTGAGGTTACCCTCACCGGCGCACCCAGGCTGCCGTGGCAGTTTGCCGCCGCCGAGAGAAAGGGCCATTTGCGCGCGGTGATCCTCGTTGTTCCTTTGCTCCTGTTCGTGATCATCACCTTCGCAACGCCGGTCGTGCTGCTGATGACGCGCGCCTTCTATGATCCGAGCATTGCCGAAACGCTGCCCAGGACGGTCGCCGCCCTGCAGGCGTGGGGCGGCAAGGAACTGCCGGACAAATCCGTCTATGCGGCGCTGGCGCAGGATTTCAAGAAGGTTGCCGAAGACAATACCGCGGCTTTCGTCGGCAAGCGCATGAACTATGAAATATCGGGCATACGCAGCAAGATCATCGGTGCTGTGAACAAGTCGCAGGAATTCGCCGGACCGCCTTATAAGGAGCAGTTCATCGCCGCCGACAAGATGTGGGGTGGCCGGCTCATCTGGGCCAAGATCAAGAACGCGGGCAGGTCCTTCACCGATTTCTATCTGCTGCGCTCGCTCGATCTCGAGCGCGATGCCGACAGCGCCATTGTGGGCGTTCCCAGATCCCAGGCCGTCTATATCACTGTCCTGATCCGCACCTTCTATATCAGCGCGCTGGTGACACTCATCACTCTGGCGCTCGGATATCCCGTCGCCTTCATGCTGGCGCATGCGCCGAGCCGCCTCGCCAATGTGCTCTTGATCTTCATCCTGGTGCCATTCTGGACGTCATTGCTGGTAAGGACCACGGCGTGGTTCGTGCTCTTGCAGGATAATGGCCCGGTCAACGGGCTCATCCAGTTTCTGCACCTCTCCGATGGCCCGCTCAAGCTGATCTTCAGCCGGTTCGGAACGGTGACCGCCATGGTGCATATTCAACTGCCCTTCACGCTGCTGCCGATTTATGGCGTGATGAAAGGCATATCGCCGTCCTATATGCGCGCTGCGCGCTCGCTCGGCGGCGGACCGTTCTATTCGTTCTTGCGCGTCTATCTGCCGCTCACCTTGCCCGGCATCGGCGCCGGCTGCCTCCTGACCTTCATTCTCTGCCTCGGCTACTACATCACGCCGGCGCTCGTCGGCGGAGCCGCGGATCAAATGGTCAGCGGCACCATCGAGAGAGCGATGAACCAGGAAAACAATTGGGGCAAGGCCAGCGCGCTGAGCGCCATCCTCCTCGTCGCGACGCTCGCGCTGTTCTTCGTCTATAACCGGATTGTCGGCATCGACAAGGTCAAGCTCGGATGATGCTGAAACCCGCCCCCTATGCCATGCCGCTCGAGAAGGTCCTGTTCTATGGCGGCTGGGTATTCACCGGGCTCGTGCTGTTGTTCCTGATCGCGCCCATTCTCGCCATCGTTCCGCTGTCCTTCAATGCCGAGCCTTACTTCACCTATCCGATGCCCGGCCTGTCGCTGCAGTGGTATCGGGACTTTTTCGGCAACCCCCGCTGGACCAATGCTTTCCTGCTGAGCATCAAGCTTGCCGTTACGGTCACCATCGCCGCCACGGCTCTCGGCACGATGGCGGCCCTCGGCCTGGCGCGGACGCATTTGCCCGGACGCAGCGTCCTCCTCGGAATATTGCTGTTGCCCATGATCGTCCCGGTGATCGTCGTTGCGGTCGCGGTCTTCATGGCCTTCGGCTATTTCGGACTGATCGGCACTTTCGCTGGACTTGCGCTGGCGCACACAGCACTTGCCGCACCCTTCGTCGTCATCGCCGTGACGGCGACCTTGAGCAATTTCGACTGGACGCTGCAGCGCGCCGCGCAAGGGCTCGGTGCTGCGCCCGTAACCGTGTTCCGCAAGATCATCCTGCCGCTCATCCTGCCCGGCGTCGTCACCGGCGCGCTCTTCGCCTTCGTGACCTCATTTGATGAAGTCGTGGTGGCGCTGTTCCTGGCGAGCGCCGAGCAGCGGACATTGCCGAAGCAGATGTTCAGCGGCATTCGCGAGATGATTAGCCCGACGATCACCGCCGCGGCTACGGTTCAGGTGACGCTCTCGGTCTGCCTGCTCATCGGCGTCGAGCTCCTCAGGCGGCGCTCCGAAAGGCTGCGCGGCATGACGCCGAGCTGACGACGGGGAGCCAGGAAGGGGTGCTTTCGCGATTGCATGCTTCACGAACCAGCAGTCCGACTCGGCCAGAACAGCCAAATAAGAAAGATTGCCGATAACATCCATATGGCGACAATTGCCGCGAGACCTGCCTTGCTCATCGGTTTCTTGCGGTCGGCGGCCTGGGCACGAAACTCAGTCATCAAGTCGGCAGGCACGAGCTTCACCGCAAGTAGGATACCGAGCGGCACCACAATCAAATCGTCCAGATAGCCAAGCACGGGAATGAAGTCAGGTATGAGGTCAATGGGACTCAGAGCGTAAGCCGCGATTGCGCCAGCAACCGCCTTGGCATACCAGGGCACGCGCGGATCGCGGGCAGCCAGCCAGAGAGCTACAACGTCTCGCTTGACGCTTCCCGCCCAGCGTTTCAGCTTAACGGCCCAGATCAATCTTTGTCGCCCTTGAGCATCTCATGGACGCTTCGAGGCCCGGCTGCGGGCGTCCAATGAATGCCTAAACATCATCGAGCGCGCGGCAATCTTCCGGCGCCCAGCCGATCTTCACCTTCATCCCTTGCTGGAGAGCAGGCCGCTCCGTGTTGTTGGGGATCTTGACGATGAAATCAGACTGGCCCGCCACGCTGAGCCGGGTGCGGACATGATCGCCGAGATAAATGAGCTCCTCAATCGAGCCATCGATGATGTTGCCGCTGCCGTTGGCGGCGGGATCGATCTTGACGCGCTCCGGACGCAGGGAAAGCAGCGTGCGATCGCCCTTTTTGGCGACTTTCACGGCCGAGGCATTGACCAGCTCGCCTGATTGGAGCCTTACGGTGCAGGATCCATTGCCGCCGACGTCCTGCACGACGCCGGGCAGGCGGTTGTTCTCGCCGATGAATTGCGCGACGAAGGAGTTCTGCGGGCGCTCGTAGAGCTCGGCCGGAGTCGAGAGCTGCTGGACGATCCCGTCATTGAAGACGGCGATGCGGTCCGACATGGTCAGCGCCTCGCTTTGGTCATGCGTCACATAGACGACGGTGATCCCCAGGCGCTCGTGGAGATGGCGGATCTCATACTGCATCTGCTCGCGCAATTGCTTGTCGAGCGCGCCCAGGGGCTCGTCCATCAGCACCAGATCGGGATCGAAAACCAGCGCCCTGGCGACGGCGATGCGCTGCTGCTGGCCGCCGGAGAGCTGGCTCGGGCGGCGGTTGCCGAAGCCCGGCAATTCCACCATTTCGAGCGCGGTTTTTACGCGCTGTTCGATTTCGGCCTTGTCCATGCGCCGCACCTGGAGCGGAAATGCCAGGTTTTCATTGACCGTCATATGCGGGAAGAGGGCATAGTTCTGGAACACCATGCCGATGCCGCGCCGGTGCGGGGGCATGCGGTTGATCGGTTGCCCGTTGAGGAAGATCTCGCCGTCGGTGGCGGGCTCGAAGCCCGCGAGCATCAGCAGCGTCGTGGTCTTGCCCGAACCCGAGGGGCCCAGCATGGTGATGAACTCACCTTTGGCGATGTCGAGATTGAGGTTCTTAACAACCAGTGTCCTGCCGTCGTAACTCTTCTGGACGTTGACGAAGCGGACCATGGGTGCGCCGCCCGACATTGAGGCTGCAGTCGTCAATTTTCCTCCCGCAAGCTTCTGGTTATTTCTTCCGAAGATAGGCCGACGCCGACAAAAAGGAAAGCTGCGGCGGCTTCTGGGTGGGCCGCCCGATCCGTGACGAATGTATTCAATATGCCAATTATTGTACACCCAGTGTGCTGAACGCGAAGTTCCTGATATCTGGCCGGTCATACCGACAGGAACTTCGCGTTCAAAAGCACACTGGAATCATTGGGAATCTAGTGTCCTTTCGAATCCGAAGTTCGCCCGGAAGGCGCTGCGCGGTAGTGCGAACTTCGGATTCGGGACACTAGGAATCGTGTTACTAGGGCGATCGGAAGCGAGAGGCAGAAGGTGCTCATGAAACAGGAAGCCAGAAACAGCTGTGCTCAGCTACGCGAGACGATCATATGAGAGATCTTTTCGCCAGCGACGTCATCAACCCTGCTGTTCGCCGTCGCGCCCAGGCTTATTTCCACAAGAACGGGGTGCGCCTGCCGCTGATCAGCGAGCTTTCGGACCCTCAGAAGATCGCGCGAAGCACGATCGACGGCCTTGCCTCCTTGGATCCAGATAGCCCCGATCCTCAAAACCTCTTCCGCGTCCACTGGTTCAATGCCGCCGACCGCCGCGGACACGCGACTGTGCCCGAGCATGTGGTTTTGCCGCGCCAGCTGACGGGCACCGATGCCCGGATTGTAGTGGCGCTCGGCGATTGCTTTCCTTTGATTGGCGCGCACAAGGTCCTTGCCGCCTATGCTTGTCTCGTTCCCCGGATCGTCACCGGTCGGTTTGATCCGGAGCGTCACCGCGCGATCTGGCCCTCGACCGGCAACTACTGCCGAGGCGGCGTGGCGATCTCTCGCATCCTCGGCTGCCGCAGCGTTGCCGTACTTCCCGAAGGCATGAGTGCCGAGCGTTTCAACTGGCTTGAAAAGTGGACCACCGATCCCTCCGACATCGTCCGCACGCCCGGCAGCGAGAGCAATCTCAAGGAGATCTACGATGCATGTCATGAGCTCGCGAAAGATCCGCAAAATATCATACTCAACCAGTTCAGTGAGTTCGGAAACTATGTCGTTCATCGCGCGGTCACCGGCCCCGCACTCGCCGCCATCTTCAGGACGGTCGCGGGTGAGCGCCGGCTGAGAGCGCGCGCCTTCGTCGCAGCCTCGGGTTCAGCCGGGACGCTGGGGGCCGGCGACTATCTCAAGGACATGTTCGGCACTGCCATCGCGGCCGTCGAAGCCGTCGAATGTCCAACCTTGCTTCGCAATGGATATGGCGAGCACAATATCCAGGGCATTGGCGACAAGCACGTACCGCTCATCCATAATGTCTTCAACACCGATTATGTGATCGGAGTCTCCGATCGCTCTTCCGACAGCCTGAACGTTCTGTTCAACACCGAAGTGGGGCGCCGCTTTCTTCGTGACCGCAAGGGGATCACGGACGACCTCACCTGCCACCTCGGCCATTTCGGCCTGTCCGGCATTGCCAACATCGTCGCAGCGATCAAGCTCGCCAAATATCTGGGGCTCGGCCCCGGCGACGCCGTGCTGACGGTTGCTACGGATAGCGCAGCAATGTACGGTTCGCAGCTCGAAAAGACGTGTGCTGGTCTCGGCCGGCATTTCGACGACATCACAGCAGCCGAGATCTTCGGTGAGCATCTTTCGGGTGCCGGCACCGGCGATATTCTCGAACTCACGCGAAGAGAGCGCGAACGAATCTTCAACCTGGGTTACTACACGTGGGTCGAGCAGCAGGGCATATCACTCGCCGAATTTGATCGCCGCCGCGATGCTGCCTTCTGGGACGATCTGGTGAAGCTCGTTCCCGTCTGGGACGGGCTGATCGAGAGCTTCAACGCGTCGCCGGCGTAAGCTCCGATCCGACCCTTGCAAGCCGGCGAAGCAGCTTCAGGGACGTTGCGTCACTTCGGCGCTCGTCGTCCCTATCCTATGCCGGCCAGAAATTGTCGTCGCAATTCATTGCCGGCGTCATCGCCTTGTGACACGAGTGAGAGAAGGTCCTCGCCCATCCGGAAGACAGGAGGCCGTCTTATGCGCATGACCGTCAATCGCCGCAAATTTCTGTTGTCATCTGCCTCTGGCGCGCTTGCCGTCTCGGGCGGCCTCGCCATGCCGGCGATCGTTCGCGCCGCGGAGCGCCCGCAGGTGAGCCACGGTTTGCAGGCCGGCGATATCGACGCGACATCGGGCATGATCTGGGCGCGCAGCGACCGGCCGGCAAAACTTCATGTCGAGGTGGCGACAACCGAAAGCTTCGCCGACGCCGTCAAATTGCCGCCCGTCACGGCGCTGCCCGAATTCCGACCTGGCAGTTAAGCAGCTTCTCACCGATCTGCCATCCGATCAGACCATCCTCTATCGCGTGAGCTTCGCCGATCTCGCCGATGTCAATGCGGTGAGCGAGGCCGTCGTCGGCCAGTTCCGCACCGCGCCCCTGAGCCGCCGCGCCGTGCGCTTCGTGTGGTCGGGCGACACCGCGGGCCAGGGCTGGGGCATCAATCCCGATGATGGCGGCATGAAGACCTATGCCACCATGGCCAGGCACAATCCGGACTTCTTCATCCATTCCGGCGATACCGTCTATTCGGATGGGCCGATCGCGGCGGAGACCGAGATCACTGGCGGCGGCGTGTGGAAGAATATCGTTGCGGAACGTGTCGAGAAGGTCGCCGAGACCCTCGATGAATTTCGCGGGCGCTGGAAATACAATCTCCATGACGACAACCTGAAAGCTTTCAACGCCAGGGTCCCGACCTATTTCCAGTGGGACGATCATGAGGTGCTCAACAACTGGTCGGCGTCCAAGGACCTGAGCACGGACGAGCGCTACAAGGAGAAGTCGATCGGCGTGCTCTCGGCGCGCGCGGGTCGCGCCTTCCACGAGATGACGCCGATCCGCTACTTCCCGCAAGAGCCGGGCCGCGTCTATCGCAAGGAGTCCTATGGGCCGCTGCTCGATATCTTCTTCCTCGACCTCAGGAGCTATCGCGGACCGAACGGGGCCTCGCTCGAAACCGAGATGACGCCCAAATCGCGGATCCTCGGCGAAGCGCAGACGCGCTGGCTCAAGCGCGAGCTCACCCTCTCCAGGGCGACATGGAAGGTGATCGCCTCCGACATGCCGATCGGTCTCATCGTCTGGGACAATGGCAAGGACAAGAAGGGCGCTGAAGCGATCTCGAACGGCGATCAGGGACCGGCAAAGGGGCGCGAGCTCGAGATTGCCGATCTTCTCAAATTCATCAAGACCGCCAATATCCGCAACACGCTGTGGCTGACGGCGGATGTGCATTACACCGCCGCCCACTACTACACGCCGGACAGGGCGCAGTTCCAGGATTTCGCGCCGTTTTGGGAATTCGTCTCCGGGCCCATCCATGCCGGGTCTTTCGGCCCCGGTGATCTCGACATGACCTTCGGGCCGGAGGCCAAGTTCGTGAAGGCGCCGACGAGCGAGCAGGGCCAGAACCTGCCGCCCTCGGCCGGCCTCCAGTTCTTCGGTCTGGTCGATATCGACGCCAAGACAGAGCAGCTGACGGTCAGGCTCATGGATCGCGACGACAAGGAACTCTACAAAGTCACGCTCGATCCTGAGCGCATGGGGTAGGTGGCTCTCAGACAGGAACTATTGCCGGCGTCGCCGCCGTTGCCCCGCTTACCAACGGCACGAGTCCATCGCAGCGCGTTCAAAGCTCCTCGCGGTCTTCATGGTTCACACTCCGTTGTGCTGTTTTCGCCTGGCGGAACCGCCCGGTTCAAGTGCGACGTCTGGGCTATCCCGCGACAAAGGCGAGCAGTTCTGGGTTCACCGTATCGGCGTGAGTGGTGCACATGCCATGCGGAAATTTCTCGTGGACCTTGAGAGCCCCCCTTTTCAGGAGCTTTGCTGAGAGCAACGCCGAGTCTGCGATTGGCACGATTTGGTCGTCATCGCCGTGCATGACGAGCGTCGGCACGTTGATCATCTTCAGATCCTCGGTGAAATCGGTCTCCGAGAAGGCCTTGATGCCGTCGTACTGCGCCTTGGCGCTCCCCATCATGGCCTGCCGCCACCAGTTCTGAATGACGCCGGGGACTGGCATCGCGCCTGGCCGGTTGAAGTTGTAGAAGGGACCGCTGGCAAAATCGAGATAGAATTGCGCCCGATTTCCGGCGAGCGCCTTTCGCAATCCATCGAACACCTCGATCGGCAGGCCGCCCGGATTGGCCGGCGTCTTCACCATGACCGGCGGCACAGCGCCGATGAGCACAAGCTTCGCGACGCGACCGTCACGCTGACCATGCCGCGCGACATAGTGGGTCGCTTCGCCGCCGCCGGTGGAGTGACCGATATGGACGGCATTTCTCAGATCAAGATGCTCGACCACGGCGGCAACGTCGGCGGCGTAGTGATCCATGTCGTGACCGTCGCTCACCTGCGCCGAGCGGCCATGGCCGCGTCGGTCATGAGCGATGACGCGGTAACCCTTGTCGAGAAAATAGAGCAACTGCGTATCCCAGTCGTCGCCGCTCAGAGGCCACCCATGGTGGAAGACGATCGGTTGGGCACTCTTGGGCCCCCAGTCCTTGTAATAGATTTTCGTGCCGTCTTTGGTGGTGATTGTGCTCATCGTCTTGGTTCCTGTGCTCGTGTGAGAGGAGAGAAGAATCCTGCTTGCGAGTTGTCTGTTCCCCGCTGTTGTCAGCTGGCGTCGGACTTGCAAAAAAAGACGGTAGGACCGGAGCAAGACTAAATCAAATTCGGGGCCACGCCGGTGTGCGAAACGCCTCGGAATCGAGAGGGCTCAAGCGCCTCACGTGGTCAAACCGCCTTATGGCTTCGTTGGACCCGGCGGGTTTGCGTCGTTTGCTAGCGGTCAACCGGAAATTGCGGGGATACTTTGGACATGAATTCAAGCTAAAATTCAATGGAGCTTGAAGAGCGTCGGAAATGGGCCTGCCATAGCCCATTGCGGCAATCAGACACTGGAGAACGCCATGCACGTCGGGAAGTCATACAAGGCCTATGAGTTCTTTTCTTGGTCTCGCAGGCGCATCGTTGCGCTCCTGGTAGTTAGCACGGTGCCGGTATTTCTCTATCAGTTTGTCGGCTTCAAAGGGGTGTCGCTGCCGTGGTCAGTCGTCCTGCTGCTGGGAACGACCGTCGCGCTCGTCGCGGGATTCAAGAACACGCAGACATATGGCCGAAGCGTGGACGCGCAGCAGACTTGGTCGGCGATATCAGCCAGCAGCCGGTTGTGGGGAGTTCTGTGCTGTGATTTCTTGACCGCAGATTCGGCGCGAATGCTTATTTATCGTCACGTTGCCTGGCTCACTGCCTTGCGCTTTGCCTTAAGGAGCTCGAGGCCGTGGGAGACTGCTGATCAAAAAGCAAACGCCGATTTCAAACGGCGCTTCCGTGTCCTCGAGCAGGAAACCCTACTGCAGGACCAACTCGCGAGATACACTTCTATCGAAGACGCCAAAAGCATTTTGCGAGCTCCAAATCCTGCCGCCCGGGTCCTACAGCTACAGAGCGCCAGCTTGAAATCCCTGTTGGACACAGGCGCGTTATCCGTACAGTTTTACCTTGAGATGTTGAAGGTTCTGCGCGACCTGAACGATTTTCAAGCACGCAGCGAGCGGATAAAGAATGTTCCCTATCCCAGGCAGTATGCAGTGGTCAGCGCACTTTTCGTTGCCATATTTTGCATTCTCCTGCCGTTCGGAATGATCGGTCAGTTCGCACAGCTCAACGCGGAAATCGACGGCATCATGAAAGGCAACATGGTCTGGCTGGTCATTCCCTTCAGCGTCGTCGTTGGCTGGATGTACACTTCTCTGGACCAGGTCGGAGAAAGCACGTCAAATCCTTTCGAGGGTGGAGCCAATGATGTGCCGATCTCTCAGATCAGCCGCAATATCGAGATCGAGCTGCGCGAACTGTTAGGCGAGATCGATCTACCGGCACCATTGCAACCGATGAACGGCATCGCGACATGACGCCATTCTCTATGGGCTAACGGCTACCGTTGGGGGGCGCGATATGCGAAAATGGCGTATCCGGCCTGAATCAATTCGCTAGGGCCAAACATCAGGCCGGGCCATCCCCCCGGCCATTTTCATGTATCTCTCTGTCGAGTGCCCTTTTAACAAATTCTACGGAATCAATTGCCGACCCGAGTTGGATGCGAAACTGCTCGATCGCTTCTTTCATCGGCGGCGGCAGGTCTCCCCACCAGTCAATAACGCCGCTCATCGCCTCTTCGACGGTTCGCAGCATTTCCTCTATGGCAATTTCACGGTAGGTTCTCGCCATAGCGCTGTCGCCTCTTCTTCCAGCAGAAAAAATGCCGGATTGATCCAGAGCAGAGCCCCTACACCTGCATGCTGCCGGAGCACAAGCCGGTGCGGCGCGGGCGCGAGCTGATCGACCTGCTCGCGATGGAGGAGCCGAAGCCTAAGCCACCGAAGATACGGGCGGTGTCGTGTGAGGCAGCGATCGACCAGTTGTTCAAACGCATGCGGTCGTCTAGTTCGGCCCGAACCTAACAAGCGGTCAGTACTCCCAGGGGCCCGGCACCCAACGAAAGACGTCGCCGTCGACCGCCACATGGCAGACGGACGGGAACGACAGGTGAGTGGCCACCAGCAACTCGCGATTCGCCGCCAGTTCCCGCAGAAGGCGGACCCGGACGCGGGCCGCCTCCTCGGGGTCGTGTTCGAAGCCGTTGTACCAGTCGGGGTGCTCGAATCCGACCTGGAACACGGCGTCGCCGGCGAATGTCAGCCGGTTGCCGCCGGACGCCAGGCGGACCACGCTATGCCCGGGAGTGTGGCCGCCGGTGCGTTGGACGACTACCCCCGGCGCCACCTCGTACTCCTCCTCGAACGTCCGCATCTGGCTGTGGTACTCTTTCAAGAACCGCTTGCCCGTCCGCCGAAGCGCGTCCGGGAAGCCCGGCGGCATGGAGACGCGGGAGAAATCGGGCGACTCCCAGAACTCGGCCTCGGCGGCCGCCACGTGGACCCGCAGGTCCGGACGCAGCCGTTCTTTCGCCCCGTCGGCGAGCAGCCCGCCACAGTGGTCCATGTGCATGTGGGTGAGCACCACGTCGGACACGGATGCGAGATCGATGCCGGCGGCCTCCAGTCGCTGGGCCAACTTCCCGGCCCGCGGCAAGTCCGGGAACTCCATCCCTATCCCAACGTCGATGAGTATGGTCCGGTCGCCGCTGCGCACCACGACCACGTTCAGCGCCCACTCGAGCACGTCCGGCGGCAGGAACATGTCCTCCAGCCAGGCCGCTCGGACGGCCGGGTCGACGTTGTGGCCCAACATCGCGCCTGGCAGCGATAGCACCCCATCGCTGACCACCAGCACGTCAATCTCGCCGACCCGGTGCGCGTAGCGCGACGGAACCAACTCGAACTCCGGTCTACCGTGGACGTACCTTGCGTTCACCGTGTCGGCGCAGTACTTGACCGAAGGTTGTGAGGTGTTGTCCAAGCTCATGTTTTGTCTCCTGTTGACCGCCTTACGTTTCGTGTACTTGAGTTGCCGGAACAATCACTGTGCGGGCACGAGCGCCGGGGCGCCCTTGTCCTTGATCAAGAGCACCAGGAATTTCGCCGGCAGGGTGCCGCTTGCGTTTCGGTCGACGACATGAACATCATCAGGGCCTTCATAGAAGGACTGTCCTGGTGTCAGTGTCACCTGTTGTCCACCCTTCAACAGCATCACGACGGAGCCCTCCAGCACGTAAACAAACGCATGCGCATTGTGCCGGTGGATGGCGCTCGACCCGCCTGGCGCATGCTCGACTGTGATCATCAGAGCTTCCCTGCCGGGATTCTCCGCAAGATCCTTGGACATGAGTGACGTGACCTTAGGCTCCTGAGCCACCGCCGTGCCGGTCATGAGGCACAGAAAAACCAACGCAACGAGTTTGATCGTCATAGTCGCCTCCTTCGTTCGTTGCCCGGGACCCGCTCGGACAGACCGGGCATACCTCTGATGCGGGATCAGGCTGCTGCCTGTGAGCGGCGGAGCCATTCGTCGAAACCGATGTGGCCGAGGCGCGCCTCGCCCAACGGCACGAGCGAGTGCTCCTCGACCCGGCCGCCGAAGTAGCGGGCATCGGGATCTCGCACGACCTCACGCAAGTCGCCGACCGCCTTCAGATAGCGGGCGACGATTTCGTTGAATGGCGCTCGTTCCGGGCCGGCGATCTCGACGATGCCGTTTCGCGGCGCCGCGAGCGTCACATCGGCAACGATGGCAGCAACGTCGTCCGCCGCGATGGGCTGGAACAGGCCGGGCGAAATCCTGACCATGTCTCCATCCGCACTTGAGGCGGCGATGCCGCGGAGGAATTCCAGGAACTGGGTCGAGCGGATGATGGTGTAGGGGATGCCAGAGGTCTTAATCAGTTTCTCTTGGGCGACCTTGGCGCGGAAATAGCCATTGTCGGGCGTCCGGTCGGTTCCGACGATGGAGAGCGCGACATGATGCCGGACACCGGCTGCGGCCTCCGCCGCAAGCAGGTTGCGGCCGGAGGTCTCGAAGAATTCCAGCACCGCCTTGTCTTCAAATGAGGGCGAATTGGCGAGGTCGATCACGACCTGCGCGCCTGCCATGGCCTCCCTGAGCCCCTCGCCGGTGATGGTGTTCACGCCCGTGTTTGGAGACGCGGCGACGACCTCGTGGCCGCCCTGGCGCAGAATGGCGACGGTCTTCGAGCCGATCAGGCCGGTCCCACCGATGACGACGATCTTCATGGTTCACACTCCGTCGTGCTGTTTTCGCCCGGCAGAACCGCCAGTTCAAGTGGGACGCGCCGGGCGGGCGCTGACTAGATATCCGATATCATGTCCGACTTACCGGAAGCGTCAACCTGAACCGGGAGCCCCCGCTTTCAACCGGTTCACCGGTCAGGGCGCCTCCATGCGAGTGAACAATCGACGATGCAATGGCAAGGCCCATTCCCAATCCATCCGGTTTCGTCGTGAAGAAATGCTCAAAAATGCGGTCCTGCGAGCCTTCGGCGATGCCCACGCCGAAATCGCGAACACACAGTTCGGCGGTATCATGTCCATTCGCTTTGGTGGCGATCTCAACTCTCCGCGATTGAGCCGGCATCTGTCGCATTGATTCAATCGCGTTGATAACGAGATTGATGACGACCTGCTGAAGTTCCACTGAGTTACCGTCGATCAACGGCAAGTCCGCATCCAGTGAAGTTGTCAATTCACACGAATGAAACACCGCCTGGGGACGCACCATGTGGATCGCGTTCCGTGCAACATCGTTCAGGCTCACGCTCTCTCGGATTGCGGTCTTTTTCCTACCCATTCGGCGGATGCCTCGAACCACTTCGCCGGCGCGGTGTCCGTCAGCGGCAATATCGCTCAGAAGATCGTGAAGTTCACGAAAATTGACACTCCGCGGCTTGATGAGACGCTTTCCCGCAGCGGCGTTGCTGACGATGCCCGTGAGGGGTTGACTTAGTTCATGCGCGAGCGATATGGCGATCTCGCCCAGCATCGCCACACGATTGAGATGGGCTGCTTCTTCCCGGTGCGCCTGCCTCTCCAAATCGATTTTCTTTTGCGCCGTAACATCAACGGTTACGCCGATAAGTTCCAGCGTGTTTCCTTGCTCATCGTACAAGCCTCGTCCTCGCACAATGACCCAGGTCGTGTCGCCGCTGGCGTTTTTGATCCGATGTTCGATCTCAAATGTGTTTCTGAGATCCAGCGCACGATTGAAGGCGGCGACCACAGTATCACGATCGTCAGGATGAACAGCCAGGAAGAAGGACGCCCGAGAGATCGCTTCGTCAGGTGCAAAGCCGTATATGGTCCGCCCTTTGTCGCTCATCCAGGCGGAATCTTGCCTCGGATCGTAGACCCATAGCCCCAGATTTGCTGATTCCGTCGTCAGTTTTATGCGTGCCTCGCGTTCCTTTAAGGCCAGTTCCGCTCTTACTCTCTCGGTAATGTCTCGTCCTATGCCTTGGAGCTCGATCAATCGGCCGTCGGTGCCGACAATTGGATAGTCGATCCACTGCTGCCAGCCAGCGCTGCCGTCCGGCATGGTCACCTCATGCTCGTGAGTAACTGGGCATCGACCTTCGGCCACTTGCGCAATGTTCGCCAACAGGCGCTCGTGCGCGACTGCCGGCACCAGATCGATGAACTTCATTCCGACCAGCTCGTGACGGCGGCGCCGAAAAAATCTGCAATAGGCTTCATTGACGAAGGTCAGGGTCGTATCAGGTAGAAAGCGGCAAACCAAATCGGTCTGGCTTTCGACCAATTCGCGATATCGTTCTTCGCTTGCCCGCAACTCAATCTCACCCCTTGTGCGTTCCTCCATCAATCCGGCGAGGAACATCAAGGGGAGAGACATGGCGATGAGAAACACTTGGATTGACAGAGCGTTTTGCTCGGATGAACCTCCGGAGAATGGTCCGTGGCCATGAGCGGCACTCCAAATGGCCAAAAATGCCACAATGGAAATCGCGGCGCTGATTCCCCGTGTTCCGAATCGTACTGCCGCCCACAAGAGAAACGGAAGCGGCAAGTAAAGGAATGCTGAACCAGCCCCCGATGCCAATTGATACGGAACAGCAAAGCTTATGACTGCGAGACCGACGAAAAGCAAAACCGCTTCGAGTAAGGGCAGGCGACGGATATTGCTCAAACCAACCGTTCCGCCATTCGCCCACGTCACTATCAGCGCCGTCACGGCCAAGGCCGCCAATACGTTCGAAATGAAGCGAATTCGCCAGATTTCCCAATAGCCGCCCTGTCCCCAATCGTTCAGTCTGACGAAGGCTGCGTCCAAAAATGACGAAAGAAACGGGCCGGCAAACACCACTGTGAAACTAAAAATGCCCACCCCCCGAAGGCTTGTCAGGTGAAGTGGTCCTCCGGCGATGTGGCGGGCCAAGCCTGCGCCGATCAGCGCTTCACAGCAGTTGCTGATAAACCAGCACATGATCATGGCCGTTGGAACGTCACTCTCGAGTTGAGCTCCCAAGTGCGCGGGGAATGCTGCAAGAATGAGCGCCCACCATACTCGCGGCGATGTGAGCAGAAGCCCTGCGGTCAAAATTGCATTGGGCGGCCATAGCACCGAAACAGGGTGCGGCTGGAATGTCAGCGCAAAGCCGATTTTCGCTCCCAGGTAATAGCCCAGAGAAACTGCAAGCGCAGTCAGTACAACCTTCATGCTGAATACAGAATCCAGTCCTGAAGGCCGGCGGGTGATATTCCTTACAATGTGAGCCGAAATACTATCCAATTGCAGAGTGGCTCCTATGATCGCGAAGGGCTTCTCGCCTGACGGCATGAACTATACCACTTTGTGCCGTAGACCAAGACTGAGCGAGCAAGGATGGCTCGCCGCCGAGCGCTTCACCGCCGCAGACCTGTTGATGGCGAACGTGCTACGCGTTTCAGAGGTCCGCGCTTTCGGCGACCGGCCCGCGACCGAGGCCTATGTAACTCGCGCAACCGATCGTACCTCATTCAAGAAGGCTCGAGCCGGCCAGCTCGGTCATTTCGAGGCGTCCGACCGGAAGCGAGCAGAAGAAAGGTCAAACTGACGCGCGGCTTGGCTGTCTGGCTCCCGATACGGCCTCTACTGCATGGGAAACCTCGTGACCGCCCTCCGGCTCGGGGTCATAGGCTGCATTCCTTTGTAAAACCCAAGGAAATCACGGGGGCTCGCCTTGCCATCCGACCTGTGCTAAGGCCCGCCTCGAATGAGAGAGCGGGCGTGCGGCAGTGAAACCTGTCACATCTTTGTCCCGCTCTTATTGTTGGACTGATGGTCCAGGCGCCGGATGGTCCGGCGCTGACCAAGAGCAAATCCCGCCAAAGGCCTGCCCCGGACCTGATCCGGGGTTGACCGACTTTGGCGATGAGGATTTGCTCTCAAAAATTGATCTGGCGCGAAATCCTTTCGGCGAAGCGGTTCCGCTTCGCCGGGATGCGCGCTAGATCCTCAACCTCGATCGAGAAAGACCGGCGCACTCATGAAACTGCGCAACATCGCCATCATTGCCCATGTCGACCATGGCAAGACCACCATGATCGACCGGCTTCTCGCCCAGTCGGGCGCCTTCCGCGACAACCAGAAGGTCGCCGAGCGCGCCATGGATTCGAACGACCTCGAGCGCGAGCGCGGCATCACCATCCTCGCCAAGGTGACCTCGCTCGTGTGGAAGGACACGCGCATCAACATCGTCGACACGCCGGGCCATGCCGATTTCGGCGGCGAGGTCGAGCGCATCCTCAATATGGTCGACGGCGCGGTGCTGCTGGTCGATGCCGCCGAAGGCCCGATGCCGCAGACCAAGTTCGTGCTCCAGAAGGCGCTCAAGATCGGGCTGAAGCCGATCGTCGCCATCAACAAGATCGACCGGCCCGACGAGCGCCATGTCGAAGTCGTCAACGAGGTGTTCGATCTCTTCGCCGCGCTCGATGCCAGCGACGAGCAGCTCGACTTTCCGATCCTCTACGGCTCCGCCAAGCAAGGCTGGATGGCCGAGAAGCCGGAAGGTCCGCAACATTCGATGGCGCCGCTCTTCGACATGGTGGTCCGCCATGTGCGCGCCGCCCACGGTCGAAGACGGTCCGTTCCGCATGCTGGTGACGACGATCGAGGCCAATCCGTTCCTCGGCCGCGTGCTCACCGGACGCATCCGCTCAGGCGCCGTCAAGGCCGAACCAGACCGGTCAAGGCGCTGGCGCGCGACGGCACGCATCGTCGAGCAGGGCCGCATCTCCAAGGTGCTCGCCTTCCGCGGCCTCGAGCGCCAGCCGGTCGATGAGGTCCAGGCCGGCGACATCGTCGCCATTGCCGGCCTGACCCACGCGACCGTCGCCGACACGATCTGCGGATCCCGCCGTGAGCGAGCCGATCCCGCCCAGCCGATCGACCCGCCGACCCTGACCATGACCTTCCGCATCAATGACGGGCCGCTCGCCGGCAAGGAAGGCGACAAGGTGCAGAGCCGCGTCATCCGCGAGCGCCTCCTGCGCGAGGCGGAAGGCAATGTCGCCTTGCGCGTCACGCCCTCGCGAAACGAGACCGATGCTTTCGAAGTGGCCGGGCGCGGCGAATTGCAGCTCGGCATTCTGATCGAGACGATGCGGCGCGAGGGCTTCGAGCTCACCGTCGGGCGGCCGCGCGTGGTGTTCCGCACCGATGAGGCGACGGGCCAGAAGCTCGAGCCGATCGAGGAAGTCATCGTCGACGTCGATGAGGACTATACCGGCATCGTGGTGCAGAAGCTCTCCGAGCGCCGCGCCGAAATGAAGGACATGCGCCCCTCCGGCACCGGCCGCCAGCGCATCGTATTCCATGCCCCGACGCGCGGCCTCATCGGCTATCAGTCGGAGCTCCTGTCGGACACGCCGCGGCACGGCGATCATGAACCGCCTCTTCCATGCCTATGCGCCCTATGTGGGCGAGATCCCGAGCCGCCATACCGGCGCCTTGATCTCGAATGGCGATGGCGAGGCGGTTGCCTATGCGATCTTCAATCTGCAGGACCGGGGGCCGATGTTCATCGACCCGGGCACCAAGGTCTATGCCGGCATGATCATCGGCGAGCATACGCGCGGCAACGATCTCGAGCTCAATGTGCTCAAGGGCAAGAAGCTCACCAATGTGCGCGCCTCGGGCAAGGACGACGCGGTGCTGCTGACGCCGCCGATCCGCATGACGCTCGAAAAGGCGCTCGCCTATATCGGCGAGGACGAGCTCGTCGAGGTGACGCCGCAATCGATCCGCCTGCGCAAGACGATGCTCGATCCGCATGAGAGAAAGCGCGCCAGCCGCGCCAAGGAAGCCGAGAGCGCTGCGTAAGGATCAGACGACAGCAAGATCGAAATCCGCGATGATAGTGGCAAGGTCGGATCGACGGTCAGTAAGCGCGCCCATTACAAGCGGCCTCATTTTTATCAAAGCCCTGTCGAACACGGCGATATTCGTCTCGCCATTCAGCCGGGATTCGAAGATGATCCCATCAGGTCTTGTCGCGTGCGACCAGAAAACTCGCGACCAGAGGCGAGCCAGCTTTTGGGACTTGGCGCGCGGGACATCGGTCGGTACTCCCATGCGCAGCGGCCCGTCGCCACGCAAATCTACAAGGTCCAATTGGCGCTCGACGCGAAGCTTTGCACATGTCCAGTCCGCAAACTCGGCCTCCTC
The DNA here is from genome assembly GCA_963841765.1 of uncultured Alphaproteobacteria bacterium. Classification (GTDB taxonomy): domain Bacteria; phylum Pseudomonadota; class Alphaproteobacteria; order Rhizobiales; family Aestuariivirgaceae; genus Taklimakanibacter. The sequence continues at coordinate 254,261 of CAWJDZ010000021.1, forward strand.
AAGGGGGAGCCTGGAGTCGACCGACGCCGCGATCGCGCAAGATCGCTTCGGCAAAGCAAACCTTCACCGTGCTGCCGAAATAGACGACACCGTAGCGCTTGGGTGGAATTAAATCAGTTCGTGGATCGCTAAAACGGCTTGGACCGTAGCTAAAGCCAAGCGGGTCGGTGTGCGATCTTCGATAAAGCCGCCACCACACGTCACCGGACGCAATCTGTGAGGTGACCAGGGGCCGCGTTTTGAATCCGCGCGGCGGCCGCTGATGCGGCATCAGGCGAACGTACCAGTGGCGATTGAATTGGCGACCTCGACGGCTTCCGAAACGTGGCCGCTTCGCATGGCGTGAAGGCCACGCTTTCCACCCAGCTCAGCATGTTTCGTCAACAGGAAACGATAGACTGCCCAGGGTCGCCCACCGAGAGCCTCAAAAAGCTGCGGCAGACCGGGAAGCAATTCACCCGATTTAGACAACTGCCATCTTGGAAAGCGGATACCGCGCTTCGGTCCTTCGAGACCGAGGATCTCGTGCCGTTTGCGCTTGTTGTTGACGGTTTCGCGCGTGGCGCCAATTTCCGCCGCGAAAGCATCCGCTGAGAGCATCTCTGCGCCGTTCAGAATATCAGCGATACGGCGACTGCCACGCGCCCTTGCCGCCTCCAGTGCCGAATCCAGGTTGTCACGAGCGGAGGTCCCCAAGTCCTTGATTTCGATCTTTGGTAACCCCGCCTTCAATTGGACGACAAAAACAAGTTCGACAGAGTTCCCCGACTTCTCCACTTTCTTGACGGCGTTATCAAGACCTCGAATCAAAGGCTTTATATTGTATTTGTGGCTTATGGACTTTCTTGCTCGCTTCAAGCCGGATGCGCGCGCGCTGCCTGCCGCCGGTGTCCGGCCTGCAGCTACTCCGCGAGGCGTATTCCTGGTCACTGTCATTCTTCAAGGTTAGTCAACTTCGTCAAGTTTGTCAATCTCGTCAAAATACAGGTGACGTGGCTCCACATTTGTTGTCGATTAGCTGCTGCCTCGCTAAACAGTTGTGAGAAAAGTATATATTGGTGATGTGGCATGACCGACCCCTATGAAACTCTGGGCATTTCCAGGACCGCTTCGGCGGATGACGTCCAGAAAGCCTATCGCAAGCTCGCCAAGAAGCTGCATCCCGATCTCAATCCCGGCGACAAGGGCGCCGAGGAGAAGTTCAAGGACGTCTCGGCGGCCTATGATCTCCTGGGCGATCCGGAAAAACGCGCCCGTTTCGACCGCGGCGAGATCGACGCCCAGGGCGTCGAGCGGCCGCAACGGCGCTACTATCGCGATTTTGCCGACCGCGGCGAGACCGGGCCCTTCACTTCCGACCAGGGATTTGCCGACCTCAACGAAGCCGACATCCTCTCCGAGATCTTCGGTCGGCGCGGCGCCAATATGAAAATGCGCGGCGGCGACGTGCGCTATCATCTAACGGTGGATTTCCTCTCCGCTGTCAATGGTGCCAAGCCGCAGCTGGCGCTGCCCGACGGCTCGGAGATCACCGTCACCATCCCCGCCGGCACGCGCGGCGGGCAGATCTTGCGGCTCAAGGGCAAGGGCCGGCCCGGCTACAATGGCGGCGAGCCCGGCGATGCCCTGATCGAGATCGAGGTCCGCCCGCATCCCGTCTTCACCCGCGACAATGATGACATTCGCATCGAGCTGCCGGTCTCGCTTGCCGAGGCGGTGCTCGGCGGCAAGGTCAAGGCGCCGACGCCGACAGGTGCCGTCATGCTGACCGTGCCCAAGGGCGCCAATAGCGGCACCGTGCTCAGACTCAAGGGCAAGGGCGTTGCGAAGGCGCAAGGCGGCCATGGCGATCAATATGTGACGCTGAAAGTGGTGCTGCCCGACAAGCCCGACCCGGAACTCGAGGAATTCATCACGCGTTGGAGCAAGACCCAAGCCTATGACCCGCGCCGGGCGCTGGAGGTGTGATCATGGCCAGGAAGAGCGCCGTTTTCGTCACTGCCCGTTATGATGAAGAGATGCTGCGGTCCTGGGCGGCAGCGGGGTGGATCTCTATCGAGGAGAGCGAGGTCGGCGCGCCGCTATCGGAAGTCGACGAAGCGCGCTGCAATCTCATTTGCGATCTCAAGCACGACATCGGCGTCAATGACGAAGGCGTCGATGTGATCCTCAATCTGCTCGACCAGATCCATGGGCTGAGGCGGGCGCTGCGCGAGACGCTCGACCAGACGAAGCGCGGGTGACGTGCATACCTTCTCCCCGCTTTGCGGACCGCTTCGCGGGGCGAGGTATTGTCTTCACTCCTCCCGATAGGGGCCGCCGGGACACGGCATGCCGGTCGCAAAATCGGTCGCCGAGCCGCCCAGCGAGGAAAAGATCTCCGGCATGTCCCTGGCGCAGTCGAAGCCCGCCGCCATCTCATCGGCGCGCTGGCGCGCCACCTCGTTCGCCTCCGCATAGCGTGTGTCGATATAGGCGATGTGGCAGGCATCCTTGTCGCCCAGCTTGGTGACGACCAGCCAGTTCTGCTTGGTGCCATCGCCATTGTCGGTGTTCTGCCTGGTGAACCAGCGCAGAATGGTGGCGAAGGGCTTGCCGTCCTTCATGCGCCATTCGACGCGCGGTCCCAGTGAATTGAACCCGCCGAAGGTCTGCATCGACGCGCATTGTGCGGGCGCCGTCGTGCCGAAGGCGACATAGCTCCTGAGATCGCCCTCCCACACGCGCACATAATAGTCTTCGATGCCCGGGCATGACCATTCGCCGCCTTCGCCCTCATCCTCGAAGAGCGCAAGCTTTTGGCATTTCTTGAGATCGAGGTCGCTGTAGCGGCTCGTGATTTCGTCCGCCGCCACGGAAAGCGGCATGAGGCCAAGCACTATTGGAAAGAGAAACCTTTTCATGTCATCTAGTGTCCCGAATCCGAAGTTCGCATCACCTCGCAGCGTCTTCCGAGCGAACTTCGGATTCGAAAGGACACTAGAAAATCTAATAATTCTAGTGTGCTTTTGAACGCGAAGTTCCTGTCGGTATAGCGGTTAGATATCAGGAACTTCGCGTTCAGCACACTAGGCGCATTGTTCCCTTACGGAGTAAGCCCTCCATGCGTATTGATGCCATATCGATCGGCAGGAATCCACCGAAGGAAGTCAATGTCATCGTCGAGGTGCCGGTGGGCGGCGAGCCGATCAAATACGAGATGGACAAGGCCGCGGGCACGCTGGTGGTCGACCGCTTCCTCTATACGTCGATGCGCTATCCGGGCAATTACGGCTTCATTCCGCATACGCTCTCGCTCGATGGCGATCCGTGCGACGTGCTGATCGCCAATCAGCGCGGCATCGTGCCCGGCGCAGTCGTGGCAGTGCGACCGGTCGGCGTGCTGTTCATGCAGGATGAGGCGGGAGGCGATGAGAAGATCATCGCCGTGCCGGTGCCGAAGCTCACGCGCCGCTATGAGAATGTGCACAACTACAAGGACCTGCCGGAGATCACCCTCCAGCAGATCGAGCATTTCTTCGTGCACTACAAGGATCTCGAATCCGGCAAATGGGTGAAGGTCAAGGGCTGGGGCGATGCGGCACAGGCCGAGCAGATGATCGTGGAGGCGATCGAGCGGGGAAAGGCGGCAAAGGCCTGAGACCCCAACTCGTCATGGCCGGGTCAAGCGACGGAGTAGACCAGCTGCGCCGGCGCGTACTAGCTTTTTATCACTGAGCCTTTGCTACATCTCCGGCACGGGAACGGATTTCTGCGAACAGGCGGCGCGCACCGTATTGTGCAGCAGGCAGGCGATGGTCATCGGGCCGACGCCGCCCGGCACGGGTGTGATCGAACCCGCCACCCTGGCGCAGGAATCATAGTCGCAGTCGCCGACGAGTTTTGCCTTGCCGTCGCGCTCGATGCGGTTGATGCCGACATCGATCACGCAGGCGCCGGGCTTGATCCAGTCGCCTTTCACCATTTCCGGCCGTCCGACAGCGGCGATGACGAGATCGGCGCGGCGCACCACGCCGGGCAGATCCCTGGTCCTCGAATGGGCGATGGTGACGGTGCAGTTCTCGGCAAGGAGCAGCTGCGCCACCGGCTTGCCGACGATGTTGGAGCGGCCGATGACCACCGCCTCAAGCCCCTCGAGCTTCTTGCCCAGCGCATCCTTGGCGAGCATGACGGAGCCGACCGGCGTGCAGGCGACCAGCGCATCCTGGCCGGTGGACAGCTTGCCGACATTCACCACATGGAAGCCGTCGACATCCTTGGCGGGATCGAGGGCGCTCAGGACCTTGGTCGTTACGATCTGCTTCGGCAGCGGCAATTGCACCAATATGCCATGCACGGCAGGATCCTTGTTGAGCTTGCCGACCAGAGCGAGGAGCTCCCTCTCCGAAGCCGCGGCGGGAAGCCGGTGCTCCCAGGAATTCATCCCGACTTCGACCGTCTGCTTCGCCTTGTTGGCGACATAGACCTTGCTCGCGGGGTCCTCGCCGACCAGCACCACGGCGAGGCCGGGCTTCAGCGCGTGCCTGGCCTCGAGCTCTTTCACCGCCTTGGCGATGCGGGCGCGCAGGCCCTCGGCATAGGCTTTTCCATCGATGATCTTTGCGGTCATGAGCGTCCTAGTCCCGAATCCGAAGTTCGCATCACCTCGCAGCGTCTTCCGAGCGAACTTCGGATTCGAAAGGACACTAGAAAATCTAATAATTCTAGTGTGCTTTTGAACGCGAAGTTCCTGTCGGTATAGCGGTTAGATATCAGGAACTTCACGTTCAGCACACTAATCCCGGATGAGGTCGCTGAGTTTCTGGCGAATGGCGGTGGCGTCTCCGGTGATCCTGACCGTCTTCAGGCGGTCGGTTTCGCCGGCGATGATGGCAAAGGCCCGTTTGGGCAGGTCGAGAGCCTCGGCCAGAAGCTCGATAGCGGCTTCATTGGCCTTGCCCTTTTCCGGTTGCGCCCTGACTTTGACCTGAAGCGACAGTTTGCCGTCGGCGCCGGTATGGAGGCCGGCTAAGCCTGCTTGCGCCGATCTCGGCGTGACGCGAATGAACAGCAGGCCGCCTCCCTGGTCGGGCCGGAAGGGAAGTGCGGTCAAACCAGCTGCACGCCGTAATAGACGACGAGATAGCGGATGAACTGCAGCGCGATGATGGCGATGATCGGTGAAATATCGATGCCGCCGAGATCCGGCAGGAAGCGCCGGATCGGAGCCAGCACCGGCTCGGTCAGCCGGTAGAGTGCGTAGGAAACCTGGCGGACGACGTTGTTGTGGTTATTGATGATGTTGAAGCCGACCAGCCAGCTCATCACCACCATGGCGATCAGGATCCAGAAATAGATGTCGAGGATGGTGAGGATTAGCCACAATATGGGGTGCATGCCGGGTTCCTGAGCAGTGGTCGGGGTGACATGTAGAGGCCCCGAGGGTCCCATGCAAGGCGGCCAAAGCTTGACAGGGCACCCCGGGCACCCCTACAGAGCCCCGTCTCGACGGAAGGGGCAGTAGCTCAGTTGGGAGAGCGCGGCGTTCGCAATGCCGAGGTCAGGGGTTCGATCCCCCTCTGCTCCACCATCCCGGTGATTTGGTGAACTGCGGCGGGGACGGGCCATGATGGTTTGGCGCAATCGGGACCAGGGTCAGTTGTTCTATCGTTCGACCTTGATGCGGTGGTACCAGACGAACATCTGGTGCGCGAGATCGCGGCGGTTCTCGATTTGAGTTGGGTCTACAGCGAACTGGCGCCGCACTATCCTGCGATTGGTCGACCGTCGATTGATCCGGTGCTGATGATCCGGATGCTCATCATTGGCTATATCTTTGCCATCCGCTCGGAACGGGCCCTGTGCCGCGAGGTGGCACATTCCCAAGACCCAACCTTTCGCGTTCTCTGCGGATGAAGGCGCGGATGTTGGCGTAGACGGTGAGACTAACGTGTCCACCGACTACAAGCAGGGCGACAACGCCTTCACCGGCAAGATCGTAAAGGTGACGGTGGAACAGAAGTGACGTGGTAGCGCCTCAGTGTCACCGTGTGCATGACTAACTAACACACAACCAAGCGACCATCTTTTCCCACGCTCGGAAATGAAGTCGGGACAATCGGCTCGACAGCGGCAAGGAGCTTGCTCGATTCTGCGCAGGCCTTATCAATTCTTAGTTAGTTACGTCAAACTATCTGTTTTTCGTGCCTGTTCCTCTTCCAATTTGGCGTGCGATCGTCTACGACTATCTGGCGCATTCTGGAGATCACGCTTCTTGATGCGGGCGGCGTCGCTGATGAGGAGCTAGTCCAAATCGGAGGACTCGCATGAAACCGAATCGAGCCTGTTCGACCTTGCTCGCCGCGGCACTGGCGATAGCCGTTGCGCTCCCCGAGGAGCTTCCCGCGACGACGATGGCAAGCATGATGAGCACGCAGCCGGCAGTCGCGCCTTCGGATCTATGGGTAACGGACCTGCTGCTGGTGCATTGTTGCCATGCCCACCCCCTTCCACCTTACGACAGGTATTGTTGTCACGGGGGAGGATACGGATACGGCGGCGGATATTACGGCGGATACTACGGCGTGGCCGGCGTCAGGGGCACGTCACGGCGGGTCGCGCGCCGCACGTCCCGCCGCGTGTCGCGACGCCGCTAAGACCGATCGCCGAGGAGGTAATTGCAATGGCCCAGCAGGCTACAGGATTCCGCTCGATGCTATTTGTTTGCACGGCAGCGCTACTCGCGGCTTGGCCGTTGCAGGAAAAGACGCTGGCGCAGGACAGCCAGCAGGACGAGAAGGCGATGTCGGTTCTGAAGGCAATGTCGGACTACCTGTCAAAGGAGCCGACGCTCTCCTTCCGCGCGCGAACTTTCTTCGACGTGGTGCAGAAGGGAGGGATCAAGGTCAAGACGGCTCGCGAGGTCGAGGTGGTCCTCAAGCGACCCAGCCATCTTCACGCCGATACGCTCGACGATGCGGGCGCTGCCGTCTCGGCTTGGTATGACGGCTCAAAACTCACCGTATGGCGCAAAAGCGACAATGAATCCATGACGCTTGACTTCGCCGGCGACACCGACAAGCTGTTTGACGAGCTGACCGACAAGTATGAGTTCCAGATTCCGCTCGCCGATCTGCTTTATTCCGATGTGAGCAAGGCGCTTGGCGAGAACGCCATATCCTCTGAATATGTCGGGCTGCGCACGGTTGACGGTGTGCAGTGCCACCTGGTTTCGTTCGAAAGCGATGGCGCCGACTGGCAGCTATGGATTGAGGCCAACTCGACGCCGGTTCCCCGCCGCTTCGTGATTGACTATGTCACCGAGGACCACCAGCCGCAGTTCATGGCTCAGCTCGATGCCTGGAGCCTCGGCGGCGAATTCGAGGACTTTCACTTCACGGCGGTGCTGCCGGAAGGCGTCAAGAAGGTGGAATTCGGCAAGGCGCCCCAGCAATAGTCCACGATGACTTTTGACGGAACCGTCAAAAGTCAGGAGGACCTCCTACGACGTGCTACAACCAGTAATAGCGGGTGGAACACTTGGGGGATGGGGGCAACTTTGGGGGCAACTAGCTAACGCGCTGAACGGGAAAGCAAGCATTTATGGAGGATTACGGGAGTAGTTCGGTAGTCCTCTGCCCACCAAGTCATCCTAATATATTGAAGTAGAAACAATTTTGCGGCCGTATTTGCGGTGTGTCATTTTTCCCGACACCTTGCGCGGTGGTGAAGATCGGATATTCGGCAATCCCGCTACGGATAGACCGCCAGGAGAGACTGAGACATGTTCAATTTCGATGCCGAGCGGTTCGTCAAAATCCGGATCGGGGCGATCGCCCTGGCGGCGGAGATCGACGCCGCCGCCGAGCGCTATGTGGCGGAAGGCATCGACAGCGTGTTCTTCTTAGGGGACGGGTGGTGCCGCCATCCTCATGTATCCGGCAGCGAACCTTGTGGCGCTGACTAAAACGACGACTATTGATCGACACAAGGCCAGCAGGTCTCCTGTTCGATCATGAAGCAATTTCTTGCTGCGCCCTTTTCTTTGCTTGAAGCTCAAGTACATCATAATCTATTGGGGTTCTACTCGACACGTTGCGCATATATTGTTCCCGGGCCTTTATTGTTGCAGCATGGATGGCTTGTTGAATTTGACTTTGCAAAAGGCCTTGATTGCTGCCGTCGGGTTCTTTTCAGGCAAGGATATTCCATTCGCCTTCACGACCGCGAGCGCCTCTGCGATGACGTGAGATTGCAACTCATCAGCGGCCGGTGTGATGGAGATTTCCCCCACTCGCAAACCGGAAATTGCGCTAATCGCATTGATGGCACAATTGTGGACCCACTTTTCCCAGATATGGGCCGTGATATTATCAACAGAAATCGGATTGAAGCTGCTGTTCTCGAAGATCCTGACAAGATTCGATAGCCGCTCGGTGCTTTCTCCTGTGATTTCGCCCAGATAGGTTGGTCCAGCGTGAGTGTGCGTTATGTGGCCTGGCCCGGCGAGCGCCGCACTATGGTAGCTTAAACCAGCGAGCACGCGGTTAGCGCCAATCGCCTTCGACAGGATCTCGACATTGCCGATCCCATTTTGAAGTGTGAGCGCAAAGCCGGACGGGGTCAGAACCCGGCGTGCCACTTCAGCTGCATGAACCGTTCCGTTTGCATCGCAAAGAACAAGCGCGATCTCGCAGGGCGCAATCTCTTCAATTTCGGCTGTTGCCGGAATCCTGATCGTAAGGTTTCCCGAGATGCCGTCAATACGGAGGCCGTTTTGGCGAATTGCGTCGATATGTTGGCGCCAGGGATCATACAGCGCAACCTGCAAACCATTTTTCGCGAGTAGCGCCCCGTAAAGCGAACCCATGCGCCCTGCGCCGATAACGCACATATTCGACATGTTCATCTCCAAACTTTCCTGAACTCAGACAGAGGTCGCTTCGTCAAATATTTGAACTAGCGCATGAACGAGTGTAGGTCTACTCGATGCCCTCACCTCTTCCCTGCTCGTCATGGCCGGGCTTGACCCGGCCATCCAGCCTCGACGCTAGACAGCGGCTGCACGGAAGGGCTGGATGGCCGCCTCAGGGGCGGCCATGACGAGGTGGGTGGTGGCCACCTCGGGACGAGGCGCGTCGAGAGATGATCCTTCTTAAAGTCATCAGGCTCTAATAAGTTGGACGCGGCCGGCATGCCGTTACATCAAGTGCAGGTGACTTGCCAGCAATCAGATCAGCGACGATGCGTGCTGTGCCGTGCGCCAGCGTCCAGCCGAGATGGCCGTGACCAATATTATAGAAAAGATTCGTGAACCGCGATTGCCCGAGAATCGGAAGCCCATTTGGTGTGACGGGCCTCAGGCAGCAGAATGGTTCCGGGTTTGAACGATCGAGGCATACTTCAAGCTGGGGAAAGCGATCGAGAAAGCCAGCGATGAACGCGCGGGTGCGGCGACGCTGAGGTGCCCTGTTGTAGCCTGCGATTTCTGCTAGCCCCGCCAGGCGCAACCGATTGGTTCCCAGGGGATTGAGTCCAAACAGGTTCTTTTCGTCTACAATTTGCAAATCAGGTGCGTCAGGCCAAGGATCGCGAGAAAGCGTCAAGCTATATCCCTTGACCGGTACTATTGGCAGTCGCACCCCGTGCGATCGCATGATGAGCGGAGCATCGGCCCCTGCAGCCAACACATAACGGTCAGCTGCAATCGAACCGGTCGAGGTGATGATCCTGGCGACACGGTTACCTTCCATTTCGACGCCCTCGATGGCTGAGGAAAATCGAAATTCCCCACCAGCCTCGCGAATTGTCCGGGACAGCACCTTGGCAAATTCGTAACAATCGCCGCCTTCTTCGTCGGGAACGAATATTCCGCCGGCCAATTTTTTCCGAGTCGCATCAAGAGCCGGCACCATTTTGATGCATTGGGCAGCGTCAAGCACTTTGAAGTCCAAACCCAGCGGGATCTGCGCTTCCTGCGCCTTCGCGGACTCGTCGAAACTGTGTTGGTCGGCGTAGATCTTCAAGCAGCCATTGGTCCGCTGAAAGTAATCTATATTGGCCTCATCGCGAACCTTTCGGAGAAGATCGAGACTATAAAGTGCGAGGCTGAGGATGTGTTTGGTGTTCTCCCATGATGTTGGAGCGCTTGAACAAGACAGGAACTCAAGTCCCCACCGCCATATTTTGGGCAATTGTGAGGGATGCAACAGTATGGGCGCATCTGAACGAAACATTGTTGTTAACACCCGGAGCAGAACGCCTGGTGATGACCAGGGAACCGCTTGGCTGATCGCGATGAACCCTCCGTTGGCATAACTGCATTCCAGACTGACGTCGGCCTGGCGATCGACGACAATGACGTCGTGTCCGTCGCGGGTGAGCTGATAGGCAGTCGTAAGCCCCACGATTCCCGCACCCAGGATTGCGATTCTCACGATTATTTGGGCCTGCGGGATGTCTTGTGGGCAACTTTGCGCGACACTTTTCGCCTCGCGGCTGCGCGTGGCTTCTGCTCACCGATGTGAGCATAAGCGACGATCTCGATGCGAGCGCCGGGCACCATGAGTTGAGCAACAATGGTGGCTCGATTGGGAAACGGCCGTGCGAAATACTGCCCGTATATCTCATTCATTCCCGGAAAGTCCGCGGAGTTTGGCAAATAGACGAGGACTTGAGAAACATTCGATAGCGTTCCGCCGGCGGCGACAATTGTCCGCTTGAGATTATCGAGCGTCAGGCGAGTCTGTGTTCTGATGTCGCCTGACTCGATCGTGCCGTCCATTTTGATCGGAATTTGCGCTGTGTAGAGAACGCCATCCGCCATTGTTGCCCACTCGATTGGGGAGCCTGGCGCAGGTAACCCGGTCTTGACAGCATTTATCATTTTGCTTCTCCTTCAAATTTTGCTTATGGCACACGGTATGAAAATCCTGCTCAAAGACGCCGCAACGCGGCTCCGCCGCCGATCATTGACGGACCTGGCTGTCGAGCAACTTGGCCAACGCATTGTTCGTGGTGATTTTACAAACCGGGGAGGACTTCCGACCGAACCCGAGCTTTCTGCCGAACTTGGCATCAGCCGGAACGTGCTTCGTGAGGCCATCAAGGTCCTGACCAGCAAGGGCTTGCTGGAAGTGCGCCCCAAAACCGGCACTCGGGTTCGCTCGCAAGAGAGCTGGAATATCTTGGACCCTGCCGTTGTCGAATGGTTTTCGCTTGATGGCAGCGATCTGCAGAACGCCCATGATTTCGTTGAGTTCAGGCGTATTATTGAGCCAAAAGCCTCATACTTGGCCGCTCTGCGGGCGACAGACGAGGACATTGCTAAAATAGGCTTGGCCTTTGACAGGCTTTTTGCGTGCATTGGAAATCCACAGAAGGTACCGCAGGCAGATATTGCCTTCCATCGCAGCATCTACGACGCCTCCCACAACATCATTCTGCGGCACTTGGGCTCCATGATAGCGCCATTGATGAAAAACCAGGTCGCCATCACCACCGAGGCACCAGGCTCATTTGAAAAGGGATTGCCGCTGCATCGAAGAGTAGCCCACGCAATTGCCAAGCGCGATCCCAAAAAGGCTGAGCTGTATTCGCGCCAACTGGTAAATATGCCGTACACCGATCTTCACAACTGGATTCACTCATCAGACAGCGGCCTGCTCTCCTGATCGCCAAGGCTGCCCGCGAAGAATCCGTAATCGCAGCAGTGTTTTTTCCTTGAACCCTTCAATCATAGGATGATACGCTCATAGATAATGACTAACAAGCAATCAGAAAAGCTTGTCGGCGGCGGAGCGCGTAATCTTCGCAGAATGCAATCTCATGAACGAAAATAACAATGTAAAAAAATTTCAGGAGGAGGGAATCTATGAGCAGTGAATTGCACCGCAAAAATAAAGGCTTCGCGTTTGCAACGTGGGCCAAAACAATCGTTTCCACTGCCGCCATTTTTATGGCGGTCACTTCCTATGCCAATGCTGAGGTGAAGACGCTTGAAGCCGGAAAACTGACAATCGGCATTAATGGCGACATGCCGATGACCCAATTCAAGGACGGCCAGCTCAGCGGCACCGATGGGGAGTTGATGGTGTTTGTAGCCAAGCAGCTCGGCCTCGAACCGAAGGTCGTGCAGATGGACTGGGCCGCACTCATCGAAGCAACCAAGCAGGGCAAGACCGATGTCATGCATGGTGCGATGGGTTGGCTGGAAGCGCGCACGAAGATCATGGTCCTCACTGAACCGATTTACTATTTCGGCACGATGCTCGCCCAGAAAGAGGAGAATAACTTTACCACTTTCGCCGATATGAAGGGCCGCAAGGTCGGCACGGTCACTGGATTCACCCTGGTGCCGGAGCTGAAAACCGTGGACGGAATCGGTGAAGTAAAACTCTATGACACGTCGGACGGCGTCATGCAGGATCTGATCGCTGGCCGCATTGATATAGCGATCATAGATCCGCCGCTCGTCCAGTATGGCATCCACCAGCACCCGGAGTGGAAGCTCAAGCAACTGCCGGTGACACCGGAGATGGATAAATATCCGGTTATGTCAGCCAAGTACAATATCATATTCGGCGTCAACAAGAATGAACCGGAATTGGCAGAAGCAATGAATGCTGCCATTAAGCAGATCTGGGCGGATTGTCTGAATGTTAAGGCCATGGCTAAGTACGGTCTCGGCGACAAAGCCTGGTTCGTGCCGCCGGAGGTGAACCCGCGTTGGGGTATCGATCGTCCCAAGGACTACAAGGCCCCGAATGCCGATCACTGCTTCTAACTGACATTGCATATTGACACATTGTCGTCGCGGCGCTGGATAACCTCCAGTCGCCGCGAGAACTTTGCTGCCAGCTGACTTCGCCATTTTTATCATGTCAAGATAAGTGCGAATGAACAAGAAGCCAAATGTTGGTCCGCTGCTTCGGATAGACAGTATTCATAAACAGTTTGGAGACCTGAAAGTACTTACCGGCGTCAGCATGAATGTCGAGCGCGGGGAAAAGGTATCGATCATTGGCCCTTCCGGTTCCGGCAAGACGACGTTGCTGCGATGCATCAATTATCTTGAGAAACCCAGCGCCGGCCACATCTACATCGACGACAAGCTTATCGGGGAGAAAGAGACGGGGGGCCGCTACGTTCACCTGAGCGACAGGGAACTGGCCAGGGAGCGGCAGGAGATTGGTTTTGTCTTTCAACGATTCAACCTGTTTCCGCATTTGACGGCCCTTGGCAACGTGACAATTGCGCCTCAAAAAGTGCTGGGGCTGTCTCGGGCAGAAGCCGAAGATCGAGGTCGCAAGATGTTGGAAAAGGTGGGGCTCGGTCACAAGATCGGCGAATATCCGGAACGCCTGTCAGGAGGACAACAGCAGCGCGTCGCCATTGCCCGCGTATTGGCCATGCAGCCCAAGCTGATGTTATTCGACGAAGCGACATCGGCACTTGATCCAGAACTCATCGGCGAAGTGCTTCGCGTCATGCGCCAGCTGGCGGAAGAAGGCAGCACCATGATAATCGTAACCCATGAAATTCAGTTTGCCAGCGAGGTTTCCGATCGCGTTGTTTTCATGGATCACGGCAACATTGTTGAACAGGGAAAGCCGCGTGAGGTTTTGTTCAAGCCCAAGGAAAGGCGCACACGAGAATTCCTAAAACACATTCAAGAACGGTAGCGAACGGGCGGGATGGGCTTCTGGGGAATTATTGAAAACAGGGGCTGGTACTTCCTTACGACCCTGTTGGATGGTTGGCCGGAAACTTTGACGGTCGCCATTGGAGCGCTGATTTTCGCGCTGATCTTCGGACTGGTCGTGGCGCTGCTGCGGCTTTCGAGGTGGCGGATGCTGCGCTGGGTCTCTACTGCATATGTCGAATTCTTTCGCGGCACGCCGGCCTTGGTCCAGCTGTTTGTCATCTATTTCGGTCTTCCTGATGCTGGCTTCAATCCATCGCCAATGCAGGCGGCCATTGTGAGCCTTGGCCTCAATGGTGCTGCCTATCTTTCCGAGGTCTATCGCGCCGGAATTGAATCGATCCACAGAGGCCAGATGGAAGCAGCCCTGTCGCTGGGCATGACCCCGGTTAGCGCCATGCGCTACATCGTGTTGCCACAAGCGATCTGGACCATGCTGCCGCCGATAACAAACTTTGCGATCGTGCTCTTGAAAGACACGGCAATAGTTTTTGCCGTAGGCGTGGTCGAAGTTATGGCCCTGGCTCGCTTTTTGGTTACGGAAACATTGCAGAGTGCTCCTGTTTATCTGATGGCGGGTGCTCTCTATCTGTGTTTGACGATCCCAATGGCGCGAATAGCCGCAAGGCTTGAACGCCAGCGCGACGCTTGGCACTAGCTAGGGCGCCATTCATGCTTCAGCTTCCCCAGCTTTATGCAGAAAACATCCACCGGTGGCTCCCTGAGCTACTCTACTATTCGCTCACCACGCTCAAAATTGCAGCCGTCTCCTTTATTTTGGCGATTGCCTTTGGTGTCCTATTTGCACTCATGCGAACATCACCTAACCGTTGGATACGTGGCATCGCCGTCACCTATATCGAGATCGCCCGCGGTCTTCCGATTGTTGTTCTGCTTTACATTGTTTATTTTGCTCCACCGCAGCTATTTCCCGATCTCAATTGGCAATGGTTCAACGCTTTCTCCGGCGCCGCTCTCGGTCTTGCCTTGCATGGCGGTGCGATCCTTGCTGAAGTTTTCCGATCGGGCATCGAAGCACTACACAAGGGACAGCGAGAGGCAGCCCTTACGCTTGGCATGACGCCTACACAGGCAATGACTTACATAGTCGTCCCGCAAGCAGCCCGCATTGTTCTGCCGCCGGTGGCCAACTATGCGATCGGTCTTCTCAAGGATACATCGCTGTGTTCGCTGATCGGCGTGAATGAATTGATGAACGACGCCAAGAGCATCGCATTCGCCGATTACCAGCCGATGGCTGTGTTCGTGCTGGTTGCGGGCATCTATTTCGTCATGAGCTATCCACTGTCATTGATGGTTCGCTATATGGAGCGGCGAATGAATGTCGCGGGCTGAAGAAAGGATCCAATGAAAGTCCAAAAGATCGAAGTCATTACAGTGCGCGTACCCTATAAGCGCGTCGAATCGAGCTCGCTCATCAACCGCGGCGGCATTACCGATGTGATCGTCAAGATAACAGCCGATAATGGTCTGGTTGGTTGGGGCGAGTGTACGCGCGCTGCAGACACTGCAGGTGTCGAGAGCGCAGTCAGGAATATGGCGCCGCTCATCATCGGCCGCAGCCCTTGGGATAAGGAGGCCATGCACCGCGACCTCGGCATCTATGCTGTTTGGGCATTCCAGCCAATGACTGGAAATTTCGCTTTTGCTGGCATCGACATGGCTTTGTGGGACCTTTGTGGCAAAGCCTGCGGCCAGCCGCTCTACGGAATGCTTGGCGGTGCCATGCGCGAGACTGTCGATTATTTCTACTACATGGAGTGGGGTACGCCAAAAGAGATTGAACAGCAATGCAAGGACGGCGTCGCGCGCGGCTACCAAGCTTACTACATCAAAGTTGGCGTTGATGAACAGAAAGAGGAAGCCATGCTGGAGGCGCTGCGCGGTGCTATCGGGCCAGAGGGAAAACTTCGGATTGATGTCAATCAGGCCTGGACCATTCCACAGGCAACGCGCCTGCTCAAACGTTGGCATCAACGCTACGATATCGATTTCGTCGAGGCACCGGTGCCGATTGATCCAGTTGAGAATATGCACGACTTGCGAAAGCGAGTTGACGTGCCGTTCTGTGTGAACGAGGGTCTATGGCGCGAGGCCGACGCCTACAGAATTATTAAGAGCCGTTGCGGTGACTACCTCTGCTACAGCGTCTATTGGGTGGGCTCCATCGGGCGTTGGCACGCGCTCAATCAGATCAGCCACATGGAAGGTTGGCGGGTGATCAAACACACGCATGGTGAGTTGGGTCTCACCGCGGCGGCTTGCCAGCACGTCATGCTGGCAGCGCCCAATGCAGCCCTCGGCAGCCAGCAGACATCTCAGGTAATGGAGGATGACATCCTCACCGAGCGCATCCCAATCGTTGATGGCCCAACGTGGGGACGAATAGAGCGGCCAGGGCTCGGAGTTGATGTCGATGAGGACAAGCTTGCCCGTTTCCACGAGAGTTATCTCAATTTTGGCGAGTTCCCGACCTACGCCGGCAAGGTTGAAGTTCCCAAAGTGTAACCGGTAAAGATCGTAACCATCGAGACGACCATGGGCCCCTTGCGCCGTGCCGAGGATGGGATATTCACCAGTCGCGCCGCGGATGTGCTCAGAGGAGAGACCCAGACGATGTTCAATTTCGATGCTGACCGTTTCATCAAAATCCAGACCGGGGCGATCGCCCTGGCGGCGGAGATCGATGCCGCCGAACTACCGTTTCCAGCTGTTCAGCGCCGTTCGCCAGTGTCTCATCTAATAGCTATTTTATAAGGGTTTTATTTCGCTAGCGTCTTTCGCTATCCGCTACCGTTTGCCCCAAACCGGAAAATCTGCTAGGGCACGTGCTAGGGCAGAAACACCCCCGCGGAGGCAAGCAAATGGCTGGAAAACTCACCGCTCGCAAGGTCGAAACCCTCACAAAGCTGGGCCGCTATTCAGACGGCGGCAATCTCTACCTGCGCATATCGCCCAATGGCGGCAAGCGATGGTCGTTCTTCTACCGCTCGGGCGACAGGATGCGGGATCTGGGCCTAGGCAGCGCCGCCAAGGGCCAGGTTTCACTTGCGGAGGCCCGCGACAAGGCGGCGAAGGCCCGTGCCCTGATCCGGGCAGGCACCGACCCGATCAGCGTCATCAAGCCGCAAGCGCGCGACCGGAGAATGATTGCACCCGTGCCCGCACAGACCTGAGAGGCTTCACAACGAAGGAACGGAACCACATTGAGCAAGAGACCTTCACCCTCGAAACCATCATCAGAGATGGGCGCGCCAAATCCCGATGCGGTGGAAGTCCACGTTGGTCCTGGCGAGGATGCCGATGTAAACGCCGCGAAGGCGCTTACGGGACCATGTATAACCAACGCATGTGCCCTCAAGCACTTCGCCAAGGGCACTACTGGCGAGATATTGTTGCCCAACATCGTCACCGCTCTTTGCGAGGCTTCGAAGCGCGTCCAAAAGAACGATATGACGGACGTCGAGGCGATGCTCACCAGCCAGGCAATGGCGCTTAATGCTATGTTCGGAGAACTTTCGTGCCGATCTGCCGGCAACTTTGATGGCAGCTACTTCGAAGCGGGCGAGCGCTATTTCAAGATGGCCATGAAGGCTCAAAACCAGTGCCGCATGACCCTCGAAACCCTCAGCACCATAAAAAATCCGCCTGTTGTCTATGCCAAGCAGGCCAACATCGCACATGGGCCGCAACAGGTGAACAACGAGGCCGCCGGCAGGTCGCGCGCAGAGAAAAAATCAAACTCGCCAAACAAACTTTTGGAGCAAAGCAATGAAATCCTCATGGACGCCGGAGCGCCGGGCGCGACAGGCGACAGCAATTCACAGATGGAAGCCTTGGGAGAAATCGACCGGCCCTCGGACAACTGAGGGCAAGGCCGTCGTCTCGCGCAATGCCTTTGAGGGCGGAAAGAGGGAGGCGCTTCGACAACAGATGCGGGAATTTCGTCAGTTCATGAGAGAGACAGCGGTGGTCATCGAGGAAGCGAAGCTATGACCAACCGTCTTGGAAATCCGTTGAGAGACCATTTCGCGAATGGACGGCCGGTTAGGCGGGATGACCGTGCAGCGAAACGGTGAGGCGCTGGAGAAACTTGGGGAACGCAGGCGAATGTTTTTCAAGGTAGGTCAGTAATGCTGGCTGTAACCTCCTTCGGGTTGTTGTAGGCTGGTCGCCCTTACGGCTCCCGTATGAGATGCCAGCTGCCGTGCTCACCGTCAGGTGATTCAAAAACGGTGTGCCGCTCGTTCGGTCGCCACAGTGTCACCGAGTTACGGAGGGTAACCATGCCTCGCAAAGGAGTGTTGTTAACGGCCTTCCTTCTAGCCGTCTTCGCCAGTACGCCGGCGGCGCTAGCGGATATTTGCTTCCAATATGGAACTGGTGGCGGAGTCGCCATCGCCATAGGAGCAAAGGTTCCCCCGGTCAATACTTGCACCCCGGTCTCGCTTGTCGAGCAAATATATGGCGGCCGTTTAGGGCTTGCCACCGGCTCAATCTGTAATAGCGAGCAGGGAAGTAGCAGACCAACTCTTGTGTTCCAGTACACATATGACGCCTGCTCTGGCCCCGGCGGTTATTTCGAATCGGCGACTTGCCGCATCGACCTCGAGATTCCCAGTGGCAACCTTCCCGACCAACCCAGCGACCAGAAGAGCTGGTGCAACGGAGTATACGTCAGTTTACCGTCGAACCAATCCGGCCCATTGACTCAGTTCAATGACTCTACCCTGAAGGCTTGGAACTGCACCGGCGGGCCTTTTGTAGTTCCCGGAGGAGGGTCGGCACAATGCTTCGCTTACCGACTGCGTGCCATAACCGTGGAGCCGCCGGCTACTAGGACGGACGAGACGCCGGCCCAGCGCAGGTAATGTTTGGCGTCGGCAACATCTTCTCGATTTCAACTCCGGTCAGTTTCTTGAGAGCAAGGGCGTAGGAGTGGGCATGGACGGAACCGCGGACGAGGAGATAGCCGCATACCTCCCAGCCGGTCGGATCGCTTAGCGTCTCATAAACCCTGAGCCTTGTGGAGCCTGGCGCCACATTCGACATGGAAATTGTGCAGCAGGTCGAAAATGACATTGCCGGTAGTGGTGATGAAGTCATTGTTCCAGGAAACTCCATTGGCATTGACCGGCGTCGCGCCTCCGCCATTCGACAGGAACGCTGATGCAAGGCGGATATCCTCCATGGCGTAGCGAGCCATGAGAGCGGTCAATCAGGTTTGTCCAGCTGGTCGAGTATCCGCTCTATGTGGTCGAGATGAAGGTCTTGCGAGGCCTCGAAAACGGCCAACAGCTTTTTTGCTTCGGTCGTGTCCCGACCCGCTGCATTACCGCGGCGACATTATTACGTTAACGCAAGAAATGAGCGCACTTTCCATGCGAAAACTTATGGCCTTGGTGGTCTTACTGTGCGGTGTGTCGGGTGCGAGCGCCGACGAGCCTGTGTGTTAAAATCGAGTAGACTGAGCCGATTGCATCCTCTCCGTGGGTGCCAAGAGCGCTCCATGTTTCGCCATTTTTCATTAGGGCCGGCCTGACCTAATCGCCGGAGACTCCAATTCGCTCAGATTTTGAATGGCGATTGCAGCTTCCGCGCGTTTCGGCATCATGTAGTCGCGCGTCAAAGGCAAGACGTCGATCTTCTTTGCCAGCTGCAATTGAAACACCATCATGCCCTGATAGCGGAAGCCGATCTCGGCGCCCGCCAAATAGAATTCCCACATCCGGCAGAAGCGCTCGTCGTAAAGGCGTGCCAC
The DNA here is from genome assembly GCA_963841765.1 of uncultured Alphaproteobacteria bacterium. GTDB lineage: Bacteria > Pseudomonadota > Alphaproteobacteria > Rhizobiales > Aestuariivirgaceae > Taklimakanibacter. The sequence goes on from CAWJDZ010000021.1 coordinate 273,724, forward strand.
CTTCTCGCGATTTTTGTGGAAGCGTTTGCGCCATTTGGCCAGCGTGTTGGCATAGTGTAGTCGAAGGATCTCGACGTCTGAGAGGATGCAGGTGCGTTCGATCGCCGGGAGCACTTCGCTCAAGGCCGGCGCATAGGCGCCGGGAAAGATATACTTGGCGGCCCAGGGGTTGGTCGCACCCGGTCCGTCGCTGCGACCGATCGAGTGAATCAAAGCAACGCCGTCGTCGGCGAGCAGCGACGACACGGTTCGGAAGAACTGGTCATAGTGACGGACACCGACATGCTCGAACATGCCGACCGATACGATGCGATCGAAACGCCCGGCGACTTTGCGATAGTCCTGTAGATGGAAGCGCACTCGATTGCTCAAGCCCATCGCGGCAGCGCGCGTGTTCGCGACTTTTAATTGTTCTTCGGACAGCGTCACGCCGGTGACGTCGACGTCGGTCTCAGTTGCCAAGTGCAATGCCAAGCCGCCCCAGCCCGAGCCGATGTCGAGAACGCGCTGACCCGGTTTGAGGTCGAGCTTGGCGGCGATGCGTTGTTTCTTGTGCAGCTGCGCTTCTTCCAATGTATCCGACGGCGATTCGAAGAAGGCGCAGGAGTATTGCTTGTCGCTGTCGAGAAAGAGGTCGTAGAGCGCGCCCGACAAATCGTAGTGATGGGCGACGTTGCGGTGGGCACGGCGCAAAGTGTTGAGCTTGCGGAGGCGGTTGGTCGCGCCGCGCGCCCAGGCAATCCATTGCCAATGCGCAGGGCCGTATCCCGTGCCGAAGTTGCGGGCTGCCAGATCGAGAAAGTCGCCGACATCGCCCTGCTCGAAGGTGACCCGGCCATCCATATAGGCTTCGCCGAGGGCCATTTGCGGGTTGAGCAGGAGCGCGCGCGCCACGGCCTTGTCATGAAGGCGCATGACCACCGTGACCGGACTGTCGTCGCCAATCTCGTACATTCGACCGTCGACATCGCGGATCACCAACCGCCCACGCCGAATTACGCGTTCCAACATTGTGGCAAGAAGCATCGCCCATCCCTCGCCATAATCGCGGCCGCAGTCCAACGTCCGAGGCGGCCATCAGTTCCACAAATTGGAACCGGATTTGAATGAACTCACAGGCCAAGGTGTTTCGTACTTTTTGGACTCGAACCCTGAGAACGTGATGAAGGCCCAGCAGCTAAAACCTGAACTGACGAACCGCTGACTCGACTTGACAAGGGAAATCTCAGCTACAAATTCTTGCCGGGACGGCACATGGGAGGACACCATGCCCAAGGCGTATTTCGAACCTGATAATTTGAATGCGCTGGTAGAGGTTTTCACCGAGGCAAGGCGCAGGCTGAACAGCCAAGACCTAAACGACCCGTCAAGGCTCGATCTGGTTGCTCATCGCATTCTTAGCTTAGCGGCCAGTGGCATGCCGCCGGTGCGCTAGTTCCGGGCGGGTTTTCTTTTGGTGCTAGATGCGTTTATTTGGGCGTTAGCTTCATGCCTTGTCGCGCCTGCTCGTCCAATTCCTTGAGCGCGTCCATGATCTCATCAAACGAAACGGTTGTGCCGGCGGGTGAGCGGCGCAAGCCGGGCGTCGCCTCCACGGCGCACGCGTCTGATGCCCAGGACACCAGGATGGCTCACTTTTCGTTGATCGAAAGATCAGGGTCGCAAACCACTTCTTGCGGATGGGAAAAGGCGTCGGCAGGTCGCAAGAGGTCGTCAACGTTCAGTTCGCACGGAAACCTTCGTCCGGAGTTAAGTCCTCGCATGGCCGCCTCGCTCAGTTGATGAGTTTGGCAGATCCACCGCCGTTGATGGCAATCAAATCGATATCAAGCCATGCTGGCATTTTGGCAGCGGCTTGGTGGATCGGAATTTGAAGTGAAAGCAGTTAAGGCCGGACTCCGCCGCCCGTGGTGCGCATCACCCAGGCTATCGAGAGGCCGAGTACCGAGGCTGCGATTCGAGAAATCTCGGCTGCGCGTCATCTGGCCGAAGAAATTGTGAGTTTCCGCACAGCACCCTCTCCATGAAAGGTTCTATCGTCATCATTCGAAGCCGTGCTTTCAAGTCTGCCATGGAGACTGTCATGCACAAGCGTTTGGAAAATCCCACCACTTCTCAGACTTGCGGCCGTCGAGGGTCTTGGTATTCGGCTTTAAAGGGTTGGCGCGAGGCGCGAGCGCTTCGCAAGCAAGAAAGGCAACATGAGGAACTTGTATCTGAGTTGCCGCCCTATATTCTTTATACCATAGGCGAGAGCGGTTGCAGGCCGCGCGGCGTTTCCTCGGACATCTGGGATAGCAATCCTTATAGACTTTTGATTGATGCCATCGTGCATCGCAAGCCGTCCGAGTGATCTCAGGAGGTAAGAGCGCGCGGTATGTCGCAGCCATGTTCCGCGCGCCGGTTGCTTTTGCTTGGTCAATGCAATCTGATTCGAGTTGCCGCTTACAACCTGAAATGCCCCAGCGCCTGAGCGACGGCCGCTGGAGGTTTGATGAGCTGTCAGGAAAGGAACCTAACCATGCATAAGAGCACCCGCCGTCTCACAGTCCTAACCGCAGTCGTTCTTCCAATCTTCACCCTAACAACAGCCGCATTGGCGGAGGACGATAAGACCTACCCTGGCGCAATGTGTCGGGTGATCACCCCCACTTTTTTGGAGACAAACCTTCCCCTAGTGGACGTGATCAACCGAATCAACGCAAATGCGGTAGGGCTTGGCGTGAATGGCGCCATGTTAAACTTCAGTCCGGGCCCACAGGTATGGATATGCCCCGCTGTGAGAGACCACGTAGATACAACACCAGAGTTCGCCAGGATAACTGTCCAAGAAAACGGTACAGAGCCGGTCAGGTGTGAGTTTGAAGCCAGGGACTACCTAGGGGAAGGTCAAGTCGGAGGGGGAACCCCTTTTAAGAGGGAAGACAAAATCCTTTCGGCGTCTCCATTAACGCTTGCTGTAGTGTATGAGTGGGGCAGCGGGGAGTTCGACGCTTTAGGCAGTGCACCCAACCACGGCTATTATTTTTTCAAGTGTATGGTCCCTGGCAGGGCGGGCCCCGTTGGGACGCCCGATAGGGGTCTTTCCGGTGTGATTACGTATAAAGTGAGTGAGAACGACTGAGAGCTTCCTCCAAAGGGCTCGGCGCCTCTGATTGGTGCCGAGCCGGCCACGTAGCCGCGCCGCCGACCAGGAGGCTGAAACCCACGACATCGGCTAACAGAATGGTGGTCAGACGGCGCACGGGACGGGATTGTGTCATCGCCACACTATAGCTGTCCTATCGCATGCTGCGACAAGCTGTCTTGAACAAGATTTTCTCGGAGGCGGCTGGTGCCTTTTCTCTGCTCAGTCCAAGGTGGCGTGACGCGCGCGCTTCTGATCGCTCATTTTTTTATTTCACAGCGGCCTTTTCCCGTGCTGCCTCCGCAGCCATTCGCGCAGGTCATCTTGGTTGAATTGCCTTCACCATCTTCGCACATGGCATGATTGCCGTTGCCCGAAGACGCGCACTCGCCTTTGTTGTTACCAGTGGTCACTGTATAAATCTTGTCGCCACAGGCTATATCGAGCGATGCATAAGCAACCCCAGTACCGCCGATGTACTGGCCCACAAGTCCTACCAACCCTGCTATTGCGCTAGAGGCTTGAACGCATGGACAGCCGGCTGGGCGGCATGACCGTGGAGCGAATCGGCGACGCCCTCAAGACATGCGGTATTCTTTTGCCCGAAGACGCGCACTCGCCTTTGTTGTTACCAGTGGTCACTGTATAAATCTTGTCGCCACAGGCTATATCGAGCGATGCATAAGCAATTCCAGTACCGCCGATGTACTGGCCCACAAGTCCTACCAACCCTGCTATTGCGCTAGAGGCTTGAACACATGGACAGCCGGCTGGGCGGCATGACCGTGGAGCGAATTGGCGACGCCCTCAAGACATGCGGTATTCTGGCCGATGCTTGGCCAACGCCTTTTGTCCGCATCGCTGGCTGATTGTGCCTCTCGACCGTTTAATAGCGGGATTTTAACGGCCTTCCTTGTCCCTGCCGCACAATTTATACAGTGCATTATAGGGGTGAAGTGTGCCGGGAGGACAATTTTGCGACCAATACGTGCGCGCGGCGGACAGGACTCCCCAATGACTCCAGGACGGCCGATCTTGTCGGGGGCCGTGCTCAGGCCCTGGTCATCCTGATCCCGAGCTGACGGTACTTCACATGCCTAGGCGATTCCGACCACTCGTCCTCCACCGGAGTTACAAGGGTGGGCCACCCGCCGCCGGTTGGTGACGACCTTTCAAGGCCGGCCTGAGCGGCAAAGACAATATCAGGTTCAAACCAGCCGCCGAGCCCAAATTGGATCAGTGCAAGCGCCGCTGCGCTCGGCAGACTACTTTCCATGACTTGTCACGGCCGTTCCCCATCCGCCACACGAGAAGCTAAGCACTAATCGAAACTGCCTACAACATTGGGGCTATTACCGTCCCGAACGCGAGGACCAAAAAGAAACCCGCCCGGCGATACGCACCGTGGCGGGTCAGGTGATGATGACAAATCTCGCCTCGGGTTGGACGGCTGAAAGGCGAGATGTTGAGCACCGCGGGCTCGGCGAAAGGTTCGCGACCCGCGACCCCGGAGAAACTCCGGCGCAATTCCAGCTTACCCCGTAAACCAGGGGCGCCTTATCGTATGTGAATCGCGCATCTCAATAATTCAGCGGCAATGCAAGAGCGCCGAGCCGGGGAAGCAAAAAACCGAGCGCTCGTCCTCAAGAATCTCGCGCTCGCGGACAGGTAGGTGCCGGATGCACGGGGGAAAGGCGGCCGGTGAGCCGAAATGCAATCGGAACGCCTGGAAGCACGGGAATTATTCGTCGCCGGAAAGAGCTAGACGGGTGCTGATGCGATTGCTACTGGGCGAAGCCGATTGGACCAGAAATATCAGCCGCCTGGTTCTTCGTCGGAGAACTGATCAGAGAATATATAACGTTAAGGCAATCGAGCTGAACTGAGCTATAGTTGGGGCTGGGGACCAATACGTAAACTCCAACTATTCGCCGGATAGGGAGGGGTGGCTCTCATGATAAAATTCTCCTGCTTTTGGCTGGTATGCGCTTTGCCATTCACATTGACTGCATTTGCGCATCCCGCATACTCAGCCAAGCGTTATGCGGCGCTTGCCGTCGTGCCCCAGCATGGCGCCCAATACCACGGCTATGCAAAGGGCGATAGCAAGCGCAACGCCCACGCCAGGGCGCTGAAGGCGTGTGGAAATCGACGCTGCAGAGTAGTCCAAGAGTACAGGCCAGGCGAGTGCGTTAATATTGTCCTCGGAAACGAGCAGATATGGTGGGACAACACCGACTTCACCCGGCGGGCCGGCGTTTACACAATGACAACATGTCGAGGTCTTGACCGAAATTGCCGGCGATTGATAGCGGAATGCCTGCCCAGGTAAGAACCTCTTTGGTTTCATGGTGTCCTCAATCAAGGCCGGTTGGTACGTTTGTATGCGGATGGCTCTGACCCTTGTGCAGAGCGGCGAGTGCCGGCGTCATCAACCGATGGTTCTCCAATGTGTTCGGGGCGAATAAAAAAGAGAGCTAGACGGACTCTCGTGCGGATTTTATGGGTTCTAAAGAGCATGCCGGATTAAAGCATTTGAACACTTGAGCCAACCTCGCGGAAACCACGTTTCTAGCGACCTGGCGGTCGGTCAATAAAAACGATCACGAATCGGCGGCGTGACGGTGAAGGTGCGCAAACCCGCGGGGCGATTTCCTTGAACTGAGAAGCCTTGTAGACTTCCAGTCCGCCGTGAAGCAATCGAAGCGTAGTTCATCGGACACTCGTCACAAAATGTGGAGGCGTATCATGAGATTTCGTGCAGCTCTCGCAGGATTGGTTTGGCTGCTGGGTTTGGGCAGTGCGGCTTACGCGGAGGTCGGCGCTGGGCCACTATTTCATAAAAATCAGGCAATCGCGTCATGCACGGTCGCCAACCTAAGCTCGCGCCCCGTCTTTATTACGATGCAAATCTTGAGTTCAGATGGCAGCCCCGTCTCCATCACCTTTACTAATTGCGGAGGAACGAGCCTCACCACCGACCGTGTCTGCGTTATGAATGCGAAGCTGTCATCCCAATCCATCCTGTACTTCTGCAAGGTCGGCAGTGCGTTCCCCACCGGGGAGAGGCTGCAAGTGCTATTCGCGGATCGCTGATCATTTACGATAGCGCCCAGAACATCCTCGCGATATCCGATCTTCGTTGAGGCGTCTGCCACGGCGCCGAATCGCATGCCTGTCATTCTTCGGCTCTGAGGATTGGGAAAAGCGCATCACCGAGTGAAGCATAAGTTTGTGATTTTGATTAGGCCGTGAACCCACCCTACCGGGCGGACGGCTCGCCAAAGTCCGCTTTGCCCCGATAGCAGCCAAGTTCCGCAGCGCAGCGAAACGACGCCATGGGCCGATTGTTGCAAAAGTCTGCACCCCTTGCCTGGCATGCAATAATCAAATCAAACAGGCGCGTGCCGTGAATCAATCTTGCTCGGCTAGCTAGTTTCTTGAATCAAAATTGCGTCCGGGTGGGCGCAAAATCTTTTTGCAACAGTATCGGCCATTTGCAGACGTATTTCCAGCCGTTGCTCTGGGGCACTTTTACTTTTGTCACAAGAGTGGCTACAGTTTTATTGCACCCAGCCGCTACTGGGTGAAAGCCTATGACTTGCCCTCATCAAGGCTCCTCCTGCGACACCTAGGCGCAGGGAGGACCTGCACAGCAAGGGAGGCAGATATGAAACACCTTCAGCGGTTGTGTATGACGGTCCTGGCAGCGAGTGCCATGCACGCTTTCGCCACTCTACCAGTCCACGCACAAGACAAGAAGCCAAACACTCTTGTGCTGACGAGCGATGACACCGGCTGGAATGATCTGGGGGCATATTCGGGGGGCGGAATAAATCTTAGCCATCCAACGCCAAATCTCGATTCGGCCTCGATCACATAAGTCGTCGGAACCGGGTTGATGGCGACCGACAAATGCCAACAAAATAGCGCTGGGCAAAAAAGGCAGAACACTGCCCAAGACTGCAGACAATCCAGACCCGCTTCTTGCGCTATCCGACCATTGCCCCACTCTGACGACGCTCGAGTTGAACTAGCTAGGCATTCATCAAATCCTTAGGAGGAGGCTCGCATGGAAGACCTGAAATTCGGCAGCTCGCTGACCTTTCCCCCAATACACGAATATGCCGTTTCGCCTGACGGTAAGGCAGCGACTATTACACTAGGCGCTCTTGAGGCCAAAGCCGAGGATAGGAAAACCGATCCGGTCGTGACGCGCGTGTTCTCGATGGTTATACCAGTAACGAACGGCTCGCCCCCCAAGGCAGCCTTCAAGTTTCAGGGTGCAGCTGTCACGACCGAAGGCGGACAGGCGACCCTGCTCGTCATCATTAACGGGCAAAGCGCCATCTTCAGTTTTCCAAATAATTCGGATGAAAGTTACCTGCACACCGTCAACTTCTCGGCGCCTACCGCAGTCGAGATCAGGCTAACGGTGGTGCTCATCGCTGAGCTGGATAAGCAATTCCCCGGCGCGGCGGCGCAGTTGAATTTGCAATCCATCGATGCCGATGCTGCATTGGCAAGGGAGCTAAAGACCATGGCGATTGAGCAGGACAGGAAGGATTTCGCACGGGAGTTTGAGGCCCTTAAGGCAAAGTATGGCGAGGCATTCTCTGATTTCAAGGCCGTCCAATTCAAACACAAGTATGAGTTGATGAGAAAGCTCTGACCGTACTGAGGGAGTTCGTCCCGTACTCGTGCCGCGCAGACGACGACGGCATTATTACTTGCGAGAAGGAAAGGCCGGTTTAGCAAAAGGCTCAGGCGTATGAGAAGGCGGCCGACGACGAGCTGTGAGTTCGGCGTTGGCTTTTGCCGGGCGAAGGCGTTGGCGACTTGATGGATCGGATTTTGAAGTGAAAGCCGTGTAGGGGCGCATATTGGCACTGGAAGTCCCCTTAGCTCGCCACTAACCATGTCCAGGCGTCGGATTTGCCGACTAATGGCCGCGCGCTATATTTGCCCACTATGCCCATATGGAGACTTCTGGTTCCCCTTTGCGGGTATGCAATTTTGTACGGAACGCCTGTTCCAGCGGTCTATCTGCTCATAAAGTGGCTGTTGTGGTGATGGATGTGTAGGCGGGATTGCCTACGGGCGTGGCGCAGGGGCGCGCTGGCGCCCTGCGCGCCGACGCCCGGTCGGTTTTGCTCACTTTCGGGAGATTTTCCGCGTGAGACGGTAGCTTTCGCCCCCCAGTTCGATTTTGTGGGTCTGCATTAGATCAGACAGACGCTCAAGTATCTGTTTGGGGCCAAGATCGAGAGTTATCTCCGGGACCTCGATCTCCGTCACCCGCTGCCCTCGTCGCAACACAGTGCATCTCTCTACGGGCGAGTCGGGCGAAGCTACTATGGCCGTCATGTTGCCTCGGCGGTCGTGGCTAACCATCAGCTTCACAACGTTTTCCTTTCAATGCATGCTGGCCGAGTTCGAGGATACAGCCGCGCCTCGTTGCTTTGTTGCTGCCGCCAAACAACCCTCTAACCCTTGATCCTAGTAAGATTGATATAGAAACCAGATACAGGCGAGAAGCCACGATTAATAACGCTGCAGTCAACTCCTGTGATGTCCTGTTCCCCCAGGTGGCCTGTGACTACAGTCAGGTCAGCAACCTGTAACCTACCGTCAAACTGGTGGTGAGCTGTGACAATCAACTCACCGTTATTTGAGTAAAATGCTTGCCAAAACTTACCCCCACACTCCCTCCAGGTTGAATGGGAGGATTTAGGGCAATGAAGTGCTGCGGAAAATATTCAACTGTTGCCATTTCGCCCTCCGCTAAAACTTGGTGTCCGAGTTGATATTGAAATGGGCGGATCGCGCATCATCAATACTTGATTCTAGTCCTGCTTGGCTTCGCTATCAATGGGATGCAAGGCACTTCTCGCTAGCGCTCGCCCTCCTGCTCCAGCCTAACGCGCCAGTCTTTGGCCGAGTGAGCTACAGCCGATCTAATTGAGCGCGCGCCTATCGTCTGATTCCGCATTTTCCAAAATCTCGCACTGGCCCACGATGCCAAGAGAGAGTACAAATTGGATGGGGCTTCAACCCGGGTTAGCAGTCAGCAATCGCAGAACTCACGGCCCGGTTGAGACAGCCGATAAAGAGGTCCGCGTCGAAGGGCTTGCTGAAGAAGCCAAAGGCTCCAGCCTCCTTGGCGTGTCTGCGGACACGTTCTTCAGGAGACGCCGTAGTGAAAATGATAGGTATCCGGTGCCCCTCCCCCGCCAACCGGCTTTGCAGCTCGATGCCGCTCAAGCCAGGCATCTGCACGTCGGTAACGACACATGCGGTATCGTTCAAGCGGTCGGAGCTTAGGAACTCCTCTGCCGAGGCGAATGCAGCTGCATCGTAGCCCAGCGACCGGACGAGACCCTTGGTCGCCTCGCGAACAGACTCATCATCATCGACAATCGAAATCATGGACAAGTCAGCTTTCCTTCTTTGACAACCCGCATGACTCGGATTGGTAACCGAATGTGTGAATATCTGGTAAACCGACAGCGGGTATGAAACTATACTTGCGTATGGTCTCCTAGACTTGTGGCCGGGCTGGAATCGACTGTCGCAAGGTGGACGAAATCATCAGGCCCAATTCCTTGAAGGCGACCTCCCACCTTCATCTGTTTGAACCCAAGTATAGGTTCCACCATCACTCCCGATATGAGGTTGGAACCTAAGTGCAGTAGGTACCCGCACCGGATCCTCCTATCCATGTGAGCATCAATTAAAGCGCAACTGGAAAGGGGAGGGCCAGTATGCTGAAGGTCATCGCCGCCATAGCTCTGCTGGGGAGCTTATCCACCATAGCGATTGTTCCGGTTTCCAACTCCTCGCTCGGTTCACGGCCGGCATTCAAGGTCGATGGTCTCGAGACGAGAGCCAATGCGTCAGCACGCAGCTATATGTCGCCGCGCCTTGCGGGCGAGCCGGTCGTGTTCTGCCTCTCCGGTGGGGGTCAATGCGGCAAGCCTGCAGCGGACGCTTTCTGCCGGAGCAACGGGTTCGAGAAGGCCGTCACCTTCCAGCGCGACAGTCTGCAATCGGATCCGGCAAAGCTGCGCTTCCGCCAGATCAAGTGCTGGCGCCCGCAGGTGGCTGCGGAGCCGGACGTCATCATCGAGCCCGCCGGCGTATCGCTTACGAGCAACGCGGCGGCAAAAACGGACCAGCCGACAACGCGGTGAAAGAACGGCAGTAGCGGGAAGCGAGAATGAACACACACAAGAACACAGTTTCCCGCCCAGATGACAACGATGTTGGGTCTTGCTACTCGGTGCCCGAGCTTCCCCCGCAACGCCAGACAGCGTCATGCTTCCAGGCGTTCCGATTGCCCCCGGAACTTTCCTTGCAAAGCTACGTTTTATCTCCACCAGGCGATGGGGGATTGCTATGCAGTTTCGGCTTTTGATTGCGGGTTTGATTCTTCTGAATGCCGGGCCGGCCTATGCCGCGCAGGTGTTTGTTTCCATCAATGAGAACAGCCAGGAGATGACCGTCAGCATTGATGGTCAGCAGGAAATGTCTGGCCGGTGTCGACCGGAAGTAACGTTACGCGACACCCACCGGCACTTATAAACCCTTCCGGATGGAGGAAGAACATTTCTCCCAGAAGTGGGATGATGCGCCGATGCCCCATTCGATCTTCTTTACCGGGTCCGGGTCACGCGATCCACGGCACCGAACATGTGACAACCTCGGCCGCCGTGCGTCTCATGGTTGCGTCGCCTTGCGCCGGAAGATGCGGCGACGCTTAGCATTGGTGGAGGAAGCCGGCATGGCGAACGCGACGGTCGTGGTCAAGGGGGGTGCTGACAAACCCGTGAGCAAGAAACCCCCACAGCGGTTGGTGGAGAAACCACCGCAGCGGCTGGTCGAGAATCTCCCGCAGCGGCTGGTCGAAAGCCGACAGTACCCGAAACTCCGACGCGAAGAGGATCCTTTCCTATGGCGGGAGAGTTTCAATTGAAAGGAAACAGGTGTCGTTGCCGCATGCGCAGCGCCGACGCCGAGGACTTCTCCGTCAACTTGAAAGCCACGGTAAACGCGAGGAGCACAGCGAGCGGCTTCCCGCCCCGTAAGAGGCACCGAAGGGAGAAGGATCAGCCCAGTCATTGGCAGGAAGGAGAATACCATGAAGCTCTCATTCATTGGACTATGTGTCGCCGGGACGGCGCTAGCGATTATTCTTCAGACCGGCGCAGCGGCCCCGGTTTCCAGCGGTTTGCGGCAGAGGAAGGCTGCATTGTGACCGAAGTCGCCTATCATGTTAGGGGCTGCCCGCCCGGCGTCGCATTTGCCGTCGGTGGCAACAGCAGTGATGTGGCCGAGCCGACGGCAACGGCCGAGCCTACGGTTACGCCGACGGCAACGGTCGAACCTACGGTTACGCCGACGGCCGCCCCGCCTGAAGGCTGCATCAAAACCGATGTGAGCCTGCATGCGAGACGCTGCCCAGCCGGCTTCTAGTTCAAAACTGCATTTGCGGCCTTCCCGCGTCCTCTTGCTTAGCGAAGATGGGAACGGGGACGCACGGTGGAAGGGCCTGGAGGTCGGGATGCTAGGACGCGGTGGCAGTGGCAGCTATCTTGACGGCGGCGCTCTCTGCGACCGGCTACTGTGGCCCGCCCCGCCAAATGCGTGCACTCGATATTACGCCAAAAATGGCGCCTTGTCTTGACAGGCGGATTCTACGAATGGCGCGTCAGTAGTACGCGCGAGGCTCTTGGTCCCCCTATCGTCCCTCGGCAGTTCGTCGATACGGGGGGTCGTGCACCAAAAATCAACGATCAAGCCCATGCAACAATTACCCAAGCACCTGAGCAACAGGTGCGGAGCCCACTCGCGGAGGACAGGGAAACCGTGCCGCAACGGGGCAATGAAGAACGGTAGGTGTCGTATGCATGGAGGCGAATGGACTGGGGCGCCGAAAGGAAATCGGAATGCCCTGAAGCACGGCAACGACTCGGGGAAGGAGCGGGCCCACGCGCTGTGCTGAGGTTTCTCTGCACACTTCTCGCAATAAGCAGGTGTAACAGGATGGCTCAGTTTGCAAAGGACGAAGTGGCGGCGGCCCGCATTATGGCGGGTTTGACACAGGTGCAGTTAACTCAACTTGCCGGCGTTCATGTGAACGGGATCAAGCGGCTTGAGCGAATGAACAGCGGCTTGGGCGGGACAACTGCTCAGCTTGTCGCAGAGGCTCTGCAAAAGCGAGGCATCCTAGTCCACAGATGGCCTACGCCCTTTGTCGACTGACCGGATGGTTGAACCGATGGGCCGTTTAATAATGGGATTTAACGGCCTTCCTTGTCTGCCGCACAATTTATACAGTGCATTATAGGGGTGGAGTGTGCCGGGAGGACAATTTTGCGACCAACACGCGCGCGTGGCGGACAGGACCCCCATGACTTCAGGACGGCCGATCTTGTCGGGGGCTACCCAGGTAGTCAAAATCTGAAAATCGCCGCCCTTGCTCTGACCTTACAGGGGGAAATGGGGTTCCGGACGGCAGCCCCAAAGTGCTTTTATCAACGCTTGCGCATCCTCGCTTTCCTGTCATCTCTGTTGGGAAGGCATGTTTTGGCTGCGCGGCAAATTTCGTTTTGCCGTTTAGTGCTACTTAGGCGCCGATTTAAACTCCAAGTGGCCAGTTTGCTTTATTTTGGGTTATTGCAGGGGAGATGTGCACGATGGATGTCGTCACTGCAATCCACACCCGACGTTTTATCCGAAAATATCGCGCCGATCCGGTTCCTGTGAATCATCGAAGAGGTAATATGGGCGGCTGTACAAGCGCCTTTGCCTCCGGTGAGCGGAGACGCGCCTTGGGCCATATCTGTCGTAGAGGGAGTTGACAGGCTATCCCGCTATGGCGAACGCGCAATGAGGTTTGCGCGTGACCATACGCAGGCGAAGTGGCGAAATGCCAGGATAAAAGTTTTTTGGGATGCACCCGTGCTGATTCTTATCTCGGCACAGGAAGGCAATTCCGAGACACCATTGATTGCTGCCGCCCGGTCAGAATCTCCTTCTTGCGGCACACGCCAAGGGGCTGGGTTCCTGTTGGCTGGGTTCCCCCATCCCATGGCTAACGAGCGAGGGCGGAGCCAAGAACTGGGGCTCCCCAAAGGGTATGATGTAGTCGTTCCAATTGCCCTGGGCTTTCAGCCGAGACACCCGCCGGATCCACGTTCCCGTCAAGGTCGAAGTGGAGGCGTTGGAAATAAACTTGAAACTCATAAGGAACCATCCGGTTACTACTCTTGAACCTCATCCTGCAGGTCTCTCGGACTTTTCTGCCATGCAACTACTCTCAAACCCCCCGAGCTTGATCGTGAGACTTTGGTTCTTTTC